>NZ_JANKBZ010000003.1:0-600000 GCF_024623785.1 Archangium lipolyticum
CCAAATCCTCAGGAGGTCCGCCCGGCTCAATCACCATCGGCCGTGGTCTCAAAACCCTGGCCATCATCGCCGATGACCTCCAGCGTCTCCAGGAGCTGGGCCTGAAAATGTGACTAATGCTCAGCTCCCAGAGGGAGAGGGAGCATGCGCAACACGACTATGTCCACGAACTTCGTGGACACTCCACTAGCTCGAGGAGAGAGGAAGCTCCAGCGTGGTCACGGCGCCCTTGCCGGGTCCCTCGCTGTCGATGGTGAGGCTGCCCTTGAGCAGCTGAGCCGCCAGGGCGCTGGAGTGCAGGCCGAAGCCGTGGCCGTCCTTGCGGGTGGTGAAGCCATGGGAGAAGAGCTTCCCCTTCACCTCTGGAGCGATTCCCACCCCATCATCCACCACCTGGATGCGAGCCACCGGCCCTTCCGCGCTCAGCTTCACCCACATGTTGCGCTGTCCCTCGGGCTTCGAGTCCAGCGCGTATTTGGCATTGCTGAGCAGGTTGATGAGGATCTGCAGCACCTTGTGCTTGTCCACCTTCACCTTGGGGACGGGAGCGCGCTCGAGGTGGACGGACACACCGTGGCGCCGCAGGGCGGGCATCTGGATGCGCAGGGCATCGTCGACGAGGTGGGCCAGGTCGCACTCCTCCGTCATGAGCGTGGTCCTGGCGTACGTCTGCTGAACCTGGACGATGGTGCGGATGTGCTCGACGTGACGGCCCATGGCATCCATGTCATCCATGAGGCGTGTCTGCTCGAGCACCAGCTCGTCAGCGAGAGCGGAGAGGTAGTCCGGCAGGTGGCCGCCGCGAGCGCCCTCGGCGAGGAAGTCCGCCAGGCCCGCCCGGTTCTCCTGCAGCAGGTTCGCGGCCAGCTTCAGGCGGCCCACACGAGAGGAGCCCACGGCTCTACGCATGACCTCCAGGTTGACGACGGCGCTGGTGAGCACATTGCCCACGTTGTGCAGGACGTTGGAGGCCACCTCGGCCATGCCCACCTCGCGAGCGGTATCCACCAGGCGGGCCTGCGCCTGCTTGAGCTCGCGCGTGCGCTCCTCCACCCGGTGCTCCAGCTCTTCATTGGCCCGGTGTAGCTCCGCCCTGGCGCGCTGGACGTCCTCATAGAGCCGCGCGTTCTCGATGGAGATGGCGGCCTGGGAGGCAATGTGACCCAGGAGCGCCAGGCGCGTGGGGCTGAAGGCGTCGGTGGCCAGGTTGTTCTCCAGGTAGAGCACTCCGGAGAACTGCTCCTGCCTCAACAGGGGCAGGCACAACACCGAGCGCGCTCCACTGTGAACCAGGTTCGCATCGGACGAGAAGGGATGGGGCTTGGAGGCATCGCCGATGAGCACGTGCTCCCGTGTGCGCCGGACATAGGCGAGGAGCGTCCACGGAAGCTCGGGGGCCGCTCCCTCCGATGACGTATCGGAGATGGCGGCCACCGAAAGTGTGTCGCCGTCGGGCAGCAGCAGGGCGCCTCGCTGGGCACCCGCGTTCTCGATGGCCGCGCGCAGCAGCGTGGTGACCAGCCGATCCAGGACGATCTCACTGGAGACGGCCTGCTGGGCCTTGACGACCGTGAGCGCGTCGATGTGGGTCGAGTTCGTGCTGCTGGTGGTCAGGGCATCCTGGGTGTCCGAGGAGGAGGCGGCGGCGGAGGCGAGGTGTGGCCAGAGGGACTCCAGGTGCTGGACCTTGCCCAGGGCGCCCCATTGCCGGTACGCCGCCCGGGCTTCACGCGCGAAGGCATGCGCGACGATGGGCGCCTGCCGGGTGCGCCAGAAGTTCGCGGCGAGCTCGCTGGCCAGTCCCACGAAGTGGGTGGCTCCATTCTCCCGGGCGGAGCGGATGGCTTCCTCATAGGCGCGCGTGGCCTCCTCGGACCGTCCCGAGAGGCGGGCCAGCTCCGCGGAGACCAGCCGCTCGAGCGCGTGGAAGTTCTCGGGGCAGCTGCCTGCCCACTCCGCGAGCTGCTGCCGATGCGACTGGATGGCCTCGAGGAGCCGCTGCTGCTCCTCGGGCGAGGCCTCCTCGAAGCACGCCGCCAGGGCCAGGGCGCGGTAGAAGTGGAAGACGCAGTGGGGGAGGGTGCCCTGGATGACCCACTGGAACTCGGCCGTCTTGTCCGCGGCCTCCCGGGCCTCCGCGTAGGCACCGCACATGAATTTCGACTGGAGCCTGGCGAGCCAATAGTTGCTCTTCAGGGTCGCCTGGCGTTTGGGGAGCTGCGCCTCGAAGGTCTTCTCATCGAAGCCGTCCCCGTTCAGCGTGCCGAACGAGTGGGTGTGCCCGCGCATGTTCTGCACGTAGCGTTGATCCAGCAGGACATAGTCCTGGGGCTCCTGGATCCCCGTCTTGCTCAGGAACTCGCCGCGCACGAGCGACTCCCGGTAGACCTCCTCCAGGTGGTGCCCCATGAAGAGACGGTTGTAGACGATGTACCAGTTGCTGTAGGCGGCGCCCAGGATGTCCCCCACCTGAAGCGCGTGGTGGAAGGCATGGAGGACGAACTCCTGCGCTCGGGGCAGGGGCTGGGTCCAATAGCTGCAGAACTGCATGCAGTAGAGAACCCGCCCCCGGTGGGCGGACAGGTTGTAGCGCTCGACGAACTCGAGGGCGAGCTTGGAGAAGGCAAGGCCTTCCCGGTACCGCTTGAAGTACGAGCTGCTGATGAAGCCGAACCAGCCATATCCCGGCGTGGCGGCATCCACGAAGCCGTGCCGGATGGAGAGGGTGACAATCCGGCTCAGGATGATGATGAACAGGTGGTGGTTGGTGGCGTACGCGGTCGGGTAGAACTCCAGGAGGGTGCTGATGGCCAGCTTCACCTCCGGGTCGGTCATGGGGGGCAGGTCGATGAGGCTCTCGATGGGACGCTCCCCCAACAAGGCCCACACCTCCTCATGGGCGGCCACCGCCTCCTCCCAGGTGGGGTTCTGCGAGAGCGGCATGCCCAGCACGGCCAGGCACTCCCGCATGCAGGTCAGACCCCGCTGGCTCTCGCCCATGGCGAAGTGGACGTCCATCCTCAGGAGGTGGATGGCCACGGAGTCCGCACGGGCGCGGGCCCGGGGGAGGAGCTCCTCGGCCCGGCGGCGCGCCTCGGCGATGTTGCCGTGCATGAATTCACAGCGCGCCTGGGTGAATTGCAGCTTGAAGGCCAGCTCGGGATCCGTCTCCCAGGGGTCTCCCGCAATGAGCGCGAAGGCCGCCGAGAAGTAGGTGATGGCCGGGCGGATCGCCATCGCGGCCTTGGCCTTGAAGCCCGCCTCGGTGTTCAGCTGCATGAGGTGGTGGCGCTCCGCGGGGTCCTCCATCAGCTCCACCCCGGCGTTGAGCTGGCTCACCACGTCGAAGAGCGACTCGCGCAGTTGCTCCTGGGAGAGGCTCTCGAGCAGCAGCCGGCCGATGCGCAGGTGGGCCGCCTTGCGCTCGGACTCGGAGAGGAGGGAATGGGCCGCCTGCTGGATGCGGTCATGGAGGAAGCGGTACCGCGCCGGGCCGGCGCGCACCAGCATGCCTTCCTGGAGCGCGGGCTCGATACCTTGCTCCACCTCTCCTTCCGCGGACAGGCCGGCGAGGGTGCCCAACATCTGGAGGGAGAAGACGTTGCCCACGCACGCCGCCAGTTGCAGCAGGCGCTGCGTGCCCGGGGGAAGCTGACGCAGCTTGCCCACCATGAAGTCGACGATGTTTTCCGAATAGCCCCGGGCGCGCACCCCTTCGGCGTCCCACCGCCAGCCTCCGCCGGGCTCGCGCATCAGCAGGCCATCCTGGTGGATCGCCACCAGCAACTGCAGCAGGAAGAAGGGGTTGCCCCCCGTCTTCTCGTGCACCAGCGCCGAGAGGGGGGCGACCACCTCCCGCTCCGCGCCCGGCAGCGTGTCGGCCACCAGGTGCTCCACCTGGGCCACGCTCAGCGGCTCCAGGCGGATGTCCGTCATTCGTGCTCCCGCCTTGCGCACCTCGTCCAACACGGAGATGAGCGAGTGGGAGGGACCCACCTCATTGTCCCGGTAGGCGCCAATCCACAGCACCGGGAGGGTTTCCGGCCGCGACAGCAGCTGCGAGAGGAGATGCAGACTGGCCAGGTCCGCCCACTGCAGGTCGTCCAGGAACACCACCATGGGGTGCTCCAGGGTGGCGAACACCGAGAGGAACTGGCGGACCACCCGATGGAAGCGGTTCTGCACCTCGCCAGGGGGCACCTCCTGGAGCGCGGGCTGCGGGCCCACCAGCACTTCCAGCTGGGGCACCAGGTCCACGAGCAGCTGACCCTGGCCCTCCCAGGCCTGGTTCACCTGCTGGCGCCACCGGGCGATCTCCTCCTCGCTCCCGGCGAGCAACTGCTGCACCAGACCCCGGAGGATCTGCGCCAGGGTGGCGTAGGGAATGTCCCGCTGGAACTGGTCGAACTTGCCGCTCAGGAAGAAGCCGCGGCGCTGGACCACGGGCTTGTGCAGCTCGTTCACCACGGAGGACTTGCCGATGCCCGAGTACCCGCTGACGAGGAACAGCTCCGGCTTGCCCGTGCCCGCCACCCGCTCGAAGCCCTCGAGCAGGGTGGACACCTGCACCTCACGTCCGTAGAGCCGTTGCGGCAGTTGGAAGCGGTTGGGCGTGTCCTGCGTACCCAGCGTGAACGCCTCCTGCACTCCCTGGCTCAGCGCCTGGCGGCAGCGCTCCAGATCGGCCTGGAGGCCCTCGGCGCTCTGGTACCGCTCCTCGGCCACCTTCGCCAGCAGCTTGAGGACGAGGGCGGACAAGGCCGGGGGCACCTGCGCGTTCAGCTCGTGCGGCGGCCGGGGCCTCTGCGCCATATGGGCGTGGAACCACTCGAGCGCATCCTTCCCCTGGAAGGGGCGACGCCCCGTGAGCAGCTCGTAGAAGGTCACCCCCAGCGAGTAGAAGTCCGTGCGGTAGTCCACCGCCCGGTTCATCCGCCCCGTCTGCTCCGGCGACATGTAGGCCAGAGTCCCTTCCACCAGGTGTGTCGGGGCCGCGTCCAGGTGCTCCACCTTCTGGAGCGTGGCCACCCCGAAGTCGATGAGCCGTGCGTCACCCGAGGGCTCCACGATGATGTTGGAGGGCTTGATGTCCTTGTGGATGACGTTGCGGCCGTGGACCTCGCCCAGGGTGGAGACCAGGGAGAGGGCCAGGTTCAAGAACCGGGCGGGCTCCAGGGGCTGGCCCGTGGACTCGGAGAGGGTCTGGCCCTGCACCCGCTCCAGCAACAGCAGGGGTCGCTCGCCGAGCCGTTCGTACGCATAGGGCCTGGCCACGCCCCGCACGTCCTTCAGCCGCTGCAGGATGGAGAACTCGCGCCGATATCGCTCGTTCTCCGTGCGGCCGGGCGAGGCCACCATGGGGGTCTTGATGATGACGGGCAGGCCATCCGCCTCACGCACCGCCTGAAACAGGGCGTTCGAGCCCGTCGCACGGATGGTCCCAAGAACCCTATACCCCGGAATATCCAACATGGATGAGCACACCCGTGGGCGCGAACCGGTCCCCATGACGTCGTCGCGCCGGTGGTCAAATTGTACGCGTTCGGCCGTGAACAGTGCACCCGCCCGGATTCATTCACGTTCGAGCGCGCCTTTGCCCAGGCCGCTCGGCTCCGAGGCGCGGCGGGGGGGTGTAGGCCCCCGTGGGCCACTGCTACTTGGGGTTCACCACGGCATGCTCCGGGTGGTGTCCGTGACTGCTCGACCTTACTGAGGCTTCTCCGGATCTTCCTGCATACCGGAGCCGCCGACCGCGGCGGGCGGCGGCATGTCACCCCAGCCCGCCTCGAAGAACGCCTTCCACTTCCACTGGCCATCCCGCTTCACGAGGAGCCCGGCGTTCTTGCCGGAGTACTTCTGCCCCCCCATGGTCAGCGTGAAGTCATCCTCGAGGACGACGAGCGAGTCAGACAACACGGTGATGTCGAGCTTGTGCTTCGCCTGCATGTCCGCGGGCATCTGCTCGAACATGGGCTTCACCATCTCCACGTATTTCTGCCGGTCGTACGTCTCGGTGCTCGGAATGCCCTTGCTGTTGTCGGTCGCCATGTAGATCGGGAAGTCGGCCCGGGCGATATCCGCCTCGAAGTCGCGCCGCTTCATGATGGCATCGCCTTCCTTGACCCAGGCTTCGATCTCCTTTCGGGTCTGCGCTTCGTTGGTGGGCTTGCGGGTCCACGGACCCATCTTGGACATGTCCATGGGCATGCCCGAACCACCCGTGGCGGGTGGGGAGTCCTTGTGCTCCTGATCCTGGGCCCAGACGGGCGAGGTGAGCACGAGCGAGACGAGACACACCGCGATTCGACGCATCATGAGGCGACCTCCTTCCCGGCCGAAGTTGGTGGTGCTCCGAGGCGGAGACAAACCGGCTCACCGAGGCTGCCCCGGTCCGGAGGGCCCCCCAGGTAGCCGGGCGGGGGCTTCCGGTGACGCCGGGCGGAGATCGAGAATCGTGCGTGCCCATCCTTACGTATGGAAGGCACGACGAAAGGACGGCCGTCATGCAGACAGAGACGCAGCAGACGAGCGTGACCACTCCGACCGAGCGGGAAATCCGGATCGAACGAATCTTCAACGCGAGCCGCGAGCGCGTGTGGCTGGCCATGACGGATCCGGACCTGGTCGCGCAATGGTGGGGCCGAGGTAACAAGCTGGTCATCGAGCGCCTGGAGGTTCAGCGAGGCGGCCACTGGCGCTTCGTCGAGCACGGCCCCGAGGGTGTTCATGGGTTCGAGGGCCGCTATCGCGAGGTGAAGCCGCCCGAGCGCCTCGAGAGCACGTTCGAGTGGGACGGCATGCCGGGGCACGTGTCGGTGGACAGCATCACGCTCGAGGCGCTCGACGGCGGGCGCACCCGGCTCATCAACACGTCTCTCTTCCTCACCCAGGAGGATCGGGACGGAATGATGGGCTCGGGAATGGAGGAGGGTCTCAACCAGAGCTATGCCGCGCTCGACAGGCTGCTCGCCTCCATCTCCTAGAGGATCAGGCCCTCGAACCGTAGTAGATGGCATCGCGGACGGCGATGGGGAAGGTCCCGAACGCGCCTTCCGTCGCTGTATTGGTGAACGCCACGGCCGTCAGGCGGTGCTTCGGATCGACGAACCAGGTATGGCCGTAGCCGCCGCCCCATTGCCAGGTCCCGGCCGACTGCGGGCTCCTGGCCTTCACCGGGTCGACGAGGATCCCCACGCCGAGGCCGAAGCCCCAGCCGGGCCCCCAGGACTCGGCTTCCGGGCCGACATGAACGGTGGTCAGCTGCTCGACGGAGGCCGCCGCCAACACCGGTGCACCGCCCGTCCGCAGCGTCTCCAGGAACTTCAGGATGTCACCCGCCGAGCCCACCATGCCGCCTCCTCCAGAGGGAAAGGAGCGCGGGTCGAAGACCCGGCCGGGCACGAACGTGAGCGTGCTGGCGCGGCTGGGCAGGGTGTACGATTCGCCCATCCGCACCGGCTCGGGGTGTCCATCCGCGTAGGGCTCCGCGAGCCGGGTGGCATCCTTGACGCCGAAGCCCGTGTCCGACATGCCAAGAGACCGGGTGACGAGGTGTTCGACCACTTCGGGCAACGGAGCGCCACCCGCACGAGCGATGACGGCTCCCAGGACATCGGTGGCAACGGAATAGCCCCAGCTCGTTCCGGGCGGGTATGACAGTGGCGCCGACGCGATCCGCCGGAGGTTCTCCTCCATGGAGAGCCCGGGCTCGTCGAGTCCGTTGGACACCCTGGCACGGTGATACGGCCCGTGCTCCGGCTCCCTGAAGGCGTAGGTCAGGCCCGCGGTATGGGTCAGGAGCTGGCGCACGGTGATGACGGGTTCGCGGCCATCCTCCAGCTTCGGACGGAAGTCCGGGAGCCACTTCGTGACCGGCTCCTCGAGCTGGAGCTGGTGCCGTTCGATGAGTGCCAGGGCGGCGACGGACACGATCGCCTTGGTGACGGAGGCCAACCGGAACAGCTCGTTCTCCCGCATGGGCCGGTCCGCCTCACGATCGGCGAAGCCGGCGGCGCGCCGGTAGACGACCTGGCCGTCCCGCGCGACGAGAACGACGGTTCCAACGATCCGCTTCTCCGCGAGTGCACGGTCGATGACCTGGTCCACGAGGACGAATGACATCGGAGTTCTCCTGGTATGTAGGGCGGCCCATACGGAAATGGGTTATCGCACCCTTTGTTCACCCTCAATATGAGGGTCAATCCCCACCGTGGCAGCCAACGATTCCAGAGAGCCCCCATACGAAAACGTATAGAATGCCCGCCGGGGCAGGGGAGGTCGAATCACCCATGGATTGGGATGACTTGAGGATCGTGCTCGCCGTGACCCGGCATGGCTCCCTGAGCGCGGCCGCGCGGGCCTTGGGGACGACCCAGCCGACCGTCAGCCGCCGGCTCGATGGTTTCGAGCGCCGCATCGGCGTCAAGTTGTTCGAGCGCGGAGCGAATGGGCTCTCTCCAACCCCGCTCTGCGCGGCCCTCGTCGAAGGGCTCGACCGCATGGAGGAGGGCTCCCTGGCCGTCGAGCGTAGGATCGCCGCGCGCGATTCGGGCCTGCAGGGGGAGATCACCGTCACCAGCATCGGTTGGTTCGGGGACTATGTGGTGGCACCGCTCCTGGCGAAGTTTGGCGGGCAGCACAAGCTGGTGACCCTCGAGCTCATCAACGAAGCGCGCCGCTTCAATCTGTCCCGCCGCGATGCGGATGTCGCCTTCCGCTTCGGGTCGTTCGAACAGGAGGACCTCGTCGAGCGCAAGGTCGCCGATGTGGCGTATGGCCTCTACGCCTCGGCCGGGTATTTGAAGAAACACGGCCCTCCGGACTTCTCGACGGGTTGCGCCGGCCATGCGGTCGTCACCCTTCAGGCAGGGCCCGACTGGGCACCGGGCCGGTGGCTGCGGGCGCTCGCGCCCGAGGCCCGGGCGATTCTGCGAACGAACAGCGTCCGATCGCAGCTCGCGGTCGTCGAAGCAGGCGAAGCGTTCGCGTCCTTGCCTCGCGCGTTGGTGGACCGCAGGCCCATGCTCCAGCGCCTCGAAACGCCTCGGCCTGGACCGGTCATGCCGGTCCGGTTGGGGGTCCACGCCGATCTCCGGGAGACACCCCGGATCCGTGCCTTCATCGACTTCGCCGTGCGCGAGCTGGAACTGCGTTCCGCCGAGCTGAACCCGGTCTGATTCGCCTCGCACCGCGGGCTCACTCCCCCCGGGACGCCTTGTCCTCGCGCCACCAGTGGCTCATCCGCTCGTGGATCTCCGCCTCGTGGCCCTCCTTGCTGGGTCGGTAGAAGATGGAGCGCTCCAGCGGCTCGGGCAGGTACGTTTGCCCGGGCGCGTAGTGGTCCTTGTAGTTCCACGGCGGCTGGTAGCCCTGCTTGTACCCCAGCTCCTTCATGAGCTCGGTGGGGGCGTTGCGCAGGTGGAGCGGTGGGGCCGCGTTGGGGTGGGCTTCCACCGCGGCCAGCGCCGCATCCATGGCCTGATAGGCCCGGTTGCTCTTCTTCGCCGTGGCCAGGGTGAGGGTGGCATGGGCGACGAAGATGCGCCCCTCCGGCATTCCCACGGAGTAGTAGCTCTCCTCGCACGAGCGTACGATGTTGATGGCCTCGGGCATCGCCAGCCCCACGTCCTCCACGGCGATCACCTTGAGCCGGCGCCACAGCGCCACGTCATCCCCCGCCTGGAGCAGCCTCGCCGCCCAGAAGATGGCCCCCTGGGCGTTGGACCCCCTGCACGACTTCTGGAGGGCGCTCAGGAGGTCGAAGTGCTGATCCCCATCCTTGTCGTGCCTCGACAGGCGTGTGCCGATCCCCTGGACGGCGATCTCCCGTGTGATCTCCGCGCCATCGGCGGTGAGCTGGGCCGCCAGCTCCAGCGCCCCCAGCGCCTTGCGCACGTCGCCCCCGCTTCCCTCCGCCAGCACGGTGAGCGCCTCGTCGCTCGCCGTCAGCCGCCGGGCGCCGAGCCCCCGCTTCTCATCGGTGAGCGCACGCGAGAGCGCGGTCCGGATGTCCGCGGGGGTGAGCTCGCGCAGCTGGAAGACGCGGCACCTGCTGATGAGGGCGGGCCTCACCTCGAAGCTGACGTTCTCGGTCGTCGCCCCGAGGAGGAGCAGAAGACCGCTCTCGACGTGGGGCAGGGCCTGCTCCTGGACGTTCTTCGCCCAGCGGTGGATCTCATCCACGAAGACGACCGTCCGCCGGTGGTACTGGTTGCGCAGGCGCTCGGCCTCGGCCACCACCTCCCGGATGCGGGGGATGCCATCGGACACCGCCGAGAGGATGACGAACTCCGCGTCGACGCCCGCCGCCAGCATGCGCGCGAGCGTGGTCTTCCCCACGCCCGGAGGTCCCCAGAACAGGGAGGAGACGAGCGCCTTGCGCTCGATGAGCTGGCGCAAGGGGGCGCCAGGGCCGAGCAGGTGGGACTGCCCGATGAACTCATCGGGTGTGCGCGGGCGCATACGCTCGGCGAGCGGCGCGAAGCGGTTCACATCGACGGAAGCGGCGAACAGGTCGGGTCCTGCGGTCATCGGGAGAGCGTCTCTGCTTCGGCCAGGAGCCAGCCACGGACGCGTTGCGCCGGGACGGTGCCGGACCAGGAGGAAGAACCGGCGGCACCCTAACAAACCAGGGGGCGCCGCGCAGCGCCCTCACGGGCCGTGAGGCCCGGCTCGACCAGGGCTCAAGGCTAGACCTCCTCGTCGGGCAGAAGCGTGAGCAGCAACTCGTCGTCGGGCCCCATGGGGCGCCAGCCGGGGGGCGGTGGCGCGGCGAGGAGCGCGTCGCCAGCCCTCCTTACGCGCTCCTCATGGGTTGTTGGGGTATAGGCAGTCCACGTGCCGAGCGCCAAGGCAACCTCTCCACGATTTTCATCGTCCAGAACGGCCGGCCAGCCGTTCGGGAGACTCTCGGACAGTTCGCGCACGAGCACGTCGCGCACAAAGCGCGTGACCCGTTTGCTCTGCTCGGCCTCAGCGAGCAACCCGCTCAACACCTGCACGGCGGCAACGTCGTCATTGCCCAGTTCCTCGGCCAGCAAATACAAAGGGACGGCAGGGCGCGCCTCGGCGAAGGCGGTGAGCGAATCATAGCCGCGCTCGCGGACCCGCTCATACAGGCGCGCCTTCACGTTGCCCTGCCAGGCACGTCCGCCGCTCATGGTCCTCTGGGAGCCATCAGGCGGTGCTGACGAATCAAGTAAAGGGCGCCGTTCAAGCTTCCTCATCAGGCAAAAGCGTGAGCAGCAACTCGTCGTCGGGTCCAAGGGGGCGCCAACCGGGGGGCGGTGGCGTGGCGAGGAGCGCGTCGCCAACCCTCCTCACACGCTCCTCATGGGTTGTTGGGGTAAAGGAACTCCACAACCCGAGTGCTTTGGCGACCTTGAAACGGTTTGCGTCGTCAAGGACAGCCGGCCAGCCGTTTGGGAGACACGCGCACAGTTCTCGCACGAGTTGTCCGCGCACCAGGCGTGTGACCTGATGGTTCCGCTCCGCTTCAGCCACCAGTCCACTGAATACCTGCACGCCGGCGACATCGTCCGGACCAAGCTCCTCGGCCAGTGTCACCAGCGAAGCGGTAGGGCGCGCCTCGGCGAAGGCGGTGAGCGAATCGTAGCCGCGCTCGCGAACCCGCTCGTACAAACGGACTTTCCAATTGCCCTCCCAGGAACGGTCCTCGCTCATTGTCCACCCCAGGGCGTGAAATTCATCGGGATCTTGTACACCTTCATACGCTCCGCGACGATGTCCAGCACCTCGTTCCGCGTCAACAGTCGACCTAGCCTGAGCTCAGCGTCCTGGAGCGCCTTCATGATCATCCGGTTCCATTCACCCGGCCATGTGCGTCCCAGCTTCCAGTTCCCACCGCCGTGAATGGCCTCGTGGTGCGCCCGCTCCAGCTTGACGCAGAACTGGTCAACGTCCATCTCGCCGGTGAAGCCTCGCTTCTCGAACCACTCGCGGAACTCCTTGGGCAGGACGTGGTGCCGCGGTGGCTCGGACATGCCAGCCCCTGCTTTACCCGTCTCGTGCATGGCCCTCACCTTGGGCCCATCTCCAAGCGCCTCGCGCACACCCCGCGGCAGTTCGCCGTGTGCCCGCGCCAGCATCGCCTGTCCTGCCTGAATCCGCACGGCGGCGCTGACGACGGGCAGAGAGAGGACGCCCGCGCGCACCAGGTGGCGCACCAGTTCCACCCACTCGGCGGACACGACGATCCGCGTGCCCATCATCACGCCGTCGCCGCCTACCGCCAGGCCGATGCCAACCAGGGTGGGAGCGGATGGATGCATCGAGGGTAGCGAGAGCCTCATCGTCGACAGCATGGTGACGGTCTCGATGGCTTCCTTGAGCAGCAGCACCTTCTGGAGGTTCTCCGCCGCCACGCGCATTCTCTCCACGGTGGCCGCGAATTCGCTCGTGAGATGGCCTACCAGCGGGGGCACGTCTTGTGCCGCGGCCTCCACCTGTCCGTGCTCCCGAGAGGAGAGCGCTGTCATGGTGGGCTCGAGCATCTCCTGCCTGCGCCACATGTCCGCGAAGAGCGTCTCCACGGGGTGGAGCTGTTGCCTGAGCGCGACGTCGGCGAGGTTGAGGAAGTCGAGCCAGACGGCGAGTAGGAGCGAGCCCACCATGGCGGCTTCCAGTCGCGGGCCGGCCACGCGCAACAGGGCGAGCTGCATGTCCGGGTCCTCCACCTCCGAAGCAGCGTTGGCCAGCCGGGTGGCGGCGGCGAGCTGGGCCTCCATCCACCGCAGTTGCGTGACGCCGTAGTCGGCGTAGCGGAGGAAGACACCGTTGCCGCTGGCGAGGCCCCGGCTACTGGCCTTGAGCCGGGCGAGCTCGCCGGAAATGCGGCGGGTGGAGCCGGACACTTCGCGAAGGGCACCGCGAAACGCCAACTGGGCCGAGACGGCCCTCTGCCGCGTCTCCCGTTCAGCGCTGTCCGACTGGGAGAGCAGCAGCAACACCAGCAGCGTGGCCGTCATCAGCGCCTCCGATGGGGACTTCCACTGTAGCTGGCACCTCTGACGCGTCCGGAGGTAGGCTCCGGGAGCCGTGACCGAACGAGCCTCCATCCTGGTCGTCGATGATGATCCGCACCTGCGCGAGGTGGTGGGCTTCGCGCTCGGGCAGGCGGGCTTCCATGTGGAGCAGGCCTCCAACGGGCGCGCGGGGCTGGAGCAGGTGCGCCGCTCCGTGCCCGCGTTGATCGTCCTGGACATCATGATGCCCGAGATGGACGGGCTGGAGATGTGCCGCGAGGTACGCCGCTCCCACGAGATCCCCATCGTGTTCCTCTCCTCGCGAGACGATGAGGTGGACCGCATCCTGGGTCTGGAACTGGGTGGCGACGACTACCTCACCAAGCCGTTCAGCCCGCGCGAGCTGGTCGCACGCGTCAAGGCCGTGCTGCGGCGCGCCCGTGCTCCCGCGAGCCCCGTCGCCCCCGCATCCGCGTCCCAGGTGTTGCGGCGTGGACCCCTGCGGTTGGATCTCGACCTGTGGCGCGCCTACTGGAACGAGCGCGAGGTGGTGCTCACGGTCACCGAGTTCCACCTGCTCGCCGCGCTCCTCCGCGCCCCCGGCAAGGCCTTCACCCGGGACGAGCTGATGACGCGCGTCTACGAGGACGTCGTGGTGAGTGATCGCACCATCGACAGCCACGTGCGTCACATCCGGCAGAAGTTCGCCGCCGCTGGAGGCGAAGTCATCCAGACGGTCCATGGTCTTGGCTACCGGCTCGCCATCCCCTGAACGCAAGCGCGCCCGCCCGCGCCTGTGGATGGTCTTCGCGGCGGTGGGCCTCGGCGCCCCCATGCTCGCGCTGCTCGGCCTGTCGCTCGTCCGCGTCTACGACGATCAGCTCATCCGCCAGACGGAGACCGAGCTCATCGCCCAGGGCGTCGTGGTGACCGAGGTGTACCGCGAGCTGCTGCGCGAACAGGTGGGGACCGAGCCCTACGGCGTGGGCCGCCTCGCTCCCTGGCCCTTCCCGGGCCCCAGTGGTTCGCACCTGCGGCCCATCCTCCCGTCGCTCCGGGCCTCGTCCAAGGTGCTCCCCGCCGTGGAGGAGCCTCCGCTCTCCGCCATCCCCGCCGAGCCCCGCGCGCTTCACGCGGGCGAGCGGCTCTCACCGCTGCTCATCCAGGTGGCGCGCTCCACCCTGGCCGGCATCCGCGTGGTGGACACCCAGGGCGTGGTGGTGGCCAGCAGCTCCTCGGGTCTGGGGACCTCGCTGGTGGCCCGCGAGGAGGTGCAGCGCGCCCTGCGCGGAGAGCACGGCGGCGTGCTGCGCCGGCGCCTCGCGGACCCCGAGGACGCTCCGCTCGCGTCCCTCAGCCGTGACACCGGCGTCCGGGTGACCGTGGTGCTGCCCATCCTCGAGGGAGAGCGTGTCTGGGGCGCGGTGGTCCTCTCCCGCACGCCCATGACGTTCGCCAAGGCGGTCTACGCCGACCGCTGGAACCTCACCGCCACCGCGCTGGTGCTGGTGGCCGTGGTGGCGCTGATGTCGCTGGCCGCGGCCACGTTGGTGGTACGACCGGTGAGGGCCCTCGTCCGGCAGACGCGGGCCATCGCCACCAGCGCCCCCGAGGGCTTCGTCCCCGTGTCGCGCCCGGTGGTGGAGGAGCTCGCCGAGCTCTCCGAGTCCCTGGCCGGCATGGCCACCGCGCTGAGGGACCGCAATCAGTACATCCGTTCGTTCGCGGCCAACGTGTCGCACGAGTTCAAGACGCCGCTCGCCTCCATCCAGGGCGCGGTGGAGCTGCTGCGCGACAGCGCCGATGCCATGTCTCCCGCGCAGCGCGAGCGCTTCCTCTCCAACATCGACGCGGACGCCCGGCGCCTCACGCGGCTGGTGCAGCGGTTGCTGGAGCTGGCCCGCGCGGACTCGCTGGTGGCCCGTCCCGCGAGCACCGGGTTGGCTCCGTTGCTGGCCTCGCTCGCGGAGCGCGCCCGGGCCCAGGGTCTCTCCGTGGAGGTGGGCACCGTCCCCTCGGGGCTCCGGCTGGGCCTGCCCGCCGAGGTGCTGGAGGACATCGTCTGGCAGCTCATCACCAACGCCTCGCAGCATGGCGGAGAAGGTGTGTGTGTGTGGCTGGAGGCGGATGCGGTGGGCGAGGGGAGGGCGCGGGTTCTGGTGCGGGACGATGGGAAGGGCATCTCCGAGTCCAACCGGGCGCGCGTCTTCGATGCCTTCTTCACCACGGCGAGGGAGCGGGGAGGAACGGGGCTCGGCCTGACCATCGCCCAGTCGATGCTGCGCGCCTTCGGGGCGAGCCTGGAGTTGTTGCCACCACAAGGGAAGGGGGCCGCCTTCGCCGTGGTGGCGGCCGGCGGCACGGGGGGCTACCCAGGAGCATCGGCACAGGGTGAAATGGGACGGTCGTCCATCCCTCACCCCTCGCCGCCACCATGATCAACACCACCAGCCCGACCCCTCCGCGCTACGACTTCTTCACCCCGGAGGTGGTCCGCGACGCCCACCCGCTGCTGACCCGGATCCGCTCCGAGGACCCGGTGCACTTCAGCCCCCAGCTCGGCGGCTGGCTGCTCACCCGCCATTCCGATGTCGTCGCGGCGCTCAAGGATCCCCGCTTCATCCAGGCCACCGGCACCGGCCGGCTGGACGCGATGCCCGAGGAGGCCCGCCAGCAGCTCCGCCCCCTGCGTGACTCCATCCGGCTGTGGATGGGCAACGACAGCACCGAGGACCACCTCCGCTTCCAGCGCATCCTCAAGAAGTACTTCACGCCCTCGACGCTCGAGGCCCTGCGTCCGCGCATCCAGGAGCTCACCAACGAGCTGCTCGACGCCGCGCAGGCCCGGGGCAAGGCCGAGGTCGTCAGCGAGCTGGCCTACCCTCTGCCCGCCAACGTCATCGCCGAGATGCTCGGTGTGCCCACGAAGGACCGCGAGCTGCTTCAGACCTGGTCGCGCGATCTGCTCAACATCTTCCGGAGCTCCTCCATGGAGCAGCTCCTGCAGAGCCAGAAGAGCGTGATGGAGATGACCGACTACATGCGGCCCATCGTCGCCGAGCACCGCGTCAATCCCCGCAAGGATCTCATCAGCGTCTTCGTGGAGGAGGAGGCCGCCGGCAACATCCGCAACACCGAGGAGATCGCCGCCAACTGCGTGCTGCTCCTGTTCGCTGGCCACGAGACGACGGCCAACCTCATCTGCAACGGCCTGTCGGCGCTGCTCGATCACCCCGACCAGCTCGCGCAGCTGCGCTCCAACCCGGAGCTGATGCCGTCCGCCGTGGAGGAGATGCTGCGCTACTCGGGTATCGGCGGCGTCATCTTGCGCGTGGCCGGCACGCAGATCGAAATGGGTGGCAAGCAGATCCAACCCGGGCAGCTCGTGTTCGTCAGCCTGGCTTCCGCCAACCGTGACTCGGACTCGTTCCCCGAGGGAGGCCGGTTCGACATCACCCGGAAGCACAACAAGCACGTCACGTTCGGCTACGGGGCCTACTACTGCCTGGGCGCCTCGCTGGCCCGTCTCGAGGCGCAGGTCTTCTTCTCCACCTTCCTGCCCCGCTTCCCCAACCTGCGGCTGGAGAACCGGGAGTGGGTGCCGTCGCCTCCGCTGGGCCGGCAGCTGACCGCACTCAACGTGACCCTCTGAGCCTTCGGGCCTCCTGACCTGGCTCCTCCCTCCGTTCGCGGTGGGGAGGAGCGCTGGATCGCGCGGCGCATGCGGGTAGCATGGGGCGCATGAGCTCCGCCGCGGCGCCATCCGATCTCAATCCCGTCAGCCCCGAGAACCTCTCCGACCCGCTCCCGCTCTACCGGGAGCTTCGCGAGCGTGCGCCCGTGTATTGGTCGGAGCCCATCCACAGCTGGCTCGTCACCCGCCACGAGGATGTGGTGGCCGGCTTCCGCGACCCGCGCCTGAGCGCCAACCGGACGGTGTTCTTCGAACACCAGGTCCAGAGCCTCGGACCGGACAGCGTCTCGGCCTTCATGCGGGTCATCCGCGACCAGATGTTCATGAAGGATGGTTCCGAGCACATCCGGCTGCGCCGCAACATCAACCCGGGCTTCACGGCCCAGTCGCTCGACACCTGGCGGCCCGCCATCCGCCGCACCATGGAGCAGTTGCTGGAGCGGGTGATGCCCCGGGGCCGGATGGACCTGGTGAAGGAGATCTCCTACGAGCTGCCCCCGCTCGTCATCGCCGAGCTGCTCGGCATTCCGGCGGAGGACCGTGAGCGCTTCCGTGCGTGGTCCAAGCCCATGGCCGACTTCTCCAGCCCCGCGCCAGACGCGGACATGCGGGTGCTGGCCCACGAGGTCAATCGGGCGACGATGGCGTTCCGTGAGTACCTGATGGCGGTCGTCGAGGAGCGCCGTCGCGCTCCCGGTCGGGACGTGCTCAGCCAGATGGTGAGCGCCGAGGAGGACGGCAAGCTGTCGACGGAGGAGGTGGTGGCCAACGCCATCCTGCTCGTCTTCGCCGGCCACACCACCACCACGGACCAGCTCAGCAATGCCGTGTACGATCTGCTGACGCACCCCGAGCAGCTCCAGGCGCTGCGCGGCAACCCCGCCCTGCTGGGTCAGACCCTCGAGGAGTGCATCCGCTTCAGCCCCGCGGTGCCCGGCATCGGCCGCGTCGCCGTGGAGGACTTCGAGCTGCGGGGACAGAAGATCCGCAAGGGCTCGCACGTGATGTTCCTCCTGGCCGCCGCGAACCGGGACCCGGAGGTGTTCTCCCAGCCGGACCGGTTCGACATCTCCCGCGACAGCGCGCAGACGCGGCACCTGAGCTTCGGGTTCGGTCCGCACCAGTGCATCGGCTCCGGTCTGGCCCGCCGCGAGCTGGAGATCGCCCTGGAGCTCCTCTTCCAGCGGCTGCCCGGCCTGCGCCTGGACGAGGCGCACACACCCGTCAGGCACCACAGCCTGGCCTTCCGCGGGTTCTCCTCGCTGCACGTGCGTTGGTAGGAGGTGGGAATGAAACGGCTCCTGCTGGGCGGAGTGGTGCTGCTGCTGTGTCTCTCCTGGGCGTGCCACGCGAGGCGAACCCAGCCTCCGGCGACGGTGCGTTACATCGATCTCCAGTGCGAGCGGTGCTCGCTCGAGGAGCTCGTGCGCCGGGAGGCGGAGCCCTCTGCGGTGGACTGCGGGTGGGCCCGGAAGCGCGAGGAGTGGCGTGCGGTCTCCGAGTGCGTGCTGAAGGCGGATGCCGAGGGCCGTCCCTTCCGGGCGATCATGTGGTTGCCGGGCATCGATTCGGAGATCACCGCGGGCTACATCCGCAAGGCGGATGGGACGCGAATGGAGCTCTGGTCCGACAGTGATGGGTCCGGAGGCGGCAGGTCCTGCGCCGCGAGCGTGTCCCGGACGTCGTGTGCTCGCCTGCTCCAGAATCCCAAGGAGCCCTGGTTGCTGACATGCGACGCCCCGGGCGAGCGCGTCTCGCTCTGCCGCGAGGGCGCGACACGGAGGGTGGAGATCGGACCGGCGCGAGACGCGACGGATGTGTCCTGTGATCCGAAGGAGTTCGGCGATCGGGACTTCTACTGCGAGCGGGGTGAGGGGCCCGGCAACGTCCCCGCGGGGACGTCCCTGGTGTGTCTGCCGGGCGAGAGTGGCAAGTCCCTCACCTGTGCGATCTCCTCCGGGGAGGAGAACCCCTTCCCGGGGCTGAATCCGGAGTAGGCGGAAGGCATGAGACCCTCCTGGCTTCGACGTATTCCGCTCCTGCTGCTCGGCCTGGCCGACCTGGCGCTCGGCGTCTTCCTGGTGTGGAAGGGCGGCCGGGAGATGCTCGGGGCGGACGGCCCCGTCCAGGTGATGATGGGCGGGGTCCTGGCCCTGCTGGGTCTGGGCACATGTGGAATGGGACTTCCAGCGCTCTTGTGCTTCGGGTTCGCTGGGCGGCTCGAGCGGGTGTCCTTCTCGCGGCTCCTGCTCATCTCCCTGGTCATCGGCGGGCTGCCGTGGGCGGGGGTCATCTACTTCTCCTGACCCGCGCATCCACCTGTCAGCGGAAGTAGCTCTTGGAGATGTCCACCGAGTAGCCCAGCTCCAGCGTGGGCGCGGAGGCCGCCACCAGGTACTGGCGGAAGAAGAGCTCCTTGCCCGGCAGGGGCATCGTCTGGCCCTGCTCCGGCGTGTCCTCTGCTCCCGCTTCGTACTGCTCCATGCTTCCGCCCTCGCGCCGGTAGTTGAAGACGGCCGGGAAGTGCGCCCGGGCCCGCAGCGTGGCCACCGGCCAGGACACCCGCGGCAGTGCCAGCTTCAGCCTGCCCGACAGGTGGAAGATGCCCAGATCCCTCGCCAGCACCACCTCCAGTGTGGCCTCCGTCTCACCGAACCTTGCCGGCGCCACCTTCAGCTTCAGCTGGCCGTCCTTCACGTTGGCGGGCAGGGGTGTCGAGTCCAGCAGGACGCGCTCCAGCCGGTGGCCCTCGGGGAGCTCCAGCTCGAGCTCCTGTTCACGGTCCAGCCGCAGCTTGTAGCGCATGCGCACGGTGGCCTTGCCCTCCAGCGTGGACACCCAGGAGGCCTGGGCCTCGGGGATGCTCGGCTCCAGCGGCGGGCGCACCACCTGCCGGGCCACCTTCGGCGCGACGGCCGTGCGCCAGCCGATCCTCAGCACGCCCTGCCGGGGGTACACCTTGGACTCCCCGCCATCGGAGGCGGCCGGCTCCGTCAGCGTGAAGGCCGTGGCATCCGCCTCCAGTTCGAGCGGCACGGGCGTGACATGGGGGCCGAAGCGCAGCTGCACCTGGCGCTCGGCACCCGTCCCCGCCGGCCGCAGGGCGAGGGTCACATCGAAGGCATAGCGGCCGGGCTCCCGGGTCACCAGGGTCAGATGGCCCTCCATCACGCCCACCGTGGCGTCATCCAGCGCGGGGAGCGCCGTCACGTACGTCTCCGCGTCGAGCTGAAGCAGCCGCACCTGGGTCCACCGCTCGCTGGCGAGCACCTCCACCTCGAAGTGCGCGTCCACCAGCAGGGCCTCCGCGGTGAGGCGTCCCTCGAGCTGGCTCTTCACCACCAGGGCATCGGTGGGGGGCGCGGGAGGAGGCGCCTGCCGCTGCTGCTGCGTGTAGAGCGGGAGCAGCTCCTGGAGGGGCACCGTCACGGAGCCCGAGGGCATGGCCGGCGGGGTGGCCGTCGCGGCCGAGGTGGTCAACAGCAGTCCGAGGACGAGAGAAGAGGTCGACATGGTTCACCGCGCTTCCTGGGTGACGGGGGCGTGGGGCGGCTGGCCGCCCGGGGGGAGATCCGACAGCAGGGCCCGCACACTCGCGCGGGAGGAGAGGGCCATCAGGCCGAGCAGCGCCGCGAGGATCTCCAGGGTGTAGATGAGGCCGGTGTAGCCCTGGAGGATGACGGCCAGGGTGGGCACTCCGAGGGTGGCGGCCCAGACGCCCACGAGCCGGGAGGTGCGCTCCTCGGGGTAGAGCCGCTTCACGTAGAGCACCACCGCGGCGCCGAGGCCGCACGTGGCCAGGGCATAGGCCACGTAGAAGTTCATGAAGGCCGCGAGGTAGGCGAGCAGCACGAAGAAGAAGCCGTAGGCGGCGGCCACCAGGTACGCCTCGTGGAAGGCCAGCGGCCTGCGGTGGCGGATGCTGAAGGCGGCCAGCAGCGCCACCAGCCCGAGGAAGGGCACCCAGGCCCGGCGCGCCATGGTGGCGACGACCTCGTCATAGGCCTCCTCCGAGGGGAGGATGACGCCGAGGCTCACGCCCGACTCGAGCGACTGGAAGGCCCAGTCCAGCGCCACCGTGTCGCGCCCGGGAACCACCGAGCTGGCCGCGAGCACATGGGGCGGGTAGTCGAAGTTCTCTCCGCCCTGCACGGCGAGGTGCAGCCGCACGTCACGGGCCGGCAGGGCGGGATCCAGCTTGTAGACGAAGGAGTCGAGCCCCCGGGCGCGGTAGCGGATGGAGAAGGTGCTGGTGGCGCCCTGGGGGATGCGGCCCGTCCAGACGAGCCGGTTGCCGGACTCGCCCAGGTCCAGGTCCGACTCGGCGCCGTTGACCAGGAACTGCAGCTCCGAGAGGAGCACCTGGGACTTGTCCACCTCGATGGGGAAGATGAAGGCCACGTCGATGTCGTGGCCCTCGCGGTTGACGACGGCGTAGTCGGCCGAGAGGGTGAAGTCGAAGCCGGAGAAGTAGCGCAGGCCGCGCTTGCGGTAGTTCATCCCGGCCTGCACCTGCACGTGCTGCTTGTCGAAGGGCAGGGGCTTGAGCTCGGTGAAGATGGTGCCGCTCTGCACGTAGCGCAGCGAGGGCGCCGGCTGTGTCACCGGGGCGCCCCAGCGCTCCTCGACGTCCCGGGCCAGCTCCGAGTTGGCGAACTCGGTCCGGTCCACCACCTGGCTGGCGATGACCGCGGTGGCGAAGACGACGATGAGGAGGCTGCCGAAGACGTGGTGGCGCACGAGCCACGAGAGCGCCCGCCTCGACGGGCCGGGCACGCGCGGGGGCGTGGAAGGTTCGGGGCTCATGGCCCCAGAGAGGGTGTCTGGGTTCATGGCCCCAGGATGGGGCGGGAGCGTGCATCAAGAATGAAGGCCCCGTGCACCCGCTGGGGAATGTTCGTGCAGAATTCGTGGAGGCCCCCCTCAGTCCACGGTGACGTAGCTGTCCTCCTCGACGTAGGCCACGCCGGCCTCGCAGCGCAGGGCGCTGACCGTGTCGGCCGGGAGGGTGGCGGCGAAGCCCTTTACCGCCGTCTTGTACCGGTGGGTCGCCGTGAAGCCATGGCGCGACTCGAGCTCCTGCGTCAGCGCGAGGCTGTCCGGCACATCCTCCTCGAAGATGACGAGATAGGAGTCCGGCACCTTGTCGCCCGAAGTGGGATGGAACGGCGCGGGCGACAGGCAATCGCCCGACTCCGCACCGCACGCGGTGAGCACGAGCCCCAGGAGCAGAGCGAGCGCGGAGGTGACACTCTTCGTTCGAGACTGGCTGTTCGTGGGCATCAGCAGGTGATCCTGCTTCACCCGCCAATCGCCCGTCCAGCGCCGGGAACCGCCGTGCCCGGTGCTCCTCGAGGCCGTTGATACTCCACGACAGATACGGGCGGCCGGATGCCCTCGCGCAGCTCCGGGGAGTCCACGGGCGCGAGTGCCTGGAGACGCAGCGGGATTTCCCCCGCCCAACAGTCGAGCGACAAGTCCTCCGCGTCGTCGCGCGGCGGTCCGGTGCGCACCTTCGCCGAGGCCTCTTCCAGCGGAAGCTTCAGCACGAGGGTGGCCTTCATCTCCTGCGTATTGGGCGGGCGCACCTCGGCCCAGCGGCCCCGCAGGACGTGCTCCGTGATCGCCTCCAGCGCCTGCTCCTTCTCCACGTCGTCCGTCACCAGCGACGCCGTGCCCAGCGCCACCACGGAGCGGTAGTTCACGCTGTGGTGGAACGCGGAGCGCGCCAGGATGAGCCCGTCCAGCAAGGTGACCGTGAGGCACACCGGCACGCCCTGGGCGAGCTGCCGGGCGAGCCTGCTCACCGAGGCCCCGTGGAGGTACAGGTTGCGTCCGATGCGCCCGTACACCATGGGAATGACGTACGGCTGTCCATCCACCGTCACCCCCACGTGGGCCACCAGTCCCTCGTCGAGGATGGCGTGGATGACGGCCTCATCGTAGGAGGCGCGCTGTGGGAGGCGGCGGACCGTGCTGCGTTCACTGGGAGGGGGTGCGTTCATGTCCCTCTACATGCTCCGGAGCTGGTCCATCCAACAGGCCCAGTTCCGACAAATCGGATGGACCAGTGCCCCGAACCCCGGCAGGCTCTACCCCATGAAGACGTGGGATTTCCCGCTCGACCTCCACGCGCCGTCTCCGACGCCCCTCTTCGTGCGCATCGCCCGCGCGCTGGAGGACGACATCCGCCGAGGCAGGCTCCCGCCCGGCTCTCCGCTGCCGGGCAGCCGTACCCTGGCCGAGTCCCTCGGCGTGCACCGCAACACCGTGCTCGCCGCCTACCGGGAGCTGGAGACGCAAGGGTGGATCGCCACCTCGGCGGCGCGGGCCACCTTCGTCTCGCCCACGCTGCCAGACATTCCCGCACGGCCCATCGCCGGAGCCCCTCGCGCGGCCATGCCCTCGCGGGTGGGCTTCGCGCTCCCGGCCGACGCCCCCTTACGCCGCGATCAACCCGATCCGCCTCGCGGCACGATCGTCCTCGCGGGAGGCGTCCCGGACATCCGGTTGCTGCCCGCCGCCCTCCTCGCGCGCGCCTACCGCCGGGCACTGAAGCTCCATGGCAACCGCGTGCTCGGCTACGGTGACCCGAGCGGCCACCCCCGCCTCCGCGCCGCGCTCGCCGGAATGCTCTCCTCCCTGCGGGGGCTCGCCGTCAGCGCGGACGAGCTGGTCATCACCCGGGGGAGCCAGGGGGCGTTGGATCTGGTCGCGCGTACCCTGCTGCGGCCCGGGGACACCGTGGCGGTGGAGACTCCCGGATACCGTCCCGCCTGGCATGCGCTCCAGCTCACCGGAGCCCGTCTGGTGCCCGTCCCCGTGGACGCCGAGGGCCTGCGCGTGGAGGCGCTCGAGTCCCTCTCCCAGCACACGCCGGTGCGCGCCGTCTACCTCACGCCCCACCACCATTACCCCACCACCGTGACGCTCTCCCCGGCGCGGCGGCTCGCGCTGCTGGCGTGGGCCCGCGAGCACCGCGTGGCCCTGATCGAGGACGACTACGACCACGAGTTCCATTACGAGGGCCGCCCCGTCCTGCCCCTGGCCAGCGCGGATCGGGACGGGCTGGTGCTGTACGTGGGAACGCTGTCCAAGGTGCTGGCACCGGCCCTGCGCCTGGGCTTCCTCGCGGCGCCGCCTCCCTTCGTGGAGCATGCGCTCGGGGTGCGTGAGGCGGTGGATCGTCAGGGAGACACCGCCCTGGAGGCGGCCGTGGCCGAGCTGCTGGAGGAGGGCGAGGTCCAGCGCCACGTCCGCAAGATGCGAGGCGTCTACCGCGACCGGCGGGATGCCCTGGTGGAGGCGCTGGCGCGGGAGCTGCCAGACGTGCTCACCGTCTCACCTCCGGCGGGAGGCATGGCCCTGTGGGCCCACTGCGCGCCGGAGGTGGACGCCGCCGCCTGGTCGCGGGCGGGGCTGGAGGAGGGCGTGGCCTTCGCCCCGGGGAGCGCCTTCGGCTTCGACGAGCGGCCCGTCCCCGCGGTGCGGCTGGGGTTCGCCGCGCGCAAGGAGTCCGAGCTCGCCGAGGCGGTGCGGCGCATGGCGCGCGCCCTCCCCAGGGTTACCGCGGCTCAGCGCCAGGGCTCCACCGCCCGGACAACCGCTGGTAGCAGACCACGAGGAGCGACAAGAAGAGGGTGATGCCCACGGAGTTCATGGCATTGGCCAGGGTGGTGCCCACCACCGTGCCCATGGTGCCCAGGGGCTGGAGCACGAGGCTCCCGATTCCGCTCACGAAGGCCACGGCCATGAAGATGGCTCCACCAATCAGCATCACGAAGAAGACGTTCCAGCGGTGACCGTCGGTGCGCTCCCAGGAGAGCGTCAGCGAGTCGATGGGGCCGGCCGGCTCCAGCACCACCGCGGGGATGGCGAGCGCCAGCGCCGTGCCCAGGAAGATGCCCGGCACGAAGCACAGCATGAAGCCGATGCCCAGGACGATGCCGAGCACGAGGTTCAGCCCGAGCATCGGCAGGGCCCGGCCGAGTCCCTCACGGACCAGCTCGCCGAGCGGGCGCTCACGGCCCGCCAGCGCATCCCCGAGGAAGAGGACGAAGACCGAGTAGGTCACCGCCGAGAAGATGGAGCTGGCGATCATGATGCCGAACCACGCGGGCATCATGTTGGCCAGGGCCTCGAAGGGCTGGGTGGCGGCCAGCTTCTGCGCGGCGGTCAGGGAGAGGGTCAGGGGCATCGTCACCAGTCCGAAGGCGACGGAGACCGCGCCGAAGGCCAGGAGCGCCTGGGGGTGCCGCAGGAGGAGCTGGAAGGACTGCTGCAGGGTGTTCCCCACGTCGAGGGCCGCTGGGGCGAGCCGCGTCCCGCAGTTGGCGCACAGGGTGGAATCCACCGTGCTGGTACAGACATAACAGGCGAACGAGCCGCAGCGGGCGCAGGTGAGGGTCGCGGTCGTCTGGGGGTGATTCGGGCACTGAGCTGTTTCCATGAGGACCCAAGTCATACCGCACATCGGTGTGTGGCTCCGAGCCCCCCGGGGGTAGGCTAGGCGCGGACTCCGTCCCAGGAGGCGCCATGCGCGCGGTGGTGATGCAGCACGAGGAACACGAGGGCCCGGGACTGCTCGCTCCCGCCCTGGAGGCGGCGGGCTTCACGCTGGTGAAGCGCTTCCGCACCGTGAAGCGTGAGGACGTGGACGCGGAGCTGGTGGTGGTGCTCGGGGGCCCCATGGGCGTCTACGAGGCGGAGCGCCACCCCTTCCTGGGCGAGGAGCTGGCGTTGCTCACCGAGCGGCTCGCGCTCGGGCTGCCGGTGCTCGGCATCTGCCTGGGCGCGCAGCTCCTGGCGGCCGCGGCCGGCTCCGAGGTCTTCGTCGGCAAGAACGGGCTGGAGGTGGGGGTGGCGCCCGTGCGCTGGACGAAGGAGGGTCTGGCCGATCCGGTCCTCGCCGGTGTGCGTCCGCGCACCACCGTGGCCCATTGGCACCAGGACACCTTCAAGCCCGTGCAGGGGGCCACGCTCCTGGCCTCGACGGATCGTTACTCGCAGCAGGCCTTCCGGCTCGGCGACTCGTACGGGTTCCAGTTCCACCTGGAGCTCACCGCGGACGAGCTGGATCGCTGGTTCACCGAGGGGGCGGAGGAGCTGGTCGAGCTGTACGAGAAGGACCTGGACGAGCTGCGCTCCCAGCTGCCCAAGCTGCGCGCGGCCGAGCCCGAGGCCCGTGAAATCCTCGAGCGGCTCGCCCACCACTTCGCCCGGGTGGCCCGCGCCAACAAGTGAAACAAGGAGAGGCACGCACCTATGGAGAAGCGGCAACTCGGTAATTCGGATCTTCACATCACGCCGATTGGCTTCGGCGCCTGGGCCATTGGTGGCGGGGACTGGGCCTTCGCCTGGGGGCCGCAGGATGACGAGCAGTCCATCCGCGCCATCCACCGCTCGCTCGAGCGCGGCATCAACTGGATCGACACCGCCGCCGTGTACGGGCTCGGCCACTCGGAGGAGGTCGTCGCGCGCGCCCTGAAGGGCCGCTCGAGCAAGCCGTACATCTTCACCAAGTGCGGCCTCGTCTGGGACTCGAACCGGCAGGTCCGCAACGACATCAGCGCGGACTCCATCCGGCGCGAGTGCGAGGCGAGCCTGCGCCGGCTCCAGGTGGACACCATCGACCTCTACCAGATCCACTGGCCGCTCGAGGGCGACTCCCTCAAGGGCATCGAGGAGGGCTGGAAGGCCATGGCCGAGCTGCAGCGCCAGGGCAAGGTCCGGTGGATCGCCGTCTCCAACTTCAACGTGAAGCAGATGGAGCTGGCGCACGGCATCGCGCCCATCACCTCGCTGCAGCCACCGTACTCGCTCATCCACCGGGACATCGAGAAGGAGATCCTCCCGTACTGCGAGCGGCAGCGCATCGGCGTCATCGTGTACTCGCCCATGGCGTCGGGCCTGCTGACGGGGGCGATGACGCGCGAGCGCATCGCGAAGTTCCCCCAGGATGACTGGCGGCGGCGCAGCTCGGACTTCCAGGAGCCCAAGCTGTCCAAGCACCTGGCGCTGGTGGAGAAGCTGAGGGAGATCGGCGCGCGGCACGGGCATGCGCCCACCGACGTCGCCATCGCGTGGACGCTGCGGCATTCGGCCGTCACCGGCGCCATCGTGGGAGCCCGCAGCGCCGAGCAGGTGGACGGCTTCATCGGCGCCATGGACTTCCGGCTCTCGCCCTCCGAGCAGAAGGAGATCGAGGACTTCCTCCGCTGAGCCGCCGGGGTGCGGCGCCTACTCGAGCCCGATCTTCGGGCAGATGTCGTTGACGGGGCAGGCGTCGCACTTGGGCTTGCGGGCCGTGCAGGTGTAACGGCCGTGCAACACGGTGGCGGGCCCGAAGAAGGTCCACGCGTCCTGGGGGACCAGCTTCATGAGATCCTTCTCGATCTCCTCGCCCTTCTCCTTCTTGGTGAGGCCCATGCGCTGGCTGACCCGGGCCACGTGCGTGTCGACGATGATGCCCGAGGGGAGGTTGAACGCGGTGTTGAGCACCACGTTGGCCGTCTTGCGGGCCACGCCGGGGAGGGTGATCAGCTCCTCGATCGTCTTGGGCACCTCACCCCGGAAGTTCTCGAGCAGTGCGCGGCTCATGGCCTGGACGGATTTGGTCTTCTGCTTGAAGAAGCCGGTGGGCTTGAGGTCCTCCTCGAGCCCGGCGGTGTCGGCGTCGGCGAAGGCCTGGGGGCCGCGGTACTTCTGGAAGAGGGTGGCGGTCACCCGGTTGACGCGCTCGTCGGTGCACTGCGCGGCCAGGATGGTGGCGACGAGCAGTTCGAAGGGCGTGCTCCAGTTGAGCTCGTAGCGGGCATCGGGGTGGGCCTCGCGCAGGCGGGCGAGGAGCTTCTTGGCGGTCTGGGCAGCGGTCATGGTGGAAGGCGGAGAGGGTCGGTTCGTGCGCCGGGTCTACCGGGCAGGTCACTCAGTCTTAACACGCACGGCCGACATTCCTCTCCGCGCTTCATCGGGAATTTCAGTAGCCCGGAGGCAGGAGTCTCACGGCCACGTTGTCGATCGCCGGGCCGCCACACGAGTCATTCCCGCTCTCGAAGGTGACGGTGGTCGTCGAGCCGGTCGCCGTGAACAGCACCGCCTGGGGTCGCCAGCGCAGACCCGTGAAGTCATCCGCGTAGGGCGCCGTGTCGTACGTGTAGGACTCGAACACGCTTCCCACGGTGATCGCCATGAACTTGAGATCCGCGCCGCAGACGATGGCCGGGTTGCCGGCGAGATCGAAGGTCAGCAGGTACGTGCGTCCGGGCGTCGTGGGGAAGGTCTGCGCGAGAGCCCCCCTCGTGCTGCCACTCAGGTCGACGTCGCGCCGGCCATCCGAGGCGCCTAGCGACGAGCCATCATGCCAGTCCACGTTTCCGAGCGTGACGACCCAGCCCCCGGGAATGGTCTCCCCCACCTCCAGGGTCTTCCAGAGTTCGGGAGGGCCGTCGTAGCCGGACTCGAAGCTCCCGTTCTGGATGAGGTTGGGCGTGGACGGCTCGAAATAGCGGGTGAAGGTCGTCTCGCGGTGCACGTCCGTGTCGTGATCCACCCGCGAGCCCACGACGAGGAAGGGGCGCTCCTCGGGAGAGCTCGCCCTCGCGTAGACGCTCAGGAAGCGCGAGCCTCCATAGGCCACGTCCGGGTTGAAGTCGGCATCCCGGCCGGGGGAGGAGATCTGGAAGCCGCTGGGATCCCTCGACTCGCCATCCTCGGTGATCCGCGCCCCCCGGATGGAAGAGGTGCCCTCGCTCAGGCTCCTCCAGACGACCAGCGACTTGGAGTTGTGGTGGGCCACGGCCGGAGCGCTCTCCGCGGCGGACGAGGTGGCGATGGGCAGCCCCTCCGGATCATCCACCCGTGTGTCCCGGCGCACGCGAGCGCCGAAGATGTCGGAGCCCCCGCCGCGACGATCCTCCCAGACGGTGAGGAAGCGGCGTCCCGTCCAGGTCACGTCCGGGTCGATCTGCGCTCCCGGGGCGGTGGAGATGGGGAAGCCCAGCGGCGCGGTCACCGAGCCGTCCGCCGCGACCCGCGCACCATAGATGTCGGGCGTCTCCAACCCTCCGCGTGAGTCCGACCAGACGACCAGGAACTCCCTGCCATTCCACGCCACCGAGGAGTCGAACGCGTACCCACGCGGATCGCCCAGGAAGTGGAATCTCTCTTCGCCGTCCTCCTCGATGACCGTGCCATCGGGCAGGACGCCTCTGAGGTAGATGAGGGACTGGTCATCACCCGTGACCGTGAAGCTCACCAGACACAGCTCCCTGGAGCAGGCGATGCCCACCGGCTCGAAGACCTCGCCAGAGGTGATGACGTTGAACACCGGGCCGAGCACGGTGCCATCCGGGCTCACGCGCACGCCGGAGACGCCATCCGCCTCCCAGACGACCACGAAGTTCTCGCCGTCATAGGCGATGGAGGGGGTTCCGCCTGGAATCTCGTCACTGATGTTGATGCGGAAGCCCACCGGATCGAGCAGGGTGCCATCCGGCCTCATGCGCGAGCCGTAGACAGCGCCCTCGCGTACGTCCTCCCAGACCACCAGGTACTTGCCACCACCGTACCCCACGGCCGGTCCACTCGTCGCCAGCGTCCGGGGAAGGGTGGGCATTCCGCGTGACCCGGAGCCTCCCTTCGCGGCGAGCCCCTCGGGTGAGGAGGTCTCATCCACCGCGTTCTCCTCGACAGTTGACCCGTTCTCCGGCGCGTCGCCTTCGGGTACGGGGCCGCAGGCCGTCACCAACGCCCCGAGCAACACACTCCCACACCACGCCCTGAACGGCGTCCGCTTCTTCCAGTCTTTCATGTACGCCCCCCTCGATTACGGCGCCGACAAGCTCTGCCTCGCGTGGGGCAACGGCAATCGCACCGCGAGGCGAGCCGGGGAGGGGACTCAGCGGCCCGTGAAGCGGGCCTCGCGGCGCTCGATGAACGAGCGGACACCCTCCTGGGCATCCTCGCTGGCGGAGACCTCGAGCAGCTTGGGCAGCAGGGCGCGCCGGGCGGCCTCGGGGCCCTCGAGCAGCGTCTGGCGCGCCGAGGCGAGCGTGGCCCTCACGCCCAGGGGCGCCTGCTTCGCCACCGTCTCCGCGAGGGCGAGGGCCCGCTCCCGCTGGAGGCCACGCGCGACGACCTCCTGGACGAGCCCGATGCGGTGGGCCTCCTTCGCGTCGAACTCGTCGCCGGTGAGCAGCCAGCGCATGGCGTTGCCCCAGCCGGCCACCTGCGGGAAGCGCAGGGTGGCGCCACCGAACGGGAAGATGCCGCGCTTGATCTCGATCTGCCCGAAGCGCGTGTCCTCGGAGGCCACGGCGATGTCCGCCGCCAGGATGAGCTCGATGCCGAGCGTGTAGCACGTGCCCTGCACCGCGACGATGAGCGGCTTCGTCCGCACCTCGCCCTGGATGGCCCACGGGTCGATGATTCCCTCGGGGAAGATCCGCTCCCCGCGCGCCACGGCGGGTCCCACGCTGGCCAGATCCAACCCGGCCGAGAAGTGCTCGCCCTCGGCGAGCACCACCATGCAGCGCACGTCGGGGTGCCGGTCCGCCTCGGTCATCGCCGTGCCGAAGGCCCGGAGCATCCCGATATCGAAAGCATTGCGCTTGTCGGGGCGGTTGACGCCGATCAGCGCGAGCGTTCCGCGAATTTCGAGTGTGATGCGGGAATCGGTCGGATTCATGATTGTTCCCAGGGAGAGGGGAGGGCCGACATCTTCTCCCGGACCGGGCCGCCGGGCGAGCAGACATGCTCGTGGAAGCCTGGAGATTCATTCATTCAACAGGATTCCTCCGCTCGACTCCCAGCCCGTTCCCGTTAGGCTCCGCCCCCGCTTCACCGTCCATCCCGACTGGAGACATTCCTCACATGCGTAAGCTTCTCTTCGCCGGCGCGGGCGCGGCCGCGATCGTGTCCGCCGCCTGCGCGACGACCCACCAGGAGGTCCGAGTGGCATCCGATGACCAGCCCGCCGCGGCCGCCGCCTCGACTCCCGCGGCCGCCCCGGTGCAGAACCCGCTGTTGGCCAAATGGACCGGCCCGTACGGCGGAGTGCCGGCCTTCGACAAGGCCAGGCTCGAGCACTTCAAGCCCGCGCTCGAGGCCTCGATGGAGGAGAACCGCCGGGAGGTCGCCGCGATCGCCAACAACCCGGAGGCCCCCACCTTCGAGAACACCATCGCCGCGGTGGAGGACACCGGGCGCACCCTGGGCGACGTGGGCACGGTCTTCGGCATCTGGAGCTCGGCGATGAACGGGCCGGAGTTCCAGGCCATCGAGCGGGAGATGGCGCCCAAGCTGTCCGCCTTCTCCGACGAGATCACCCAGAACGAGAAGCTCTTCAAGCGCATCGAGGCCGTCTACAACTCGCCCGAGAAGGCGAAGCTGACGCCCGAGCAGCAGCGCCTGACGTGGCTCGTCTACACCAACTTCGTCCGCTCGGGCGCGAAGCTCGACGAGGCGGCCAAGAAGCGCCTGGTGGACCTCAACCAGCGCCTCGCCTCGCTCTACACGGACTTCGGCCAGAACGTGCTGGCCGACGAGGAGAACTACGTCGTCGTCCTCGAGTCGGAGGCGGACCTGGCCGGACTGCCCGACTCCGTGCGCGCGGGTGCCGCCGCCGCGGCCGAGTCGCGCGGCATGAAGGGCAAGTGGGTCATCACCAACACGCGCTCCTCCATGGAGCCGTTCCTGACCTACTCGTCCCGGAGGGAGCTGCGGGAGAAGGTCTGGCGCAACTACGTCAACCGCGGCGACAACGGCGACGCGCGTGACAACAACAAGATCATCTCCGAGATCCTCCAGCTGCGCGCCGAGCGCGCGAAGCTCCTGGGCTACCCGACCCATGCCCACTGGCGGCTCGAGAACACCATGGCCCGCACGCCCGAGCGCGCCATGCAGCTGATGGAGGCGGTCTGGACTCCGGCCGTGGCCCGCGCGCACGAGGAGGTCGCCGACATGCAGGCGGTGGCCAACAAGGAAGGCGCGAAGCTGAAGATCGAGCCCTGGGACTACCGCTACTACGCGGAGAAGGTCCGCAAGGCGAAGTACGACCTGGATGAGAACGAGGTGAAGCCGTACCTGCAGCTGGAGAAGCTGCGCGAGGGCATGTTCTGGGTCGCCGGTGAGCTGTTCGGCTTCTCGTTCACGCCGGTGGAGGGCCTGCCCGTGTACCACCCCGACGTGCGCGTCTGGGAGGTGAAGGACCGGACCAGCGGCAAGCACGTGGGCCTGTGGTACTTCGATCCGTACGCGCGGCCCGGCAAGCGCTCGGGCGCGTGGATGAACGCGTACCGCAACCAGGAGCGGTTCCGGGGCGAGGTCACCACGATCGTCTCCAACAACGCCAACTTCGTGAAGGGCAAGCCGGGCGAGGCGCTGCTCATCAGCTGGACCGACGCGGAGACCCTGTTCCACGAGTTCGGCCACGCCCTGCACGGCCTGAGCTCCAACGTGACGTACCCGACGCTCTCGGGCACGTCGGTGGCGCGCGACTACGTGGAGTTCCCCTCGCAGCTGCTGGAGCACTGGCTCTCCACCCCCGAGGTGCTCAACAAGTACGCGCTGCACTACCAGACGGGCAAGCCCATCCCCCAGGAGCTGGTGGCGAAGATCAAGAAGGCGGACACCTTCAACCAGGGCTTCGGCACGGTGGAGTACCTGTCGGCCGCGCTGGTGGACATGAAGCTGCACCTGGCGGGCGACAAGAAGATCGATCCGGACGCCTTCGAGCGCGACACGCTGACGGCGCTCGGCATGCCGAAGGAGATCGTCATGCGGCACCGCACGCCGCAGTTCACCCACGTGTTCGCGGGTGACGGCTACTCGGCGGGCTACTACAGCTACCTGTGGTCGGACACGCTCACGGCGGATGCCTTCGAGACCTTCACCGAGGGCAAGGGTCCCTACGACGCGGCGGTGGCCGAGCGTCTCCGCAAGAACGTCTTCTCGGTGGGCAACACGGTGGATCCGGCGGACGGCTACCGCGCCTTCCGTGGCCGCGAGGCCGGCATCAACGCCCTGATGCGCAAGCGCGGCTTCCCGGTCCCGGGTTCCGCCGGGACGAAGCAGCCGGCGAAGAAGTGAGTCCTCGCCGTTGAGCAGGGCCGGGGCCGGAAACCGTCGAGCGATCGCGGCTTCCGGCCTCGGGGAACGAGGGGCTCAGCTGGCCTTGGCCACCGGGCCCTCCACCACGATGTCCGGGCGGGTGCTGCCGACGATGGCGAAGAGCTCCTGCTGCTCGGCGGCCGGGACGTTGTACTGGTCCAGCACGGCCTTGAAGTGGGCGGCGAACACGTCCCACTCGGCGGGCGTGATGTTCAGGTGCTTGTGCGAGTCCATCATCGTGCGCCCCGTGTAGCGCTGGGGTCCGCCCGTCACCTGGCCCACCATCTCCGTCACCAGGTACTTGAAGCCGGCCTTCGACACGCGGTGGTGCGCCTCGTCCACCAGCGGGTTCGCGTTGAGGGTGGGGTCGACCATGATGCGGTCGATGAAGGTGTCCACGACCGCGGCGATGGCATAGATGCCCCCCAGCCGCTCGTACAACGAGGGCTTCTTCGATTCAGTGCTCATCTCGGCTCCATGATGGAGACCCGCGGGCGAATCCCCGGGACTCTCCGGACCGGGAGCTTAGGGCAGCCGGGTGCCTGGAGACGACGCCAGGGGGGAGCCGGGCCCTCCGCTGGATGCCCGCCTCGCGCCCGAGCCGCTGGCCATCCCCACCGGGACGCAGTACGGAAGGGGGGAGGGAGAAAGGACCCGCTATGAGCACTCTGAAGGGGAAGACCCTGTTCATCACCGGCGCGAGCCGGGGTATCGGTCTGGCCATCGCGAAGCGCGCGGCCCGGGACGGAGCCAACGTCGTCATCGCCGCGAAGACGGCCGAGCCCCACCCCAAGCTGCCCGGCACCATCTTCACGGCCGCCGAGGAGATCGAGCGCGAGGGTGGCAAGGCGCTGGCGCTGATGGTGGACATCCGCTTCGAGGAGCAGATCCGCGACGCCGTGAAGCAGGCGGTGGAGCGCTTCGGCGGCATCGACATCCTCGTGAACAACGCCAGCGCCATCAGCCTGACGGGCACGCTGGAGACGCCGATGAAGAAGTTCGACCTGATGTTCGGCGTCAACGTGCGGGGCACCTACGCCACCACCCAGGCCTGTCTGCCCGAGCTGCTCAAGGCGAAGAACCCGCACGTCCTCACGCTCTCGCCGCCGCTCAACATGAAGCCCAGGTGGTTCCAGAACCACGTGGCCTACACCATGGCCAAGTACGGCATGAGCATGTGCGTGCTCGGCATGGCCGAGGAGTTCCGTGAGCAGGGCGTGGCCTTCAACGCGCTCTGGCCCCGCACCGTCATCGCCACCGCCGCCATCAACATGATCGGCGGCGAGGAGATGATGCAGGCCAGCCGCACCCCGGAGATCATGGCCGACGCGGCCCACGCCATCCTCACCCGGGACAGCCGCTCCTGCACCGGCCACTTCTTCATCGACGAGGACCTGCTACGCGAGGCCGGGGTGACGGACTTCGCGAAGTACCTGGTGAAGCCCGGCACGCAGCCGCTGCCGGACTTCTTCCTGGACTGAGCGTCACGCGAATCGGGGGCGCGGCTCACTCCACGAGGCGCGCCACCTGGCTCCAGTCGTACTGCTCGTAGGCCCTCGCCAACTGGGTGAACGGATCCAACGGGTGCTGCTGGTAGTAGCGCTCGTCCTGGGTCTTGTGCGAGGCGTGCCCCATGTAGACGATGACCAGCTGGATGGCGTCCGGCTTCTTGGGATCGAAGTACTTCGAGTTCCAGGTGATGTAGTAGGTGGCGTTGGGGCCCTCGCAGTTGCCCACGATCTCCGTGCGCTTCCTCGCCACGCACGCGGGCTTGTCGCCAGCGCCGCCCGTGAGCTGCGCCGCTTGCTTCTTCGCCTCCGCGGCGTCCGAGCCCCCCTCACGCACCAGCCGGGCCAGGTACTCGCTGACGGTGACGCGGCGCCACGGATGCCGGTCCTTGGCGGTGATGAGCAGGAAGGGCGTCTCCCCACCGACCCGGTAGACGGGCAGTCCCTGGTGATCCTTCACGCGCGTGGGCTCGTAGTACAGGTTGTCGGGAATCGAGGTATCGAACGAGAGCCGCGACAGGGCGTTCACGCGGATCTCCAGCAGGCTGCCCTCGCCCACGCCCTGGTAGCGGCCCGTCTTCTTGTCCACGATGGTCTCGCGGTCGTTCTTGTAGATGGGCTTGAGCAGCAGCGACACGCTGGCCTTCGTCACCTTCAGCTTGGAGTTCGGCTCGATGGTGACGCTCGGATGCGCGCTGGCCCCCTTCAGGTCGGCCAGCTGCGGGGTGCGCAGCAGTCCCTCCAGCACGCCCATCACCTTGCGCTCCAGCTCGGGGGCGCGCTTCTGGACCGTCAGCAGGGGCTTGTGCGAGATGCCGGGCACGGCATCCGGCTCCGCCGCTCCCGCGGGGAGCGTGGTCGCCACGGACAGCACCGTGGCCCACGCGAGGATGGAACGCCGGGAGGAGGAAGCCACACGTCTCGGGTGCATGGGTTTTTCCCTCTTGCCCCCGTGGGTACCTCACTCAAGGCACGGGGGACTGGATGATGTAGTAGAGCGACTGGAAGTACCGGTGCAGGGCGTTGATCAGCTGGGTGAGGAACGGCCAACCCAGCACGGTAAATCCCAGGAACGCCGCCGCGACCACAACGTACTCCACCATCGACTGGCCGCGAGGGGCTCGCTTCAGGAGGCTGGTTCTTCTCATTTCTTGCACTCCTCGGTGCACACCTTCTCCTCGTCCTTGCAGGCCTTGGTGCACTTGTCCGCGCCACTGCCCGCGTGCTTCTTGCAGATGTCCTCACACACCTTCGTGTCCTTCTGGCACCGCTTCTGGCACTCCGCGGGACGCTCCGCCGCGGCGGGGTGCGCGAGGAACAGGGCGGCCAGCAGCATCAGGGGCTTCCACAGGTTCGTCTTCATCTCGTCTTCTCCGGGGCCTCCCCTTGGGGGGCCTCCATCAAGCGCTCGGTGAGCGACAGGTAGATCATCACCTCGGGGGAGGGCGGCTGGCGGCGCAGCATCACCATCCCGCGTACCTCGCCGCGGCGCACTTCCAACTGCACGCTGGAGTCGTCGGGAGGGCTCACCTTCTGCACCCGCCAGCCCCGCTCGATGAGGGCCTTGCTGAAGAACTCCGTGACCTCCGGCACCGTGCCATCCGGCACCCGCGCGGAGACAGTGTACTGCGTGCCGCCCTCGAGCTTGAAGGTGAGCGCCGCGGCATCCTCGGCATCCAGCGGCAGGGGAATCCACTCCGGCACCTTCGGCGGGCCCTCCAGCATGCGCGTCATCCGTCCGGACGACACGAACACCAGCGTCTCCCCGCCCTGCGCCAGCACCGACACCAGGTGGACGTCCTCGGAGGCCGGGCTCCAGTAGCCCACGTAGCCAGCGTGCTCGCTGTAGCGCTCGCCCACGGTGGGCAACCCCGCGTCCAGCAGCGTGCTGTTGTAGTGCGCCAGCACCTGGTCCGGCGTGTCCTCGGTGGAGAACCACGCCACGGCGATGGGCACGTCGGGGCCCAGGTAGTCCGCCGCGAGCACCTCCGGGCGGCTCCCGCGAGGGTAGGGCGGGAAGTGCGACAGCGCCCGCTGGAGGATCTCCTCCTGCTCGGGCGTGCGCGTGCGCCGCGCGGGCTGCGTGAGCATGTCGTCCGGCGTCACTTGATCCATCACGTCCGCCGGGGCCTCGTACACGAGACGCTCCCAGCTGAAGCCGATCAGCCCGCCGACGACCGCCATCGAGAACAGCAGCGCCGCGGCGCGAACCGCCGGCCGCGGCTCGCCCGCCATTTCAGCACTCCTCCGCGTTCTTGCAGCCCATGTAGTACCCGCCCCGCGCCTGGTGCGTCTTCTGGGTGCGGTCCTGGTCCCAGTCACGCCACTCGGAGTTGAAGTAGTTCTGGTTGCCGCCCTTGCCCTGGTCGATCTTCTGGGTGGGGGCCCCATTCGTCGGGTGGATGGAGATGTTGGGCTGGCGCGGATCGTCGGCGTTCATCGTCTCGGGATTCGAGTTGCCGGGGGACGACAGCGAGCCCACGAGGCCCGGGTTGAGCAGCGAGCCCGAGGCCGAGGAGAAGAAGGAGGAGGCCGACGCGGTCATCTGCGTGAAGCCGACGTTCGCGTTGTTCTGGTAGATGTTCGCCACCCGCGCGTACATGTCGCCCGAGCGCTTCTCGCCCGGGTCGAGGTCCGCCGGCTCCGTCAGCGCCCAGGTGTCGGTGATGATGGCCAGGCGCTGCTCCTTGATGAAGTAGGCGTTGCCGTCCTTGCCGCCCGTACCCTGCTTCGCGTTGTCGTGGATGCTGGTGCCCTGCCACTGATCCTTGGTGAGGTTCACCTTGCCGTGGTCATCGGAGAACTCGGGGAGGAAGCTCTTGGGCAGCAGGTAGTTCTCCACCACCAGCCGTGCCGAGCACCTGTAGAGACCGCCCTGGGTGAACTGGCCGTGGTAGTCGTTGAACAGCGTGTCCGCGTTGACGGAGCCGGCGCCCTTCTCCGGGCCCGTGCACGTCACCTGCTTGGCGTTGGGGTTGATCCAGCACTGGTGCGCCGCCAGCGAGTCGTGGTGATCCTCTCCCTCGCAGTCGGCGTACGAGTTGAAGGCATTGCCATTCGCGTCCGTGCCCGAAGCCCTCGCGTCGTAGCGATCCCTGCCGGACTCGTGATCGCAGTACATCAGGCGGGCATGGTGCTGGACGGTGGTGGGGTCGCCCTGCTTGACGTAGTCCTGCACGGTGAGATCCCACACCGTGGAGAGGGCGGCCTCCTGCTGGTCCAGGGAGTAGCGCAGCAGGTCATCCAGGAAGATGGAGTAGAGGAAGACGGGGATGATGACCAGCATGCACAGGGCCATCTCCACCGAGGCGGCACCGCGGGCGGAGGGCCCGCGCCGGGAAGCAAGAACCTGTCTCATAGCGACAACCCTCCGGCGGACTGGACCAGCTGTGCGGCATCCGTGTTGTTGGCGGCGGTGAGCACCTTGCGTGCCTCGGCCTGGGTGAAGGGGTGCAACTTGGCGCGCCAGTACGGGTTGAAGAGGTTGGGAGGCTCGTTCCAGCCGTTCTGCCCGAGGCGGTGGTAGTAGACGAGCGCCCTGGAGAGGGCCGCCGCCTGGCCCGCGGCGAGGGTAATGCTGGCGGAGGAGTCGCCGTTCTCGAAGTTGACGGTGGCGGAGCTGTTGAGCTCCCAGGGGGCCTTGACCGCGTCACCCACCCGGAGGTCGTCGGTGACGTAGCTGTAGGCGCTCGGCTGGCCGAAGTCGTTGTCCTTCTGCTCGTCGGCGCGGAACTTCATGAAGCAGTTGCCGGACATGATGCAGGTGGTGAGCCCCTTGGTGTTGACGCCCTCGAACTGGTGGCTGCCGGAGTGGGCGCCGCCCGGCTTGTGGTTGCCGCTGCCGCTGTCGCTCGACACGCTCGCCTCGTAGGGCCAGACCATGGCGCCGTGCTTCCACTGGTTGGCCATGATGCCCGACTCCTCGGCGGCGATCATCTTGCCCTCGTTGCCGCCGCCCGAGCCGCCGCTCAGGCCACCGGAGGACTGCACCGTCTTGGCGGTGCCCTTGTGCACGGGGAGGGGGAAGTTGGTGCCCTCGCCGGGGATGTTGCGCACCTCGTTGAGGAAGCTGGGGTGGAGGTGGGTGGGCAGATTGCCGGTGAGGCCGCGGTTGGCGGGCCAGGTGGAGCGGGTGGCGTTGGCCACCTCGGTCATCACCTTCGCGCGCGTCTTCGTGTCCGAGCTGGCCACGCCGCCGGGGCAGGGCATGCCGTCCACCGCGCAGTTGAACTCATTGGCGTTGAGGGCGCCCACCGCGGACACCAGCGTGCTCGCCCCGGGCGCGTTGTAGTCCTTGAGCCCGCTCAGCCCGTAGGACTGGCCGTCCTTGAGCGCCTGCATGGTGTTCTTGTGCACCATGGACTGCGAGCCGTGGATGAAGTCCACCATCCGGTCCAGGCCCTTCACGGTCTGGGTGAACTTGCTGTCCAGGTTCTTGGCCTTGTTGTCGTAGTCGGAGGCGGCCTTGCTGTACTTGCCGGCGATCTTCAGGGCCTGCAGTCCGTGGACGCAGTGCATGAAGCAGCTCCAGCAGCCGCACTGCGCGAACTCCTGGGCCATGATCACGTAGAAGTTGTTGCGCCCGGCCCGCATGATGTCACCGGTCACGCTGGCCGCGGCCATGTACCCGTGCATGCTGTTGGACGCCACGTAGGTGGCGGCGATGGACCGGTTGCTGATGGCGTAGTAGTTGAGGGCGCGCGCCTCGACCACGGCCATGGAGTAGGCCAGCGAGTCGCTGTGCTGCTGCAGGCTCATCTTCTCGCGCAGCGCGTGGCTGAGGTTGAAGCTGAGCGTCATCATCAGCGCCAGCACCAGGAAGGACAGGGCTCCGAGTACGAGCGCCTGACCACGCGCACTGCGCCGGGAGCTTCTCTTCATGATTCGCTCCCTTTGACGAACGTGAAGATGCATTTGTTCTCCTCGGGCAGGCCGTTCTTGGTGAGGTAGAGGTTGGACTGCATCCGCATGGTGTAGGTGGCGCGGATGGGCATGATGTAGAGACCCTTCCGGGCCGCATCGGCATAGGGATCGCCCGAGAGTCCGGCTTTGCGCGCCAGCGAGCGCTCGGCGCCCTCCGGCTTGCCCATGCGCAGCAGCTCGGGCACTTCCCGGTTGCGGGCCGTGGCGTGGATGACCCAGTTGGCGAAGGGGATGGGCATCCGGTAGTTGAACGTCACCTGGATGCGCAGCTTGGTGCGCTGGCCCTTCTGCCACTCCTCGTAGCCGCCGGTGGAGAACTCCGGGTCGTCGAAGTCCACTTCCTTCGCGGAGCCGCTGAACTCTTTCTTCAGGGGGCCGCAGACGGTCACCTTGGCGAACTTCAGGTTCGCGTCCGGCATCTTGTTCGTCAGCACCCCGTTCCAGGACCACTTGGCCTTGAAGTCGGAGGCGCTGTTGATGGACTTGATGTACTCGCCACCGCCGCGATCCTGGCTCACCATCGGAAGCAGCACGGCCACCGCCGCGCGCTCCATCTTCTCCTCGTTGGCGTTGTGCAGTGCTCCCGCGCGCACGGCCTTGTAGGCGGCGTACTTCGTCATCAACCGCGCCTGGTGCATCAGCCCCAGTTGCAGGATGCCGAGAATGAGGAACACGAACAGCGGTAGGACGAAGGCCGATTCCACGGCGGCCTGTCCCGACTCACGCGCAGAGCGTGGCTTGTCTCCCATTGCACGCATATGTGGGCAATGTGGCCGAGGCCCTACTGCCCGTAAATACGCAAAGTGGCCGCGGTCCACGCCCATCCCGCACGGCCAGTCAACCGCTCCGGGGGGTAAAGTATCGGAAATCGAGGAAGAAGTGTGGGGTCCACTCACCAACTCGTGCGCACCGGGCGGCCTTCCTCATAGCCCGCCTGGCTCTGGACTCCCACCACTGCGTTGTGGTGGAACTCTTCCAGTGTACGTGCACCTGCGTAGGTGCAGGCGCTGCGCACGCCCGCGATGATGTGGTCGAGGATGTCCTCGACGCCGGGGCGGTCGGGATCCAGGTACATGCGCGAGGTGCTGATGCCCTCCTCGAAGAGCTCCTTGCGGGCGCGCTCGAAGAGGGACTCGGTGCGGGTGCGGGCCTTGACGGCACGCTGGGAGGCCATGCCGAAGTTCTCCTTGTAGAGGCGGCCGTCGCTGTCGCGCTGGGTGTCGGCGGGGCTCTCGTAGGTGCCGGCGAACCAGGAGCCGATCATCACGTTGGCGGCGCCGGCGGCGAGCGCGAGCGCCACGTCGCGCGGGTGGCGGATGCCCCCATCGGCGCAGATGTACCGGCCGAGCTTGCGCGCCGCCTCGGCGCAGTCCAGCACGGCGGAGAACTGGGGCCGGCCCACGCCGGTCATCATGCGCGTGGTGCACATGGCGCCGGGGCCCACGCCCACCTTCACCAGGTCCGCGCCGGCCGAGATGAGATCGCGCGTGCCCTCGCGGGTGACGACGTTGCCGGCCATGAGGGGGACGGTGGGGGAGAGGCCGCGGATGGTCTCCACCACCTCGAGCATCTTGCGCTGGTGGCCGTGCGCCACGTCGATGACGAGCAGATCCGTCCCCGCGCGCAGCAGGGCCTCGGCCTTGCCCTTCACGTCGCCGTTGATGCCGATGGCCGTGCCGATGAGCAGGTGGCCCTTCGCATCCAGGGCGGGCTTGTAGAGGGTCGAGCGCAGGGCACCCTTGCGCGTCACCACGCCGATGAGCCGGCGCCCGCGCACCACGGGAGCGCAGCTGAGCCGCTTGCTGGCCAGGCTCTCGAAGATGGCCTCGAGCGGCGTGCCGTCCTCGAAGGAGACGGGCTCGGGGGACATCACCCGGTGGAGCTGGGTGAAGCGATCGAAGCCGGCGGCATCGTTCTCGGTGAAGACTCCGACGGGCTCCTGCTGCTCGTTGACGACGATGACGGCGCCATGGGCGCGCTTGTGGATGAGGTTGAGCGCCTCCTGGATGGTGTCGCCGGGCCGCAGGGTGATGGGCGTCTCGTAGATGGGGTGACGCGACTTCACGAAGGCGATGTTGCTCTCGACGATGTCGAGCGGGATGTCCTGCGGCAGCACGGCGATGGCCCCGCGGCGCGCCACCGTCTCGGCCATGCGCTTGCCGGACACGGCCGTCATGTTGGAGACGACGACGGGGATGGTGGTGCCCAGGCGGTCGACCGGCGTCAGGTCCACGTCGAGACGGGAGCCCACCTCCGAGCGGCCCGGCACCATGAAGATGTCGTTGTACGTGAGATCGTAGGGAGGCTTCTGGTCATCGATGAACCGCATGCACCCTCCAGGTGGCCATCATTGGAATCCACTCCGGCGACCGCGTATTTTGCTCCAGATGTTCTGCCCGAGGAGCGAATGACGACGCCCGTGTTGCAGGTGGAGGGGCTGGAGAAGACCTACGGAGAGGTGCGGGCCGTTCAGGGGCTGACGTTCCAGGTCGCCCCGGGAGAGGTGCTCGGGCTGGTGGGGCCCAACGGGGCGGGGAAGACGTCCACGCTGCGCTGCCTGGCGGGCATCCTGCCACCCTCGGCCGGGCGGGTGTCGGTGGCTGGACATGACCTGGGGACCTCGTCCGTGGAGGCCAAGCGGGCCCTGGCGTTCCTGCCGGACGAGCCGCGTCTCTTCGAGTACCTCACCGTCTGGGAGCACCTGAACTTCGTGGCGCGGCTGTATGGGGTGGAGGGCTGGGAGGAGCGGGCCCGGGCGCTGTTGGACGAGATGGAGCTCTCCGGCAAGGAGAAGGCGCTGCCCGGAGAGCTGTCGCGCGGGATGAAGCAGAAGCTGTCCATCGCGTGCGGCTTCCTGCACTCGCCCCGGCTCATCATCCTGGACGAGCCGCTCACGGGGTTGGATCCGCTGGCCATCCGGCGCATGAAGGGCTCGCTGCGCCAGCGCGCGGAGGCGGGGACGGCGCTGGTGCTCTCCTCGCACCTGCTGCCGCTGGTGGAAGAGCTGTGCCACCGGTTGCTCATCATCGCCGGAGGGCGGGTGGTGGCGCTCGGGACACTCTCGGAGATCCGCGAGCACCTCAGCGGGCCCGAGGGAGCGGAGGCGTCGCTGGAGGAGCTCTTCATCCGCATCACCAGCGCGGCGCCCGAGGCGGGGCCGGAGCGGGGGAGGCCGTGAGCTTCGCTCGCGCGGTGGTGTTCCTCTGGCTGGCGACGGCGCGCAACCGGGTGCTGCACCAGCTGCGGCGGCTGCGGCAGCCGAAGTACCTCGTGGGCGCGCTGGTGGGAGGGATGTACGTGTACTCCGTCTTCCTGCGGCGGCTGCACGCCGCGGGTGACGAGGGCATGCCCCAGGTGCCCCAGCTCCTCAGCCACTTCCTGTTCACGGCCGCGATGCTGGGGACGCTCCTCTCCGCCTGGACCCTGGGGCCGGACCGGCCGGCGCTGACCTTCTCCGAGACGGAGGTGCAGCAGCTCTTCCCCGCGCCCGTGTCCCGGCGGGGGCTGCTGCACTACAAGCTCGTGCGAGGCCTGTTCGGCGCGGTGATGGCGGCCTTCTTCGCCACGCTCTTCGTGGGCCGCGTGGTGACGAAGCACCCCGTGCTCTTCTTCCTGGGCACCAGCGTGACGCTCGCCACGGTGAGCCTGCACGTGATGGGGGCCTCCTTCGTGCGCACGCGGCTCGCCCGGCGCGGCGGGGTGGGGACGGCCTTGCGCTGGGGTGCGATCGCGGCCGTGCTCGCCGGGATGCTCGTCTCGGGGCTGTCCGCGCTGCGGGAGCTGCCCTCGTTCGATCCGGCGCAGCTGAGGGGCTCGCGGCAATTCGAGGGCTGGATCGCCACGGTGCTGGCCCTGCCGGCCCTCTGGCCGGGACGGTTGCTGGTGGCCCTGCCGCTCGCGGCGGATGCGTGGGGGTTCTTGAAGGCCCTGCCGCTCGGGCTCGGGCTGTTCGCCGTGCATTACGTGTGGGTGATGAGGGCCTCGGTGTCCTTCGAGGAGTCCGCGGTGCTCAGGGCCGAGGAGCGCGCGCGCCTCCGGGAGCAGCTCTCGCGGCAGGGAGGCCGTCCCACGCTCATCCGCGCGGGTGCGACGCCCTTCCGGCTGGCGTCCACGGGCCGACCGGAGGTGGCGCTCGTCTGGAAGAACCTCATCGCGGCGCGGCGGCTGGGCGGGGCGGGGCGGCTGCTCGTGGCGGGGCTGGTGGGAGGGCTGGTGGCCGCGATGATGTCGAGCCGGGGCGCGGCGGAGATGGTGGCCAACGTGCGCATGTTCATGGCCCCGGTGTGCGCGGGCATCGCGGTGATGTTGAGCTTCTTCGGGCCGTCCGCCCTGCGCGTGGATCTGCGCATGGATCTGCCCCGGATGGAGCAGCTGCGGGCGCTGCCGCTCACCGGGCGGCAGGTGGTGGCGGCGGAGATCGCCGCGCCCGCGCTGCTGCTCGGGGGGACGCAGGTGGTGCTCGTGCTGGCGGCGATGGTGCTCTCGGTGTGGCAGGGAGGCGCGTACGCCGTGCTGTGGGCGGCGGGTGGGCTGGGTGCCATCTGGGTGCTGCCGGCGGTGAGCCTCGGTGGGCTCTTCGTGCAGAACGCGGCCGTGGTGCTGTTTCCGGCCTGGCTGCCGCCGGAAGGTGAGCGGGTGCGCGGCATCGAGGCGCTCGGCCAGCGGTTGCTGACGCTGGCGGGCACGCTGGTGGTGCTGCTGGTGGGGATGCTGCCCGCGGCGATCGTGGCGGGGCTGGTGGCGCTCGTCCTGGACCGGTTCCTGGGCTTCGGGGCGTGGGCGCTGCCCTTCGCGGGGTTCGTCGCGGCGGCGGTGCTCGTGGGCGAGGTGGCGCTGGGCGTGATGGGGTTGGGTCACGCCTTCGATCGGCTCGACGTATCGCGCGAGGGGCCCGAGACGAGCTCTTGAGCTCAGTGGGGCCCGACCGGGCCCGGAGGCGGCGAGGACAGCGTGCGCACCACCAGCGAGCGGCATGCCGAGCACACCACGCCCGCGCGCTCCCAGTGCACCTGTTCCTCCAATTCCTGGGGGGACTCCGGGCTCTCCTCGAGCTGCTTCAGGAGCGAGGAGAGCTCGTCCGCCGAGCCTCCGCCGGGCGTGTCGAGCACGTCCTGCTCACCCTGGAGGACGAGGGTGAAGCGGTAATACACCTCGCTCGCGGCGATGATCCGCCCGCACGTGGCACATGTCTTCGATCGAGGGCCGGTCACGAGATGGGACAGTAGCCCGAGTGCCGGCGGCAAGTTTACCCGGGGGGGGCTACCCACCCGCGGCGTTCCGATGAGAACCTGTCCCCATGCACGGTGACGACGAGACGGCCTCCATGATGGCCGACACAACCCTCACGTCTCCACCACGGAGGGACGGGGCGGAGGACCTGTCCTTCCCGGTCCCAGGATGGGACCGTTACCAGCCCATGGGGTTCCTCGGGCAGGGGGGCATGGGACGGGTGTTCCTCGCCTATGACCCCGGGCTGCGCCGCCAGGTGGCACTCAAGTTCGTCCGCGACGACCACCCCGATCTCACCCGGCGTTTCCTCGCCGAAGCTCGCGCCCAGGCCAGGGTGGATCACGAGCGCGTCTGCAAGGTGTATGAGGTCGGTCAGGTCGACGGGAAGGTCTTCATCGCCATGCAGTACGTGAAGGGCCGGCCACTGGGCGCTCTCGTGCACGAGCTCACCGTCGAGCAGAAGGCCCGGGTGCTCCGGGACGCGGCCCTGGGAGTGCACGAAGCCCACCGCGCCGGCCTCATCCACCGCGATGTCAAGCCCTCCAACATCATGGTGGAGAGCGGAGAGGACGGTGTCCTCAGGCCCTACGTCATGGACTTCGGACTGGCGAGCGACTGGAAGGAGAGCGAGACCGTTACCGGCACCGTGCTGGGAACTCCCCACTACATGGCCCCCGAGCAGGCGCGCGGAGAAGTCGCCCGGCTGGATCTCCGGGCGGATGTCTATAGCCTGGGTGCCACCCTCTACGCCCTTCTCACCGGACAGCCTCCCATCCAGGGCGACAACGGCCTGGAGGTGCTCAACAACCTCGCGACCGTCGAGCCGCGCCCACCGCGTGCGCTGGACCGGAACATCCCGCCAGAGTTGGAGGCCATCACCCTCAAGTGCCTGGAGAAGGAGCCCTCCGCCCGCTACGACTCGGCGCGTGCCCTGGCCGAAGACCTCGACCGTTTCCTCGCGGGCGAGCCCGTGCTGGCGAGAACGGGCCCCGGGTACCGGCTGCGCAAGCGGTTGCACAAGCACAGGCTCCTGCTCTCCGCGGCCACCGCCGCGCTCCTCGCCCTGGCCCTGGCCGTGGGCTGGGGCGCCCTGGCCCGCCGCGAAGCCTCCGAGCGCGAGCGCCTCGCTCGCCACTTCACCGAGCTGGTGGAGCGCATCGAGTCCAGGGTCCGCTTCTCCGCGCTCTCCCGTCTCCACGATGCGCGGGAGGAGCGTCAGGCCATCCAGGACATCCAGGCACGGATGGAGGAGTTGGAGGCGGAGATGCGCCAGGGCGGCGAGCAGGCGCTGGGACCGGGGCACTACGCGCTGGGACGTGGCGCCCTCGCTCTCGGAGACCCCGAGAAGGCCCGTGAGCACCTCGAGTCCGCGTGGCAGCACGGTTTTCGTGAGCCACGGGTCGCCTATGCGCTTGCCCTCGCTCTGGGGCAGTCCTATCAGGAGAAACTCCTGGAGGTGGAGAAGCGCTTCGGGGACACCGACGGGCGGGAGTCCCGGGAGTCTCTGTTGAGAGACATCGAGAGCCGCTATCGCGACCCAGCGCTCGCGTACCTCGAGCTGAGCCAGGGAGCCGAGGTGCCCTCGGTCGAGTACGTCGCGGCACTCATCGCCTTCTACGAGGGCCGCCTCGACGACGCCCTGGCCCGACTGGACGCAGTGAGCGGCAGACTGCCCTGGTTCTATGAGGCCCCCAAGTTGCGCGGGGACATCTTCGTGGCCCGGGTCTACAGGCATTGGCGCGAGAACAACTTCGACAGGGCCAAGGCCGACCTGGAGGCTGGCAGGAAGGCCTACGTCGCCGCCGCCACCATCGCCGAGAGCGCCCCTGCCGTGCACAAGGGCCTGGCGCAACTCGAGTTCACCGAGATGCTCATGCAATACGAGCTCGATGGCGACATGATGCCCTTCTATACCCGGGCCCAGGACGCGCTCATGCGGTGTCTCGCGGTCGCACCCGATGACTACATGTGCTGGGTGGATCTGGCACGCCTGCACGTCCGCCTGGCCCATAGAAGAAAGCAGGAGACGGAGGAGGTCATCGCGAAGGCCATGAAGGCCGCCGAGCACGCCCTGGCTCTTGCCCCCGCGCGGAGCGAGGCCCGGATGGTCCTGGCGAGCAGCTTCAAAGAGCTGGCGCGCCACCGCCAGATCCTTGGAACGGATCCTCGCGAGCAATTCCGCAAGGCCGCCGACTTGCTGGAGAGCATTCGCCCGGAGGACCGGGGTCCTGGGTTTCACAAGGAGCGCTTCGGGCTCTTCGATGGCCTGGCCAGGTACGAGAATCAAATCGGTGAAAACTCGCTGGGACACCTGGACCGGGCCATCCAGGAGATGCAGGCGGTCCTTGCCACCGATGCTCGCGATTACGATGCCTGGGCAAACCTCGGCTGGGCGTACCTCTCCCGAGCGTACGACCGCTACAATCCCGAGCCGGATCGCGATCTGGCGCAGGCCCTGCTCGCGTGTGACAAGGCTCGGAGCATCGACCCCAAGCGCATTTCGTCATATGTGAGCGCGGGTACGACCTACGTGTTCCGGGCCCGGCGGCTGAGCAATCGTGGTGGGGATCCCGTGCCAGACCTGGTGAGCGCCCGGGATCAGTTCCGGCAAGCACTCACCCTGGAGCCCAAAGCGTCATGGCTGCACTACTCCATGGGGGAGGTGTTCCTGGAACAGGCGAGAGATGCCTGGGCGCGGGGCGGAAATCCCTTTCCTCTGCTGGACGAGGCCCGAGCGTCCGTCGAACAAGCCATCAGCAACTCGCCGAGGGATGATGACGCCCCCCTCGGCCGCGGAATGCTGCTCGCTCAGCGCGCCCGTTATCTGCGCGCTCGCGGTGAAGATCCGGGCCCGAGTGTGCGCGAGGCCGAGGAAGTCGTGAAACGTGGCCTCGAACGGTGGCCGGACTATCATCGCGCCTCGTTGATCCTGGGCTCGGTCCTCGTCATCCGAGCAGGCTTCAACGTCGACCGCGGACGCGCTCCCGGACCGGACCTCGCACGCGCCGAGGAGGAGCTCCGCCAGGCGCTGGCGAAGGAGCCCGCCAACGCGGAAGCGTGGCTTCAGCTCGGCGAGGCACAGTCGCTCAGCGCCACGTGGCAAGCGCGCAGTGGAAAGGCTCGGGCCGAGGACTTCGAGGAGGCGACGAAGTCCTATGAACAGGCGCTCGAGCTGGCACCAGGCGAGCTGGAATATCTCCTGCGGCTCGGCCAGCACTGCTACAGGTGGGCCACCTGGCAGAAGAAGGCGGGAGGGGAGTACGGCCCGGTATTGAAGCGCGGGCTCGAGCTGGCCGACCAGATATTGAAACTCCGGCCCGACTGGCGCGAGGCGCAGGACCTTCGGGGCAAGCTGCTCCGGTCAAGCCAGTAGGCTGCAAGCCCGATGAGCCCCCCGTGTCCCACGGGGAGCGACTACTGCTGCTCTTCCTCGCCCTCGCGGGAGCTGGAGACGCCGAACACGTTGGCCTCGGCCATCTCCTTGGTGGTGTTCCTGTACGCGCGCCAGGCGAAGGGCGCCACACCCGCGAAGATGATGCCGACGAAGCCGATGGCCATCCAGGGGATGGGCTCTTCCTTGATCTTCACATCCCTGCCGTAGGAGGTGATGTTGTACTTCGGACGGGAGCGAGCGGCATCGCGCTCCTGCTGGGATTCCATCCCATCGCCCTGGAAATCCTGGAGCTGCCGCCGCTGGGCGAGGGCGGCACCGCCAGTCACGAGCACGAGGACGGCCAGCAGACGCGAGAAGGGGGGGAGACGCATGGCCGCGCAGCCTACCACGACCGTACAGGTGTGCAGAACAGGGCTTGCGCCGCCCGCGCCGGTCCATTAGGCGCGGACCCGTGCGCCTCCTCCTGATCCCCTTGATCAATCTGTTGTTGCTGTTGCGGACCCTCCTGGGATTGCCCTTCCGCTTCCTGGCATCCCGGAGCCGGCCCGCGTACATCCGCTTCCGGCTGGCGGGGGACCCCCCCTACCGCGAGCCGACCCGCCGGCCGCGCCTGCCCCTGGGGCTCGGAGGGCAGGGCCGTCCGGAGCCGGCCACGGTGACCTCGCTGGAGGGCTTCCGGGAAGCGCTGGAGCTCCTGGCGAAGGACCCGAAGGTGAAGGGCATCCTGGTGGAGCTGGAGGGGTTGGAGGTGCCTCCGGCGAAGCGGGAGGTGCTGGTGAAGCTGCTGGAGGGCTTCCGGGCGGCGGGCAAGCGGGTGGTGGCGTGGGGGGTGAGCGTGAACAGCCTGGAGTACCAGGTGATGTGCGCGGCGGACGAGGCGCTCCTGTCTCCGGCGGGGCGGTTGGAGCTGGTGGGCTACGCCGCGGAGGCCACCGCGCTGGGCGAGGGCCTGGAGCGGATCGGCGTCAAGGCGCACTTCTTCCGGCGGGGCGATTACAAGACGGCACCGGAGCTCTTCACGCACCCGCGCGTGTCGGACATCCAGCGGCAGACGATGGAAGCCTTCCTGGACGAGCGCTACACGGAGCTGGTGGACACCGTGGCGAAGGGGCGCAAGCGCACGCCGGAGGAGGTCCGGGCGTGGATCGACGCGGGTCCCTACAGCGCGAAGCGCGCGGCGGCGCAGGGGCTCATCGACGGGCTGTGCAGCGAGGCGGACCTGCCCGAGCGGTTGGGGAAGAAGCGCGAGAAGGACGGCGAGGAGGAGGAGGACGAGGGGCTGGAGCCGATGCCGGTGTACCGGGCCGGGCTGGTCTGGCCGCGGGTGCGCTGGCGCCCGTTGAGGTTGAGGCCCCTGCTGGGGGTGGTTCCACTGACGGGGATGATCGTCCCGGGGAAGGGTGGGGCGGGACCGGGTCCTCAGCGGGTGGGCTCGGACGCGGTGGTGAAGGCGGTGCGCGCGGCGGGGAGGAACCGCCGGGTGAAGGCCGTGGTGCTGTACGTGGCGAGCCCGGGAGGCTCGGCGGTGGCCTCGGAGATCATCCTGGAGGCGGTGCAGCGGGTGGCGAAGAAGAAGCCCGTCATCGCCTTCGTGGACCGGGTGGCGGCGAGCGGCGGCTACATGGCGGCGCTCGGCGCGAAGGAGATCTGGGCCACGCCGCACGCGGTGGTGGGCTCCATCGGCGTGTTCGCGGGGAAGTTCGATGTCTCGGGGCTGCTGGAGCTGCTGGGGGTGCGCCGCACGCTCATCACCCGAGGGGAGAACGCGGGCATCTTCTCTCCCACGCGGGGCTTCACCGAGCACGAGCGGGCCTCGATGGAGGCGGAGGTGGAGGAGATCTACCAGGCGTTCCTCGAGCACGTGGCGAAGGCGCGAGGCCGGACGAAGGAGGAGATCCACCAGCTGGCGGAGGGGCGGGTGTACAGCGGCACGCGGGCGCTGGGGGTGGGGCTGGTGGACAAGACGGGGGGCTTCGAGGAGGCGTGCCGGTACGCGATGGATCTGGCGAAGGTGCCGGCGGAGCGCTTCGACCTGCGGCTCTTCGGGGGAGGGGATCGGCGCTTGTCACTGTTGAAACTGTTGATGGGAGGAGCCCAGACGGGCGTGTATGCCTTCTGCCCGACGGCGTGGGATCTCCAGGGCTTCGGGGAAGGGGAGCGTTTCGAGTAACCTCGGCCCTGAATGGCGCGCCCCTGTCCCCTCTGCGAGAACGAGCTGCTGCGGCCCCTGCGCGTCTCGGACGTGGAAGTGGACACCTGTCCCCGCTGTCACGGGCTGTGGTTCGACGCGGGGGAGCTGAACCGCTTTCCGGACAGGCCCGCGACGCGCACGTTCCTGGAAGCGGCGCGGCGGGCGCCCTCGCGGTGCCGGAAGCGGGGCCACCTGGTGCCGCGCGAGCAGGACGCGTGCACCACGTGCCGGAGCGAGCCGGTGTCCTGCCCATCCTGCGGCTCGAGGCTGGCGCTGGTGGTGACGAGCGCCTGTGCCATCGACGTGTGCCCGCGATGCGAGGGAGTCTGGCTGGACGCGGGTGAGTTCGAGCTGTTGGAGGGAGTCACCAATCCCCAGGCGAGGCCGGCGGGCGAAACCCCACCAGTGGCGGCCCTGAGGTGCTCGGCGTGCAGGAAGGGGCTACAGCCGAGGGACGCCTTCGCGTATGAGGGCGACGTCTACTGCGCTACCTGCCGTCCCCCGGGCGCCATCCAGTTCACCGTGCGAATCCCCTCTCCCTCTGGGAGAGGGCTAGGGTGAGGGTCTTTCCACGGTGGGTAACCCGGGGGTCTATACCCTCACCCCGTCCCTCTCCCAGAGGGAGAGGGGTGAGGGGTGAGCTCACCTGGTCGCGGTGGGTGAGCCTTCCTCGACTCGGGTCACCAGACCGTCCGTGATGAATACCCGGCGCTTTCCTCCCGGGTACGACCACTCCTGCTTCACCTGCTGGCCGTCCAGCGTCCGGCGGATGCTCTCCGGTCTTCCCCAGGACATCTCCACCGCCGCCTCCGGCATGTACTCGATGACCTTCTTCTGCTTGATCGCCTCCTGGAAGCGCGGCTGGAACTTCGTCAGCCTCGGCGCCGGATCGTGATTCAGCAGGTGCCGGTCCACCTCCGCCAGGAAGTCCTCCTTCGTCTTGATCATCGGCGGCAGCACCAGGATGACCGGCGGTCCCTGCGGCGCTCCCTCCACCTCCAGGTACACCCAGGGCTGTGTACGCGGCGAGTACAGCACCCGCTCGGCCATCACCCAGGCCGTCGGGAACTCCACCTTCAGCACCCGCACCTTCGTGCCCGCGGGCGCCAGGTGCTGCACCGGGCCGGGGTTGATCGGGTTGCCCTTGGTGTCGTTGAGCAGCCGCACCTCCTCGGGCGGGTAGGGCGTCAGCAGCCGCTTGGACGCATCCCCGAAGAACGGCGTGATGTAGCTGGAGGCCTTCAGGTAGCGCACCGCTCCCGGGCCGGTGGACAGGTCTTGCTGCACCCTCGTCCGATCCTCCGCGCTGAGCTGGGTCTGGCTCGCGCAGCCGGTGAGCAGTGCCAGGGGGAAGAGGACGAGCAGGGCGAGGAGTCTTCTCACGGTGGGGCCTCGATCAGAAGGTGAAGGCGAAGGCGCGGGTGGTGATGGTGGGCGCGTCCCGTCCGCCCGTGACGTCCGAGACGAGCACCGCCTTCTGGCGTGTCTCCTCGACGATTCGCGGGCCGCCCGCCTTGCCCAGGGCGTCCACTCCCTGGATGACGTGCGAGATGAGCAGCGCGAGCCCTCCCAGCCCCCAGAACCAGCCGCCCAGGACGAACCTGAACACGCTGCTCACCACGATGATCGCCAGATCCACCACCAGGAACAGGATGAAGCCGTCCCGATCCCTCGCCACCAGGTGGCCCGTGCCGAAGCCGATGATCAGCCCCAGCACCAGCGCGAGGATCTGCCGCGTCTCCGCGTCCACTCCGCCTCCCGTGTCCAGGGGCAGGGGCGCGTTCGCGAGGCCGAACCGCATCGCGTCCGTGATGCGCAGCGGCGGAGTCTCGGAGGGCTTGAAGGTGGCCGCCAGCTCCAACCCCTCCAGGAGCCGCGCGTGGCGGCCTTCCAGGGAAGCGGCGAAGGACACCGTCGGATCGGCACCAGGGACGGCCGACTCGGCGGTGGGGGTGACGGCCAGGAACGACGCGAGCAGCAGGGGAACGACCATCGGGCGCACCTCGGCGTAGACGACGCGGGAGGGGCCCTTCCTTAGCTCAGCGGGGGCTCGGCGTCAGCGACGCATTGTCGCCCGCGCGCCGCTGCACTCCACAGCCTTTCACCGGTGGGCAGATGGGTCCGCGGCCATCGGGATCCGGCACGAGCAGGAATCGGCCCAGTCCGCGAGCATCGATCAGCTCCGGATGGCCACAGAGCACGCAACGGCGGGGTGGGCGCTTGGAGGGAGGAAATGGCACGCGGCCAGTCTCCCTCCCCTCCAACGCACGCGCGAATTTTCCGCCACTCAGCTCTTGCCGCCAGCAGCCGCCGCCGGGGTGCTCGACGCGCTGGTGCTGCTGCTCGAGGAGCTGCTCGACCCCGAGTCCGACGAGCTCGGGGTGGACGACGAGCTGCTGGCGCTGGACGAAGAGGACGAGCTGCTGGTGCTCCCGTCCTTCTTGGTGGAGCTGTAGAGATCCGAATACCAGCCGCCACCCTTGAGGACGAAGCTGGAGCGGCTCACGACCTTGCTCAGCGAGCCCTGGGCACCGCACGCGGTGCAGGTCTCGGGCGTCGGATCGCTCACCTTCTGCAGGACATCGATCGTCTTTTCACAGGACTTGCAGGAGTACTCGTAGATGGGCATGGCTTGACCTCTTGTTCTTCTAAGGCGTGGAGTGGCGGGAGCCGTCCGGGGTCCGCTTGCGCAGCTCCTCGGCCACTCCCAGTCGTTCGAGCGCGCGGAGCACGAGCTCGCTCGGGGCCCTGTGCTTGCGGGCCACGGCTTCGGCGAGCTCCGACAGCGTCGTGGCCGCCGGCAGCTCGTCGCGCACCAGCACCTCGAGCTCGCGGCGCAGCAGATCCGTGAACCGCTTCTTGATTCCCAGATCCGCCAGGTACTTGTCCCGCCCGAGCAGATCCAACCGCTGGGTCAGGTGGCGCGTGGTGAGGGCCTCGCGGCGGAAGCGCTCGCGCAGCTCCTCGACCTCCTGGGAGATGCCCGCCTTGGCCTCGAGCTGCTTGAGCTCGGACGGGCTGAGCCCCAGCGCCCAGCCCACCCGGCCGGAGGCGCCGCGGTGCTCGGTGAAGGCGGCGAGGATGGCCGTGCGCTCGCGGGTTTCCATGGCCTCCATCAACCCCTGAGCCCTCAGCGCTCCTTCCAGCTCCGAGAGCGTCAGGTCTCCCCGGGCGCCGTTGTACTGGCCCTCCAGGGACTTGAGCAGCGCGAAGCGGTGCTCGTGCGCCTCGATCGAGGCCTCCAGCGTCTCCCGGCCCGAGGCGCGTGTCAGCTCCTGGAAGCTCGTCTTGGGAGCATCCAGGCGGGTGAAGCGCCCGCGGGGCTTGGGCAGATCGCGCTTGAGGAAGCTGGGCGCCTCCCCGGCCTCGTCGAGCTCGGGCGGCAGCGGCTCCGGGGTGGTGCGCTTGCGAGGGGCGATCCGCGCCTGGACCGTCTCTCCGCGGGACTTCTCGGAGGCCTCCCGCCGGGCGGGCACGGGGGCGGGGACGGCGGGGGTGGCGAAGGAGGGCACCTCCGGGGCGGGCGGCGGCGCGGGCGGGCGCTTCTCCTCCCGGACACGGGCCAGCTCCTGCACCACCTCATAATAGCCGGAGCCTTGCCGCACCGCGGCGAGCGCGGGCGCCGTGCCCTTGAGCACGTCCACGACGGCGAAGGGCCCGAGCGGCGTGGCTTCCGGCTCGGTGTCGGTCAAGGTACGAACCCGGAAGTCCTCCGATTCGGCGAGCAGGGCGAGTGCCTCGCGAACCTCAGTGGGGGTTGCAGGCGATTTGGCTCGCCGGCAGTAGTCGGAGACGGCCACCGCCACGGGGGTGGGCACGTCATCGGGTTGCCGCTGTCTCTGCCAGTGACTGTTCATGAAAGTTGCGGAAAAATGCTCGTTTACGAGGCCGGGTGCCTCTATCTTCGCTGGCAGACGGGTGTCAATGAATCCGACCGGCTCCAATCTAAACAGCCAGCGGAAGGTGCAAGTTGGTATCGCACCCGGGCAGGGGTGCGTGTACTCCTTATGTCCGGCGGGTAGACAATCCGTGGAACGAGGGGCCATCGCGGTGGCTCGGAGGGCAGGCGAGCCTTGAATCAGAACATGGACGAAGTCCTCCAGCGTTACATGGCGCAGCACGGGCTGAAGAGCACGCGCCAGCGCAGTCTCATCATCGACACCTTCTTCTCCGTCGGGGGCCACCTCTCCGTCGAGGAGCTGTGGAACAAGGTGCGCGAACAGGACACCAAGGTGTCGGTGGCGACGGTGTACCGGACGATGAAGTTGCTCAACGAGTGCGGCCTGGCCCACGCGCGCAACTTCGGGGACGGACAGACGCGCTACGAGGCCGCGGCGGGGAGAGAGCACCACGATCACCTCATCTGCACGCACTGCGGCACCATCGTCGAGTTCGAGGACGACCGCATCGAGGAGATGCAGGACGCGGTGGCACGCAAGCACGGCTTCACGGTGACATCGCACAAGATGGAGCTGTACGGGCTGTGCAAGAACTGTCAGCGGCGCTCCGCCCCCAAGAGCGAGGCATGAGGCGCGCGGCCCTGGCCCTCGGGTGCGCGCTGGCGCTGGCCCTGGCGGGGTGCCGCACCGTCCCCGAAGGGCCGGCGGCGGGCTCGGGGCCCTCTCCGTACCTCGGGGCGCTGATGCTGCCCTCGGTGGGACCCACGCCGTATGAGTGGAACCGGCTGCCCGGGCGCGTGGTGATGGTGGCCTTCTTCGCCACCTGGTGCTTCCCGTGCCTGGCGGAGCTGCCCACGCTGGAGGCGCTCCAGAAGGAGTACGGCCCCCAGGGCTTCCAGGTGGTGCTGGTGGGCATGGATCTGGAGGGCACGCTCGTGCTGGAGCCCTTCGCCAACCAGTACGCGCTGAACTTCCCGGTGCTGGTGTCCGACCAGGGCATGCAGCAGGGGCGCAGCGCCTTCGGGCTCATTCCCGCGCTGCCCTCCACCTTCCTCCTGGACAAGGGAGGCCAGGTGGCCGGTGCGTGGCAGGGCGTGGCCGGCCACAGGGACATCTCGCGCGCGGTGGAAGAACTGTTGCGGCGCTGAAGCGCGCCTCCCGTGTGCTGTTCCTCATCCGATGTCCGAGTCCCCGCGGCGCGTGTAGGAGCGAGGGCCGGGAGCCCGCTACATGCCTGGAGCGGATTTCTTGCCGGGGGTGTCGCCGCTGGTACCTTCCGGCCACTCATGACGGTGCGGCGAAAGCTCCTCGGTGTGGCGGCGTGCGTGGCCGCGGTCCTGACGCTGGTTTCGGTCGTGGACGCGAAGGGCTTCCGCCGCTACCTGCGCCTGCGCCAGGACGTGGAGTCCATCCAGGCCCGCAATCGCGTCCTCTCCGAGCAGAACGACGCCCTCCGGCGTGAAATCAACGCGCTGCGCAACGACCCCAACGCCCTCGAGCGCGCCGCGCGCGAAGAGCTCGGCTACATCAAGCCGGGCGAGATCGTCTTCCACCTGGAGTAACCATGTCCGCCCTTTCGGCCATCCCTCCAGCCTCCAAGCTCCTGCGCCCCCTGGTGCGCGCCGTTCCCGCGGCGGCCGTGCTGTCCGCCTTCGTCCACATCGCCCGGGGTGGGTTCCGGGGCCTGCAGACGCTGGGCTGGACGGAGGCCTCCATCGTCCTGTTCCTGCTGGCCGGACTGGGGCTCATGGCCTGGAGGCGCTTCACCCGTGGCGCCGTGGGCGCTCCGCTCTACCTGCGGGATGATCTGGAGCTGGGGGCGGTGCTCATCGCCGTGGCCTTCATCGTGGTGGCCATCGCCGGTGGGGCGGTGTTCCCCATCGTCTACCTGCTCATGGCCTTCCTGGTGGCCTTCCTGCCGCGCAACGCGGGACTGACGCTGCTGGGCGTGGCGCTGGCCTTCGACGCGCTCGTCTCGTTGCAGGGCCCGGAGCGCAGCATCACCTCCTTCCTCACCCACTCGCTGTTCCTGTCGCTCTTCGCCGGCCTGTACCAGCTGGTGCTCGCCTCGCGCATCGCCGCCGCCCGCCGCGCCGAGAGCTCCGCGGTGGAGAAGCGCATCAAGGAGGTCGAGGAGCGCGCCCGCACCTTCCGCCTCGTCAGCTCCGGCTCCCACGACAACCCGCCGGACGTGAAGGACGAGGAGAAGTGGCTGCTGGCCTCGGTGAAGGAGATCGAGGGCGCGGTGGGCGCCGCGCTGGAGATCGCCGAGACGGCGCTCAAGACGAACACCTGCGCGGCCTTCCTGCTGACGTCGGACGACAAGGGGCTGAAGCTGTACGACTGCCGCAGCATGTCGGACCGCGTGCAGCGCGAGAGCTTCAACGCGGGGGAGGGGATGCTGGGCGGGGTGCTCAAGCGCCGGGCGCCGGTGCGGATGCACTCGGCACATGGGCTCAAGGGCATCACCTGGTACGACGGGGGTGCCCCCGAGCTGAAGGCCGTGCTGGCCGTGCCGATCATCGAGGGCAGCGGGCTGGTGCGCGGCGTGCTGGTGGCGGATCGGCTGACGCACAACCCGTTCTCGGACGACGACGAGAAGCTCTTCACCACGATCGCCGCCGAGGTGCTGCGGTCGATCGAGGTGGAGCGGGTGATGACGTACATCCGCAAGACGCGCGACGAAAAGGATCGGTTCTTCCGGGCGATCGAGGAGCTCAACCGGGCGGGGAGCCCGGAGCAGGTGTTCCTGGCGGTGCTGGAGAGCGCGCGGCAGCTGGCGGGCCTGGACTTCTGCGCCGTCACCATCGTGAACGAGGTGGAAGGCAAGCGGATGCACAAGGTGGCGCGGATGCTGGGCGTGACGGCGCAGGGCAGCAAGGCGCTCGAGGGCCGCAGCTTCCCGGACAACAATGGGCTGGTGGCCAACGTGGTGCGCTACGGCGCGCCGCTGCCCGGGCGCGACATCAAGGCCATGGACCGGCAGGTCATCTTCGACGAGGAGACGCAGCTGCGCGGCCTGGCGGCGCTGAAGATCTTCCCGCTCACGGCGGGCGACAGGATCCTCGGGACGCTGGTGGCGGGCTCGCGCCGCAAGGCGGCGCTGGACCACGACGTGCTGCGGATGCTGGAGGTGATCGCGATCCAGGCGGCGCAGGCGGTGCTGCGTGCGCAGCTCTACGAGGCGATGGAGCGGATGGCGACGACGGACGGCATGACGGGCCTGTACAACAACCGCACCTTCCAGACGAAGGCGGACGAGATGCTGGCGCACTCGCGGCGGTACGGGCGCAAGTGCTCGCTGATCCTCACGGACGTGGACCACTTCAAGAGCGTGAACGACACGTATGGCCACCTGACGGGAGACCAGGTGCTCAAGGGCGTGGCGCGCATCCTCAAGCAGCAGGCGCGGGACACGGACATCGTGGCGCGTTACGGCGGTGAGGAGTTCGCGATCCTGATGCCGGAGACGGAGGCGAAGGGGGCGAAGGTGATCGCGGAACGTATCCGCGAGGCGATCAAGGCCGAGGTGTTCCAGACGGAGATGGGCCCGCTGAAGGTGACGCTGTCGTTGGGAATCGCGACGGCGCCGGATCACGGAACGGACAAGCTGGTGCTGGTGGAGCAGGCGGACCAGTGCCTGTACTACGCGAAGAGGCACGGCCGGAACCAGTCGGTGACGGTGGCCGAGGCGCAGGGAGGAAGAAAGCTCCAGGCGGTCGAGGGTTGATACAAAAACGAGTCCCGCTGGCGGTGACGACGAGCGGCAAGCCGGAAGACGCGCTGGTGGCCCGGGCGAGGGAAGCGGCGCGCGAGTGGAATCTGCCCTTCATCCCGAGGAGGAAGAAGCAGCCCATGGGTCCGCTGCTCGAATCCGCGGCGGACGCCTTCATCGTCTTCGAGCGAGAGGGCGTATCCCTCTGGGACAAGGAAGGCTCCTTCAGCTTCAATCCTGGGATGGCGCACCTGCGCCGGCTGCGGATCCTCTCGGGGCAGAAGGGCGGGGATGATGCGCTCGTGCGAGTAGCCGAGCTGCGCGCGGGAGACCACTTCCTCGATTGCACGCTGGGGCTCGGGCAGGACGCGCTGGTGGCGGCACTGGTGGTGGGGCCGTCGGGGCGGGTCGTGGGCCTGGAGAAGAGCCTCGCGCTGTACGCGGTCGTCTCCGAGGGCCTCGAGACCTACGACTACGGCCCGGACTCATACCGGGTGGAGACGGTGCGAGCGGACTCCCACGAGTACCTGCGCGCGCTGCCTTCGGGCTCATTCGACGTCGTCTTCTTCGATCCGATGTTCGAGAAGCCCAAGAAGTCCCAGCCGGCGTTCGAGATGCTCCGCCGGTTCGCCGAGCACGCGCCGCTCACGCCGGAGACGCTGGAGGAGGCGAGACGGGTGGCGCGGCGGTGGGTGGTGGTGAAGGGGGCGAAGTACTCGGAGGACCTCGAGAAGCTGGGGCTCGAGGCCGAACCCGGCTCGCGCTACACCTCCGTCGTCTGGGGGCGCGTTCCGGCGGCACCCGCACGGTAGACGTGCACCTCCGCCGGATCCGGCACGGATTTGGAACTCCTCGCGCTCGCGGCTGTCTCCTACGCTCGCGCGAACAAGAGGAGGTTCACACGATGCGTCACACGATGCGGTGGCTGTCCGTGGTGGGAGGGTTGTGCTTCTCGTGGGCTCCGGCGGCGATGGCGGAGGGCACGCCCGTCGACTGCGGCGGTGTGGAGTGCGAGGGCATCCGCGAGATGAAGGCGCTGTTCCAGGCGGAGGGTTCCTACTTCGCGGAGAGGGACCTGTACTCACAGAACCTGGCGGCGGTGGGGTTCTCGCCCGCGGCGTGCGCGGATGGCTCGCGAGCGCCCGTGCCGGGACCGGGCTGGGTGGCGGGCTGCCACTTCGCCTATCGGGTGACGTCCGTGACGGGGCTGCCGGATTCGTCCTTCACCGCCATCGCCCAGGGGGCCGCGGGCACTCCGGCCGAGGGCATCACGCTGGGGATCGGCTCGCCCTCGCTCCAGAACGTCGTCTTCTGGCTGGAGCGCTCCGGCGTGCGCCGCCACGTCTCCTGGGACGAGTGTCTGCCGGCCGGGTCCTTCACGTGCGCCGCCCAGGAGCGCGAGGGCCTCGAGGGCATCCGCGCCCTCTTCACCACGGAGCGGTCCTTCCTCCAGGAGAAGGACCGGTACTCGAGCAACCTCGCGGAGGTGGGCTTCCTGCCCCTGAGCTGCACGGATGGCACGCGCCCCCCGGTCCCGGACAGCTCGTGGCTCGGTGGGTGCCGCTTCATCTACCGCGTCGAGGTGACGGGGCCGTTCAGCTTCACCGCCACGGCGCGCGCCGTGTCCGGCCTCATCGCGGGCACCACGATCCAGATCGACCAGACCGGCACGCTCACCCTCAAGCCCGTCCACTCCGACACGTGCCGGTGAGACGGGCGCGATCTCCGCTCGCCGTTCTCAGGCCCTGAAAAAACAGACCTCGGAACCCGAGACGAGAATTCTCGGGGACCGAGGCCGGAGCACTCCAGGGAGAGGGGGAAAACCCTGGCTGCACGCTCTTTGAATAATCGGGTCTGGCCCGGCGTGCATCACCAATCTTCAAGTAGGGCAGGGCAATGTGACCATTGGGGCACAATGTTCCGCCGGAGGGGTCCTATCTCGCGCCCTTGGGAGGGCCTTCGCTGCCCACCTGCGACAGCTTCGCCGACCACGCCCCGGCCTGTTCGTGCGACATCAAGTCGCGCGGCGAACGGTAGTACTGCATCGGCGAGTCGTGCAGGAAGTTCGACACCCGGCTCGTGTACAGGCACGCGTAGCGCTCCACCTGCTCGCCGAACCGGCTGTTCTCGTTGCCCTCCTTGAAGAGCAGCCCCCAGTACGGGTTGAAGCCTTCCTCCACCTCGCGCTCGAGGATGTCCGCGATGTCCGTGGCCTCGCGCAGCGCCCAGCGCAGCTTGTCCAGCTCCACCTTCGTCCGCCGCCGCTCCTCCTCCATCCGCGTCGCCTCCGCGGGCTCCAGCCCCCCTCGCTCCAGCTTCCGGTCCAACGTGTTGAGCACCCCCTTGTGGTGCGCCACCTCGTCGTCCAGCCGCTCGCGCGTCAGCTCCACCTCGGACAGCCGTTCGATCCGCTCCTGTTGCCCGTCCGTGTAGGTGATCTCGTCCTCGATCTCCTGGACGATCATGCACGTGCGCCACAGCGAGGACTTCTTCGACTTGAGGATGTCCCCGTAGATGTGGTCTCCCACGTACAGCACGCGCTCACCCGAGTGGCCGGTGTGCTGCTCGAACTGCACCAGGTTGCCGCCCTGGTACACCTTGCCGCGCTCCAACGAGGTGGCCTCGCCCACCACGCGCGCCTCCTCGCCGGGCCCCGCCGTCTCCAGCTCCAGGAAGGGCCGCTGCTCGGAGAAGAACGCCGGCTTGGACGCCAGCGTCACCACGTAATCGAAGTAGTTGCGCCAGCTCGGGTACTCGGCCACCTGGCCGTCCAGCAGGTAGCGCATCACCGCGTCCGTGTAGTCCCACGCCGAGTTCGTCAGCAGGAACAGCCGCTTGCCTCCCGAGCGCAGCTTGTGCAGCGCGGGGCCCAGCTCCGGATCCTGGAAGATGTAGCGCCCCAGCTCCTTGCGCACCTCGCGCTTGAGCGAGTTGTCCCGGTGCACCGTGTCGATGGCCTCGCGGATGTCGTCGTACAGCTTGCCGTAGTCCACGCGCTGGCCCAGCGACTCGAGCAGCTCGATGATGGCCGCGAACAGCCACGCCTCGGGCAGGGCGAAGAGCGTGTCGATCCACGCGAAGCGCGGGTTCTTCAGCTGCACCCGCTGGTTGCGGTACAGCTTCTTCCACAGCTCGCGATCCAACGGCCGCAGCCCGTGCCAGGCCCGCCCCACGTAGCCGAACCGGTCCATCTTCAGCAGGTTGCCGTTGGCCTTGTCCACGGCCAGCCCGCGCATCACGAAGTGGTGGTCGTACTGCAGCTGGCCGATGACGGACGGGTAGCCGCGCTCGCTGACCAGCTTCGCGAGCGTCATGTCGTACGCCAGCTGCTCCAGCCGCCGCATGTGGTAGATGGCCAGCGTGTAGTCCATGTCGAAGCCGATGAGGTCGACGCTGGACATGCGCAGGTTGCGGTTGACGAAGATGTCCCGCGCGCGCGGCACCTGGCGGGTGCTCACCCGGGGCACGCTCAGCAGGCGGGCGAGCTCCCCGTCCTCGAAGAGGCTCTGGGCGCGGTGCTCGGCTTCCTCGGCGTGGGCGCGGTTGAGGGAGGAGCGGAAGCTGCCGTGGAGGGGATCCGCGGTGGTCGGGCTTCCAGGGATGGGGCCGGTCGGGGAGAGTTTCGGAGACACGGGAAGGACAGAGATAACACGCGCTCCCCATGCGGCACCATCCTCCCGGACCGTCCTCCTTGCGGGGGGACGAGCCGGCGTGGCACGCTCGCGGGTCCCCATGCGCACGTCCGCCAGACGCCCCTCGTCCGACGCCGACCTCCACGCGCGGCTGTCCGCCCGGATCGAGGCCTTGGAGGACCGTGTCCGCCGGCTCGAGGCCCTGGTGCGTGGCGCCGCCGCCGCCGGGCGTGCGCGTGCCTCGGGCCAGGTGCGCCGCAAGGCGGCCGCTCCCCGGGTGGCCGGCCGGGCCCGGCCTCGCTGCCCCGGGTGTACACTGGAGCTGCCCCCTGGTCGCCGGGGCGAGGCGTGCGTCTGGTGCGGGTTCCAATTCGACGCCGTCCGGCCCCGGAAGAGGAAGGGATGAGCAGCAGCTACCGGTTGACCGGCCGCATCGAGGCCGGAGAGCTCGCCGATCTGTACGAGGCCGTCCTGGAGCCGGGTGGCTTCAAGTTCGTCATCAAGCTCTTCCACCCCAAGACGTCGGATCCCCGCTACGCCACCGTGCTGGCCCAGACGTACAGCGTCCTCAACCCGCTGGGCTCCGAGGGCGTCGTCCATGTCGTCGACATGGGCTTCGTGAAGGATCGGCTCGCCGTGGTGCGCGAGGCGGTGGATGGCTACACGCTCGGCACCGCGCTGCAGCGGCTCAACACCAAGGAGGTCCTCCTCCCTCCGGCCATCGCGCTCCATCTGATCATCCAGATCCTCGAGGCCGTGGAGCGCGCCCACTCCGTGGGGGTCATCCACGGCGCCATCACCCCGGGCAACGTCCTGCTGTCGCGCGCGGGCCAGCCCCGGGTGGCCGACTTCGGGGCGCTCCGGGCGCTGCTGGAGGTGCCCCAGCTCAAGCGCGTCTTCGCCCACCGGGGCCGCGGCGCCTACCGCGCCCCCGAGGTGGGCCGGGGCGATCACCCCGACGTCCTGGCCGACATCTATTCCATCGGCGCCATCGCCTACGAGCTGCTCACCCTGCGCGAGGCCATCGTGCCGGATGGGGGCGTCAGCACCCGCCGCGCCGGCCTGCCCCCGCCCAGCCGGCTGGATCGCCGCATCCACGCGCGGTTGGATCCGATCATCCTGCGCGCGCTGGAGGGCATGTCCTCGCGGCGGTTCCACTCGTGCGGCGAGTTCGCCAACGCGCTGCGCAACTTCCTCTCCACCAACGGAGGCGTGCCCGGCCCCGAGGAGCTGCGCCGCTTCGTCTCCGAGCTCTTCCCCAACGAGGTGTCCGTCGGGGCGCTCGGCCCGGTACCGTTCTCCGAGCGCTTCACGCTGACACCCATCTCCGGCGTGTCGCTGGCGCAGGTGAACGCGGACGCGCTGGAGAAGTCCGTGGTGGTGCGGCCCTCCTTCAGTCCGGCCCTCAGCGAGGTCGACACCATGGAGGCCCCGCCCGCCTTCGAGGAGTACCAGCCCGAGCCCACCGTGGCGCCGGGGCCCGTGATGGCTCGCGGCGTCCTCGACTCCACCCACATCTTCGGGCTGTCGAAGGAGGGCGCCGCCGAGGTGACCCACTTCCCGCCGAAGTCCGAGACGGACCGTGGTGCCCCGGTGACGGAGCTCGAGGTGACCCGTGTCCCGGTGAAGGAGCCCGAGGCCACCCGGGTGGGGCCGAAGGAGGGGAGTGAGGCGGTGCGTCATGGCCCGCCAGGAGACGACGAGCAGACGTGGGTGGCGCCTCCGGGAGCGGCGCCGCCCAAGCCTCGCCGGGGGCCGGTGCTGCCCCAGGGCGCCGCGAAGGAGGGGACTCGGATTGTGAAGAACCCCCGCCTGCGCGTGGTGGAGGATCTCACCCGTCCCGAGCCCAAGCCCGAGGAGGGTGATGCGGAGGACCGGATCGACACCGCGAAGATGGAGCCCGAGCACACGGTGAGCCGCTCGCGGGTGTCCGAGGGCACGGTGACGCGGGCGCGCATCCCTCCGTCCCTGGTGCGAGGCCACTCCGAGAAGCCGCCAGCCGAGCCGGATCGCTCGTACATCCCCATGCCCCCGCCCACGTCGCCGGAGGTGAAGGCGGCGGTGTCCCAGCAGCGCCTGTTCACCGAGGAGCGCAACCTCCTGGCGGACGCACGGCGCCGGCGCCAGATGCTGGCCGTGGCGGGAGTCATCGCGCTGGTGGCGACGGTGTGCTTCGTCTTCGGGTTGTGGCGGTTCATGCAGAAGCCGCAGCTCGACACGGACCCCAAGGTGTCCGCGGTCAGCGGCGCCGTGGAGCAGTACCTCCAGCAGCAGCCCTCGCCGCCTTCCTCGCCCTCGAAGTCCCGGACGCCGCCGGATCCCGTGGTGGTCTCCGGGTCCGGTGTGTCCGAGGACTCCCACAAGACGGGCATCGCGTATCTGTCGATCTCCGCCAACCTCCCGGCCCGTGCCTACGTCGATGGCGTCCGCGTGAAGCGCAACCTGCCGCTGGCGCGCTACCCGGTGCGGTCGGGAACCCGGGAGATCATCGTGGAGACGATCGGCACGCCGCGGCAGCGCGAGGCGTTCCAGGTGCGCCTGGAGCGCGGCGAGCACAAGAAGTTGGAGCAGCTCTTCCAGCACACCCCCAACCCCTGACGCCATGGACCGGACCCGCATCTTCGTCGTCGAGGATCAGCCGACCCTGCTGCGCAACCTCCTCAAGGTGCTCGGGACGTTCCCCGAGCTCGAGGTGGTGGGCAGCTCGCAGGACGGTGAGCAGGCCGTGGAGGACGTGGTCCAGGCCCGGCCGCAGCTGGTGCTGTTGGACCTGGAGCTGCCGGGCCTCAACGGCATCGAGGTGACGCGGCGGGTGAAGCGCCGGGCCCCCGAGGTGGAGGTGCTCATCCTCACGTCCTTCGAGGACGAGCAGAAGGTGTACGAGGCGATCCAGGCGGGGGCCTCGGGCTACCTGGTGAAGAGGGTGGGGCCGGAGAAGATCCGCTCGGGCATCCGCGAGGTGATGGAGGGCGGCACGGTGCTCGAGCCCCTCATCGCGCGGCGCTTCTGGAACTACTTCCAGTCCATCCAGGCGAAGCCGCCCGAGCCTGAGAAGCAGAACCCGTGGGGCCTGACGCCCACCGAGTTCGACGTGCTGCGCTACGTGGCCAAGGGCCTGTCCAACGCCGAGGTGGGGCGGGTGATGACGCTGGAGCGGCGCACGGTGCGCACCCACCTGACGCACATCTACCGGAAGATGGGCGTCAACTCGCACGTGGACGCGGTGGTGATGGCCCTGCGCGCGGGGCTCGTGGAGCTGTGAGCCACGGTGGCGTGACGTACTTTCTACGATCGCGGCCGTATCCTCGGGAGGGCGCGATCTTCATGGAGCGGTGGACCTTTCAAGGGAATCCATCGCCATGCCTCGTCGCCTCTCCATCCTGCTCGCGCTCTACGCGGCCCTACCGTTCTCCGCCCTGACGGGCTGTGCCACCACGCCCGCGCCACGCGCCACTTCCAGGGCCTACCGGGGTTCCTCCACGGAGTACGCCAACGGACTGCGATTGCTGGTGCACGAGGATCCGAACGCTTCCCAGACCACGCTGCTCGTCTCCTATCGCGTGGGCGCCGTGGACGACCCCCCTGGCAAGGAGGGGCTCGCGTACCTGGCGGCGAGATTCACCCAGGCCGCGGCCTTCGCCACCGGACACTCTCCACATCCCCTGAGGGAACTGGAGGCCAAGGGGGTCCGTGCCGAGAGCAGGCGCGACCACGATACGACCAGTTTCATGTTCTCCACCCCCAGTGAGCAGCTCTCCCCGTTGATGGAGGTGGAGGCCTGGCGGATGCGCGATCCACTGGCGAACCTCTCCGAGGCGACCTTCCTCGATGTGCGCGATGAGCTGGTGGAGGAACTGCGCCAGTCACAGAATGCGGAGCTGGAGAGATTGGCGGTAGGGATGATTCAACGGCAATTACTGCCGGGCCACCCCTATGGCCGGCCCACAGAGGGTACTCCCGAATCCATCGGGCGCCTGACGCTGGACGACGTGCGCGCCTTCGTGAAGCAGCACTACACACCCGCGGCGGCCGTGGTGGCGGTGGCCGGTCCACGACCGCTGGGGGAAGTCAGGTCCGAGGTAGAGCGGCTCTTTCCGGGCTTGAGGGACACGAGCCGGACCGAACGTCTCTCTCCCGTCCAGAGCCAACCCCCGTCCTTTCCCAAGGTTCCCCCCAAGGACAAGGGCCTGCCGGTGATATCAGGTCCGGTCGTCAGCCCACTGCTGTACCTGGTCTGGGTGGCGCCTGGCTATTCCTCCGGGAAGAACCTCGAAGGAGACTTCGCTGAGTTCCTCCTCGGTGCGGTCCTGCGATACCACTCCGTGGCCCCCGGCATTCGCGTGTTCCGCTATCGCCTGGATGGAGTGTCTCTGATTATCGCGGAGTTGGGGTTGCACGAAAGGGGGGACGTGGAGACCGTCTTGGATTCCGCTTCGTCCGCGATCAACAAGTTGGTCACGCCTTACTACGTGCGCCGGTTGACTCCCATGACCCAACAACTCGCCCGAGCCATGCTCGTCCAGCAGGCGGAGCAATTCCCCCTCATGGAGGCGACCCGTCTCTGGCACACCACGGGCAGGGCGGACTACCTCAACCTTCGCAAGCAACAGATCGAGAGCCTCTCCGATCAGGTGATGCTCGACTACCTGCGGACCTACCTCCGTTTCGATCAGGCCCGGGTGTTTCTCGTGGTGAAATCCGAGTAGGCGCGCATGGACCGGGGGGCGTTGTTTCTCACTCCATGAGACGTGCTTCACTGGCGTCATGCCAGCCGTCCCCGAGACTTCCCCCACCGCTCCTCCCACCACCGGCGAATACGCTCCCTCCCGCCTCGAGCTGATCAAGACGGCTCGGAGCCGGGGCCGTCTCGGGATGATGATGGACGTCTGGCGCAACCACGGGGACCTGACCCGCCTGCGGATCGGCAAGCGCCCGTTCTTCCTGGTGGTCCACCCCGAGCACGTGCGCCACATCTCCGTCACCCACCGCCAGAACTACGACAAGCTCCAGAGCTACGACGAAGTCCGCAAGCTGTTGCTCGGCGGTGGGGTGCTCACCGCCACCGCCGAGCCCTGGCGCCAGCAGCGCAAGCTCATGGCCCCGTTCTTCACCCCTCGCGGCGCGGAGAAGTTCCTCCCCATCTTCATCTCCGACACCCAGCACTTCATCGAACGCTGGCGCGCGCGCCAGGGCTCTGGCCAGCCCGTCGAGATGCTCACCGAGATGATGCTCATCACCGCCCGCGTCATCCTGCACTCCGTCTTCAGCACGGACTCGGACGAGACCCTGCTGCGCTTCAAGGGCGCGGTGGAGACGATGATCGCGTTCGTGTCGGACCGGAACAACCTGCCGTTCCGGACGCCGCTGTGGCTGCCCACCCCCGGCAACCTGCGCTTCAAGCGGGCCCAGCGGCTCGTGAATGCCTATATTCGCCAGCTCCTCGCGCAGCGCCGCGCCATCCCCGAGTCCCAGTGGCCGGAGGATCTCCTCACGAAGCTGATGACCACGCGCGACGAGGAGACGGGCGCCACCATGGCGGACCAGCTCCTGCTCGACAACGGCATCACCCTGTTCTTCGCCGGGCACGAGACCACCGCCCGCACGCTGTCCTTCCTCTGGTACGCGCTCTCCCAGAACCCCGAGGTGGAGGCACGCCTGCACGCCGAGTTGGACTCGGTGCTGGGGGACGCGCCGCCGACGCTCGATGATCTGAAGAAGCTCCCGTACACCCTCCGGGTCGTGAAGGAGGTGCTCCGGCTCTATCCGGCCGCGCCGTTCTACGCGCGCGATTCCATCGCCGAGGACTCGCTCGACGGGGTGACGATCCCCGCCGGTTCACGGATGCTGCTCTTCTCGTTCGCCACCCACCGCCACCCGGCCTTCTGGGAGGACCCCGAGCGCTTCGATCCCGATCGCTGGTTGCCCGAGCGCGAGGCGGCGCGTGACTCGCACGCCTACCACCCGTTCGCGGCCGGCCAGCGCATCTGCCTGGGCAACAACTTCTCCCTGTTCGAGACGCACCTCATCACCGCCATGCTGGCGCGCCGGTTCAAGGTGCGACTCGAGCCCGGTCACACGCCGCACATCGACACCGCCGGCACGCTGGGGGTGCGCAACGGCCTGTGGATGCGCATCGAGGCGCGCTGAGGCAGCGGGGAAGGGGACTACAGCGAGGGCCGCACCAGCCGCAGGTGGGACTTGCGGCCGGAGCCACTCGGGGTCCGGGGAGCCGGTCCCTGGCCATCACCCAGCGGGAGATCCCTCAGCTCCTCGCCGTGGTGGTTCTCCGGCGCGAGCGGATCCGCCGGCCCGCGCAGGCCCGAGCGGAGGATCACCAGGAAGAGCACCGTCAGCAGCAGGGTGACGGTGATGAGCGTCAGGTTGGTGTTGAGGTACAGCGAGTCGCGCGCTCCGGGATCCGGGAAGAAGAGGATGGTGACCAGCAGCATCCACCACACCCCGAGCAGCGCCAGGCCCACGCTCCCGACCCACAGCTTCACCCTCGAGCCGAAGGAACGCCGCACGGGGAAGTCCACGATCTTTCTCGGCACGGGATACGACCCGGAGGAGGGAGACTGCTCCTTCTCCCTCGATGCGCTCCGGGCCAGTACGAACGCGGGAACCTCTTCCCTCCACTCGCGAGGCCCGGATGGCAGCGCCCACGCCAGACCCCTCTCCCGGCGCATCCACTCGAGCGCCAGCGCCATCAGCACGACGAGGGTGAGCAGGGTGGGGCTCATCCGGAGGGAGCCGGCGGCGCCGCACAGGAGCACGGCACCGACGAGACCCGAGAGCAACGTCCGGAAGCGGGGGGGAATGAACACCGGCATGGAGCGAACGGTAGCAGAGATGGAGAGTCTCTCCAGTTTGCCAGCAGTCCGAGGGGTTTGCACTCCTCGCGTACGCCCTAGGTTGAGGGGCCGACGATCGGCTCCGGCATCACCCACAATCCCGCCGGGTCTCCATAGGCCTGGTCGAATGCATAGAGGATGCCCGTCCAGCGATCCCAGAAGGTGCCCCAGTTATACTCGGTGGGCGGGGCGGTGAAGGGGTTGCCGTCGCGATCCGGCCGGCTGTACGCGTAGTCGGCGTACCTCCACTCCACGGTGCCGAAGTACGTCCTGAGCAGCGGAGTGATGACCTCCAGCAGCGCCGAGCGGGACACCTCGTCCGGGCGGCGCACGGCCGGCGTGAAGACGGGCTGTGCCATGTCGTGCTGCTCGCGCCAGGCCACGTAGTTGTTGCCCATGGCGATGAGTGCGTCACGCTCGGCTGGTGTGGGTGCCAGGCGGGCCTTCTCATAGAGCGCGAAGGCCGCCACCAGCAGACTTTTCCAGTGCATGCCCGAGAAGAGGCCCTCGAACTGGTGCGGCCGGGGCGTGTCGTTGGCGTGGGCGAGCGCGTACTCGTAGGCCACCCGCGCCTGCTGCGGCACGGCCTCCGGGAGGGAGAACTCCGTCAGCACGCGCTCGGGCGTCATCTCACCGGTGGCGGTCCGGCGCCAGTCGAGGAACAGGCGCCCCGCGCCACCAATGTCCGTGAAGATGGCGACGTTGCCCTCGTGCAGGGTGCGCTCGAAGGTGATGACGATGGACTCCGCCTTGTCGAGCGGGAAGAAGCCCGGCGCGCTCCAGTAGAGCGAGGCGAAGCGCAGGACGGTGGTGGTGAAGGTGCGCGGGTCCGCCAGCGCCTCCCAGTTCATGGCCGTGGTGAGCGAGGCGATGGACGTGGCCGCGTCGAGGGGCAGGCCGTGCAGGACGAGCTGCAGGGAGAGGCTCTCGACGGTGAGCCGCAGCTCGCCGGTGAGGCCCAGCCCGTCGAGGAAGTTGCTCACGGAGAGCACCGGCCGTCCCCGGGCGGCGGCGATCGCCTGCCGTGCGATGGCGGTGCCGAGCATGCCCTGGCCACCGGTCTGCGAGGCGTGGGGCGCGAAGGTGAACCAGTTGGGGCGGACGTTGCTGCTGCCGCCGGGCTGGAGGCTCGGGTCGAGCAGGGCGCCCAACTCGTAGGCGATCTCGATGTAACCCAGGGTGATGCGGCGGTTGTCCTGCAACGGGGTGGGCTCCGCGTCGGCGTGGGCGGGGGACGCCAGCCCCAGGACGGCCAGCAGCAGCGCGGCGGTGGCGACGGGGCGGAACGGCGGCTCTTGAATCTCCACGGGGTCTCTTCTCCTGCGGTAGGGGGGAACGGGGTGGAGCGGCGCGCACCGTAGTCACCTCGCGCGGTGTTCCAAATGGTTTCCGGTGGATGGTCGCAGATTGGTTTGAAGACAAACTATATATTTTGAAGACAAACAACTCTCATGGAGTGCGATGCGGATCCGGCATCAGCAGGTGAGCGGACGAGCCGTGTGAATGTGGATTGGCCGCGCGGCGGACTCGTGTACCTTGAGCGCGCGCATTCACGCAGAAGGTCGAACGTGCCCATCCGGACGCAGTCTCCCCGTCTTCTCCGCTCTGCTTCCTCCCCGAAGAATCCGCTTCCGATCGCCGCGCCAACGGCTCCCGCCGCACGGCCCGCGACTCCGGGTTCCCTGTCCGCCACCACGGCCACCGCGCGCCTCGCCTACGAGGTGCTGATGACCCTGGATCTCGACGGCGATGGCCGCCTCACCGCTCGCGACGCCGAGCGCGCCCGTGAGCGTGGGCAGCGCTTCGCGGTGGAGCTGGTGCTCGGCCCGGGAGCGCGTCTGGAGCTGACCGGGGCGGAGCGGCTCGCGCACGCCGCGGACGTCCTCTCCGAGGAGCTGCTCGAGGGGCGGGGTGATGAGCCGGGGCTGCCCGTGGAGCGGATGCTCGCCCCGCGCACGGAGACGTTGCGGCGGTTGATCGACCAGGGTTGGGACGGGCTCGTCCGCCGCTCCGACCGGGCCGAGGATCTCAAGAAGGCGCTCGCGGTGATGCCGGTGAAGGACCCCGAGGGCCGGCTGCGCGTGTACGTCCCCGCGCGCGATCGCAAGGCTCTCAAGAAGCTCCGCGCCGAGGCCCGGCGCTCCGGCGGCCTGGAGATGGTGCCGCTCCAGAAGCCTCGTGGGGCCGAGGACTGGCGGGCGCTCATGCGCGCGCCGGGGATGCTCTACCTCCCGCGCCCCTACATCGTCCCGGGTGGCCGCTTCGTGCAGATGTTCGGCTGGGACAGCTACTTCAACGCCCGGGGGGCCCTGGCCTCCGGCCGCTACGAGCTCGCGAGGGATCTGCTCGAGAACCAGCTCTACGAGATCGAGTACTACGGGAAGATCCCCAACTCGAACCTCAGCTACCACCTGTCGCGGACCCAGCCGCCGCTCATGCCCCGGCTGGCGCTGGAGCTCCACGCGGTGCGCCCGGACCTGCGTCTGTTGAAGCGGGTGGCGAAGGTGGCCGAGCAGGAGCTCGAGAACGTCTTCCGCACGGGTCCGCGCGCCACGCCGAGCGGGCTCTCCCGCTACAAGGACGACGCCGAGGGGCCCGACGCCGAGGACCTGTCCGCGTTCTATGCCTCGCGGCCGGACGACGCCGAGTTCCACCGTCACGATCGCGCCATCCGCGAGAGTGGCTGGGACATGTGCCACCGCTTCGGCACGGCCACGCACCACCACGAGCCGGTGTGCCTCAACTCGCTGCTGTTCCAGTACGAGATGGATCTCGCGGAGATCCTCCGCCTGGTGGAAGGGGCGGACTCGCTGAAGGCGGCCCGGTACGCGAAGGCGGCCCGGGCCCGGGCGCGCACCATGCGCACGCGCTTCTGGGACGCCGGGCGGGGGATGTTCTTCGACCACGACTTCGTGGCCGGACGCCGCTCGCGCTACGAGTCCCTGGCCACCTTCTATCCGCTGTGGACGGGCTGGGCATCGCGGGAGGAGGCCGCCGCCGTGGCCGCCGCGCTCCCGCGCTTCCTCCATGATGGAGGCCTGACCTCCAGCACCCGCGCGTCGCGCGAGGCCGCGGGTGGAGAGGCCCTGCAGTGGGACTGGCCCTTCGGCTGGGCGCCGCACCAGATCATCGCGGTGGAGGGGCTGCGCCGCTACGGCTTCCACGCCGAGGCCGACGCGGTGGCCTACCGCTGGGTGTCCATGATTCTGGACATCGCGGGGAGCCACAACGGCCTGGTGAAGGAGAAGTACGACGTGGTGAGCAGGTCCGCCGAGGTGGCCGTGGAGTACGGCAACCAGGGCGCGGATCGCGGGCCGCTGCTGGCGCCCAGGTCCGAGCGCACGCTGGGCTTCGCCTGGACGAACGCCTCGGTGCTGCTGCTGCTGGATGGCTTGTCTCCCGAGCTGCGCGAGGCGCTCGATGCGGGCCTCCCCGCCGACAGCGTGCTCGGACCTCCGCGCGACCAGGGCGGCAGCGGTCGTTCCCGGAAGAAGCGCGGTGCCCGCATCGCCGCGTGAGATACCTCCCGGCCGTTCGCTTGTTCCTCTGGGTCATCCCGTCGTGACGGTGACGGCCCGGGCGGCGGCGCGGACCGCGGGGCGTGGATGCTGGCGCAGCTCGCGCAGGAGCCGCCGGGCCTCGTCCCCCCGCCAATCCTGCCGGTTGCCCACCTCGCGCACGAGCGCCAGTGACACGAGCGGGGCCTCGGCTCGCACCCGGGCCGCCACGTCCAGCAGCACCTCTTGCGAGCACTCCTCCCTGGCGAACTTCATCACCGACGCCACCATGGTCTCGAGCGCCTGGGCGAAGAGGGGCTCGTCGCGGATCTCCGCCGCGAGCCCGAGCAGCGCGTCGGCGACCGGGCCCGCCTCCTTCCAGACCAGGGCATGCACCCGGAGCCGGGCCGACAGGGGCCACAGGCAGGCGTCCCTGTCGAGCACGCGCGCCACCTCGTTCAGCCGCTGACGCAGGCCCAGCAACACCGGGCGCGGCTTGACCAGCAGTCCTTCGACGAGGAGCTTCAGCCGGTTGTACGCGGGCAGATCCCCCCGGGGCCCGGCGTCCTGCTCCTCCTTCATGGAGGCGGAGACGAGCGCCGCCGCGCAGTCCACCACCTGCTCGAAGGCGCGCCCATCCCGTGTCACCAGCGTCAGCAACACGGTGGCGCCATTCCATTCCTCTCCGCTGGAGAGATCCACGATGCGCGCCGCCGCGAGCCGCGCCACCCGCTCCTCGATTCCCGACGACCAGTCAAACAGCGCGTGGAAGGTCCGCTGGCGCACCTCGTATTCCGGGTGGTCCGCCAGTTGGAAGAGGAGCTCGGCGTAGCGGGGACGGAGCCGGTCGGGGAGGGCCTCGGGAGACTGCTCGAGGACACTCCGGGCCACGTACGGATCCGGGTTGCGCACGAGGGTCGCCAGCATCTCCCAGGCGGACTCCTCCGTCTCCAGCAGCCGGCGCGCGGCGTGGCTCATCGCGATGCACACGTCCCGGTGCACGTGGGGCTCGTTCCATTGCTGGCGCAGCAGGGCCAGGGAGCTGGCATCACGGGCGGTGGCGAGCTGCCGCACCAGCTCCTTGTGCACCGTCACCTTCATCTTGCCGCGCGAGAGCAGCACGGCCAGCGTGCCCGTGCGGCGGGCGGGAGGCAGCTGCTTCAGGATTTCGGGCAGCGCGTACATGGCCACCCGCGCGCGATCCCCGTCCAGGTGCTCCAGCAGCAGGGGGAGCGCGAACTCGGGCCGGTCCAGCTTCGCGAGCGCGCCGAGCGCGGCCTCCACCGTGGGCACGTCATGCCACTCGAGGAAGGGTTGGAGGTGCTTCTCCGTCACCACCGGCAGCCGCGCCAGGGTGTGCAGCACGTCCGTCCGCTCCCAGTCACAGCGCACCTCGTCGTTGGCGATCCGCAGGAGCAGCTCCCGGTAGCGCTCCTGGTGCCGGGGCAGCCAGCGCTGGAAGCCCTCGCGCAGGATGGGAATCCAACCCCGGCCGTCCACGGCGAAGCGGCCCTCCAGGGGGCGGCCGTCGAGGTAGGGCTCCAGCGCCTCCGGCCGGTGCCGGTGGAGGTGCTCGAGCACCTGGGGGAAGGTGATGGCCGAGGCGTCCCGCGCCAGCAGCTTGCGCACGCGCTGATCCCTCGTCCGGGGCGGCTCCAGCCAGTACTGGATCGCCCGGTGGGCGTGCCAGTCGATCTCCGACTCGGTGATGGGCTCCAGCAGCGCCTGGAGCATGTCCACGTTCCAGGCGCGCCGGCCGAGCGTCTCGCACAGGGCGAAGACGAGCTTGGGCCGCTCGTGCTGGCCGACGGCACGGATCCGCGGCAGCAGGGCGGCCACCAGGTGGTGCTCGGCGCCTCGGGCCAGCCCCTTGAGCCGGATGATCTCGATGGAGTCGTCCAGCCCGACGAGCCGCTCCAGCGTCCTCAAGGCGAACTGGAAGAGGTCTCCCCGGTGCTCCATCAGGTGGGCCCGGATGAGCTCGAGGATCAGGCTCCGCAGCGCCGTCAGGGTGGCCTCCGAGGTGTCGCGCGCCTCGAGCGCGTCCGTCACCAACGTCTCCAGGAGCGCAATGTGCTCGGAGGTGTAGAGGGGGGCCATGATCTCGAGCGCCCGCAGGACCTCGCGGCGGACCGGATCCTGCTCGTTCTTCAGCCGGGAGAGGTAGGTGAGCGTCTCCGTCACTCCCCGGCCCGACAGGGCGGTGCTGGCCACGAGCATCGAGAGCGCCATCGCCCGGTCATGGGGGTCGCTGGCGAAGGCGGCCTCCTGGAGGGGCTCGCGCGAGTGCTCGATGGCGCGGAAGGTCAGCAGGCGGAGCCGCTGATGGCGATCCTCCCGGAGCTCGGGCCGCTCGAGCTGACGTGCCGCCTCGGCGTCCCGCGTGGCGGTGGGCAGGGCGCAGATGAGATGCGTCTCCAGCTGGGGAGGAGGGACACCGTCGAAGGCATGCGTGAAGAGGGCGGTCCGCTCGGAGGGGGGCACCCTCTGGAGCAGCCGGGTGAGGAGCCCCTGGCGGTCCGCCAGCAGGCGTGCGAGGCCCAGGCGCTGCTCGGACGAGAAGCACTTCGCCACCTCCCGCAGCATGCCCGGTGACAGGATCCTTTCGTTCAGGCTCTTCTGAAGCGAGGGCCGGCCGAGGAGCTGGAGGACCTGTTCCGGGTACTCGCGCACGAGCCGGGGCAGGCCCCTCACCACGAATTCGGGCACGGAGGTGGAGAGGTACTCGCGCACGAGGGCGAGCACCGCCTCGGTCCGGAGGCCGAGCAGCTCCCCCAGGGGCACCTGCCAGGTGTGGAAGAGCTCCTCGCGCGCCGAGGCGGAGGCCTCGGAGAACCGGGCCTGGAGGAAGGCGAGCACCGCGTCCGGGTGGCGGTGCACCAGCGTGCGCCAGGCCCGCACGGCATGTGCGAGCTCCGGCAGGAAGCGCCGCATGTCCTCGGTGTCCAGCGCGGGGAGCAGCAGGGCCGCCTCGCCATCGCCATGGTTCGCGCGGACGACTGGCAGCAGCCGGGCCGCGAGCCGTTTCCTCCGGGCGAGCGCCACGCCCTTGAGCACCCGCCGCCGGCTCAGGGCGGACAGCTCGGGGAGGATTCGCTCGAGCGCCGTGTCGTCCCGGATGCCTTGTCCGGCGAAGGCGGCGGCGCGTCCCCGCACCGCTCGCGAGGGGTGGGTGAGGCCGCGGAGCAGCACGGCCTCGTTCCGGGCGGCGCGGGCCATCACCAGCGCCAGGGTCGCCTCGTAGGCCTCTCCGGCCACCAACTCGTCCATCAGCGCCGAGAGGGACTGGAGCCCCCGGGCCTCCCGCCCGATCGTGGCCACGCGCTCGAAGCGTGCCCTGTAGCCCCGTGAGTCCAACTCCTCCAGCAGCGCGGCGCGAGTGGGTACCTGCAAGCCTGCTCCCCTCCGGTGTGGTCCGTGACTTCACGCCCCCTGACGTCCAGTGCCCGGTCGCCTGACAGCCGTCAGAGGTGTAGGCCCACTGCGCACCTTCCTCTTCGAGGCTCGGGGTTGATCCACCGGAGACTCTCTCTGACAATGAGAAATCCAGAACGGTTGGAGCGGCCCGGGGAATGGCGGGGCGCCTGACCGCAAAGTTCTCAAGTAGGTTCCGAGAATCGGATTCATCGAAAGACGAACAGGTGAGCGGACGGATGGAGCTGCCCAGCCACCCCAGTCTCGCCGGGATGGGGGCCCCGGCATTCGAAGTGCGAGAGGCGCGGATGAGTGGTGAGACCACGGCGGAGCAGGCCCTGCGTGCCAGCAACCTGCTACTCAAGGCCCTCACCGAGGCCCAGACGGAGTTCATCCAGGGCCATGAGCCCCATCGGTTGTTCGACAAACTCCTATCAGTTCTGCTGCGGCTGACGAGCAGCGAGTACGGCTTCATCGGCGAGGTGAGGCACAACCCGGATGGCACGCCCTACCTGCGGACCAATGCCATCACCAACATCGGTTGGACGCCGGAGCTTCGGGCCTTCCACGATCGCCAGGCCCCCCAGGGCATGGAGTTCCGCAACCTCAAGACGCTCTTCGGCACGGTGATGACGACGGGCAAGCCGGTGGTGGCCAACATGCCGGCGGTGGATCCGCGCCGGGGCGGGCTGCCCGATGGGCACCCCCCGTTGCGCTGCTTCCTGGGACTGCCCTTCCACTCGGCCACGGAGCTGGTGGGCATGGTGGGCATCGCCAACCGCCCCGGAGGCTATGACGACGAGGTCATCTCCTTCGTCCAGCCCTTCCTGGCCACGTGCTGCGCCATCCTCCAGGGCCTGCGCAGCGAGCAGCGGCGACAGCAGGCCGAGGAGGAGGTCCGGCGCTCCGCGGCGAGCTTCCGCACCCTCATCGAGCGCTCGCCGGATGCCATCGTCCTGCACCGGGATGGCAAGGTGCTCTTCGCCAACCCCGCCGCCGCCTGTCTGCTGGGCCATGAGAGCGAGGAGATGCTCCGGGGCCGTCCGGTCGAGGAGCTCGTCCAGCCCGGCAACGAGTTCGCGTTCGCCGAGCTCTCCAGTGTCGGCACTCCCCACGAGGTGAAGTTCCGGCACCGCGAGGGCCGGCGGGTGCTGGGCGAGGTGGTGACCGTCTCCCTGCCTTTCGACGGCCAGCCGACGGTGGTCTCCATCGCCCGCGACATCACCGAGCGCCGGCAGGTGCAGGAGAAGCTGCTGGCCTCCGAGCGCATGGTGTCGCTGGGCACGCTGGCCGCCGGCGTGGCCCATGAGATCAACAACCCCCTGTCGTACATGCTGAGCAACCTGCGCTTCGTGGACGACGAGCTGGCCGCGCTGGCCGAGGCGGGCGAGACGCTCTCGGGCGAGCGGGGACAGGAGGTCCGGGACGCGCTGCGGGAGGCGCTCTCGGGCAGCACCCGCGTGCGCGACATCGTGCGGGACTTGAAGACCTTCTCGCGCGGCAACGACGAGCAGCAGGGCGGGGCGGTGGACGTGCGGACCGTGCTCGACTCGTGCGTGAACATGGCCTGGAGCGAGATCCGCCACCGCGCGCGGCTGGTGAAGGACTACGGCGACGTGCCGCCCGTGGGCGCCAACGAGTCCCGGCTCGCCCAGCTCTTCCTCAACCTGCTCGTCAACGCCGCCCAGGCCATCCCCCATGGGGATCTCCAGGCCAACGAGATCCGCCTCTCCACCACCCACGAGGAGGGGCAGGTGGTGGTGGCGGTGCGCGACACCGGCGTGGGCATCCCCAAGGAGAACCTCGGCCGGCTGTTCGATCCCTTCTTCACCACCAAGCCCATTGGGGTGGGCACCGGACTGGGGCTCTCCATCTGCCACGGCATCATCACCGCGCTGGGCGGACGCATCACCGTGCAGAGCGCACCGGGCCAGGGCACCACCTTCCGGGTCTTCCTGCCGGTGGCCGCCTGCTCGGAGCAGCGGGGGCCGGAGCAGGCCGCCTCGTAGGCCTCAGCGCCGCTCGGCCCTCAGCCGGAGGCTCCGGGGGCCCCGCAGCAGGAAGCTGCCGCCCCAGTCGATGTGATCCTCCTGGCCAGGGGCGAAGGCCAGGCGGCGCACCCGGCGGAGGATCTCCTCGAGGGCCACCTTCGTCTCGAGCCGGGCCAGCGGCGCGCCCAGGCAGAAGTGGATGCCATGGCCGAAGGCGATGTGTCCGTGGGTGTCCCGGGTGATGTCGAACCGGTCCGGCTCGGGGAACTTCCGCGGATCCCGGTTGGCCGAGGCGAGCAGGAACATGACGCGCGAGCCCTTCGGCAGCGCCTGGTCGCCGAGCTCCGTGTCCGCCGTGGTCACCCGGAAGACGGCATGGGCCGGCGGCTCGTAGCGCAGCACCTCCTCGATGGCGTTGGGGATGAGCGAGGGGTCCGCCGCCAGCTTCTCCCACTCGGAGGGGTGCCGCATCAGCGCCACCAGCCCATTGCCGAGCAGGCTGGTGGTGGTCTCGTTCCCGGCCACGAGCAGCAACCGGGTGAAGGCGATGACCTCGGCGGGAGACAGCAGCCCCTCCTGCTCACCCGATTCCAGCAGGGCGCTGATGAGATCCCCGCGCGGCTCCTGGCGGCGCCGCGCGATGGCGGCCTCCAGGTACTCGTTGAGGGCCCGGAGCTCGGAGAGCATCCGCGGCATCTCCCGCCTGTCGGTGGAGAAGTCGGTGCTCTGGACGACGGCATCCGACCAGCGCTTGAAGTCCTCGCGGCGCTCGGGCTCGATGCCCAGCATCTCGGCGATGACGATGACCGGCAGGGGCTCGGCCAGGTCCGCCACGAAGTCGGGCTCCTCCCGGGAGAGCATGGCGTCGAGCAGCCCGCTGGCGATCTCCCGGATGCGCGGCTCCAGGTCGGCGATCCGGCGGGGCGTGAAGGCGCGGCTCACCAGGGTGCGCAGGCGCGTATGCACGGGCGGGTCGTTGAAGATCAGGTTGTTGCCGGGCTGGAAGTACTGGAGCAGCTCCCCGCCGAGCGCCTCCGGCGGCAGCCCGCCGGGGGTCGTCCGCGAGGAGAACAGGGCGGGGTTCTTGAGGGCGGGAAAGACGTCCTCGTGGCGGGTGACGACGTAGCAGCCCATCAGGGCCTCGACCTTCTGGACCGGCCTGCTGGACTCCCTCAGCGTCCGATAGAGGGGGTAGGGGTTGGCCAGCACCTCGGACGTCAACATGGGGTTGGTGGAATTCATCGGCTCTCCGTGTCGTGGGGTCGGCTTTCGGCCGCGAGACACTCCCGCCTCGAAACACCTGCTTGCTCCGAGGGAAGCCGTGTATAGGGTGTCCTCATGCCGAAGGCACCCGCGAAACCCGCCGAGCGCACGGCGGACCCCGTCCTCCAATCCCTGTTCGACGTTCAGGAGGCCACGCTGTCCAATGGCCTCAAGGTTCGTCTGCTCGCCAATAATCAAACGCCCGTGGTGAGCCTCTACACCTTCTTCCAGGTGGGCAGCCGCAACGAGCGGCCCGGCATCACCGGCATCAGCCACCTCTTCGAGCACATGATGTTCAACGGGGCGAAGAAGTACGGCCCCAAGCAGTTCGACAAGGTGCTCGAGTCCAACGGCGGCCGCTCCAACGCCTACACGTCCACGGACATGACCGTGTACTACGAGGACTTCGCCTCGGACGCGCTGGAGACGGTGTTGGATCTGGAGTCGGACCGGATGCGCGCGCTGCGCATCAACGACGAGTCGCTCGCCAGCGAGCGCCAGGTGGTGATGGAGGAGCGCCGCGCCCGGGTGGACAACGACATCACCGGGATGATGGACGAGGAGCTGGGCACGCTCGTCTGGAAGGCCCACCCGTACCGCTGGCCCGTCATCGGGTGGATGAAGGACATCGAGAACATCACCCGCCAGGACTGCGAGCAGTACTTCCGCACGTACTACGCGCCCAACAACGCGGTGCTCTACATCTGCGGGGACATCGACCCGAAGAAGACGCTGGCGCTGGTGCGCCGCTACTACGGGGACATCCCCAAGGGCCCCGCGCCCGCCCCCGTGCTCGACGCCGAGCCCCCCCAGAAGGGCGAGCGCCGCGCCGAGCTGCGCCACCCCGCCCAGTCCCCGTCGGTGATGATCGCCTACCGGGGCCCCGCGGGGCGTGACGAGGACACGCTCATCCTGGACATCATCCAGTACGCGCTGACGAAGGGCGAGGGCAGCCGGCTGGTGAAGAAGCTCGTCTACGACACGCAGCTGGCCATCTCCGTGGGAGTGGACTGGGGCTGGCGGATCGATCCCGGCGCCATCCTCGTCTTCCTGGAGCTCAAGCCGGACTCGGATCCGCGCAAGGTGGAGGAGGTCGTCTACGAGGAGCTGGCGCGCGTGGCCCGCGAGGGGCTCACGGAGCGCGAGCTGCAGAAGGCCAAGAACAACCTGCGGGCGGACCACCTGCGGGAGCTGGCGACGAACAGCGGGCGCGCGCACGCCATGGGCCACTACGAGGCGCTGCTCGGCTCGTGGCGGAGCGGGCTGACGCTGCCCTCGGTGTACTCGGCCACCACGAACGAGCAGGTGAAGGCCGTGGCGGCGAAGTACTTCGTCCCCGAGCGCCGCTCCGTGGTGACGCTCCTCCCCGCGCCGGGCGAGGCCGCTGGGGAAATCGAAGATGGAAAGGACGCCGAGTAGATGGCCACCCGAGCCAAGACCCTGAAGAAGAAGGCAGCCCCGGCCAGGAAGGCGGCCCCCGCGAAGAAGGCGGCCCCGGCCAGGAAGGCGGCTCCCACCACCACCACCACGGGCACCCTGACGCTGCCCACCATCCACGAGAGCACCACCTCCAGCGGACTGAAGGTGCTGGCCGCCGAGCGCGGACCGCTGCCGCTGGTGGCCATGCGGCTCGTCGTCCGGGCCGGCAGCGCGGCGGACCCCGCGGACAAGCACGGCCTGGCGGACTTCACCGCGCGCCTGCTGCGCCGGGGCACCGCGAAGATGAGCGCGGACGAGCTCGACGAGGCGATCGAGTTCGTCGGCGCGAGCTTCTCCGTGGGCAGCAACGAGGACATCCTCTCGCTCTTCATCACCACGCCGGCCGAGTACTTCCCGGACATGCTGTCCATCCTCGGGCAGCTGGTGCGCGAGCCCTCCTTCCCGGAGCGCGAGGTGGAGCAGTCCCGCGAGCGGACGCTGGCGGGGTTCTCCAACGACCTGGACGATCCCTCGGTGATCGCCGACCGGGCCTTCACGCGGGCGCTGTGGGGCAACCACCCGTACGGCCACGACGTGGGAGGCAGCACGGCGCATGTGCGGACCTTCACGCGTGACGACGTGGTGCGCTTCCACCGGGAGCGGATGGGGCCTCGGGTGTCGCTGCTGACGGTGGTGGGCGCGGTGAGCCCCGAGCGGGTGGCGGAGGAGGCGGAGAAGGCCTTCGCTGGCTGGGAGGGCGGGCCGGAGGCGCCGGTGGAGCTCTCGTCGGGCGACTCGGTGGCCACGGGCCGGGTGATCGTGGTCGACAAGCCGGACCAGACGCAGTCGCAGGTGCGCATCGGCGGACCGGGCTACCGGCTCGGGCACCCGGACTACTTCCCGGCCACGGCGATGAACATCGCGCTGGGTGGTGGCTTCACCTCGCGGCTGGTGAACGAGGTGCGCGTGGAGCGCGGCCTGACGTACGGCATCCACAGCTACTTCGACGCGATGAGCGCGGGAGGCGTGTTCGGCATCTCCACGTTCACCAAGACGGAGACGACGCGGGAGATCATCGACGTCTCGCTGGCCGAGGTGACGAAGGTGCGCGAGGGAGGCATTCCCGGGGGCGAGCTGAAGAAGGCCCAGCGCTACCTGGCGGGGCTGTACCCGCTGCGCACGGAGACGAACGAGTCCGTGGCGGCGGTCATCAGCGACATCCGGGTGCACGGGCTCGGGGATGACTGGGTGGAGAAGTTCCGGGATCGGCTGCTCGCGGTGAAGCCGAAGCAGACGGTGGAGGTAGCGGCGAAGTACCTGTTCTCCAAGCCGCCGCTGATCGTCGTGCTGGGCCGCGCGGATGCGATTGGCAAGCAGCTCAAGGGGCTGGGGCCGGTGACCGTGGTGCCGGCCTCGGAGTACGAGTGAGCGATCTCCGCGTTCTCTTCGAGGGCGCGGGGCTGCTCGCGGTGGACAAGCCGGCGGGGATGCTGGTCATCCCCGGCCGCGCCGAGGGGAGCGGGCCGTCACTGCGCGAGGTGCTGGAGGAGCGGCTGAAGCGCAAGGTGTACGTGGTGCACCGGTTGGATCGGGACACCTCGGGGGTGGTGGTGTTCGCCCTGGAGCCGGACAAGCACCGGACGCTGTCGATGGCCTTCGAGGCGGGGAAGGTGCGCAAGCGCTACCTGGCGCTGGTGGAGGGCTGGGTGGAGGCGCCGCGGGTGGTGGACGCGGCGCTGGCGCCCGCGCGCAAGGGGCGCATGCGGGTGGCGAGGCCGGGTGAGGAGGGGAAGCCCTCGCGCACGCGGGTGAGGCCGGTGGAGGTGTTCGCGGCGGCCTCGCTGGTGGAGGCCGAGCCGGAGACGGGGCGGACGCACCAGATCCGCGTGCACTTGTTGTCGGAGGGGCACCCGCTGCTGGTGGATCACCAGTACGGGCGGGCCGAGCCGCTGAAGGCGAAGGAGCTGGGCGGGGAGGGGGAGGAGGAGGTGCTGGCGCGGACGCCTCTGCACGCGGCGAGGCTGGAGTGGCCCGCGATGCCGGGGGTGGAAGCGCGAGTGCTGGAGTCCCCGCTGCCCGCGGACATGGCGAGGACGGTGGAGCTCCTGCGCAAGGCCCCCCTCTCCGTGAGATGAGGGCTCTGTGGAACTGGGTTGGATTGATGACGCGCAAGATCATATTTCCGAAGCCGCGGTCGCAAACTCAGCAGTCAAGCGGATCCCCAAGGGCTCCCTGTTGTTTGTCGTCAGAGGAATGATCCTTGCGCATTCATTCCCGACAGCCATTACTACGCGAGAAGTGACGATCAATCAGGACATGAAGGCTCTAGTCCTGGCACGACCTGACCTTGGGGAGTTCTTGCTCCGCTCTTGTCAAGCAGCACGGACAAGAATACTCCAAAAGGTTGTTCGCTCAACCCACGGTACGTGCCGCCTTGAGTCCAAGGACCTGGAACAGTTCCCTCTTGCAATCCCCTCTCTGGCTGAACAAAAGCGCATCGTCGCCAAGGTCAACCAGCTCATGGCTCTCTGTGCGGAACTGGAATCCAAACTGCGGGACGCGGAAAAGGGCGCGGAGCGTCTCGCCGAGGGGATGACTGCGGCGATGGTGATGTAATAAGCACGCCATGCGAACTCATGATGCGGGAGCCCGACGGTGTGGCTTCCGCATGCGACTGGCAGGCAATAAACATTGACAAGCAGGAATCGCATCAAGGCGGCAGGGCGCGAAGGCATCATGTAGAAATGAGACTGCTCGCAGTGATGGCGGCCACGACAATGGTCTACGCGGGATGCGCCCACACCCAACGGCCAGAGCCCCGAGTCCATGTCATTTCCGAGAATGCGGAGGGAATCGGCACCGGGTCCGGAACTGGCGGCGCTGGAGACGACATCTGCCAGAATGAACTCGAAAAATGCATGAAGTCCTGCTGGGAGAAAAAGCAGTGGCCGTACCCCCACAGCAAAGAACAGGCTGGCTGGTACTACAAACGCTGCACCGCCGACTGCAATCGGGAATTCACTGCTTGCGAAGAGGAACACGAAGAGGCCGCGCGCCAGAGGGAAAAGAAGCTCGAGTTCTCACGCATGGACGAAGCACTCGCATGGCTCAGGGAGCACAAGACCGAGGTGGCGCTGGGAACCATCGTCGTTGTCGGTGGCGTGGCCTTCTTCATCACGACGGGCGGTTCTGGTGCGCTGCTCCTGGCTCCGCTTGCCCTCTAGTCCGGAGACCAAGATGATCTACAACCACAACTTCGACGTCGATTCTGTCTTCGACATCCTGCGCACCATCAACGAAAAGTACCCAGAAGGCTCGCCAGAGGACGAAGCACTCCGAATCGCCTCGGTGGCGCTGTTCTACGTCCGTGAAATCCAGAAGCTGGACGACTATCGCGAGTTCTTCCGCTCGTTCTACACGCCCGCCATCGATTACATCATCGTGTCCCAGACGTTCGCCACGAGAGAAGAAGCGGACGAGTGGCTCGGAAGTGGAAGGGCAAGGGATGGCGATCTCGTCCGGATCGCTGGCCAGGGATTCCAGGTCATGCCCGAGCGCAAGGGAACGGGCTTGCGGTTCGTCAGGATGCCCCTGCCGGAAGAACTGATGAAGAACCATCCTCCGAAGTCAGAGTAGGAGGGTAAGCGCCTACCTGGCGTCCACGGTGGGAGGGGCTTGTGTCTCCCGGCGCAACTGCGCATCGAGCCAGAACGTCCCGCCAGGCACCAGTGACGCGACGAAGGCCAGCGTCACCCGCTTGAAGCCCCAGCGGTGCTCGATCGCCGCCATCATCAGCGTGTACAGGTAGGCGATGAACAGCACGCCGTGAGCCATCCCCACCACGCGCACCATCTGGGGCAGGCCCAGCGCGTACTTCAGCGGCATGGCGATGAACAGGAGGAGGAGGAAGGACAGCCCCTCCCAGAAGGCGACGAGGCGGAAACGTCCGAGGGGCGTGGTCAGCATGGCGGTTCCTTCCGAGTTCATGGTGTGGACTCCCTGATGAGCCATCCGGCCCTCAGCGAGCCAGCGATCGAGACGCAGGTGGCCACCGTCATCATGAGGGCGCCCATGTAAAGCTGCCCCACTCCCCACAGCGCCCCCAACGCCGCGATGATGAAGAAGGCCCATCGGGCCAGCTGGCGCCAGGCGAGCTGTCGGCCGACCGTCGCCGCGATGAGGAGGAGGAGGGCGAAGAAGTTCGCCAGGACCAGACCCGCGAACACGAGGAGCCGACCCCGGAGCAGGATCACCCAACTGGCCTGCTCGAGCGATGGTTTCGCTGACGCGAGCTCCAGCAGCTCGGTTGGACCGATGAACACCTGAAACAGGTTGTTCATCCCCAACAGCGTGAGGAACGTCTGGAGGATGAACGCGCCGATCAAAACCCCGGCGATGGACCCCCATGGCACAGGGGCCGGACCGGTCTTCCTGGGGGCTACTTCGGACAGGGTCGCGGAACGCATGACGGTGATGAGATAACCTCTCGCCCCATGAGCGGGCGCGCCGCCCATCCTATAGAGGGGGAGCCACGACCATGCAACGCCGGTCCTCGAATCCCCACGGTTGATGGAGAGGGGAGGGGATCTATGAAGCATCCCAGTCTCGACGAACTGGTGGCGAGAATGCGGGCTGCTCGCGCGGAGGGCAGCGGCAACCGTCCCAGCCAGGAACAATTGAGGCTGCATCGTGAGCTGGTCGAGGCATGCCCCGCGTTCACGCCCAACCTGCTGGAGCTCGCTCGTCTCTTGCGGCTCGACGATGAGCCATTACCTGGGTCGAGTGGCGAGGAGACCCTTTCGGAGATCCGGCGTCTGTTGGAGCAGGCTGTGCGGGCTTCGGGCCGAAGTGCCCCAGCCCTGGTGGAGCTCGCCTACTTTCTCGACATCTTCCATGACTCGCCACCCGAGGCCGAGACTCTCTTCGAGGAAGGTGCTCGGAAGGCTCTGAGTACAGTCGAGGAGGCCTGGGCGGGGTTGATCAGTTTCTGGTCCTCGAAGAGGACCCGGGAGTCGCTGACCAAGGCGCTCCAACTCGGCGAGACCGCGGAGAAGCTCTTCCCGGATTCCGAGCGCATCGGCCATGAGTTGCGCTTCGCCAGGGACCTGGCGGTGACGGATGGTCTGATTCCACCCGAGCGTCCCTGAGCCCACTCAGGGCGCGGAAGGTGCAGCCGCGCACAGCCGCAGGCCAACGCTGAGATCCCTGAAGTCGGGCTCGGGCGTCTCGCGGTTGGGTGCGCGGGCGGTGCTGGCTCCGAAGTAGTAGCTGCCGCCTCGGGCCACCGGGCGGCCCGGCTGGAGGACGGAGTCGGTCCACTCGAAGACGTTGCCCACCATGTCGTCCAGTCCGAAGGGGCTGCGCGACTCGGGGTGGCGGCCCACCTCGTCCGGGCCGAAGTTGGCGCCCACCTTGCCGTAGGTCTCGTCGAAGTTGGCCTGCGAGGGCAACAGCGTGTCGCCGTGGGGGAACTCCCGCTCGTCCGCGCCCCGGGCCGCCCGCTCCCACTCCAACTCGTTGCACAGCCTCGCCCCGGGGACCCGGCCGGTGCTCGCCAGCCACGCCGCGTACGCACGGGCATCCTCGTAGTTGATGGCCCCCACCGGCATCCGCCACCAGTCCTGCTCCGCGTCGCGCGGGCGCTGGGTGTAGCGGATGGGCTCGCCCTGGCGCGCCTCATACGTCACCGTCCGGGGCTTGAAGCGCAGGTGCCAGCGTCCGTCCGGCTGCCGCTTCAACGCCACCTCGGCGTCCACCGAGGCCACCGACGCGCCATGGGGCGTACGCATCGCCAGTTCCTCCGGGGTGAGCGTCTCCAGCCAGGCCACGTACTCGCCGTACGTCACCTCGGTACGGGAGATGAGGTACGGCCCCGTCTCCACCTCGTGCAGCGGCACCGTGTCGAAGAACTGCCGGATGTTCTCGTCCGCCGCCGTGCCGAAGAGGAAGGTGCCTCGCGGCACGTAGACGAAGCCCTCGGGAACCCGGGTGGCCTCGGGCAGCTCCAGCTCCAGGGTGCGCTCGGCGCCGGGCTCGGCTCGCAACACGTGGCGCACCGGGGCGCGTCCGGGCGCGCTCAGCTCCACCACCCAGGTGCCGCGCTCCAGCGAGAGCCCCTCTTGCGGAGTGGGGCCCGGCTGGCGGGCCGGGGACAGCACCCGCTTCCCATCGTGCGTGGACTCGTAGCGCGCCAGCGACACCGTGGCTCCAGCGGGCCGGGTGCGCAGGTTCAGCCGCATGGGCGCCTCCCACCGCGCCAGTTGCTCGCCCGTGGTGTCATAGAGCCGCAGGCGTCCCAGCAGCTCGTCACGAGCGTCGGGGTGGAAGATGCGCTCGGCGAGCCCGGCGCGTTCGGAGAGCACCTCCGCGAAGGCCCTCCGCGACTCCTCGCGGCCAGGTTCGAGCACCAGCACCCGCTCCAGCGCGTCGCTGGCGCGGGCGTAGGCCCGATCCGTTTCCACCTGAAGCCGGAGTGCCTCGGCCCAACGCGGCCGGGCCTCCTCCTGCTTGCCGGTATCGAACAGGGCGAAGGACTCCGTGCGCGCCCGCGTCAGCGCGCGGTTCCGTTCGCGGGCATGTTCCAGGCGGCCCCGGGCCTCGCCCAGCTGCGCGCGCACCTGCTTCTCCAGCGTGTACCAGTCATTCACCCGCTCGCCCGCGTACACCAGCGCCAGCGAGGCGAGGAATCCCGCGGCGAGCACTCGCGTGAGCACCTTCCCCCGGCGCACCGCCTGGCGCGAGGCCTCGAGGAAGGTGCTCTCCCGCACCGAGAGCCCCTCGGGGGCGAGCGCGTGGACCTCGGCCAGGTGCCGGGTCCCCCATAGCGCCTCGCGCGAGCGCCCCAGCCGCTCCCACTCGGCGGCGGCCCGCTCCAGCCGCGCGTGCAGCTGGCGCGCCTCGTTGGCCTCGGCCAGCCACTGGGCCAGCCGGGTCCACCCCGTGAGGAGCGCCTCGTGGGCGATGTCGAAGGTGGTGCCTTCCTCCGAGCGCCGGGCCACCACCAGTCGCGCGCGGATGAGCGCTTCCAGCGCGCCACGCGAGGCTGGATCATTGCCGAGCAGCTCGGCCTCGGAGCGGCGGGCGCGCGTGCCATCCACCGTGACGAGCCGCATGAGCAGCCGCCGTGCCGCCACCTGTTGATCCGGCAGCAACTGGTCGATGACGCCATCCGCGTACCGGGCGAGCGAGCCATTGACTCCGCCGAGCGCCTCCAGGGCCGCGGCGGGGATGATGCCCCGGGCCCGATCTCTCGCCTCCCACAGCTCCGCGAGGGTGAACTGGAGGAGCGGCAGGCTGCCCTCGGCGCGCAGGGTGGACTCCACCAGCGAGCCGATGAGGGCCTCGGACTCGAAGCGCGCGCCCTTGACGCGGGCGGGGCCCGTCACCACCTCGCGCACCTCGGCGCGGCCCAGCGGGCGCAGCAGGTAGAGGGCGCGAGCGAGGGCCTCGCCCAGTCCGGGCAGCGCGCCGAGCCGGGTGAGGAAGTCGCTCCGGGCCGTGGCCAGCAGGCGCAGCCCCGGCACTCCCGAGGCGAGCTGTCCCAGCAGCTCCGCCACCTGTGCCGCCTCCGTCGGCTCGCTCAGGGTGGTGAGCTCCTCGAGCTGATCCACGTGGAGGATCACCCCCCGGCGCGAGCTGCCTCCGAGGGCGGCGCGCAGGGCCCGCATCAGGGTGGCGGGCTCGGCGCGGGCGAGCTGATCGATGCGGACCTCGTCCAGGGACACGTGGGGGGCGAGCGCGGCGGCGAGGCCGGACACGGGGCGTCGGCCGGGCACCATGCGCGCCACGCTCCACTGGAAGCCGTCCTCCAGCGCGCCCTCCACCACGCGGGGCAGCACGCCGGCCGAGCACAGGGAGGACTTGCCCACGCCCGAGTCGCCGGTGACGAGGACGAAGGGGCTGGCGCGCAGCCGCTCCACCACGGCGCGGATCTCCTGGCGGCGGCCGAAGAAGAGGGCGCGGTGCTCCTCCTGGAAGGCCTGGAGGCCGCGGTAGGGGTTGCCCTCGGGGACGCGCGCGGCGGTGTCGCCGGCCTTCAGGTCCTCCAGCGCTTCCAGCAGCTCATCGGCGGAGGCGAAGCGCTCGGTGGGCTCGCGGCGCAGGCATCGGTCCACCACCGCCGCGAAGCGGGGCTCCACCTCGGGAGCGGCCTCGCGCAGCGGGCGCGCCTCCCTCTCCTGGACGGCCTGGGCCAGCACCTGGAGGGGCACGTGGCGGAAGGGGCCCTGGCCCGCGGCGAGCTCGTACAGCACCGCCGCCAGCGAGTAGAGGTCCGAGTGCACCGAGGCGGGCTCTCCGCGCCAGGCCTCGGGGGACATGAAGTAGGGCGTGCCCACCAGGGAGCCATGGGTGAGGGAGGGCAGCTCGACGTCCGGAGGGAGCTCCTCGCCGGGGGGCGCGTCCGGCGTGGGCGAGGCCTCCGCGGCCGGCTCGTCGACGAGCTTGGCCAAGCCGAAGTCGAGCAGCTTCACCTCGCCGGACTCATCGAGGATGGCGTTGCCGGGCTTGAGATCGCGGTGGAGGACGTTGCGGCGGTGGGCGGCGGCGAGCCCGCGCGTCAGATCGATCCCGATGTCCAGGACGCGCTCCCAGGGCTGGGGCCTGGGCAGCCGATCCAGGGAGATGCCGCGCACGTACTCGGAGACGAGGTACGGGTGGCCCTCGAACTGACTGGCGCGGTAGAGGGTGGCGACGTTGGGGTGCTGGATGCGGGCGGTGGCGCGCGCCTCGACGAGGAAGCGCGCCAGGGTCTCGTCATCGAGCGCGGGGATGAACTTCACCGCGACGGTGCGATCCAGCAGCGTGTCCTGGGCGAGGTAGACGAGCCCGGTGCGCCCCCGACCCAGGGGACGCAGCAGCCGGTACTCGTCGAACTCCCGAGGGGGTTGCCAGCGCTCGCGGGGAGCGTCGGCCCTGGAGGGGGGAGGGGGGCCGCTCACCGGAGACGCGACTTGCCTCCCGTCTTCTGGAGCAGGGCGCGGATCTGATCGGCCACCGTGTCCGGGAGCGCGGGCTTGGAGACGAAGGCATCACAACCCGCTTGCCGGGCCCGCTCCGTATGCGAGGGGAAGACATGGCCGGTGAGTGCCATCACGGGGATGTCCCGGGTGCTCTCGTCGTCCTTGAGCTGGCGGGTGGCATCCCATCCGCTGACCACGGGCAGTGAGAGATCCATGAGGATGACGTCCGGGTGGTGCTCCCGCGCGGACTCGAGTGCCTCCTGTCCGTTGCGGGCCGTCTGGACCTGGTACCCGAGGAACTCGAGGTACTCGGCGTACATCTCCCGTGCGTCATCGTAGTCGTCCACCACGAGCACGCTGCGGGCTTCCGAGGCGGAGGCCTGTTCGGACTCGGGGACTTCGGGCGAGGGAAGCTTGCGGGCGGCGTCCATATGTCCTGAAGGGGGGAAGGGATTCCATCTTCTCAGCGAGCGCGCGAGCCGGACAATGGATCCACGGCACGGATCATCCCTCTTCTGTTGATTGACGGAAGCTCTGTTTCCAACGAGCCGCACGCCTTGTCCGGAAATCGCATTGTTGATTCCTTGGAAAACGGGTAGTCGAGGTTCCTCCAGACAATCAGGAGGTGGTTCTCATGCGGAGCTTCAGGACGGTGGTGATCGCGCTGTTCGTCACCCTCATGTGGGTGCCGGAGGCGCTCGCGGGCCAGAGTGCCTTCGTGCGCTGGCGGGGGAGCCAGGGTGATTTCTCCTCGTGGCAGCGCAGCGGGGTGGGCCTCGCGGCGGACGGCGCGCTCCAGGTGGATGCTCAGACGGCGGCGGCCGGGACGGATCCGTACGCGGCCGGCGCCTACAGCGGAGGCAACTTCTACAACGGCGGGAGCTTCCGCGTGGGCGAGGCCCTCAGCCCCGTGATGCTGGCCGGCTTCGGCTTCCGCGAGGCCATCGCTTCGTGGGAGGCCGAGACGCCCACCGGCACCTGGGTGGAGACGCAGATGCGGGCGCAGGTCTCCGGCGTCTGGACGAAGTGGTACAACCTGGGCGTGTGGGCCGCGGATGGCTCGACGGTGCGGCGCCACTCGGTGACTGGGCAGTCGGACACGAACGGGTACGTGGGCACCGACACCCTGGTCATCACGAACAAGAAGGCGGCGGCGACCGCGTTCCAGGTGAAGCTGCGGCTCTTCAGCGCGGACGGTGTCGCCCTGCCGCGCGTGCGCGCCAGCTCCGTCACGCTGTCCACCTCGGCCGAGCGCAACCCGGCCGTTCCCCCGGGCAACTCCGCCTATTGGAACAGGGTGAACGCGGTGCCCGGGTGCTCGCAGATGGTCTACCCGGATGGCGGCGAGGTCTGGTGCAGCCCGACCTCCACGTCCATGGTGCTCGCCTACTGGACGGGTGACACGGGGGCCTGCGAGCCCCGGGTGCGCGCGGCGGTCGGCGGCGTGTACGACTGGATCTACCGCGGCCACGGCAACTGGCCCTTCAACACCGCGTACGCCGCCTCCAAGGGGTTCGAGGCGCACGTGACGCGCTTCACCAGCTTCGCCCAGCTCGAGCCGTGGATCGCCGCGGGCGTGCCCGTCATCCTGAGCGTCGCCTGGGGGAGCGGGGAGCTGACCGGGGCGCCCATCGCATCGACCGCGGGCCACCTGATCGTCCTGGTGGGCTTCGACGCCGCGGGCAACGCGGTGGTGAACGACCCCGCGGCCGCGAGTGACTCCACGGTGCGCCGTACCTACCTGCGCTCCGAGCTCGAGCCCTTGTGGCTCAAGGCCTCGGCGGGCACGGCCTACCTCATCTACCCGGCCGGCTGGCCCGTCCCCGCGCTCTAGGGAAAACTGGGTTGCGCATGCTCCCTCTCCCTCTGGGAGAGGGCGGGGGGTGAGGGTCGTCCCCGCGTGTCTTCCCTCCCATGTCGCTCACGGTGCGAGGGGAGGAAAGACCCTCACCCCAACCCTCTCCCAGAGGGAGAGGGGGCGTCCACGGGCACCGCGATTCAGGCGGCGCCCCGGCTGCGGAGCTGCTCGGCGATCCTCGGATCGGAACGGACCTGGGCCAGCACGGGCTCCTGGCCGAGCGTCTCGAAGTCGTCGTACCCCGCCCGCAGCGCGCGCTCGAGCCACTCGGTGGCCAGCTGCAGCCGGCCATCGTGCGCGTGGTAGCGGGCCGCCTGGTAGGCGTCCTCCGCGCGGCCCCCGGCCTCGAAGGCGCTCGCGTAGAGCGCCGCCGCCGCGCCGAAGTCACCCCGGGCCACCGCCACGTCCGCCCGCCGCGCGTCCCGCGTGGCCGGCGTCTTCCAGGCGAACTCCCGGGCGATGCGCTCGGCCTCGTCCAGCCTCCGCGCCCCCACCAGCAGGCGCACCGCGAGCGCGGCCACCGCCTCCGTGGGCTCCTTCTCCAGCGCGGCGAGCGCGTGGGTCAGGGCGCGATCGGCCAGGCCCATGGCCTCGTACGCCATGGCGAGGCTGAAGGGCCGCGCGGCCTGGGGCGGATCCACCTTCTCCAGGTGCGACACCGCGGCGCGGCCATTGCCCTCGGCCAGCGCCACCCAGGCGAGCAGATCTCTCGCCGCGTTGCTCTCCGGGCCGGGCTTCGCCGCGGACAGGGCCAGGTGCCCCAGCCGTGCCGCCTCGCTCTCGTTGCCCGCGCGCAGGGCCTTCCAGGCGCGCGCGAGCGCGTCCGGCTCGACCTCCGCCACCTTCGTGGGCTCCAGCGGCTTGATGTCCCTCGTCACCGACAGGGCCTGCCAGCAGCCGTAGCCCATCCAGCCGAACATGAAGGCCAGGTAGAAGGAGCCCAGGCGCAGCGCCAGGGCGGTGATCGCACCCGCGGCGATGATGCCCACCCACAGGGAGATCCGCTGCCGCGTGGGCCCGAGCACGCCGCGCACGATGTGGCCTCCATCGAGCGGAGGCACGGGCATCAGGTTGATGATGCCCCACCCGAAGTTCACCCACATCAACTGCTGGAGGATGATCATCCCCATGTCGCTGCGCGGGGGGACGAGGATGTTGATGCCGAGCATCAGCCCGCCGAAGAGGAAGCCCGTGAAGGGCCCGGCCGCGGAGACGGCCACGTCACGCCAGCGGCTGAGCGCCCGATCGGGGTAGGTGAGCCCGCCCATGGAGTAGAGCTGGATGGCCGCCACCTCGCAGCCCAGGCTCATGGCCATGAGCGCGTGTCCCAGCTCGTGCACCAGGATGGAGATGAAGACGACGCCCACCCAGGACACGAGGATCCGCCAGTCCCGGCCCGCTCCGAACAGGCCGAACATGGCCGTCACCAGCCAGAAGCTCGGCTCGACCACCACGGGGATCCGGCCGAGGTTGAACTGCCAGGTGAAGGGAGAAGATTCAGTGCTCATGTGATTCGAGTTTCAGTTTCTTCGAGAGGACCCGGAAGGAGTTCGACGAGGCCGTGCTGCCCTTTTCATCCACCATTCCGACGTTGAAGGTATTACCAACAGCGTCGATGGTGATTTCCTGCCGGACAAGGCCTTCGGAGAACGGGTTGCTCGGGATGGAGAGGATGGGGGAGCCATCCTGGTAGATGACGATCGTCACGGTCCCCGTGAAGCGCTCGGCGCTCGGACCCCCGGCATGAATCGTGACGGCGAAGGGCTTGCCCTGGAGCTGATCGCCAATCGATTCGATCCAGTAGCTGAGATAGGGGGTGACGGTGTAGGCCTGGGTGAGAGTGGCCTCGCGCCCATCCCCCAGGGAGACCTGGACATCATAGGTATCGACGTCCAACCCCGGGGGCACGGTGCCCTGGAACTGGCCGCGGCCCAGGTAGCGGGCGAGCGGCACCGTCCACGTGCCGATCCGCAACTCGGGCTTCTCGAGCATCCGCGCCGAGCGCGTGTTGAAGTCCACGAGGAAGCGGGGCTCCACGTCGAGCTCCACGATGACGTCCTTGGCCTCGAGGGCGCTCTGCTCGGTGGGGGAGATGGAGAGGATGTGGAAGGAGGGGGGAGGCGCGGGTGGCTCGGCCTCGCACGCACACAGCAGGGCCAGCAGCATGGGCAGGAGCTTCTTCATAACGAGTACCTCACCCCGAGGGACGCGGACAGGCCGCCGAGCTGTGCCTCGATCTGATCCGTTCGTGCGGGAGCGTGGCTGCCGCGCAGCTCGAGCAGGGCGCTCACCGGGCCGAAGCGCCAGGCCGCCTGGGCGGCCAGGAAGCCCATGAAGGTCCGTCCCCGCTGATAGGACTCCTTCTGCGAGTACGGAGTCGTCGTGCGGTGGTCGAAGTACATCGTTCCGCCCCCCGCGCGTCCGGAGATGGAGAGGGGTCCGCGTTCGAAGGCCAGGACGCGCGCGGACAGCATGAGCGGAAGGGCCACCACCCGCGAGTCCAACTCGCCCAGCGGCGACACGGAGGGTCGAGTCCTGGACTGACGCAGCCCCACCTCCGCCTCCAGCGAGAAGCGGCCGCCCAGCGGAGGCAGGCGGTACGCCGCGCCCACCGACACCAGCGGCCCGAGGTTGTCGCCGCCCGCGAAGAAGCCTCCGGCCAGCAGGGTGAAGGACACGTTCTTCCTGTCCAACCACGGCTCCCAGAAGGGAGGCTGGGGCGGAGCCTCCACGGGGGGCGGGCTCTTCACCACCGGTGGCTCCGGGGTGGGGGAGACATGGGCCACGATGGGGGCCAGCACCGGGGCGGTGACGCGTGCCCCGGCGGTGCCGTCCTGCCGGTGGGCCTCCACCACGACGGAGCTCGCCCCGGGCTCCGGCTTCACGCGGAACACGCCCGGAGAGTGCTCCTCCACGCCGCCCCCCCGCACCCGCAGGGACAGCTCCGAGCCCGGGATGGGCTGCTCGCCCAGCACCACCAACCACCCGCTCTTGTCCGGAGGGAGCACGTCGGGGCTGAGGAGCGCGAGCATGGGCCGCTCGGGAGGCACGTCGAGCCGGGTGGTGCGGTTGGTCTGCTGGCCCTTGGCGGTGGCCAGCACGCGCGCCTCGCGCACCCCGGGGGGCACCTCCACGTGCACCTGGGCCTGGCCCTTGCGGTTGGTGCGCACGGGGCCGAAGCGCGTGTCGGCGATCTGCACCACCACCTCGGCGCCCGCGCCCGCGTCGGTGGCCACGTCCAGCACCGTGCGCCCCAGCAGGGGGATGTGCACGGTGGTGACTTCCGGCGGGCCCTCGGGCGTGTCCACCCAGAAGGCGAGCACCGCCAGGAGCGGATAGCGGATGTCCGGAGGAACCCAGCGGTAGGAGTGCACACCGCGGGCGGTGGCGGGCAGCGGCAGGAGGCTGCCCGTGGAGGCCGAGGCCCGGAGCCGGGAGGTGCCGCGCGGCACCGCCACCTGCACGCTCACCGCCATGTCCCGGCCGAGCACCACCTGGGAAGGAGTGGCCGTCACCGGGAACGGAGCCGCCGCCGCGACGGGCGACAGGGCGAGCAGCAGCAGGGTGAGGAGCGGCGCACGCATGGGTAGGAGACGTACCGTCCAGCCTCTCCGGCGCCTCTGTCAACCCTCGGCGGAGCTACCCGGCGAGGGAGCGGCCTCATCCGTCGGCTGTGGCTGTGGCTTGTCCGCTGGGCCCGTAGCTTTCGCGCTGGGCGGCTGGAAGGCGGGCTTCTCGGCGGGGGCGCCGCCGCGGCCGTGCACCAGCGTCTTCGTCTCGGACTTGAAGGTGATGTCCACCTTGTCGCCGCGCACCGCCGTCACCAATCCCAGCCCGAAGGTGGGGTGATGGATGACCTGATCCACCCGGTAGGTGTCCTTGGGGCTGTACTTCGGCGCGTTGGCGATGTCCTTGCCCGCCAGCTGCTCCTCGAAGGTGATGATCACCTTCTCCTCGGAGGACTTGCTCGCCCGGGGGGCACGCGTGGACGAGCCGCTGCTGCTGCTGGCACGCGACGCGGGGCTCGGCCTGTCGGTGGTGCCCGGCGCGGACCGGTAGGCGTGGTCTCCGCCGCAGGTGTTGCAGCGGACTCGGGCGATCTTCGTTCCCACCATCGCGAGGATGGTGTGGGCCAGCGTGAGCTTGCACCGGGTACAGAACGCGTCGACCTCGCCGCCGACCTTTTGGTTGGTCGCCATGGGGTGTGCTTCTCGCTTCTCTCTGTGAGGGGGTTGAAAAAGGGGGGCGGAACATAACGGCAACGCGGGGCGGGGCAAACTCCCTTTATTGGCCGGGGAGTAGGAGCCTGGATGCCTGGGCTGCCTGGGGGCGGAGGGGGGCAGGGAGGCGTAGCCTTTGCTTGTGCCGGGAAGGGGGCCACGTAGAGTAGGGCCCTCCCGTGGCCTCCGAGAACGCACAGAAGGCGGAACAGCCCAAGCCCCCCTCCCTGATCGTCCGGGCCGTGGAGGACGTGGGCCGGGGCGCCATCGCCAATGTCGAGGAGCTGGGCAATCTGGTCACGCTCGGGGCCAACGTGGCCCGCTGGAGCGTGCGCCGGCCCTTCCGGCTGCAGAACCTCTTCTTCCAGCTGGACTTCGTGGGGGTGGGCAGCGTCTTCATCGTCCTGCTCACCGGCCTGTTCACCGGCATGGTGTTCGCCAACCAGTCCTCGCGCGCCTTCGCCATGTTCGACGCGCAGAGCCTGGTGGGCCCCACGGTGGCGCTGGTGCTCACGCGCGAGCTGGCCCCCGTCTTCTCCGCGCTGATGGTCACCATGCGCGCCGGCTCCGCCATGTGCACCGAGCTGGGCACCATGCGCGTCACCGAGCAGGTGGACGCCCTGGAGACCATGGCCGTCAACCCCATCCAGTACCTGCTGGTGCCCCGGGTGCTGGCGGGCCTGTTCATGGTGCCCCTGCTCACGCTGCTCTTCGACACCGCCGGCATCCTCGGGGCCTATGCCGTCTCCGTGGGGACGCAGGGCGTGTCGGCCGGTACCTTCATCTCCCGCACCCAGCAGTGGTTGGATCCCTCGGACGTCTTCGAGGGGCTCATCAAGGGCGCCGTCTTCGGCCTGGGGGTGGCCCTCATCTGTTGCTTCAAGGGCTACAACGCCTCGGGTGGCGCCAAGGGTGTGGGCAAGGCGACCACCGAGGCCATGGTGACCAGCGCCCTCTCCATCTTCATCCTCGACTTCATCGTCGGGGTGCTCCTGCACTGATGGCCGACACGAGCTCCCGGTCGATGATCGAGATCGTCGACCTGCACAAGTCCTTCGGCGATTACCAGGTCCTCAAGGGCATCAACCTCTCCGTGCCCGCGGGGAACACCTGCGTCATCCTCGGAGGAAGCGGCTCGGGCAAGACGGTGCTGATGAAGCACATGATCGGCCTGCTCAAGCCGGACAATGGGCGGGTGGTCATCGACGGGGAGGACGTCGTCCCCATGGGCGCCGAGGATCTGGAGCGGGTGCGGCACAAGTTCGGCATGGTGTTCCAGGCCGCCGCCCTGTTCGACTCGATGGACGTCTACGAGAACGTGGCCTTCCCCCTGCGCGAGCACAGCAAGCTGTCCGAGCAGGAGATCCGCAAGCTGGTCCGGGAGAAGCTGGACCTGATGGGCCTGCCGAAGACGGTGGAGGACAAGTTCCCGGCGGACCTGTCCGGCGGCATGCGCAAGCGCGTGGGGCTGGCCCGCGCCATCGTGATGAATCCGAAGATCGTCCTCTACGACGAGCCCACCACGGGGTTGGATCCCATCACCACCGACTACGTGGACGAGATGATCCTCGCGGCCCAGCGGGAGCTGCACGTCACCAGCGTGGTCATCAGCCACGACATCGCCTCGGCCTTCAACATCGCGGACCAGATCGCCTTCCTCAGCAAGGGCGTCATCCTGGAGCAGGGACCGCCGGAGCAGGTGCGCGCCTCGCGCCACCCCACCGTGCAGGTCTTCATGGAGACCTGGTTCGGAAAGAATGATTAGGAGTCAGACCCGGTGAAGAAGCTCGTCACGCCTTTCCGTGTAGGTCTGCTGGTGCTCGTCGCCGGAGGATTCCTGTTCGGCTTCATCCTCTTCACCCGCAAGGGGGGGCTGGGCAAGGACGAGTCCATCCAGGTGTACGCCTACTTCCGGGACGCCTCGGGCCTGGGTCCCAAGAGCCGCATCCAGATCGCCGGCATCCCCGTGGGCGAGGTGGAGGATGTGAAGCTGGAGGGCACGCGCGCCCGCGTCACCGTGCGCGTGCGCCGGGACGTGGCGCTGCACCAGGACGCCGCCCTCATCAAACGCTCGGAGTCCCTGCTGGGCGACTACCTGTTGGACCTGAACCCGGGCTCCGAGGTGATGCCTCCCATGGAGGAGGGCGGGGAGATCCGCAAGGTGATCGACGTGCAGGGCATGGAGGCCGTGTTCGCCTCGCTCTCGCAGATCACCTCCGACATCCAGCAGGTGACGGGGGCGCTGCGCGACGTGCTCGGCGGGGACAAGGGCACCGGCTCGCTCGAGCGCATCATCGCCAGCCTGGTGCGCGTGTCCGAGTCGGTGGACCTGACGGTGCGCAGCAGCGCCGAGCGGCTGGACGCCATCCTGCGCAACTTCGAGGGCGTGAGCGCCGACGTGCGCGGCATCACCGCCGACAACGAGGAGAGCGTCGGCCACATCGTGCACAACATCGAGATCATCACCCGCGACACGCGCGAGGTGCTCTCCACGGTGCAGAAGATCGTCGGCGGCAGCGCGGAAGGGGACCTGAAGGAGAGCGTGTCCAGCCTGAAGCAGACGATGAACCGGCTGGACAAGACGCTGGCCAACCTGGAGGAGATCACCTCCCGGGTGAACCGGGGCGAGGGCGCCGTGGGCGCGCTGGTGGCCGACAAGCGCCTGGGCCAGAAGATCTCCGAGTCCGTGGAGGACCTGTCCGACTTCTCCTCGAAGCTCACCGGGCTCCAGACGGAAGTGGGCCTGCAGGCCACCTACATGTTGGGGCATGGGGCCTCGAAGAACAGCCTGTCGGTGCGGCTGGCCCCCAAGCCGGACAAGTACTACCTGCTGGAGCTGGTGGACGATCCGCGCGGCACCACCGAGACGCAGTACGTGCAGACCAACCCGCCGTCCTCGGGGGATCCGGTCCTGCAGAAGCAGAAGATCACCCGCGAGGGCTTCAAGTTCAGCGCCCAGTTCGCCAAGCGCTACTACTTCACCACGCTGCGCTTCGGCATCATCGAGTCCACGGGTGGCGTGGGCGCCGACTTCCACTTCTTCAAGGACCACCTGATGTTGAAGCTGGATGCCTTCAACTTCTCGGTGGACGAGCTGCGCTACCCGCGCCTGAGGGCCTCGCTGAGGGCCCAGGCGTTCGACCGGCTCTTCATCACCGCCGGCCTGGACGACATCTTCAACAACCCCGTGCGCGACAACAACCGGCGCATGCTCGGCGGCCGCGACTTCTTCTTTGGTGGCGGCATCTACTTCACGGATGATGATTTGAAGGCCATCCTGCCGGCCGTGCCCACGCCGTGAGGGCCGGAGTCCTGGATATCTTGACCTGACCGGCCGAAAAGTCGTACCTCGCACGGGCACGGGCGGTCCCCCAGGAGCCCCGTGCCTGTCGTCACGGCCTCTACTCCCTGGAACGCCCATGTCTCTTCTCGTCGTTGGCTCGGTCGCGCTGGACTCGGTGGAAACCCCCTTCGGATTGAAGGAGGACATCCTCGGCGGCTCCGCCACCTATTTCTCCACCTCCGCCTCCTTCTTCACCCCCGTGAAGATGGTGGCCGTGGTGGGCGAGGACTTCCCCCAGGCGCACCTGGACTTCCTGCACGGTCGGGGTGTGGACCTCGAGGGCATCACCCGGGAGAAGGGCCGCACCTTCCGCTGGAAGGGCCGCTACGGCTGGCAGCTCAACGAGGCCGAGACGCTCGACACCCAGCTCAACGTCTTCCAGTCCTTCTCGCCCAAGCTCCCCGAGAGCTACCGCGACGCCCAGTTCGTCTTCCTGGGCAACATCCACCCGGAGCTCCAGTCCCAGGTGGTGGATCAGGTGAAGGGCCCCAAGCTGGTGGCCGCCGACACCATGAACTTCTGGATCAACGGCAGCCGGGCCTCGCTCCTCAAGACGCTCAAGCGCGTCAACCTGCTCTTCGTCAACGACGCCGAGGCCCGCCAGCTCTCCGGTGAGCACAACATCGTGCGCGCCGCCCGGGCCATCCTCGGCATGGGCCCCCAGCGCATCGTGGTCAAGCGCGGCGAGTACGGCGCGCTCCTCTTCGACCACGAGCACATCTTCGCCTGCCCGGCGCTGCCCCTGGCCGACGTGTTCGATCCCACCGGCGCCGGGGACACCTTCGCCGGTGGCTTCATGGGCACCCTGGCCACCGCCGGCCGCGTGGACTCCGAGGTGCTGCGCCGCGCCATGGTGATGGGCAGCGTCATGGCCTCCTTCACCGTGGAGAAGTTCAGCCTCGAGCGCCTGCGCGAGGTGAACCGCGCCGACATCCGCGCCAGATTCACGGATTTCAAGCGACTCACGCATTTCGAGGATTTGGGGCCTCTTGAGGGGTAACCGATTTCCCGTGGGGTGAGGAGGGCTGCTTGACGGATTTTTATGCTGTCCCTAATCTCCGCACTTGCGAATCCCGATTCCTGGGAAAGCGCGGAGGGATGTGGGGGACGCGCGTCACGGCCGCGCACCGGAGGAGAAGGGGTTGCGGACGGAGAACCGAAAGCACGCTCGTTTCACCTCGCGCCTGCGCTGCTGGTGTGAGGCGGAGAACATTACGCTCTACGCTCGGGTGGCGAACCTGAGCGAGGGTGGGTTGTTCTTGCAGACGAACACACCGTTGGCCCAGGGCCGGCGGACGTTGCTGAAGCTGGCGGGGGGGACCGCGCGGGAGGTGATGGCCGAGGCGACCGTGGTGTGGCGGCGTCCACAGCGGGAGCAGCTGGGCCCACCCGGCATGGGGTTGAAGTTCGAAGGACTGGATGCTGGCGCGCTGACCCTCCTACAGCGCATCATCTCCGAAGAGCAGCGAGGGTTCGCGCTCGGCACCTGACGAGCGGGCCCGGGGCCCACGGGAACTCTACATGCGCATCGCGATCATCTCCGACATCCACTCCAACATCGAGGCGCTGACGGAGGTGCTGCGGGTCGCGGAAGAGCAGAAGGTGGATCGGATCGTGTCGTTGGGAGACGTGGTGGGCTACGGGGCCTCGCCCAACGCCTGCTGCGACCTGGTGCGCTCGGTGACCGAGGTGACGCTGCTGGGCAACCACGACGCGGCGGTGGCCGGGCGGATGGACTACTCGTACTACTACGACGCCGCCCGCCACGCGCTGGACTGGTCCGCCGGGGTGCTGTCGGACGAGAACATGGATTGGCTCAAGAGCCTGCCGTACACGTACCGGATCGGTGACGTGGGCTTCAGCCATGGCTCGCCGGTGGAGCCCAAGGCGTACGAGTACATCTTCGCGCTGGAGCAGGCGCGGGAGCTGGCGCCGTACGTGGAGCACCTGCCGGAGGTGACGTTCATCGGGCACAGCCACCTGTGCAAGGCGTTCGCCATCGGCAATGGCGAGGTGCACGACGTGGTGGCCCAGAAGTTCGGCATCCGGCGGGGCTACAAGTACATCATCTCGGTGGGAAGCGTGGGGCAGCCGCGGGACTACGACAACCGGGCGTGCTTCGTCATCTGCGACACCGGGGCGCGCACGGTGGAGTACCTCCGGGTGGAGTACGACATCGAGTCGGCCGCGCAGAAGATCTTCGATGCCTCGCTGGCGCTCAACTTCGGCAAGCGCCTGTTCCTCGGGGTGTAGCCGCCTCGCGCGGCCATGCGTCCAACGGCTTGACGGCCGCGCTGGCAACTCCCTGTAGTCCCCTGGGTCTCGGTTCCTGGCCCACGCGACGTGCTCGGGGAGGTGCGGTGTGTTCACTCGTATCAGCCGATGACCCGACACCCTCCCCGAGTTCGTCTCTACTCCTCCCAGCCAGACGGAGACCGCCTCTGGATGAGGGAAGTGTTTCGCCTCGTCCTGCATCTGCCGTTCGACCACCATGATCTCGCGAACCCGGTGAGTCGCGCGCTCGAGGTGTACCTTCGTGCTGTCGGCACCGGGGCAGAAGTCTTCTCCGAATACAATCTTGGATACGAGCCCAACTCGCTGCACGAGGGCGCCTGGGCACGGATCCGCTCGACACTCTCTCCACCTGTCGGGGAACGCTTTCTCGATGATCTCAGTAACGAGGATGTCTATCCGTATGTGAAGAGGCAGTTCGAGCGTATGGTCGAGTTGTCGGGCGGCGACAAGGACGTCAGCGGCTATGGCTTCTTCTACTTGTCTCGCCTGCCTTGGCGTTCGCGGGCTCGTGTCGAGGATGAGGTCAGCCTGGTGAGCTTCTCCTGGCCCACGGAGTACCTCGAGGAGCACGGCCCTGGGAAAATGCGCGAGTTGGCCATGGCGCTGGCCTCGCTGCTCCCATTCTCCTCTGGTCATGCAGGCCTGGCCTTCTATTCACCCAACACCTTTTGTGGCTCCATGAAGGGGATTCACGAGGAATCCTTCCGCTACCCGGGGATGGATGTGTCCCATGGCATCCGGAAACTCGGCTCCCGGGTCGACGGAGTGCACTGGCTCAACTTCCTGGGCCAGCCGGTGCTCGGGGAAATGGGCGGTGCGGCGGGCCTGCGTGCCCAGCTGCATTCGCCCGGAACCACCGTCCAGGCGTTGGAAGGGGAGAAGGCGGTGGTGACGCTGGGGCAGTGGCCGGAGGCCGGAGACCTGACCCGGGGCCAGGACCTCCCCGCGTACCGTGAGCTCGCGCGTGTCCTGGAGCCCTGGCTGTACGAGTGTCCCAGCTACTACGACTTCGACGACGCCTCCCACGAGGAGACCCTCCGATGGTGGCGTCGCTTCCTTGACTGAGGATTCGAGCCCCCCGCGCGAAAAAGGGGCGCGGCGGCCTGGAAATGTCGTAGAAAACCGGCCCCGTGCGGACCTACACCCCTGTTTCTGGCCGGATGCTCACCGGCCTCCTGACGGCGCTCCTGGTGATGGCGGCCCCCGTGGCCTGCCGCAAACCCGCCCAGCCCTCCGAGGCGTACACCCAGGCGCATACGCTCTTCGGCAAGCTGTACGGCGCCAGGGGCGACGAGGCCTTCCTGGATCCCCAGATGGACCAGGTGGAGGCGCTGCTCTCCCAGGTGCCTCCGGACAGCCTCGACGCACAGGCCGCCAATGACCTGCGTGCCCGCATCCAGACCGGCAAGCAGCAGGCGCAGGCGCGGGAGAAGGCCCGGAACGACGCCCTCGCCGACGCGCGCACGCCAGAGGCGATGCCCTCCGGATTCGGCTCCGCCCCGGAACCGGCTCCTTCCGCTCCCACCGAGGAGGCTCCCGAGGCCCAGGCCGAGCCCCCCGATGCCGGCACGGGCGGCGGGCCAGGGATCGGCACCCCGGTGACCCAGCTGGCGAGCGGCTTCTCCGGCTGCTTCCAGAAGGGGGAGCAGATCGACGTGAAGGGACGCGGTTTGCGCGATCGCTGGGAATTGCAGGACCGCGCGGCGTGTCGCCAGCAGTATGGCGCGCTCCAGGGGCAGGTGCTGATCATCGAAGAGGGCAAGGTGCTCGCCCTGGTCTCCAAGAGCGCGATCCAGGTCATTCCCGTGGACGGCGGTACGCCTCCCCCTGGTCGTTGAAGCGCGCTCGCGCATCTCCATTCCACTTCAGACATCCCATTACCCGGTACCGGTCTCATGAACGAACAGACCTTCATGAAGTTGATGCAGATCCTCCCCAAGTCCGCGCTGTCCACCGCGGTGGGGATGGCCACGCGCCTGCCCGTGCCGGCGCCCTTGCACCGGGCGGCCATCAAGACCTTCGCCAAGGCCTACAACGTCGACGTGGCCGAGGCGGAGCACGCCCTGGAGCACTACCCCACGTTCGCCCAGTTCTTCACCCGGGGGCTCAAGGTCGGCTCCCGCCCGGTCGACCCGGGGGAGAAGGTGGTGGTGTCCCCGGTGGACGGCGCGGTGTCCCAGGTGGGCTACGCCGAGCACGGCCGCGTGATGCAGGCCAAGGGCATCCACTACACGGTGGGCGAGCTGCTCGGCGACGAGAAGGCCGCGGAGCCCTTCCACGGCGGCGCCTGGACCACCATCTACCTGTCCCCGCGCGACTACCACCGCATCCACGCCCCGCTGGGCGGGAAGATCACCGGGTATGCCTACATCCCCGGCGAGTTCTGGCCCGTCAACCCGGCCTCGGTGAAGAACAAGCAGGCGCTCTTCTGCGTCAACGAGCGGCTCGTCACCTACCTGGACACCGTGGCCGGCAAGTGCGCCGTGGTGAAGGTGGGCGCCACGTGCGTGTCGCGCATCAAGGCCGCCTACGATGAGATCCTCACCCACGACGGCAAGCCGGGCAAGGTGCATCGCTACGACACCGCCATCCCCGTGGAGAAGGGTGGGGAGCTGGGCCGCTTCGAGATGGGCTCCACCGTCATCCTCGTCTTCGAGCCGGGCCGCGTGAAGTGGGACGAGTCCTTCCAGCCCGAGGCCGTGGTGCGCATGGGCCGGCGCATTGGAGAGATTCCGTGAGTCAGAAGATCAGTGGCGTCAAGGGCATGAATGACATCCTCCCCGGCGACGTGGAGGTATGGCAGCACGTGGAGCGCACCACCCGGGACATCTTCTCGCGCTTCGGCTACGGCGAGGTGCGCACGCCCATCGTCGAGGACACCGCGCTCTTCGTGCGCAGCGTGGGCGAGGAGACGGACATCGTCGGCAAGGAGATGTACACCTTCAATGACAAGGGCAACCGCAGCCTGTCCCTGCGTCCCGAGGGTACCGCTCCCGCCGCGCGCGCGTACATCGAGCACTCGGTGGTGAGCCAGGAGCCGCTCACGCGCTGGTTCTACATGGGCCCCATGTTCCGCTACGAGCGGATGAAGACGGGCCGCTACCGGCAGTTCCATCAGATCGGCGCCGAGGCGTACGGCTCGAAGCATCCCGTCCAGGACGTCGAGATGATGGACATGGTGGTGCAGCTCCTGCGGCAGCTGGGGCTCTCGGACGTGTCGCTCAACATCAACTCGCTGGGCGATGACACGTGCCGGCCCGTGTACCAGGCGAAGCTCGTGGAGCACCTGCGCGGGCACGCCAGCGAGCTGTGCGACGACTGCCAGAAGCGGCTGGAGCGCAACCCGCTCCGGGTGCTCGACTGCAAGAACGAGCGCTGCCAGCAGATCGCCAGCGCCGCGCCCGACATCCTCCAGTCGCTGTGCGAGCCGTGCCGCGCGCACTTCGACGAGGTGAAGCGCAAGCTGGACGCGGTGGAGATCAAGTACGTGGTCAACCCGCGCATCATGCGCGGCCTGGACTACTACACGCGCACCACCTTCGAGTTCATCGCCGCGCACCCGGTGCTGGGTACCGCCAGCACCGTGGGCGGGGGTGGCCGCTACGACAAGCTGGTGAAGAGCCTCGGGGGGCCGGACGTGCCCGCGGTGGGTTTCGGCCTCGGGTTGGACCGGCTCTGCCTGCTGCTCAAGGAGAGCGGTCAGCACTTCGGCCGGCCGACGGATCTCTTCATCGCCGTGGCGGACGAGGGGTCGGCGGACGTGGCCTTCACGCTGGCCAGCCGGCTGCGCCGCGAGGGCCTGCGCGTGGAGTTCGACACGCGCGGCGGCAGCCTCAAGAGCCAGATGAAGCTCGCCGACAAGCTGGGCGCCATCTTCGCGCTGGTGATCGGCGAGGCCGAGCGCCAGAGCGGCATGGCCCAGCTCAAGCCCATGGCCGGGGGAGAGCCCGCGCCCGTGCGGCTCGCCGAGCTGGCCGAGACCCTGCGCACCCGGCTCGTTTCCTCCTGAGAGGGGAGAGGGCGGGCTCCGGTGGGAGCCCGCCTCCGCGCCGGAAGTAGCCCTCAGAACTGGTAGTCCACATCTGTGAGTGACTCGGGCGTCTCCTTGAAGACGGAGGGGACGCGCCTGGGCTGTCCGGATTTGTCAGGAGCGCTCGCTAGAGTGGGCATCACCCATCGGAGGCGCTGATGACTTCCAAGCTGCTGACAGGGCTGCTCTTCATGGCCCTGTTGTCCGCCGGCTGCGCGTCACTGACGCCACCCCCTGGCCGGGCGATGAACCTACGCTACACGCCGCGTGAATCCGCGGAGCCTGCGTTGACCGAAGGTTCCGTCGTTGAGTCTCCGCGTATCTTCGCTTCTCCACCTGTTACTCCGCCTGAGCCCGAGACACCGGAGCGGCTACACCGACGCCGGGTCTCCCATGAGGCCGCGACGGCAGCAGACCCCGACGGTGAATCGGGGGTTGCTCGGCAGAGCGCCCTCGCGGCTCACCTGGCGTTTCTCGGTGCCGTTGGTGACGTGTCTGGCACCACCCGCCGTATTTCCGGCCAATTCTCCAGACTCAAGGTCAGCAACCTGGGCATTGCTGGCAGGGCCGCCGGCGTCTTCGTCCGCTACGTGGATTATGGCGAACGTCAACTGCGGTGGATTGACGCCGAACTCTCCGCCGTCAACACGCTGGCCAACGCCGCTTCGGAGGTGGACGACCCGGACATGCAGCTTGCCCTGCTGCGCCTCGCCGGCCCACGGCTCGAGGCCGCCATGATGGGCTCCATTCTGCTCGCCGGATGGCTCGACTTCCTCAATCTCGTCGACATCGTGCTCAAGCAGGGTTTCAACCGTGTGGAGATGCTGTTCGTGCACCTGGACCGCTTGCGAAAGCTACTCGAGCCCGCCATGACGGCGCTGTCTTCCCTGGAGCCAGGACAGGTGGAGGCAGCAGCGGAAGACGTCCCCGCGCTGATGGGCCATTTCTCCGGCGAGTTCAATTCCACTTGTGAGACCGTGCGGGTGGCGATGAAGCGCGGCGAACAGGCGATGCTGTTGGCGCAGCTCGTCGAGATGGTCACCATGGTGTCGACGCTGAAGATGTCGTTGCCACGGATGCCGCCGACCGTGCCCACTGCGCTCGGCGTGGGCCTCGTGGTGGGTGGCGATGGCGTGATGATGGGCTCGCGGGTGGTGGTCTCCGCCGAGTGGGTGGAGATGATGCGCCGACTGGTGCGGGCGGGCGTCATCTCCCTTCCTGTCGTGAGTGCCGCTGTTCGGATTCATTCCGGCCAGGTGATGATGGCGCAGTCTCACGACGAGTTGCCGCGGGGCGTGCGCGAGGCGCTCGGCGACGGGCCCGAGGTGCGGGGCATGCGGGTGACGGGCAGAGCGGGGGCCGGCATGGTCGAGCCTCCAGAGCACCACGTCCTGCCGCGAGAGTTCCGCGAGTGGTTCGAGAAGCGCGGCTTCACCGGCGAGATGGACATTGACCAGTTCTGCGTCAAGCTGGAGCAGGCACACCACGAGGCGATCCATGGTGGTGGCGACTGGCGCCTGGGTCGTACATGGTCTGACGAATGGAACCAGGCTGTCATGCGCATCTTGTTCAGAGCCGAGACGAGGGCTGGCCGGATGTTGACGCCGAGCGAGATCCTGAGGCTCGTCGCAAAAACCATGAAGCGCTATAACCTCCCGATGAACTTCAGCCCCGGAAGAGGGCGATGAACGAAGGCCATTCCAGGCGGGGCAACTGGAAGGTCCGCCTGTATGAGCGGGTCCGCGAGCGCGGTTATGACTCACTCATGGCCTTTGCTGAGGCGCGACCCACCGCCTCGCTGGTGTCGCTGGCCGAGGAGCTTGGAGAGGACGACATCAGCGCCGTGCAGTTGTTCAGCGGGTTGGTGGCCGAGGCGGAGCGGAGCCATCAAGTCACACGTCTGGTGCGCGGACAGCTCGTGCGTGAACTCTCCGAGAGCCTCCCCAACGGTTGGCCGGCCGTCATGGACGATGCCAACCGGTTCGAGGTCGCGCAGGCACTTGCCTTCTGGAGTTCCTTCACCCCAGAGACCCATCAGGAGCGCGTCGAGCAGGTCGGCGATGTGCTCATGGCCACGCCGCCGCCGCCCGGCTGGCGCCCGCTTGATCCCGACGACGAGTTGCTGCGCACGCTCCTGCCCGACGAGGAGGTCTGACGAGAGTCCAGGCACCGCTGTCAGGACTCGAGCGTTCCTTCATTGGGGAACCGCCACCTTCGGGATGCTGATCGACCGCGGTCCATTCTCCCGGAGCACCACGGTGATATCTCCGAGAGGCACCTTACGACCGACGTCCGCCTCCACCACCACCAGACGCGACTCCGTCGCAGGGATGGCACTCTCCTGCCAGAGCCGTATGCCCTTCAACTTCATCCCCGAGGCATCCACCAGCGCCGCGTCAGCCGCCATCCAGGGTTCCGGACTGGAATTCCCCAGCCACACCTCTACCGCCACCCGGTAGTTGGAGCGATAGCTCACACCTCTGACCACGGAGAGCCCGCTCTCGGTGTACCCGCTCAGTTCCTTGATGAACTCCTGGGCACTGATGCCATTGTTGGTCATGGCCCTGCTGGCGATGAGCCTCCGCATTCCACCTGGGTCTCCGCACTCGATACCCAACTGCTCGAATCGATGTTGGAGCCGCTCGAGCTCGTTGCGCAGTTGTTGGTTCCTGGCGCGTTCCTGCTCCACCTCATGCAGGAATGACTCGCGGGAACGCTTGTCCCGGTACACCTCCACCTGGTGTGCTGCTCGTCCCGAGTGGCCCACCAGGATGAAGGTGACTCTGCCCTGGACGCTCCCGTCCCCGAAGAGTGCCGTCAGCCGGAGCCGCTCTCCTGGCGTCATATCCACCGGGGGGATGATGCTGATGCTGGTGCGGCTACGCGTCACCTCCATGAAGCGCACTTCGTCTTGCAGATCCACCACGACGGGTGCGTCGAAGACGAAACCCGTCAGTAGGCCCGGGCTGACGCAGATCTCATACGTGCCAGGTGTCAGTGACAGTTCGATGCGCTGCACGTTCTGGCAGATGGGCGCGGTAGGAGCCGGTTGCACGACGGGGGCGCTTTGAAGCAGCGCCATGAGCAGGATGGACATGGGGGAAGGGAGCACGGAGAGCGGTCTCCTGGTCTACTTGAAGCTAGGCACCACCACCACGCTGACGCTGGTGACGATGTTGGGATTCCTGGCCGTGCCGCCGGCCACTGGCAGTACGCCCAGGTCGGCGTTCTCGTACATCTCCAGGCAGATCGGCACGACCTCTCCGCTGGGCAGCCGGGCTTCGGTGAATCGGCCATAGACCCGCTCCTTCCCGATGAAGAGCTCTCCGGAGAACATCGTTTTGTCTGGCAGTCCTCCCCAGGGTCCGATGTTTCTCGCGGTGATGGGGCCCGGTTTCGCGGACATGACGGTGACGGGTCCTTGGAAGGGGGCGAACAGCGCGCCGTGCCACTCCCCCGTGCGGATATCGAATCGTTCGAATGTCTCGTCCGATCCGGGCGGGCACGGGGCCGGGGGAGGTGGACGGAGCTGCGGGCCACCCGCGCAGGCGGTGCCCACGCAGATCATGATGGTCGCGGCCAGGGAGCTCTTGTTGTTCATGTCGGGTTCCTCGCTGGTCGTCGCGTTGGCGACGGGCGCGGGGGTGGATGACTTCTGCGGTTCCGCGCCGTGCACAACTTCTCCCGTCACCTCTGGGGGCGCCATTTCCTGGCGAGGAATGGCCTGTTGCGGAGGGGGAGGGGCAGGGGACGTGGGAAGTTGGACGGTGTGCGTGGAGAGCACGCTGGCCGTCACCAGGGCCGCGGTGAGGACAAGCCCCGAGGCCCATCTCCACCTGGAGTCCTGGCGCGCGGGTGCCGCCGCGGCTCGTTTGCCGGGGCGTCCGCCACCGGGAAAGAGCGGCACGCTCCAGGAGACATCCGCCAGGGCCAGCGCCTCCACCAGCGCGCGCTCGAGTGCCTTGGCGTCCACGTACCTGGCCTCGGCGTCCTTCTCCAACATGCGCAGGCACAGCTCGCTCAGCGCCGGGGGGACACGCGGGTTGCGCTCGTGCGGGGGGACCGGGTTCTCCTGGAGGATGGCGAGCATCAGATCCGGACGGGTCCGGTCCCCGAAAGGGAGCTGGCGCGTCAGCAGGACGTAGAGCGTGACGCCCAGGGCCCACAGATCGTCTCCCGGCCCGGCCGTGTAGTGCTCTCCCTCCCACGCCCGCGCGAAGCGCACCACGTCGGGGCTGCGGTACTCCGCCGTCCCTGGTGGTAGCCGCATCGTCAGGCGCGGCGCGCCCTCGTACCCGGCCGCGCCGAAGTCCACCAGCACCGGCTGCCCATCCGTCTCGCGCATGAGGATGTTGGCTTCCTTGAGGTCCCGGTGCACCACTCCGGCCTCATGCACGTCCCCCAGGGTGCGCGCGAGCGGCAGCAGCACCTGGACCACCAGCTCGACCGCGGACGGGTTCTTCCCCTGGGCCCACACATCCAGCGGGTCGCCCTCGATGAGCTCCAGGGCCAGGACCAGGAAGCGAGGCTCCTCGTCCGGCCAGAAGCCATACCCGTGGAAGCCCACCACGTTCGGGTGACGCCACACCCGGCGCAGGGTGTCCACCTCCCGGTCTCCTCGCGGATCCATGGGGATCAGCTTGATGGCGAAGGGACGGCCGAGCCGCCTGGCGCGATAGACGGTGCCGAAGCTGCCAGAGGCAAGCTTCCCCTCGAGGATGAAGCCCGCCACTTCCGTACCGCGAGACAGGTCCTGCCATGAGCTCTCACATGCTCCATCGTTCGTCATTTGCATCCTGCCCACCTCCAGAGCGGTGGCGGACGCTACCAGAGCGGTGGTCCGAGTCCCTGGATGTCCGAGGTAGGGAGTTTCTCACGCGACTTCGAGGGACGGCACGTCCCTGGGGGCACGTGTCCAGTGGCCGGGGGCTCGGCGTGGAGGGGCCCCCGAGATTGGGCGTGGACGTGATACGAGCGGGGGTGGAGCGCCGATGAAGCCCTTCCTCACCGTCATCGCCGGACCCACCGCGTCGGGAAAGACAGCGATCGCCATCGAGCTCGCCCGCCGGCATGGAGGCGAGATCGTCAGCGCGGACTCGCAGCAGGTGTACCGGCACTTCGACATCGGTACGGCGAAGCCCTCGGCGGAGGAGCTGGCCACCGTGCCGCACCACCTCATCTCCGTGGTGGAGCCGCTCGAGGCCTTCTCCGCCGCCGAGTACCAGCGTCGCGCCGACGAGGCCATCGCGGACATCACGTCCCGGGGCAGGCCCGTCTTCGTGGTGGGCGGGACGGGGATGTACCTGCGCATCCTGCTGCACGGGCTGGTGGAGGCCCCGGGAGCGGATCCCGAGCTGCGCGCCGAGCTGGAGGCGCTCGCGGCGGCCGAGGGCCGGGAGGCCGTGCACCGCAAGCTGGCCGAGGTGGATCCGGAGACCGCCGCGAAGCTGCCGCCCCAGGATCTGGTGCGCACCATCCGGGCGCTGGAGATCCACAAGCAGACGGGGAAGCCGGCCTCCGAGTTCCGCCGGGAGCACGCCTTCACCGAGGATCGGTATCCCTTCCGGATGTACGTGCTCTCGCCGCCGCGCGAGGAGCTGTACCGGGTGATCGACGCGCGCACGGCCGCCATGTTCCAGCGCGGGCTGGTGAACGAGGTGCGGGAGCTGATCGCCCGGGGTTGGGCCGAGGCCGCGCCGATGCGCAGCGTGGGCTACGTGCAGGCGAAGGCGGTGGTGGACGGGACGCTCTCGGTGGAGGAAGCCATCCAGCAGGCGGCCCAGGAGACGCGCCGCTACGCCAAGCGGCAGCTCACGTGGTTTCGCAAGGAGCCGGGGGCGAGCTTCGTGGAGCCCCCGTATGAGTCACTCTTGAAGGGAGGGGGAACATGAGTGAAGCCGAAGGAAAGGTCGTCCTCGTCACCGGAGCGTCGTCGGGCATCGGCCGGGCCTGCGCGGAGCTGTTGAGCGAGCGGGGCCACATTGTCTATGGCACGAGCCGCAAGCCGCCACCCGCGCCGACGCACCACCGGATGCTGGCGATGGATGTCACCGAGGACGACTCGGTCCAGAAGGCGGTGGACGCCGTGCTCCAGGAACAGGGCCGCGTCGATGCCGTCGTGAACAACGCGGGTTACGCCCTGGCGGGCCCGGTCGAGGACACCTCGCTGGAAGAAGCGCGGCGCCAGCTCGACACCAACTTCTTCGGTGTGCTGCGCGTGTGCAAGGCGGTGCTGCCGTCCATGCGGGCGCGGGGCTCGGGCCTCATCGTCAACGTGAGCTCGCTGGGTGGAGTCGTGGGCCTGCCGTTCCAGGGCCTGTACAGCGCCAGCAAGTTCGCGTTGGAAGGGCTGACGGAGAGCCTGCGCCAGGAGGTGGCTCCGTTCGGTGTCCGGGTCACCCTGTTGCAGCCCGGCGACGTGTGCACGCCCATCACCGACAACCGCGTGCGGGTCCGGGGTTGTGATTCGGGCTCGGTGTACTGGAGCCTCTTCGAGGCCGCGCTCCGGATCATCGAGAAGGAGGAGCGGGCCGGGGCACCCGTCGAGCTCGTGGCCCGGAGGGTGCTGGAGCTGATGGAGCGCGAGCCGCTGGCGGTGCGCTACACGGTGGGCCACGTCTCGCAGCGCCTGCTCGCGTCCACCAAGGCGTTCCTGCCCTCGCGCGTCTTCGAGCGGATCCTCATGTCCTACTATGGTCTGTGAGGCCCGGCTCCCGCGTCAGGAGGCGTAGCGTCCCGACTCGTCGGCCACGCTGCCCTCCGGCTCGGGCCGGTGCGAGGCCACGGACGTGCCGTCGGGGAGCTGGCCCATGAGCTGGCGCAGCAGCCGCTCGGGATCCACGGGCTTGGGCAGGAAGGCCTCGGCGCCCGCGTCGAGCGCGCGCTGGCGCACGTGCGGCCGGTTCAACCCGCTCATCACCACCACGCGGGTGTCGCGCGTGAGCGGGTGCTGCTTGAGGCCCTCGCACAGCCGCAGTCCGTCCACCCAGTGCAGCACCACGTCCAGGAGGATCGCCGTGGGAGGCCGGCGCGCCACCGCGCAGAACAGGGCCAGCTCGTCCGCGAAGGCCACCACACGCGCGCCCGTGGACTCGAGCAGCTGCGTCATCGCCTCGCGCTGATCCGGATCATCGTCCACGATGTAGTAGAGGTCCGGCTCCAGGGCGGGGATCGTCGCCGGCAGGGGCTCCACCGTCGTGCGCACCCAGGAGGCCATCGTCTCGCGGATGCCGGCCCACCGGGCGGTGCTCAGCAGGGCCTGCGGGGTGGGGGAGGCGAGCCCCAGGATGCCCCCGGCGCCCATGCCACCGGACGAGCCACGGTTGCGCGCCGTCAGGAAGGCCTGGGGCGCCCGCCGTCCGGCCCGGCGCAGCCAGGTGACGGCGCGAGCCCCGGCCGCCGAGTCCTCGAGCAGCTCGCCGAGGCCCTCGCGCACATACCGGCGCTCCAGGGCCGGAGCCTCCAGGCCCGCGTCCAGCAGGGACACCGCCGCGCGGCTGCACGAGGCCAGTGTCTCGGACAGTCCCAGCTGCAGCGGGTGGCCGAAGGCGGCCGCGCCCACCGCGAGCTGACCGGGGGCGACGATCGTGCGTCCCGGCCCGTACGGCAGCCGCGTCGTCTCCAGCGCGGCGAGCTCGAAGCCTTCCTCGACCAGCCCGTCACGGGCGGCCATCATCAACACCTGGCACAGGTCCGCGGGCGTCACCGCCGGCCCGAAGGCGAGCGCGTACACCGAGTGCGCACCGGGCAGCAGCAGCAGCCCGTCCACGGTGGGCAGGGGAGAGAGCCACAGCCGGGCCAGCGGCGTCACGGAGAGGCGCGGAGAGGCGTGGCGCAACCGGGCCTGCACCGCCGCCACGGTGGGAGCGGGCTGGAAGCCCGGGAAGAAGGCATCGCCCAGGGACGGACCGGCCCCCGTGGCCAGCACCACCGCGTGGAAGCGATCGCCACTGCCCTGGGCGCGCACCACGAGCGGGCCGCTCTTGCGCACCGCGGCGGGAGCGTCCGGCGCCGAGGGCTGGTTCTCCACGCGCTCCACGTGCCGCTGCACGAAGCGGGCGCCCTGGGCCGTGGCCGCGCCGGCGAGCACCTCGCGCACCAGCGCCAGTCCGCCATGGCCCTGCGGCCACCCATCCACCACCCACAGGCCACCCGGGGCACACGGCAGCACCTCGCGCTGACCGTGGGAGAGGATCTCCACGCCGCGCAGCTCGTGCGCCCGCCACTCGGGAGGCACCCGGCAGCCGAGCGCGGCCAGCCGCGAGCGGCACTCGGGCGTCAGCACGGCGGGAGGGGCGATGGTGCCCGGCTCGCTGCTCTCGTACACGCGGACGTCCAGCGTGCAACCCCGGGCCCTGCCGTTGAAGAGCAGCGAGGCGGCCAGCCCCGCTCCGGCGATCCCGCCTCCGATGATGGCCACCCTCGACCCGCTCGCCAGCCTGCTCCCGTTCATCCGCGCCCTCGCTCCGCCTTCCATCCGGTCCTCTGGGGGTATGGGTGTCTGTCAGTGCCGCTGTGCCTTCGGGGGAGGCATCTCCTGAGCCCCGTACACCACCACGCGATCGCGCCCCTCGCGCTTGGCCTCGTAGAGAGCGGCATCGGCGGCCCTCAACAGGGACTCCGTGCTCTCCCGCGGGTTGGCGGTCGAGTGGTCGGCGATCCCCACGCTGACGCTCAGGCCGAAGGGCGCCGGCCGCCCGTCGCTTCGCGTCACCTTCACGGTGCGCAGTCCGGCGCGGATCCGCTCGGCGAAGACCGCCGCCTCGGCCGCCGTCTGATGGGGCAGCAGCGCGACGAACTCGTCGCCTCCGAAGCGGGCCGCGAAGTCCACCTCGCGCAGGTTGGTGCGCAGGTGGCTGGCCAGGGCGAGGATTGCCCGGTTGCCCACGTCATGCCCCATGCCGTCGTTGATGGCCTTGAGGTGGTCCAGGTCGATGACCACCACGGACATGGGGTACTGGTAGCGGTTGGAGCGCTTGAACTCCTCGTCGAGCCGGATGGACAGGGCGCGGAAGTTGGCCAGGCCCGTGAGCGCGTCCGTCTGGGCGAGCACCTGCAGGCGCTGTTGCTGCTCGCTCTGGCGCAGGGCCCGGTCGATGCGGGCCATCAGCTCGCGGCCGCTCGCCGGCTTGTGGACGAAGTCCACGGCGCCCATCTCCAGGCACCGCTCCAGCGTGGCCTCGTCCGAGTCTCCGGTGAGGAAGATGACGGGGACGGACTCGGTCGCCTTGTCGTGCTGCAGCGACTCGAGAATGGTCAACCCGTCCTCGTGGTCGAGGAAGCGATCCAGGAGGACCAGATCCGGCTGGCGCTCCCGGGCGAGCACCAGGCCCGACTGGCCGTCGCTCGCGCCCAGCACGTCGAACTTGGCGGCGAGCAGCTCCACCAGGCTTTCCCGTGTGCCCGCGTCATCTTCCACGACCAGGATCAGTGCCCTGTCCCCGCGGCGGTCGTGCCGTTCCATGATCCGCTCCACTTCCTGCGCCTGCCTCTCAATGGCAGGCCGAAAGTCTCGGGTGCCACGCCCGGAGGGATCTCCCTCCCGCCCGTCCGTCGCCGCCACCCAAGGGGAGCACCCCACGTCCTCCTCCTCCTTCACCCGAGACCCCCGGCTGCCAAGTCCGATGTCTCATCACACCGACCCGCTCTGGCGAGTGGTGTGGCCGACCCGAGGAGCAAGCGTCGTGCCCCTCTTCAAGTCCGGAGAGGCGGGAGTGATTCCAGGGACTTGCAGCACCCAACGCCTTGGAGGAGGCGCACCTACTAGGCAAGAGTTGCAGCGTTCCCGGGTATCGTGCCAGTAGGAATTCCTGGGACGGGTGGATCAGCGTCGGGGGCTGAACTGAAAGCGCCTGCCACCGCCACCGCCGATCATCTGGGGCGGAGGCGGCTCGAGGCCGAACTGCCACCACATGGGCTCGTAGGGCTTCATCTTCAGTTTCTTGTCATTCTGGAGGGCCGAGAGGCTGCTCTTCAGCTTCTCGTCGGAGGGGTTGGCCTCCACGCCGCGCCCCAGCACCCTGAGGGCCTCGTCCTTCTCCTTGTTCTGTACGAGGCACCAGGCGTAGACGGCCCACATCAGGGGCTCCTTCTTGCCGGAGGTGACGGCGGCCTCGAAGGACTTCTTCATGGCGGCGAAGTCCTTGCGCTGGAAGAAGAGGGCGCCCTCCATGGCCTTGGCCATGTAGTTGCGCGGGCTGGCCTTGGACAGGTGCGCCTTGGCGCCGTCCAGATCCTTGGACATGTACTTCAGCATGCCAATCTGGGAGTGGATCTCCGCGCCCACGAGGAACTGCCACTTGTCGTAGACGAGCCCACCTTCGAGCATCTTGATGGACCGCTCGACACGCGCCTGGGCTTCCTTCTGGCTGGTGGGCTGCCCCTGGAGTTCCTTCTGGACGGAGGTCATGAGCGCCTGGAGCTTGTTGCCGATGCGGCGGCCGAGCCAGATGTAGGTTCCGACGAAGACGAGGGTACCCGGGATGAGGCCCTGCCAGACCTTGAAGCCCGCGAACTTGGTCACCAGGGTGACGAGCAGACCCGCACCCAGGGCGATGAGAAGGTTGTACATGGCGCCCGTTTAGCGATCGTTGGGGGGGACCGCAATCTTCGGATGCGTCCGGGCGGACATCGAGGTATACGTCTGCTCGTTCCAACCCCAAGGGGCCCTCTGTCGAAATTGGTAGACGAGGCGGACTCAAAATCCGCTGCGGCTGACCCCGCGTCCCGGTTCGAGTCCGGGGAGGGCCAATCCGGGGAGTACCCGCCCGCTGGGCACTCCCGCGGGCAGTACGACTCCGGAGTGCCGGGTGGGAGGACGCGATGAAGGTTCTGCTGGTGGAAGATGACGCCAGTCTCCGCGAGGGGATGGTCGAGCTCATCTCCGAGCAGGCCCCGGTGCGTGAAGCGGGCAGCGTGACCCAGGCGCTGGGCGCGTTGCGCGAGGAGACCTTTTCCCTGGTGGTCACGGATCTGCGCATCGGTGAGACGGGGGAGGGAGGGCGCATCATCCTGGAGGCGGCGCGTCAGCGGCTGCAGCCGGTGGCCATCGTCAGCGCGGCGACGGCCGAGGAGGTGGTGCGGGTGATGAGGCCCCACGAGCCGGACGCGGTGGTGCCCAAGCCGTTCCAGATCGACGACATGCTGGGGTTGGTGGAGCGCTTCCTCTCGCTCAGGAGCGAGGTGGAGCGGCTGGTGGGGCAGGCGGCGCCCGAGGGGGCGTGGAAGGAGGCGGCCGCCGGTGTCCAGGCGGTCGAGGAGCCGGGCGGGCGGTTGTGGGTGCGGATGGAGGCGGGGACGAGCCTGCCCCGGCCGCTGCACCGGGGCCGCTCGGGCATGGTGGTGCTGGAGGGCTCGCTCGAGGTGGACGGCGAGCGCCGGGAGCGGCACCAATATCTCTATCTGTCGGCCGGACCGCGCGAAGTGCGGACTCGCGAGGGGTGTCTGGCCGTCTCGCTGGCGCTCCGCGGGTAGCGGGGCGCGGATCGTTCGAGCTTTGAGCACACTCTGGCCCACGAGCTTCCTGGATGAGGAGCGTCTGGGGCGGCCGTCGCGACGTGCGGCGACGGCGGCCCTGGAGGCGCACCTGTCGGTGTTGAAGGGCGAACCCCTGAAGCTGGCGCTGGCCAATGCGTTGAAGGACGCGGGCAGCCTGGGCGGTCAGGAGCGGCGCTTCACGGCCCTGGCGGTGCGGGAGATGTCCCGGCACCAGCGGCTGTTGGATCTGGCGGCGCGCACGTTGGGGCACCCCCCGAGCAAGATCGGCTTGTTGGAGGATCAGACGCTGGTGCGCTACGCGCTCTGGCGCCGGCTCTTCTGTGGCGAGGGCTGGGCGCGCATCGGCCCCGAGGTGAAGCTGCCCGGCCCGGTGCGTCCGCGCACCATCAAGGATGATCTGCTGCGTCAGGTGGCGGAGTCGCCGCTGCCGGAGCCGCCGGTGCCCGAGTCCGTCCCCGAGCGCCTGGCGACGCGCTACTCCTTCCCCAACTGGCTGGTGCTGCGGCTGGCCGAGCTGCACCCGGAGCCGGTGCTGGAGGCGATGCTGGCGGCGCTGGACGAGGAGCCGGCGCTGCACTTCCGCGCGAGGCCCTCGGGGACGCGGGCCGAGGTGCTGGCGCGGCTGTCCGAGGAGGGCGTGGCGGCGGAGCCGGTGGCGGTGGCGCTGGACGCGGTGCGCATCGCCGAGGCGAGCCATCGCGTCTTCGAGACGCGGGTGATGAAGGAGGGCCGGTTGCAGGTGCAGGACGTGGGCAGCCAGCTCATCGTCGAGGCGTGCCGTCCCCTGGAGGGCTCGCTGTCGGGGCGGACGGTGGCGGACATGTGCGCGGGGGCGGGCGGGAAGACGCTCGCGCTGGCGGACGAGGTGGGGGCGAAGGGGCGGGTGCTGGCGGGAGACCGCTCGCGCCGGCGGCTGGCGCAGGCCCGTGAGCGGGCGAGGGAGCTGTCGCTGCGGCACGTGTCCTTCCCGCACCCGCTGCCGCTGGAGCAGGCGGACGTGGTGCTGGTGGACGCGCCGTGCAGCGGGACGGGCTCGCTGGCGCGGGAGCCGGATCAGAAGTGGAAGCTGTCGGCGAAGGCGGTGGCGGAGTTCCACGACACGCAGCTGGGGCTGCTGGAGGAGCTGGCACCCCAGGTGAGGCAGGGAGCACTGGTGGTGTACGCCACGTGCTCGCTGCTGCCCGAGGAGAACGACGCGGTGGTGCGCGACTTCCTCGCGAAGGTGCCCGGCTTCACGGTGGAGCCCCTCGCGCCCCTCTTCGGCGCCGAGCGGGCGGCGGTGCTGTGCGATGGCCCCTTCCTGAGGGCCCTGCCTCCGCGGGTGCCCGGGGGTGGCTTCTTCGCCGCCCGGCTGCGCAAGGGGTAGGCGGGGTTGACAGTGCCCGCGGGCGCACGCTACGCAGGAAAGCAGTCCTCTTTCCGAGAGGTTGCACCCGGTGGCAGCCGACCCGAAGCAGTCCGAGACCCTCCGTCAGCTCCAGGAGGCGTTCCAGTCCGCCCAGTCGCAGATGGCCGAGCTCCGCGAGCAGGTGGAGAAGCATTCCGAGCTGGCTCGAGCGAAGACGCAGAGCGACTTCATCCAGAAGGAGAAGGATCGCGCGCTGCGCCAGCTGGGCGAGTCGGTCTTCAAGCAGGTGCAGAAGGGGAAGCTGCAGCTGCCCGAGGGCTTTGGCCCCCTCCTGAAGGCCGTGGAGCACGCGCAGAAGAAGGCCGAGGCCCATGCCCGGGAGATCAGCGACCTCCTCAAGGAAGGAGAGGAGGCGGCCCAGCGGCTGAACGAAAAAAAAGCGGGGCCGACGAATTCAGGAGTAGCGTCCCGCAAGAAGCCGTTGTAGAAGGGCGCCGCTTTTGACGGACGGCAGCCACTGCCCAGGTGGTTGCGAGGTTTCGGGGCTATAGCTCAGCTGGGAGAGCGCTTGAATGGCATTCAAGAGGTCACCGGTTCGATCCCGGTTAGCTCCACAGTCGAAAAAAGAGGCCCGTCAGGATCGCTGACGGGCCTCGTCTTTCACCCTCGAAGACACAAGTGAATATGGGGCTATAGCTCAGCTGGGAGAGCGCTTGAATGGCATTCAAGAGGTCACCGGTTCGATCCCGGTTAGCTCCACAATGAAGAAGGCCCGTCAGGTTCACTCCTGACGGGCCTTTTCATTTTCCCCATCTGGTGCGCGTCGGCTTCGCCCTCTCGGCTGATGCCCGTGCGGATGGCCCTGGCGTCGACGGAAGAGGGCCGTGCTCGGGCCGCGAGGCGTCAGGGGTACCCGGAGCCACCCGATGGGGCTCACGAGGCACCAGGGGCCTCGCGGAAGCGGCTAGGCCTCGCGGATCATCAGCATCTGCAGCAGATCGCGCAGCATCTGCTTGAGACCCCCGGCCTCGGGCAGGGTGTTGAGGATGCGCGCGGCGGCGTTGGTGGAGCGCTCGATGAGGCGCTCGGTGGCGGAACGGCCCCCGTGCTGCTCCACCAGCTCCCGGGCGCGCTGCAGCATCATCTCGTCCTTGGGGCCGGGGATGCACAGCGTCTCCAGCTCCTGACGGGCCTCGGGCGTCGCGCGGAGGTAGGCGGCCAGCAGCGGGAAGGTGCGCTTGCCCTGCGCCAGGTCCGAGTCGGTCGGCTTGCCCACCACGGAGGACTGCCCGTAGAGACCGAGGAGGTCGTCACGAAGCTGGTAGGCGGTTCCCACGTAGCGGCCAAAGCGCTCCAGCTTGTTGATCAGCTCCGGATCGGAGCCGGCCAGCATGGCGCCGCACACGAGCGGCGCGGTGAAGCCGTACAGCGCCGTCTTCAGGTAGGCCACGCGCAGCGCGTGGTAGATGGACAGCTCGGCCAGCGGTTGGTGCGGCAGCCGGATGTCCATGTACTGCCCGGCCGCGGTGTAGCGGCACACCTTGAGGAAGTAGCGCGTGGCCACGTCCGCGTCCGGCAGGTTGCAGCCCAGCATCACCTCCAGCGAACGGCCGTAGAGGTGGTCACCGATCACGATCGCCAGGTTCTCGCCGAGCCGCCCCTCGCCGAGCATCTTGTGGAGCGCGGCACCCCCGCGCCGCGTGTCCGCCTGATCCGCCACATCGTCGTGGATCAGCATGAACGTGTGCAGCAGCTCCGTGGCCGCCGCGAACCGCCACAACCCCGAGGGAGCCCGCGTGTCGCCCCGCCCCAGGGCGTACCCCACGAGCACCAGGCCCGGTCGGATGCGTTTGGAGGGACGCAGACTGTAGCTGCGCACCTGCTCCAGCACCTTGTTCCAGGACGTGTCGAGGTGCCTCTCATCCTCGAGCTCGAGGATCTGATGCAGCACCACCTGCGTCTGGTACTGCACCGTCTTCGCCCAGGACACGAAGTCCAGGGGGGACGAAGACTGTTCTGCCGCCGGAGTCCCGGCCGGTGAGGGCTTCCGCTCTTTCATGACGGGGTTCTGCGCACCCGAGGCTCCGCGCGTCGGCATCGTATCCTGCACTGCGGCAACCAACGTCAGCATGGCGGACCTCCGGGGCTGGGCGGCTTGGGGGGGGTCGGTCAAGCCCCATCGCTGATTCTATTGCGATTTTAATAGCAGAAAATTTTTATACAGGCAAATGGCTTTTAGAGAGAGAAATACTGCCGTCACTGCACAGAAGGAAGGGCCTCCGAGGGAAAAAGATGTAACGGGTCATGAACTACCCATATGGCTTTTTTGACCCGCCTGCATGTTTTCCATCGGCAATGAAAAAGCGGCCGATCCCGAGGGAAAACGGCCGCTGAAACCCCACGCACGAGTGTGTGGTTTTGTGTAGTTATTTGGCGTTCTTGAAAATGTTCATCACGTCCTTCAGCAGCTTCACGGACTCATCGTGCGGCCGCTGGAAGGCATTACGGCCCATGATGGAGCCGAAACCGCCGCCGGCGGCGATCTGACGGATCTCCTCGAGCAGGGCCTCGGTCGTCTTGTTCTCGCCACCGGAGAAGATCACGATGCGCTTTCCGTTGAAGGCGGATTTCACGACATCGCGGATCCGCTCCTCCATGGTCTTGGTGGGGATCTTGTACGTCTCGTAGACCTTCTTGGCCTCGGGCTGCTCCAGGAAGTCCTTGGGCGGCTTGACCTTGATGACGTGGGCGCCGAGCTGGGCGCTGATCTGCGCCGCGTAGGAGATCACGTCGATGGCCTGCTCGCCTTCCTTGGAGATGCTACCGCGCGGGTAGGCCCACAGGACCGTGGGAAGGCCGTACTCCTTGGCCTCGGCGATCAGCTCGCGCAGGGCCTGGTACTGCTCGTTGCGGGCGCCGGAGCCCGGGTAGATGGTGTAGCCGATGGCCGAGCAGCCCAGGCGCACCGCGTCCTTCACGGAGCCCGTCACGGCGGACATGGGGTGCTCGGGCTTGCCCAGGGTGTCCGAGTTGTTGAGCTTGAGGATCAGCGGGATCTCACCCAGGTACTTGCCGGCCACGGCCTCCAGGAAGCCCAGGGGCGCGGCGTAGGCATTGCAGCCCGTCTCGATGGCCAGCTGGATGTGGTAGTCCGGATCATATCCGGCGGGGTTGGGGGCGAAGGAACGAGCCGGGCCGTGCTCGAAGCCCTGATCCACCGGGAGGATCACCATCTTGCCAGTGCCGGCGAGGGTGCCGGTGTTGAGCAGGCGGGCCAGGTTGGTCAGCGTGCCCGGAGTGTCGGACGGGTACCACGAGAGGATCTGCTTGACGCGATCGGTATAAGCCATATGGCTCCTCGATGGGGGGCGGGAGGCCCCTTGACTTGGCGGCGCGGATTCTGCCCATGCGGCGGCCCAGGACCAAGCAGATCATGCGACTCTTCGTCGCGGCGCGAACGCTCGGGCGAAGGAGGGATTCACGATCCCGATGACGGGAGCGTCACGAAGGTGGATGCTGCGCCGCTCGAAAACGCCCCGCCGGGAGTGGGGCCCTGGGAGATGGCGAGTGGTGAACCGCAGAAATCCGCAACGTGTCATGGGAGTGGGGTTGATGCTCGCCGCCACGCTGGCGGGAGCGCAGATCGCACCGGCTACACCGGCTCCGACTCCGGCGCCCACGCCCCAGGCCCCGGACGTGGCGCCCCAGGTGGGTGAGACGGCCCAGGAGGCGGTGCCGGAGCAGGGGCCGCCCTCGGCGCCCGGGAAGGTGAAGGCGGAGCCGCTCACGCTGGAGCAGCTCGTCCAGCGCGCGCGCAAGCAGGACGCGCGGGTGGAGGAGGCCCGGGCGGAGCTGCGCCGGTTGGAGGCGCTGCTGCGCCAGGCGCGCTGGGCCTGGTTCCCCAAGTTCGAGACGACGGTGGGTTTTGGAGGCCCGGTCCCCGAGGCGCGCAACGACGGCCTGGGCGGACCGCCGACGACGGAGGCCTCGCTCGAGGGCGACTGGCGGTTCGGCCGGATGGGGTTCACCGCCTTCATCGAGGCGAACGCGGTGCTGCCGCTCTACACGTTCGGGAAGCTGCGAGCGTTGGAGAAGGCGGCGGAGCAGGGGCCCGTCATCGGCAATGCGCTGAAGGAGCGCGCGCAGGACGAGGCGGGATTCCAGGCGGCACAGGCCTTCTTCGGCTATCAGCTGGCGCGCTCGGGGCTGGTGCAGCTCGACGAGACGTCGAAGCGGCTGGAGGACGCGGCGAAACAGCTGCAGAAGATGCTGAACGAGAAGTCCGAGCAGGTGTCGAAGATGGACCTGTACAAGGTCGGCTTCTTCCGCAACCAGCTCGAGGCGCGCCGGGCCCAGGCCGAGCAGGGCCGGCAGCTCGCGCTGGCCGCCATCCGTCTGCTGGCGGGCACTCCTCCCGGGGAGTCGGTGGAGGTGGTCGAGGTGGAGCTGGAGCCGGAAGGGGAGCTGAAGCCACCGACGCTGGAGGAGGCGCTGGCGACGGCGGAGCAGAAGCGGCCGGAGCTCGCGGGCATCGCCGCGGGGGTCGTCGCGCGCGAGCAGGAGGTGTTCATCCGCGAGCGCATGTTCTATCCGGACATCGGGCTCGCGGGCTTCCTGACGCTCCGGTACACCTCGAGCGCGACGCCGCAGCGGGATCCCTTCGCCTTCGATCCGTACAACCAGCGCGAAGCGGGCGTGGGGCTGGTGGCGCGCAGCACCTTCGACATTCCGGTGAAGCAGTCGCAGCTGGACCAATCGCGAGCGGAGCTGGACAAGCTGAAGGCGCAGCAGCGGCTGCTTCAGGCGGCCATCCGCCTGGAGGTGACGAAGGCGCACGGAGAGGTGGTGGCGGCGCTGGAGCGGGCGAGGGTGCTCACCCAGGCGGAGCGGGACGCGCGGCGCTGGGTCACCGCGGCCATGGCCGCGTTCGATCTCGGCACCACCGGCACCAGGGATCTGATCGAGTCCTTCACGGCGCTCGCCCAGTCGTCGGCCGACCGGGCGCAGAGCTGGCACGACTTCCAGGTCGCCCAGGCGGAGCTGGCACGGGTCACCGGCACCACGCCCCGGGAGCCGTGAATAACTCCGGGCCGCGGGCTGTCCTCTCTCCCAACTTTCACTTTCAGCGATACGGAGTCACACCGATATGTTCGCCTCCCTGCTCGCAGCCGTGCTGCTCACCGCCGCCCCGGGTCCCCTCGATGTCGTGAAGTCGGGCAATACCGACGTCCAGAAGGTCGCTTCCGCCAAGGGGGCCACCGCGGATCAGCTGTCGAAGGTGGTAGAGCGCTTCGTGGATTTTGGTGAGCTGTCCAAGCGCGCGCTCGGCGACAAGTGGGACAAGCTGACGGCCGCGCAGCGCAAGGACTTCTCCAGCACCATGGAGGGCCTGCTGCGTGCCTCCTACGCCCAGAAGGCGCTCGGCCAGGGCAAGGCGCAGGTCGAGTACGGCAAGGAGACCGTCGAGGGGAACGAGGCCACCGTGGGCACCACGGTGAACGTGAACCGGGACAAGTTCCCCGTCGAGTACAAGCTCTACAAGACGGCGGGGAAGGGTGAGTGGCGCATCTACGACATCGTCACCGATGACGTGTCGCTCCTGGAGACGTACCAGGGCCAGTTCCGCAAGCTGATCGCCGACAAGGGCTTCGACGGCCTGCTGGCCACCCTGAAGGCCAAGAAGGCGCAGCTCGAGAAGTCCGTGCAGTGACGGACTCCCCCGCACCGCGTCTACAGCGGCTTCTCGTAGACGCGGTACAGCTTGGAGCGCTTGCCGCCCATGGACTCGATGGCGCGGTTGACGAGGTGGTTGTCCTCGAGCGTCCAGGAGATCTCCCCGCCCTCGTAGCCCAGCTCACGCGCCTTGTTCAGGGTGTCCAGGTAGAGGATGGCGTCCAGGCCGCGGCGCCGGTAGCCCTCGACGGTGCCCAGCAGGATGAGGCGCAGCCGGCGGATGCGGCGCGAGGCCAGCAGCAGCTTCGCCAGACCGATGGGCAGGCCGAACGTGGTGAGCCGGCCATTGGCCGCCTTGATGGCCTCGTTGGCGTCCGGCAGGGTGAGCGAGAAGCCCACGGGCTGGCCCTTCACCTCGGCCACCAGCACGAGCTCCGGACGCACCATCTGCTTCAGATCGCGCGCCAGGTGATCGAACTCGGCCTCCGTCATCGGCACGAAGCCCCAGTTCTTCTCCCAGGCCTGGTTGTACATCGTCTTCACCCGGGCCACCTCGGCGTCGAACTCCTTCAGGTTCACCGGGCGCACGGTGACGCCCTCGCGCTGGCGGATCTTCTCCGCGATGCGCGCCACCTTCTCCGGCGGCGGGGTGGAGGAGGACAGCTCCCACGCGAACAGGTCCTTGGCCTTGGTGAAGCCGTTGGCCTCGACCAGCGCCGGGTACCAGGTGGGGTTGTACGTCGTCATGATGGCCGGCGGGGTGTTGAACCCGTCGATGAGCATGCCCACCTCGCCATTGGTGGAGTAGCTCATCGGGCCGATCACGGAAGCGAAGCCCTTGGCGCGCAGCCAGGCGGCCGCCGCCTCGAACAGCGCCCGGGCCACGCCGGCGTCGTTCACGCACTCGAAGAGGCCGAAGAAGCCGACGTTGGTGCCCTGGTACTCGTTGTAGCGGGGGTTGTTCACCGCCGCGATCCGCCCCACCACCTCGCCCTCGCGGCGGGCGAGGAAGAACTCCACCTCACCGAACTCGAAGAAGGGGTGCTTCTTCGGGTTCATGAAGTCCCGGCGCTCCATCTCCAGGTGCGGCACGAAGTTCGGGTCGCCCTTGTAGATGGTGTACGGGAAGCGGATGAAGGCCGTGTGATCCGCCGAGGTGCGGACGGGAGTCACCTGCACGTTGGCGGGAAGGGGCGGCAACTTCGACTCGGAGGTCTGCGTCTCGGCGGTGACGGCCATGGTGTTTCCCTGCTCCTAGTTCTGGTCCTCGCGCCCGTTGCGGATGAAGAGGTTGGCGCCCTTCTCCAGCAGCAGGCCCGGGATGTCCGCGCGCTTCTCCCACAGCTTCATCGGCACCTGGCCCAGCTTGCGGATGTCCTCCGGCTGGAGGTTGGCGGCCTTCCAGGTGAGCGACTCCATGGCGTCGAACAGCTTGCCGGCCACCTCGCGCGAGGACATGCGCGAGAGCTGATCCAGCGAGAAGCCGTTCGTGCCGTTCTGACCCACGCTGGCCGCGGCCCACTTCTCCGAGGCCTTGTTGTTGCGCACCTGCGAGCCCGGGCGGGCGATCTGCACCGGGGTGTACGTGGACGGCCGCGTCTGGGGGATGACGTCCATCTTCTTGCCAATCTGCTCGAAGATGTCGAGCACCCGGTCCAGCTGCTCGTCCGTGTGCGTGGCCATGTAGCTGGTGCGGATGAGGGCGTGGCCCGGCTCCACCGCCGGAGGAATCACGGGGTTGGCGAACACACCCGCCTCGTGCAGCGCCTTCCAGAAGCGGAAGCACTTCACCTGGTCGCCGATGTGCACCGGCACCACCGGCGTCACCGACACGCCCGTGTCGAAGCCCATGGCGCGGAAGCCGTTGTGCATCTTCTCGGCGATGTCCAGCAGGCGCGCGCGCCGCTGCGGCTCGGCCTCGATGATCTCCAGCGCCTTGAGCGCCGAGGCGATGGACGCCGGCGTCATGGACGCGGAGAAGATGACCGAGCGCGACTTGTGGCGCATGTAGTTGATGACGTCGTGCGGGCCGGCCAGCACGCCGCCCAGCGACGCGAAGCTCTTGGAGAACGTGCCCATGACGAGGTCCGTCTCCGCCTCCAGCCCGAAGTACTCGGAGGTGCCGCGGCCCTTCTCACCCAGCACGCCCATGGAGTGGGCATCGTCCGTCATCACCCGCGCGTTGTACTTCTTGGACAGCTCCACGATGCGGGGCAGGTCACAGATGTCGCCCTCCATCGAGAACACGCCGTCGGTGACGATGATCTTCCCCGCCTTGGGCTCCTTCTCGGCCGACTGCTGCAGCAGCTGCTCGAGGTGCTCCAGGTCGTTGTGCCGGTACTTGCGCTCGGTGGCGAAGGACAGCCGCACGCCGTCCACCAGCGAGGCGTGGTTCTGCCGGTCCGCGAAGACGATGTCGTGGCGGCCCAGGATGGAGGCCATGGCCAGGTTCGTCTGGAAGCCGGTGGAGATGACCAGCGCGGCCTCGCGGTTGAGGAACTTCGCCAGGCGCTGCTCCAGCTCCTCGTGCAGCGCCAGGGTGCCGTTGAGCAGGCGCGAGCCGGAGCACGTGGTGCCGTAGCGCTCCACCGCCTTGATCGCCGCCTCCTTCACCCGGGGATCCGCGCTCAGGCCCAGGTAGTTGTTCGACCCGACCATGATGACGCGGCGGCCCTCGATCTGGACCTCCGTCGCCCCGAACGACTCCTCGATGGCCCGGAAGTAGGGGTAGAGCCCGGTGGCCTTGGCGATGCGGTAGTCCTTCCAGCTGCGGCACTTCTCGAACACGTCACTCATGGGGGGTCTTCTCTCTTGGGGGAGGTCCGGGCTCCGCGAATAATGGGGCGCGCTTCCCTGCAGTGTTCATACCGACCCGGGGCACCGCAGCGCGCGTCCTCCTCGGGGGTCCAGGCGTGGCCGTCAATATTGAGTCACCCTCCGAGTGTCAAGGCACCGACTGTCCGGCGATGTGCTCCCAGGCACGGGGAACTCCCGGTCCCTGGACGGGGTTGACAGGGGTCTCCTTTATGTTCCCCGGACAGGCGAGTGAGCAACCGGTTGCACAGCCGGGACACGCCTGCCCTGTTTTGGGAGGAACGCCCGGGTTCCGGGGGGCATACCCGGGACGGACGGGGAGGGCTCCGGACCCGGGAGGAAGGCTTCCGGTACCGGCGGTGTTGGAACCGTCATTCTCAGAGGCCGTGACAGGGGAGCGGAAGTTTGCTTTCTGCGGGCCTCTAATCGACTGGGGTCAAGCTTGGCTGAGTCTCTTCGACGGCGTTGGTACGAGGCCTTCATCCGGAGCACGCTCGCCCGCCCGTGGCGGGTCGTGCTGGCCTTCACGTTGCTGGCGCTGGGTGGAGCCCTGCTGGCCGGACGCCTGGAGTTCCGCGGGTCCTTCGTGGAACTGCTGCCCAAGGAGGCCCCCGAGGTCCAGGATCTGACGCGGGTGGCGCAGAAGGCCGGCGGAGACGGCTACCTGGTGGTGCGCGCGCAGGGCGCGAAGCCCGAGGCGCTGCGCGCCTTCTCCGATGCCCTGGCCAGGAAGCTCGAAACGCTACCGGAGGTGCGCTACGTCGAGCACCACTTCGACGTGGCCTTCTTCGAGGAGCGCGGGCTGCTGCTGCTCCCCACGGAGCAGCTGAAGGCGCTGCGCAAGGACGTGGAGACGCGGCTGCGCTACGAGAAGCAGAAGGCCCTGGCGGTGGACCTGCTGGACGAGCAGGACGCGCCGCCGGACTTCGACGCCATCGTCAAGAAGTACAGCCCGGAGGCGCCCATGCGCGAGTACCTCGGGAGCGCGGATGGCTCCGAGGTATTCCTCATGGTGAAGCCGGATGGGACGGCCGGTGACATCGTCTTCGCGCAGAAGCTGGTGGACGACGTGAAGCGCGCGGCGGCCGAGGTGGCCCAGGGCTGGCCCGGGGTGGAGCTCGACTACGCGGGCGCCTTCCAGGCCCGGCTCGAGGAAGACGCGGTGATGCGCAAGGATCTCACGCGCGCCGGAGTCCTCTCGGCGGTGATGGCGGTGGCCATCATCCTGCTGGCCACGCGGCGGCTGTGGGCGCTGGCGGTGGTGGGCGTGCCCGTCATCTTCGGCGTGACGCTGACGTTCGCCGTGGCGGAGCTGGCGATCGGCCACCTCAACATCGTCACGGGCTTCCTGGTGGCCATCCTCATCGGCCTGGGCCTGGAGTACGGCATCCACCTGGCCATGCGCTACTGGGAGGAGCGGCGCGAGCACTCCGCGCCCCAGGCGCTGGCGGAGGCCGTGCGCGGCACCTTCGCGGGAGCCATCACCTCGGCGCTGACGAACGCGGCGGCCTTCTTCGTGCTGCTGTTCGCCCAGTTCGAGGCCTTCAAGCAGTTCGGCCTGCTGGCGGGCGTGGGCGTCGTCACGTCCGTGCTGGTGGCCTATGGCCTGGGCCCCGCGCTGCTGGTGCTCGCCGAGCGCCTGCGCCCCGGCGCACGCAAGCAGGAGACCGCGCACGCGCCCGAGGCCCCCGCCCAGGCGACGCCGCGCCTGCCCGGCAAGCGCATGCCCACGGCGGCCATCACCGTCATCCTGCTGTCGGTGCTCGGCTTCGCGGGCTACTCCCTCTACGTGTCGCCGCGCGTGGGCTTCGAGACGAACATGCGCAACCTCAAGGGCGAGTCGCCCGCGATGCGCCTGGATGACCACATCATCGAGCAGACCGGCACGCCGCTCAACCCGGCCATCCTCCTGGTGGAGGACCTGAAGCAGGCCCAGGTGGTGCAGCAGGTCATCGACGAGGTGAAGGCGCGCCATGGCGCGGACTCGACCTTCCTGCGGTCCGCCTCGCTCAATGATCTACTGCCCCAGGACGTGCCGGCGCACCAGGAGCAGATCTCCGCGCTGCGCGGGATGCTGGAGCGGCTGCCCCAGGACGCGCAGGAGGATCCGCGCGTGGCCACGGTGAAGAAGATGCTGGAGGCCCAACCCTACGGGCCGGAGCAGATGCCCGTGGAGGTGCGCCGCCGCTTCGAGGCGCTGGATGGCAAGGGCATGTTCCTGCTGCTGTTCCCCTCGGTGTCCAACCACGACACCCGGGAGCTGTCGGCGTGGGCCTCGCAGCTCGACGAGGTCATCGCCGGCTCCAAGGCCCGGGGCGTGGACCTCGCGGTGTTGGATAGCAACCGGATCGCCGCGCGCATCTTCTCCATGGTGCGCGGAGACGGACCGTTCATCCTCTGGGCCGCCGCGTCGGTGGTCTTCGTGACCATCCTCATCAGCCTGCGCAGCTTCAAGCGCGCCTGCCTGGTGGCCGGGCCTCTGTTCCTGGGCATGCTGTGCCTGGCGGGCGGCATGTACCTGTTCGACGTCCAGCTCAACTTCATCAACGCGGTGGTGCTGCCCAACCTGCTCGCCATCGCCGTGGACAACTCGGTGCACCTCTTCCACCGGTACGAGGAGGAGGGCCCTGGCTCCCTGGGCCACGTGGTGCGCCATACGGGCCTGGCGGCCGTGGTCGCCACCCTGTCCAATGCCGCGGGCTACGGCGCTTTGTTGATCTCTCATCACGCGGGCTTGAGGTCGATCGGCCAGATTGCACTTCTGGGCGTCATGTGCACCTTCCTGGGCACCACCGTCTTCTTCCCGGCCATGCTCGCCTTGATGGAGCGCTGGAAGGGCCGGAAGCGGGAGGGGGGCATGGTTCGGAGCCTGGAGATTGGCGCGCCCAGGAAGGACGAGGCCGCTACGGAACCGGGGGAGCGTAAATCGGCGTGAGCGAATGGACTTCGTATAGCCGTACCCGCGATGTCGGCCAGGAAGTGAGCTTCAAGGCAGTCGACCTCATCATCGTCGTCTCCTGCTCATTGGCCGCCCTGGCACTCGTGGGCCCAGCTCGCTGGGCCCCCGGCTCCACGGAGTCCGCTGTCTACTTCGCCATCTTCGCGCTCGGCCCCCTGGTGCTGCGCACCCTGGAGGCCTCCTTTCCCAGGAACCGGCTGCTGGCCTTCATGGCCTCCTTCTGGCTGCTGCCGGTGTTGAGCCTCAGCCACGGGTTGCTCAACCCCCTGGTGACGGCCGCCACCCCGGTACTTCGCGACGCCCAGCTCGCCATGCTGGATCAGCGGCTGTTCGGGGCCCAGGCGTCCGTGGTGCTCGGGCAGGTGGTGCCGCCCTGGCTCACCGACATCCTGATGATCTGCTACTACGGCCACTTCGTCTGGCCGTTGGCGCTGGGCCTGGTGCTGTACTTCACCGACCGCCGCGAGGCCTTCGACGAGTACCTCATCGCGCTGAGCCTCTTCTTCCTGGCCAACTACGTCTGCTACGCGCTGGTGCCCGCCATCGGCCCGCGCTACTTCCTCTTCCACGCCTTCTCCGGGCCCGTGAATGGACTGTGGGTGACGTCCTTCCTGGACTCGGTGATGCGCATGCCGCCGTTCTCGCGGGACTGCTTCCCCTCGGGGCACACGGGGACGGCGCTGCTGGTGCTGGTGTACGCCTTCCGGTTCGCGCCGCGCTTCTTCCGGGTGATGCTGGTGCCGGCCATCTGCCTCATCCTGGCCACCCTGGTGGGGCGCTTCCACTACCTGACGGACCTGCTGTGCGCGGTGCCGCTGATGGGGGTGGTGGTGAGCCTCGCGGTGGCCTGGAGCCGGGCCACGGCGCGGCGCGAAGTCACGCGCCCGGTGCGGATGGACGCTATCGTACGCCCTTGAGCAAGGGAGCGTACGCATGAGCAGGCCGATCTTCGCGGGCCGGGTGGCCCACCTCGGTACCACCGTCTTCACCGAGTTCAGCGCGTTGGCGCTGAAGCACGGGGCCATGAACCTGGGGCAGGGCTTCCCCGACTTCGACGGCCCCGAGGCCGTGAAGGAGGCGGCTCGCAAGGCCATCACCGACGGGGTGAACCAGTACGCGCCCAGCAGCGGCCTGCGCGACCTGCGCGTGGCCATCGCCGAGCACGGCGCGCGCTTCCACGGGCACACGGGCATCGATCCGGACACCATGGTGACCGTCACCAGCGGTGCCACCGAGGCCATCTTCTGCGTGCTGCTGGGCCTGGTGGATCCGGGCGACGAGGTGGTGGCCTTCGAGCCCGTCTACGACTCGTACGACGCCAACATCGGCTTCCTCGGGGCGAAGGCGCGCCACGTGCCGCTGCGGCCGCCGGACGCCTCGCACGCCACGTGGTGGTTCGATCGGGACGAGGTGCGCGCCGCCTTCGGTCCCCGCACGCGGGTGCTCATCCTCAACACCCCGCACAACCCCACCGGCAAGGTGTTCACCCGCGAGGAGCTCGAGTTCCTTGGCGGGCTGTGCGCCGAGTTCGATGTGAAGGTGCTCGCGGACGAGGTGTACGAGCACATCGTCTTCGCCCCGGCGCGTCATGTCCGCGCCGCCACCGTGCCGTCACTGACCGACCGGACGGTAACCGTGAGCAGCGGGGGCAAGTCCTTCAGCCTCACGGGTTGGAAGATTGGATGGATCATCGCGCCACCGGCGCTGCGTGACGCGGTGCAGCGGGCGCACCAGTTCGTGACGTTCGCCACGGCGTCTCCTCTGCAGGCGGCGATGGCGGCGGCGCTGCGGCTGCCGGACACGTACTTCCAGGAGCTGGGCACCCAGTACCTCTCCAAGAGGGAGCGGCTGCTGACGGGGCTCGCCGAGGCGGGACTGAAGGCGCACGTGCCCGAGGGCAGCTACTTCATCATGGCGGACATTGGCGGACGGGGCTTCGCGGACGACGTGGCCTTCTGCCGACACCTGGTGACGGAGGTGGGAGTAGCGGCCATCCCTCCGAGTGTTTTCTATGGTCCCGAGCACAAGCACCTGGGGCAGGGGATGGCGCGCTTCGCCTTCTGCAAGACAGAGGCGGTATTGGATGAAGCGGTGCGCCGGTTGAAGGTGGGGCTGGCTCGGGCCCGTTGACGCCTGGAACCCGGGAGCCGGGCGGCTTGCGACCCCCACACCCGGGTGCTACATCCCCGCGCCAACCATGCCCTCCCCTCGAACCCCGACCGAGTCCAAGAGGCTCTCCGCTCCCCGCACGACCCAGTCCGCCAAGAAGGCGGGCCGGTCCACGTCCAAGCCCTCGAAGGCCAGCAAGCCGGCCAAGGTGGCGAAGAAGGCCGCGAAGGCCGCGACGAAGGCCGTGAAGGCGGTCGCGAAGAAGGCCACCAAGGCCGTGGCCCCCAAGAAGAACGTGGTGCTGCGCACCTACGACGCGGCCACGGTGAAGGCGGTGGGCAAGACCACCGAGAAGTGGGCCAAGAGCGATCTGGCCGCGGTGACGCAGAAGATGCCGCTGCGCCGCAAGACGTTCGTCACCGACTCGGGCATCCCCATCCCGGACGTGGTGACGCTGGCGGACCGCAAGACCGAGTCCCCGGATCGCATCGGCCTGCCGGGCCAGTTCCCGTTCACGCGCGGCCCGCAGCCGACCATGTACCGCGGCCGTCTCTGGACGATGCGCCAGTTCGCCGGCTTCGGCACGCCCGAGGACACCAACAAGCGCTTCAAGTACCTCATCAGCCACGGCATGACGGGCCTGTCCACGGCCTTCGACATGCCCGCGCTCATGGGCTACGACTGCGACCACTCGATGAGCCGCGGCGAGGTGGGCAAGGAGGGCGTGAGCGTCTCCTCGCTGGCCGACTTCGAGGTGCTCTTCGACGGCATCCAGCTGGACAAGGTGACCACCTCGATGACGATCAATGCGAGCGCCATCGTGGCGCTGTGCATGTACATCGCGGTGGGTGAGAAGCAGGGCGTTCCGATGGCGAAGCTGGCGGGCACCATCCAGAACGACATGCTCAAGGAGTACATCGCGCAGAAGGAGTGGATCGTCGGTCCCCGGCCCGCGGTGCGGATCGTGACGGACATGATCGAGTTCTGCACGAAGAACATGCCGAAGTGGTACCCGGTGTCCGTCAGCGGCTACCACATCCGCGAGGCCGGAGCGACGGCGGTGCAGGAGCTGGCCTTCACGCTGGCCGACGGCATCGGCTACGTCGAGGAGTGCGTGAAGCGCGGCCTGGACGTGGACGAGGTGGCCCCGCAGCTGTCCTTCTTCTGGGACGTGCACAACGACTTCTTCGAGGAGGTCGCCAAGTTCCGCGCCGCCCGCCGCATCTGGGCGCACGTGATGCGCGATCGCTTCGGCGCGAAGAACCCGCGCTCGATGCAGCTCAAGACGCACGCGCAGACGGCCGGTGTGTCGCTCACCGCGCAGCAGCCGTACAACAACGTGGTGCGCACGGCGCTGCAGGCCTTCGCCGCGGTGCTCGGCGGCACGCAGTCGCTGCACACCAACTCGTTGGACGAGACGTACGCGCTGCCCACCGAGGAGTCGGTGACGATCGCGCTGCGCACCCAGCAGCTGATCGCCCACGAGTCCGGCGCGGACCGCGTGGTGGACCCGCTCGCGGGCAGCTACTACGTGGAGTACCTCACGGACGAGATGGAGAAGCGGGCGCTCGAGTACATCCGCCGCATCGACGAGATGGGCGGCATCATCCGGGCGGTGGAGGAGCAGTACCCGCAGAAGGAGATCGGCGAGAGCGCGTACCGGTTCCAGCGCGAGGTGGAGCAGGGGGATCGCCTGATCGTGGGCGTGAACGCGTTCAAGTCGGACCGGGACGCGCCGATCGAGCTGCTGCACATCGACGAGAAGGTGGCGGAGTCGCAGATCGCGCGGCTGCAGAAGGTGAAGTCGGAGCGTGACCAGGCGGCGGTGGACGCGGCGCTGGCGAAGGTGGAGGCGGCGGCGAGGGGGACGGACAACCTGATGCCGCCGGTGCTGGAGGCGGTGAAGGCGTACGCGACGCTGGGCGAGATCTCCGACGTGTTCCGCAAGGTGTGGGGCGCGTATCGCGAGGGCGGCGCGTTCTGAGGTACGGGGTGACGACCCTCACCCCGACCCTCTCCCAGAGGGAGAGGGCCCAACGACGTTCCACCGTGTATGTCCCCTCTCCCTCTGGGAGAGGGCTAGGGTGAGGGTCTTCCCACCGTGAGCTTCTTCGGCGAGCTCTACCTCCGCTCCACGCTGCCGTTCCTCTCCGAGGAAACGACGGCGAAGGAGGTGGCGTACCTCGCGAGAAGCTTCCAGGACCTCACGGTCCCCGGGCCCATCGTGGACCTGGGCTGTGGCCACGGGCGGCACGCGGCGCGGCTCAACACCTCGGGCCCACTGTCCGGGCGCATCATCGGCCTCGAGCTGGATGCCCTTTCACTCGCGGAGCGGCTTCCAGGCTTCCCGGTGGTACGAGCGGATCTCCGCTCGCTCCCGTTCCGCGCGGCCTCACTGGCGGGGGCCTACGCCTGGTACTCGACGCTCTTCGTCTTCTCGGACGAGGAGCACGTGGAGCTGCTGCGCGATCTGGCGCGGTGCCTGCGGCCCGGAGGACGTCTGGTGTTGCACACGGTGCCCTACGAGCGGCTCGCGTCACAACCCGAGGCTTCCTTCTCCACCTACCTACCGGACGGTAGCCTGCTGGAGGAGGAGAGCCGCTTTGACGCGGCACGTGGAAGGGACAAGGGCTCCAGGCGACTGACATTGCCGGATGGACGTGTCCTTTCCGGGCAATATGCCATCCGTTACTATCCTCTTGCGGATCTGATCCAACTGTTGGAATTCACGGGATTTTCGATCCGTTGGGTGCATGGCGGGCTGGAGGGGGAGCAGCCATCCGCCGCATCGACGGACCTCATCGTGGGAGCTGAGCTGCGACATGGCTGAGAAGAAGCTGCGAATTCTGGTGGCCAAGCCTGGCCTGGACGGGCACGACCGAGGGGCGAAGATCATCGCCCGGGCCTTGCGCGATGCGGGCATGGAGGTCATCTACACGGGGCTGCACCAGACGCCCGAGATGATCGTCAACGCCGCCATCCAGGAGGACGTGGACGCGATCGGCATGTCGATCATGTCGGGAGCGCACATGACGCTGTTCCCGGCGGTGATCGAGCTGCTGAAGAAGAGCAACGCGCTCGACATCGCGGTGTTCGGCGGAGGCATCATCCCGGATGACGACATTCCCAAGCTCAAGGGCCTGGGCGTGACGGAGATCTTCACCCCCGGAAGCTCGACGCAGGACATCGTCCAGTGGATCCGAACCAACATCGCCGCCCGCGCTTGAGCGGGCTCTCAGGACTGCCGGAACGGGTGGACGTGTACGAGGTGGGCCCTCGTGACGGCCTGCAGAACGAGCTGCGCACGCTGCCCACGCGCGACAAGGCGCGGTTGGTCGAGGCGCTGATCGCGGCGGGGGAGAAGCGCATCGAGGTGACGTCGTTCGTGTCACCCAAGTGGATCCCCCAGCTGGCGGACGCCGAGGAGCTGCTGCGGCTGGTGGGCCGGCGCGAGGGAGTGACGTTCTCCGCGCTGGTGCCCAACCTCCGGGGCCTGTCGCGCGCCAAGGAGGCGGGCCTGGAGGAGGCGGCGGTCTTCATCTCCGCGTCCGAGGCCCACTCGAAGAAGAACATCAACAAGAGCATCGCCGAGGCGGTGGCCGAGGCGAGGCAGACCACCGAGGCGGCGCTCGAGGCGGGCCTTCGGGTGCGCGGCTACCTGTCCACGGTGTGGGGCTGCCCCTATGAGGGCGAGGTGCCCGTGTCGCGTGTGGTGGAGATCAGCCGCGCGCTGGTGGACGGCGGCATCTACCAGCTGAGCCTCGGTGACACGATCGGGGTGGGGACGCCGAGGCAGACGGAGACGATCCTCTCCGCGCTGCTGGAGCACATCCCGGTGGAGAAGCTGGCGCTGCACCTGCACGACACGCGCGGCACGGCGCTGGCCAACGCGCTGGTGGGCCTGCAGATGGGCGTGACGACGTTCGACGCCAGCATCGGCGGACTGGGCGGCTGCCCCTACGCTCCGGGCGCGGCGGGCAACCTGGCCACGGAGGATCTCGTCTACATGCTCCACGGCATGGGCGTGCAGACGGGCATCAACCTCGAGAAGCTCGTCGAGGCGGGCATGGTGGCGCAGGAGCTCATCGGCCGGAAGCTGGCGGGCAAGTTCCTCCAGGCGGCCCTGGGCGAGCGCGAGAAGAAGGCGAGCCGCCGGGCGCAGACCTGAGTCCGCGTCATCCGGCGGCGGGGGAGCGCGGTGCACCCGCGCCCCGTTTCAGTGCAGCGCCGTCGTCCTTCCCGGCATGATCGCGGCGGACGTATCCGTCCCCGCTGGCGAGCCCCCACCCGAGTGCTCCGACGGAGCACTCTCGGGCACGGGGGGCTCGGTCGGACCGTCCGAACCCGCCGGAGCGCTCCCACCCGTGGGCTCCGGCTGAGCGGCCGGAACCTGCGGAGACTCGGCGGTCACGGGAGCCTGCTGCGTGGCCACGGCCGGCTGCGGCACCACGGGCGCGGGGGCCTGTGCAGCGGGCGCCGCCACCACGGCCGGCTGCGGCTCCACGGGCGCGGGCGCCGCCGGAGCGGGAGCGGCGGGGGCCTGCTGCGTGGCCACGGCCGGAGCCTGCTGCTCGAGCCCGGGCGGGAGCCGGCGCGGCGGAACGACGACGGGCGGGGGGATGGGGCAGCGGGTGCAGGGGCCGCGCAGGGGCACCGCGAGCACCTGGCCGAGACGCAGGAAGGTGCCGCGCATCCGGTTGGCCTTCTTGATCCGCTCCACGCCGGAGTTGTAGCGCAGGGCGATGGCTCCGAGCGTGTCACCCGAGCGCACCCGGTGCATGACGATGTTCTGGTCCGGCTGCATCGCGAGCAGCGGGGCGACGCGGCGGCCCAGCTCCTGGGCGCGCGGGTTGAAGAAGCGCACGTGGAAGTGGTCGCGGTGGCGCCTGGCGTGCTTGATGAGGGACTTCGCCCCGGCGTTGAAGAGCGAGTCCAGCCACTCCTTGTTCTCGCCCTTGCGCAGCGCGTGCTCGTACAGGACCTTCATGACGCGCTTGTCCACGAGGATCATCTGCACGTCCGAGTTCATCGCGAGCGACTTGACCAGCGCCCAGTTCAGCTCGAGGTCGATGTACTTCTCGCGCTCCCTCACGCGGATGGGATCCACGGTCGGGTAGTAGAAGCCCAGGTCCACGTCCCGGCCGTTCTGGTGGCTCTTGTGAGGCCGCAGGTAGCCGCCCTCGCGGGAGCTGAGCTGGTTCACCCGGAGCGGGGGAGCCTTCGGGTACTGCGCCCGGACCTCGCGGATGGCCTTGGTGAGGTAGTCCACCGTCTCCTGGGTGCCCCAGGCCAGCTCGGGCGAGACCACGATCCAATCGGGGTCCTCGGGCACGCGGACCGCGTTCACCATGCGGCCGCTCTCGACGAAGCCCACCGAGATCGATCCGAGCGCCTTCGGATCCTTCTTCCACAGCTCCGTCAGCTGCTCGTCCGAGAGCTCGGCGGTGTAGAGCGGACCGGTGGGCACGGCACCCGTGGGGGCCTCCTGGGCCTCGCCCTCGTCGGTGTCGGAGGCGTCCGCCTCCTCGTCGTCCTCGGCCTCTTCACCCCCCTCGGCGGAGGGGGCGGACGCCGCGAGGGCCGCGTCGCTGCTCTCGACGACGGTCCGTGTCACGGCCTCGAGGGTCTTCTCGGAGGGCACCGGGGTGCTCTCCGCCCCTCCAGAAGGAGCCGCGGCCGACGACGCTTCCACCTCCCGTTCCGTCGCCTTCGACGGAGAGACGGAGGGAACCACGTGCGCCGCGCAGCCAGCGCACAGCAACAGGATGATCCAGGATGTAGAACGCACTCGGTGCGCAGGATGGACCGAAATTGTTCCGGGCCAAAGTAAAGCGCTCACGCCGCCTGGGACTCCGGGCAGGCATCCGGGGGGACTTGACGCGTGGGGCGGGGGCCGCTGGACCCATGACGGTGCCTTCCTCGGGTGGGTTTCCGAATAAAATCAAGCACTTGGGTACCTTCCCGAGGGGCGGGTGGGGTTCACCCGAGGTGCGGCGAGGGTTGACGGCCCGGGGTGGGGCGGGGGAAGTAGATGCTCCCCCTACGATTTCGGGAAGGACATGACCCCGCTTCGACAAACCTCACTCCTCGGCGCAGTGCTCCTCACCCTGGGTGCGCTTCACGCGACGCCGTCCGCCGCCGCGCAGGTGCCCGTGACCAACGCCGGCTTCGAGTCGCCAGGTACCTCGGGATTGCCCGCGGGCTGGACGGCGAGCGGCGAAGGCCGGGTGGCCTCCAGCCCGGAGGGCCGCTCCGAGGGCTCCAAGGGGCTCGTCATCGAGAACCCGGTCACGGGCGCCGAGACCACCGTCCTGTCCCAGCCCGTGAAGCTCCAGGTGGGCCGCCTCTACCGGCTCAGCGCGTGGATGAGGACTCGCGGCGTGCGGGCGGATCCGCAGGCGCGCTATCCCACGGCGCTCGGTGCCTGCCTGTCGATGAAGAGCTTCCCCTTCACCAACAGCTCCCCGACGCTGGGCGCGGACCAGGACGGGCGCGTCTCGGTGCTCTTCTTCGCCACGCAGGGCACGGACCAGGTCCAGATGCACCTGGGCCGCAACGGCAAGGCCACCGGCACCGCGTGGTTCGATGACGTGCGCCTGGAGGAGGTGGACGACATCACCGCCTACATCCCCCTGGAGTCCGTGCGCTGGTCCGGCAAGGGCTTCCGCTACGACGACGGCGGGTGGAAGTTCGTCCACATCGAGGGCGAGCCGTACGAGCGTGGCTTCCAGTACGGCCAGCTGATGGCCGAGGACATCGTCGTCTACATGGAGAAGCAGGGCTACCGGAAGAACCGCCAGGACTCGGCCAACGGCTGGGCCCAGCTCCGGCTGCTCACCGACTCGCTCTTCCTGCGCAAGTTCGAGCCCGAGTTCCTCGAGGAGATGAAGGGCATCGCGGACGGAGCCCTCAAGGCCGGCGCGAAGTTCAAGGATCGCGAGTTGGATCTGCTGGACATCGTGACCCTCAACTCGGTGGTGGAGCTGGGGCAGCTCGAGGAGGCGAACCGGGTGACCCCCACGGCGCTGACGGGGCGCACCTTCCTGAAGGCCGAGGATGAGATCAACCGGGAAGGGGAGGGAGACCACTGCTCGTCCTTCGTGGCCACGAAGTCGGCGACCCGGGATGGCCAGGCCATCATCGCGCAGATCTTCATGTGGAACGGCTACACCGGCGTCCACTGGGACGTGGTGCTGGACGTGAAGCCCACCAAGGGCCACCGCTTCGTGCTGCAGACGTTCCCGGGCGGCATCCACAGCGGCGCGGACTGGCTGATGAACGATGCGGGCATCGTCATCGGGGAGACCACGGTGGAGCAGACGCCCTTCGAGCCCGAGGGCACGCCCCAGAGCAGCCGCAGCCGCAAGGCGATCCAGTACGCCTCGTCGATCGAGGACGTGGTCCGCATCCTGTCGACGAACAACAACGGCCTCTACACCAACGACTGGACGATGGCGGACGCGAAGAGCGGCGAGGGCGCCTGCCTGTCGCTGGCCACGAAGAAGAGCCGGCTGTGGCGCACCGGCAGCCCTGGCAAGCGAGCGGACACCCCGGGCAACCTCAAGGACTTCATCTGGTCCAACAACAACAACCGGGAGCTGGAGCTGCGCAAGGAGTACGTCGCCAACTCGCTCAACGCCCCGGTGGATCTGGCCTTCGACACCTGGAACCGGGACATCGCCTTCCAGGAGTACTACGACAAGTACGGCAAGGGCGGCATGGACCTGGACAACGCCATCCGTCTGTTGGCCTCCAGCCCCATCACGCTCTCCCACGCCTGTGATGCCAAGATCACCACCTCCGAGATGGCGCGCCAGCTCATGTTCCTCGCGCACTACGGAAAGCCGACCCTGCGCGAGAAGTTCGTGGGCAATGGGTTCATCATGCAGGACCTGCCCGGCGTCACTCCCCACCTGTCGCTGGGCTACACCGCCTTCAGCCCCATCTACGTGGCGGACAAGCTGAAGGAGGCTCGCGCCCGCGCCCTCGCGAAGGAGGCCAAGGCCGCCGAGTCCAAGCGGGAGCTCGACAAGGTGAAGGAGGCCCTGGGCTTCGACAGGAAGCTCCTCTGGTCCAACACCGTGTTCCCCACCACGGACGGGGAGAACTGGCTGGTGAGTGGCTCGGCCGCCTACTGGTCCCTGCTGCGGGCGCTGCCGGATGACAAGGACAAGGCCTACGAGCAGCAGCGTGACTCGCTGGCGGATCTCAACGCCCGCTACCTCTACCTCGCCGCGCGCGAGGATGATGTCGTGCCGGTGTCCGCGCGCACCACGTACAACCGCTATGGCACCTACGCCATCCCCCGCATCAAGGGCACCTTCCTGCTGCACCAGCTCCGGCTGTTGCTGGGCAACGCGTCCTTCTCCCGGGTGATGGGCGCCGTCCACGAGCGCTACGCCAACAAGAACATCACCACGGCGGACTTCATCCGCACCGCGTCACAGGCCGCGGGCAGGGATCTCCAGCCCTTCGTGTCCCAGTGGATCGAGCGCGGGGGGCTGCCCTCGCCCCGCATCCTCGCCAGCTCCACCAAGGCCCGTGACGGCTACGACGTGACGCTGAAGGTGGAGCAGGCCGGCAAGCCCTACCACTTCGTCACCACCGTGGAGCTGTTCACCGCGAAGGGCTCGACGCTGGAGCGGGTGGAGGTGAAGGGCGCGAGCAGCACCTTCAACTTCCGCGTGGCGGAGCGGCCGGTGCGCGTGGTGTTCAACCCCTCCAACGACATCCCCGTGCCGCGCGAGCGCTACCAGATCCTCTCCAACACGTCCGACGACTTCCGCCGCCTGCTCTTCGTCCACGGCACGGCCCGCGAGGTGGAGTCCCAGCGCACGCTGACCCTGAACTTCCGCGAGACCCTGGCCAACGCCCTCACCGAGACGCTCGCCCCCGTGAAGCCCGACGCCGAGGTGACGGCCCAGGAGCTGGCCGAGAAGGATCTGATCCTCCTGGGCAACACCGAGGACAACGCGCTGCTGGCGCGGCTCGCCGCGGAGAAGAAGCTGCCGGTGGAGCTCGGCCGCCGCTTCTTCCGGTGGCAGGGGACGACCTACGGCCGTTCCGATGACGGCATCGCCATGGCGCTGCCCAACCCCTGGAACCCGAAGCGCATCCTCTACCTGTACGTGGCCAACAGCGGCACGCAGCTCTGGCACATGACGCGCGTGCTCCACAAGGATCTGCGGGGCTGGGCCGTCTTCCGCAACGGCGAGGTGCGCGGCAAGGGCTTCCACGAGCTCGATGCGCTGGCGATGGACCTGCCGGAGTCTCCCGCGCCCGAGGTCAAGCCACTCGGCTCGGCGGGCGCGGGGAACTGAAAGGAGCTCGCATGCCCAGGACGCCCTCCAATCCTCCGCCATCCCAGGACAAGAAGCGCCCCCTGGAGGAGTCCGCTTCCAGGTCGTCCTCGGGCAAGCAGCCACCGGGTCCCCAGGTCAAGAAGCTCAAGGAGTCTCCTCCCGAGCCCGTCCTCCCCAGTGCGAAGTACTACTTCAATCTGCCGGGCAACATGACGGGCGACATCTGGCACCTGGCCGCCGCCATGAGCCTGACCGAGCACTTCGGAAGCGATGCCGCCATCGACACGCTGAAGACCGCCATCGGGGTCGTCAAGACGACGAAGGGGAACGGCAAATACGAGCAGCGAAGCCCGGCGCTCGTGGATTTCCTGAGCGCGCTCGAGCTTCCGGTGAAGCAGGTGGAGGTGCCTTCGAACAAGTCGAGGCCCCAGGTGGCGGCGGGCCACGTCGAGAAGGCACTCAACACGCGCATCGAGGAGCGCTACGACCGGAAGACGAAGAAGTTCGGCAAATACGACCGGCAGCAGGTCATCGATCAGAAGATCTCGACCACCATCCTGATGGACCACGTTCGCCGGGTGGGAAAGAGAGCGGTCATCACGTTCCTGCAGGAGAAGTTCACCGCGAACCTCTCCGTGCAGGACATGCAGCACATGGATCGGAAGGTCCTGCAGATCGCGCAGGCCATCAAGAAACACGGCGGCAAGCAGGTCGTCCTCCTCAATCGCCGCTCGGGTGACGTCAACAAGCAGCACAACACCACGGACGGAATCGAGAAGCAGCTCGAGGAGCTGGCCGCGAAGAGGAACATGTTCGTCCTGGGGATCGCGACACCTGACTACAAGCCCGGGGACATCGACCTGTTCGACACCCAGACCCTGCACAAGAACGAGTTCGTGGACAAACGCAGGACGGCGTACTTCTGGATGAAGGTGAGCCAGCTCCCTGGGGTCCACGGCCTGATCGGAGGCCGGAGTGGCTCCATGGACATCGCCGCGTTCATGGGCATGAAGGTCTTCAGCTGGGATGAGAACCGCCCGAACGACGAGCAGTACCTGCGCTTGCTTCAGACCTACCCTCTCATGTCCATCGGGTTCGTCGACGAGACGTCGAAGAACACCGCGGATGCCTACGAGAGCCTCCTGCCCGGGCCCGTGTCCGTGTGGCTGGACGGCAAATCGGTTCGGCCCAGAATCCCCGTGCTCGACAGCAAGGTGGTGGCCAGGCTGGAAGGGGCCGGAGTCCGGGCATATTATCTGCGCGGTTCGGCCAATACTTCCGGCTCGGCCTCACGTGGCGTGAAGAAGCCGCCGCCCCCCGCGAAGCAGCCGCCGTCTTCCAAGACCTCCTCCCAGCCCAAGAGCCAGGTCACGGATGGCGCTCGTGGCCTGTTGACGCCTCAAGAGAACGTGGGGCCGGGAATCATCCGCCTTGCCTGCTTGCGCCAGGATCGCAACACGTGCGGACAACGTGCGGCCCACAACGCGCTGGCCTTCAAATACAGCCCCAATGATCGAGCCAAGGCAGCCCGGATCATGGCCAACCATGAGCTGCTCCATGAGCTCGGAAACATGCCCGTCGACGTCCACGACGATGCGGTTCGCGCGTTCCTCGATTCAGCCGGCGGAAAGGACATCGCCCTGGTGTGGAGCCTGGATCACATCCAGCAACTGCTCCAGGACGAGACGCTGATCACCGACGACGGAGACTTCGCGCTCTGCGGTTTTCTCAGGCGCAAGAGGCAGACGGTCCAGGTCGTCATCAACACGAATGCGATGGTGGATCTCTCGGACATGGAGGAGATCCAGGAAGCGAGCACCATCGGCCACTATGTCGCCGCGGAGCTGCATTGGACCGAGGACAAGAGGCTGCGCATCGTGTTCGCGGACTCGCTGATGGATGCGAAGGCGAGCAAGGCCTTGATGAGGGATCTCCAGCTCCAGTGGGGCCCCGGGTAGGGAGCCCTGACGGGGTGGGGCCGGGCGGAGCGACTCCGCCCGGCCGCTCTCCGTGAGCCGGACGCCGCGCCTCAGCCGAGCAGCTCGCCCAGCAGGCGCGCCACGGCCTTCGGGTCCGCCTGGCCGTTGGTGGCGCGCATGACCTGGCCGGTGAAGAAGCCCATCAGGCCCTTCTTCCCGCCGCGGTACTCCGCGACCTTCGCGGGGTTCGTGTCCAGGACGCCCTGGATGGCCGTGCGCAGCTGCCCCTCGTCGCTGACGACGCGCAGGCCCTTGCGCTCCACGATGCGCACGGGCGCCTCGCCGGAGGTCTGCGCCTCCGCGAGCACGTCCTTGGCGATGCGGGCGCTGATGCTGCCCTCCGAGACCAGCGCGACGAGCGCCGCGAGGTCCTCCCGCGCCACCCGGTTCGAGCCCTCGCGGATGGCGTTGGCCAGGTCGTTCACCACCCACGGCGCGAGGCTCACCAGCTGTGCATCGCTCACGCCCTCCAGGTACGCGGTGAGCTGCGGCTCACGCGCGAGCAGGTACGCGTCGTTCTCCGTGAGGCCGCGCTCGCGCAGGCGTGCGAACACGGGCTCCTGCTCGCCGGTGAGCGGCGCACGGACGGGAGCCGCCGCGTCCGCCTTCTTCTCGGACTTCGGCTTGCTCTGCGCCCGGGGCTCCGCGCCTTCCTCCTTGCGGCCCCAGGTGTCCTTCAACGTGATGATGCGGTTGAAGACGAGGGCATCCGCGCGGCTGTCCACCGGATCCCTCCAGAAGTAGCCGACGCGCTCGAACTGGTAGCGGGTGTCCGCCGGATCGCGCGCGACGCTGGGCTCCACCAGGCCGCGCGTCACCACCAGGCTCTTCGGGTTCACGAAGCGCAGGAAGTCCGTGTCGAGCGGCTTCGTCTCGTCCTCGTGGCTCGGCTGCTCGGGGTCGTGCGGAGGGGCCACCTCTCCGTCGGGGTTGGGCACGGTGAACAGCCGGTCGAAGAGGCGGAGCTCCACGCTCACGCCGCGCGTGGCGCTCACCCAGTGGATGACGCCGCTCGCCTTCGCGTCCTCGTCCAGCATCGTGACGCGCAGCTCGGCCGGCTCGCCGTCCGCGCCCGAGATGACCTCGTCGCAGCGGATGATGCCCGCGCCGCGCAGGCGCACCGTCCCGCCCGGCGTGAGCCGCTTGAAGCCCTTGGGCGGGTTGGCGCTGAAGTCCTCGCGCTCGATGACGATCTCCCGCGTGAGCGGCACCTCGCGCACCGCCTGCTCGGGCGGCACCCGCTCGCCGTTGGGCAGCGGCAGCCGTCCATCGCCCCCCTCGCGCACGGCGTCCTGCGGCCAGTAGGCGAGGCTCAGGGTGCGCTCCGCCTCCAGGTTGACGATCGTCACCTTCAGCGGCTGCGTCACGGCCATCACGCGGGGTGCACGGGCGCTCAGGTCATCGCGGATGGCGTTCTCGAGCACCACGAGGTCCACCGTGCGATTCGTACGGCTCACGCCGATCTGCGCCGCGAAGGCCCTCGCCGCCTCGGGCGTCGCTCCACGCCGGCGCAGCGCGCTCAGGGTGGGCATGCGCGGATCGTCCCAGCCCTTCACGATCTTCTCGCTCACCAGGCGCCGCAGCTTGCGCTTGCTGACGACGGTGTACTCCAGGCTGCGCCGCCCGAACTCGTACTGGCGCGGCGGCGTGCGGCCCGTCTCCGACTGGGGGAACAGGTTGTCCATGAGCCAGTCGTAGATGGCGCGGTTGTCGACGAACTCGAGGCTGCACATGCTGTGCGTGATGCCCTCGATGGCGTCGCTGATGGGGTGCGCGAAGTCGTACATCGGGTAGATGCACCACTTGTTTCCCGTGCGGTAGTGGGACGCGTGCAGGATGCGGTAGAGCACCGGGTCGCGCAGCTTGAAGTTCGCGTTCGCCAGGTCGATCTTCGCGCGCAGGGCGTGCTCGCCGTTCTTGAACTCGCCGGCGCGCATGCGGCGGAACATGTCCAGGTTCTCCTCGACGCTCCGGCTGCGGTAGGGGCTGGGCGTGCCCGGCTTGTCCACCGTGCCGCGCAGGCGTGCCATCTCCTCGCCGCTGACGCTCTCCACGTAGGCCAGGCCCTTGCGGATGAGCTGCTCCGCGTAGCCGTACAGCTGCTCGTAGTAGTCCGAGGCGTAGAAGAGGCGGGAGGTGTCCCAGCCGAGCCACTTCATGTCGCGGATGATGCTGTCCGCGTACTCCTGCGTCTCGCCCTCCGGATTCGTGTCGTCCATGCGCAGGTGGCAGACGCCGCCGTAGTCCAGCGCGGTCATGAAATCCAGGTAGCTGGCGAACGCGTGCCCGAGGTGGGCGTAGCCGTTGGGCTCGGGAGGAAAGCGGGTGACGACGCTGACGTGCCGCCCGGCCTTCAAGTCCGCGTCGATCACCTCGGTGATGAAGTTGGTGGCCACACGCCGGGCCTCGGGCGCGGGAATCAGGTCCACAGGCTGCTTGCTCATGGGAGCAATATCTAACGTCCCGCCCCTGCGCCCAAGACGCTTCTTCGCCACCAGGGCAGGGGAGCGCGGGCCGCCGGTTGCCAGGGAGGGGGGCAGGGGGCGGGGAGAGGCCTCCGGCGGGCGAGGGCCTGGGGTCCAGTGGACGCCAGCGGAAGCCCCCCAGCGGTGGATGCACGAAGCGGTTGCATTCCCGGGCGAGCCATGTCACGGCGGGTCCAAGATGATTCACCAGGGCGGACTTACCGGGCACCCCCGCCACGTGCACCGCGCGGCGGTCGGGGCGTTGTTCTTCCTGCAGGGGTTGTGCTTCGCGAGCTGGGCGTCGCGCATCCCGACCATCCAGCAGCGCCTGGGCCTGTCCGAGGCGGCGCTGGGGGTGGCCCTGCTGGCCCTGCCCGCGGGGTCCATGACGAGTCTGCCCTTCGCGGGCTGGCTCGTGGCGAAGCGGGGCAGCCGGCAGGTGGTGCTCGGGGCGCTCGTGCTCTACGGGGTGGTGCTCACGGGACTGGGCGCGGTGGACAGCCTCGCGGGGCTCATGGCGGTGCTCTACCTGTTCGGCTTCGCGGGCAACCAGGTGAACATCGCGGTGAACACGCAGGCGGTGGGGGTGGAGGCGCTCTATGGCCGCTCGGTGATGGCGTCCTTCCATGGCCTGTGGAGCCTGGCGGGGTTCGTCGCCGCGGGGGTGGGCGCGGCGATGATGGGCTGGGGGGTGGAGCCCCTGCCGCACTTCGTGGGCACGTTCGGGCTGATCCTGGCGGCGCTGGCGGCGAGCGCGAGCTTCATCCTCCCGGACGGGCCCGGGCAGCACACCGGTGGCCGGCTGCTCACGCTGCCGGACAGGTCCCTGTGGGGCCTGGGGCTGATGGCCTTCTGCTGCATGATCTGCGAGGGGGCGATGTTCGACTGGAGCGGGGTGTACTTCCAGCGGGTGGTGCACGCCGAGCCGGATTGGGTGGGCTCGGGGTACGCGGTGTTCATGGCGTCCATGGCCACGGGGCGCTTCCTGGCGGACGGGCTCGTGCAGCGGCTGAGCCTGCGGCGGGTGTTCCAGCTGAGCGGCGGGCTCATCGCGGTGGGGCTGATGACGGCGGTGCTCCTGCCGGGCCTGCCCACGGCGCTGCTGGGCTTCCTGATGGTGGGCTTCGGGGTGTCGTCCGTGGTGCCGCTCGTCTACGGGGAGGCGGGCAGGTCGAAGACGATTCCGGCGGGGGTGGCGCTGGCGGCGGTGTCCACCATCGGCTTCCTGGGCTTCCTGATCGGCCCGCCGCTCATCGGCCTCATCGCGGAGGTGGTGAGCCTGCGCGGCTCCTTCACCCTCATCGCCTGCCTGGGCCTGGGGGTGGCGATCCTCGGCTCCAGGAAGGCGGACTGAGCCGCGCCGCGCGTCACAACAGGACCTCCGGGCCCGTCATCGAGCCGGACCGCTGTCGGGCGTGGTGGGATTCCGCTGTGCTGAATAAGGCGCCAGCATCGCGCCCGAGCAAATACAGGGGGGCTCTACATGAGAGGTTTGTTCGTACCCATGGCCGTCATCCTTTTGCTCGCGGAAGTGGCCCACGCCGAAGGGCCCATTCCCGGAAGTGACGACCAAGCCAAGGCAAATCAGAACGAGGAGATAGAGGAGAAGCCCTCGGGAGCACTTCAGCGGATTCTCCTGGCGCGCGAGCAGAAGCGCATGGATCTGGCGGAGACGGAGATCCATGCCTTGAAGACCGAACTCCAGAAGGCCAGGAACAACATCGTGGGCATCGAGGCGCGGCAGTTGGATGCAACCGCCGTCGCCACTGCCCTGGAGCAGTTCCGCAACGACTTCCAGGCGCTGAGTGAGGTGATGGTCAAGGACAGTGCTCAGACCGTGCCGGCCTACCAGAAGATGGAGAAGAGCCTGAACAACCTCTTTCAAAAATGCCTCTTCCCAGAGAACCTTCTCCCCACCATCGGCGAGCGGCAGCGGACCATCGCTGCTCTGGACGCGCTGTACGACACCTCGTCCTGGCCCAGGGAGCCGCCGAGCTGGGCCGCGCTTCTTCCCCTCTCCCAGCTCCAGCGCGGGCTGGACGGTGTCACGCCAGCCGTTTCACAGATCCGGTCCGTGGTGAGTGGCTCGACTTCCTTCGTGAACACCACGCTATCGGTGCCACTGCTCACCCGCCTCTACGAACAGGACAAGGAGTCGGTGCTGGATGTCTGGCGGCGTATCGCCGATCGCGCCGAGTTGGGCATCAAGGACCGGGAGCAGCAGATCGAACAATCCAAGAAGGCGATGGTGGAGCTCGACAACGTCGCCGAGCAGCAGAAGAAGCGGAGCGATACGGATGCAACCCTGAGCTACACGATCTGGTTCATGGTGCTGGCACTCGTCGTGCTCTTCATCGCCACACGCACGTTCTCACCAGACATCCAGGCCCTCATCTTTCAGCAGCGCACCCTGGTGGAGATGATCGGCATGGCCTTTCTCCTGCTGACCATCATCGTCCTGGGGACCGGCGAGAAGATCGACCGCGCGGTGCTGGGAACACTGCTGGGCACGGTGGGCGGCTACATCTTTGGCCAGCAGATGCGTGCTCGCGGACCGGGCGAGCAGGACTCGAAGCCCGCCCAGCCCTCCGAGCCTGTCCAGCCCTCCACCCAGGCCGCATCTCTCAAGCGCGCCGCTGAGGCTGGAGGCTCCGTTGGCAATGGAGCGGCCTCGAATCCCACCCAGGTGGACACGCCCCTACCGGGGGTGACCCCTGCGAAGCGGGATTAGCCCCGCGAGCCCGAGGAGCGCTCAGCGGTCACAACAGGACCTCCGGGTTCGTCATCGAGCCGGAGGTCCGACATGAACACGTTTCCCATCTCGATCGAGCAGGGCAGGTCCAACATCCTCATCTCCGAGTGCACGCACATCGACATGGACGATGTGCTCTGGAGCACGTCGATCGCGCACAAGGTGCGGCGGTACGAGGAGCACAATGAGTCAGCGCTGGACGGCGGCAAGCGGTACGCCGGCTTCAAGGCCCTCGTCATGGGCGCGCTGAAGCAGCTCGCGGGGTATCCCGAGGGTCTCAAGTTGTTGCAGTCCTTGGAGGATGCACTCGCCAAGGGCTCGAATCAGGTGCTCATCCGGCCGGTGGATTCCGGCTGCCACAACGCCATCTCCGCCAACGTCAATCCCGGTGGCATCATCTATGCGGTGAACGTGTCCCGGAAGGAGAAGGGGTACTTCCTCAAGGAGGGCATCAACCCGAGGGGAGGCAGCACGCTCATCGAGCTGGACCCGAACTTCTTCCGCAAGATGAAGCTGACGATCTCGCTGGGGAAGGAGGTGGAGACTCCCGAAGGCATCATCCTCGGCCACGAGCTCATCCACGCCCTGCACATCGCGGCGGGTGTCCAACTGCCCAAGGAGGTGGGAACCGAGTCGTTGTTCCCCATTGCCGAGGAGGAGAGCACCATCGGAGGCGTGAGCGGGACGCGCAACGGCTACCCGCTCGACAAGCTCAAGGACTTCGTCACCGAGAACAAGCTTCGTGACTCCGCCGGGTTCCCCCGCCGCTTCAACTATCAGGTGTTCTTCAACAAGGACTCTTCCGGGCTGACGGTGACGAGCGTGACCGCGGATGCGCTCTTCGACGCCAGGGTCCGCCGCCACGTGCAGTTGGAGAAGAAGAGGAAGACCTCCGTCATCCCCGACCTGCAGCTCCTTCTCATGGCCTTGAAGAACTGGAAGGGCCCCAATCTCCCGGAGAAGTTCAAGACGGAGTTCCTCAAGCTGGGGGAGTGGGAGCAGCTGCGGGTGCTGGAGATCGCGCAGGATGGGCTCGCGATCGGTCGCTCCCTGCTGCAACAGGCCTTCCAGCAGGTCAAGGTGGGCTCCCCCGCGGAGGACTTCCTGAGCGACAGCTTCGTGTAGCTGGGCGTCCGCGCGACCACTTTCCCTATCCGCCTGCCACGCCCGAGCAGATCGAGGAGTTCGAGCGGCGGGTGGGCTGGCGACTCGATCCGGACCTGCGGGCCTTCTATTTGCACTGCAACGGGGCGGAGCTGATTGAACGGCTGCCGGACACCCCTTACCGCATCCTTCCGCTGTCCAAGATTGTTCGAGCACGGGTAGCCATCTCGCCAACTCCTTAGCATCGGCTCCATCGTCGCGACGATGTCCACCTTCCTGCATGGCGAGGTGAAGTTCCCCTCGGACTACGAAAAGGTCTTCGCGCGAGAGCGACTCGAGAGGCTATCCAGGCGGTTCGCGGCCGCCGCGCGTTGAGTCCGCGCGCCTCGGGTCGCGGAGGAGGGGAGGAGAGTGCATGTACCTCGGCATTGATGTGGGAACGTCGTCCGTGAAGGCGGTGCTCGTGGACGACCGGGAGCGCATCGTCGCGAGCGCCAGCGCGGCCCTGGAGGTCTCCCGGCCTCACGCGGGCTGGTCGGAGCAGGATCCGGATGCCTGGGTGCGTGGCTGCGAGCGCGTGCTGGACGAGCTCGCCTCCTCCCACGGGGCGGAGCTGTCGGCCGTCGAGGGCATTGGCCTGTCCGGCCAGATGCACGGCGCGACCCTGCTCGGCGCCGATGACCGGCCGCTGCGTCCGGCCATCCTCTGGAACGACGGACGCTCGGAGGCCGAGTGCCATGAGCTGGAGCGGCGCTGTCCGCAATCACGGCAGATCTCGGGCAACATCGCCATGCCGGGCTTCACCGCGCCCAAGCTGCTCTGGGTCGCCCGGCACGAGCCGGACATCTTCGCGAAGACGCGCAAGGTGCTGCTGCCCAAGGACCATCTCCGGCTGTTCCTCGTCGGCGATCACGTCTCCGACATGTCCGACGCCGCCGGGACGCTCTGGCTGGACGTCGCCCGCCGCACGTGGTCCGAGGAGCTGCTCGCGGCCACGGGACTCTCGCTCGCGCACATGCCGCGGCTGGTGGAGGGCTCGGAGTCCTCCGGCCGGCTGCGGCCCGAGCTGGCCCGGCGCTGGGGCATGACACGCGCTCCGGTGGTGGCCGGGGGCGGAGGAGACAACGCGGCGAGCGCGATCGGCATCGGCGCGGTGCGGCCCGGCGAGGCCTTCGTGTCGCTCGGCACCTCGGGCGTGCTCTTCGTGTCCAACGCCCGCTTCTCGCCGAACACCTCGGGCGCGGTGCATGCCTTCTGCCATGCCGTGCCCGGCACCTGGCACCAGATGGGCGTCATCCTCTCCGCCGCCGCGAGCCTCGAGTGGTTGTCCTCGCTGCTCGGCGAACCGGCGCCCTCGCTGGTCGCGGCCCTGGGCGAGCGCGTTCTGGCTCCCTCTCCGGTGAAGTTCCTGCCCTACCTCTCCGGCGAGCGCACGCCACACAACGATGCCTCGGCCCGGGGCGCCTTCGTGGGACTGGCGCATGGAGACGGACGTACGGCACTGACACAGGCGGTGCTGGAGGGCGTGGCCTATGCCTTCGCCGACTGCCTGCGCGTCCTCTCGGAGGCGGGCACGCAGGTGGCCCGTGCCTCGGTGGTGGGTGGTGGCTCGCGCTCACCCCTGTGGCTGAAGATCCTCGCGAGCGTGCTGGACCGTCCGCTGGACGTACACGCCGAGGGGGACTTCGGAGGCGCGTTCGGCGCCGCCCGCCTGGGCCGGCTCGCGGCGACGGGCGAGGATCCGTTCACGCTCGCCGTGCCGCCACCCGTGGCCCGGACGGTCGAGCCCGACCCGGCGCTCGTTCGCCACTATGCCCAGGAGTACCCGCGCTGGCGCCGGCTGTACCCCGCGCTCAGGGAGTGAACTACACGGACAACTGACGATGACCACGCCCATGAGCCGCTTGCTCGAAGAGGTCTCGCGCGACCACTTCCCGTATCCTCCCGCCACGCCCGAGCAGATCGAGGAGTTCGAGCGACGGGTAGGGTGGCGGTTGGATGAGGACCTGCGGGCCTTCTACCTGCATTGCAACGGGGCGGAGCTGATTGAACGGCTGCCGGACACCCCCTACCGCATCCTCCCGCTCTCCAAGATCGTCCGAGCACGGGTGGCCATCTACGGGGAGGATGATGACAAATGGGGTCCAGCCTCGGTGTATGCCCTCTGCGATGTGCAGGACGGCAACTATGTGCTGGTGGACGTGAGCCGAGAGGAGAGCGGTCGTCATCCTCTCTTCGACGGCGATCATGAAGCCTGGCCAGACCCGGCCTACTGCAAGCAGGTCGCCAGTTCTTTCTCTGAGTTCTTGGAGCAGGTGCTTCGTACCCGGCGCAATCTCTACTGGTTGGGGGAGTGAGCGCGCCGGGTCCACGCGAAGCGAACCCCGTCAGCCAGCCTTCGCCTCGAGTGCCTTGAGCGTCGCCACCACGCCCCGCGTATCGAGCTGCTTGCGCAGGTCGAGGTACAGGTCGACGAAGCCCTTGTTCGCGGGCAGCTGGGTGCCGACGATCTCCGGGATGCCGAGCAGCGTCATCGGCGAGTCGCTCTGGATGACCTTCTCCAGCAGGGGGCGCGCGTTGGGCTCGTTGATGGGGTAGCGCTCGCCCTTCTCGTCCGCGCCTCCGCGCAGGTAGCGGTCATAGGCCGCGAGGAAGAACGCGATGCGGTGATAGGGGCGTCCATTGTCCAGGATGGCGTGCACCGTGGGCATCAGGAAGCCCGGAATCTTCGAGCCACCATCGATGCACAACCGCGCCAGCTGATCGCCCACGGCCCGGTTGGAGAAGCGCCGCAGCAGCGTGGCCTTGTACTCCTCGAGGTCCAGCCCCGGCAGCGAGCGCAGCCACACGCCAGCATCCTGGTCGAGGAAGTCGCGCAGGTAGCCGGAGAAGAGCGGATCGTGCAGGGCGTCGTCCACCTTGCGGTAGCCCGAGAGGTAGGCGGGGTAGGAGAGCATGGTGTGGCTCGCGTTGAGCAGGCGGATCTTCGCCTCCTCGTACGGAGACACGTCCTTCGTGATCATCACGCCCCCGGCCTCCCACTCCGGGCGGCCGTTGCGGAAGTCGTCCTCCAGGACCCACTGGATGAAGTCCTCGCAGATGACGGGGGCGGCGTCGTCGACGTCCGTCATCTCGCGCAGCCGCTGGCGGGTGGCGTCATCCGTGGCCGGGGTGATGCGGTCCACCATCGCGTTGGGGAAGCCCACCTCGCGCTCGATCCACGCGGCCAGCTCCGGATCCCTCGCCTTCGCGAAGGCGACGCAGGCGCGCCGGGCCTGGGCTCCGTTGTGGCGCAGGTTGTCGCAGGACATCACCGTGAAGGGCTTCACGCCCGCCTTGCGCCGGCGGTCCAGCGCCTCGATGAGGTAGCCGAACACCCCCTTGGGCTCCTGGGGGTGCGCCAGGTCATACGCCACCGAGGGGTGCTGGAGGTTGAAGCGGCCGTGCTCGTCGATGAGGTAGCCGCCCTCGGTGATGGTCAACGAGACGATGCGGATGTCCGGGTGGCTCAGCCGGTCGAGCACGGCCTGGGGCTGCTCGGGCGCGTAGAGGTACTCGACCATGGCCTCGACGACGCGCGAGGTGCGCGAGCCGTCCGGAGCCATCTCGCTCACGGTGTAGAGCCCGTTCTGGCGCTTCATGGCCGCGGCCATGGCGGCGTCCTGCGGCAGCAGGTTGACGCCGCAGATGCCCCAGGCCTCGTGGCCTGGCCGGGAGAGGACGCGGTCGAGGTAGATGGCCTGGTGCGCGCGGTGGAAGCCACCCACGCCGATGTGCACGATGCCGGCGCGCAGCTTGCTCCGGTCATAGCCGGGGCGGACGATAGACTTCGGCAGCGCGGAGAGGTGGGCCTGATCCAGGGTATGCATGCGAGGGATGCTCAGGAGTGGGGAGGGTGGTGGATGGCGATGCCGTTGGCATCGAAGACATGGAAACCGTCGGGCCGGATGAGCGCCGAGGCCTGCGTGCCTTCCACCCGTCCGATGTCCGCGGCGCAGCGCACGGTGATCCGGCCGAGGCCCGGCACCGCCAGATAGGCGTAGGCATCACTGCCCAGCCGCTCGATGACCTCGATCTTCCCGTCCAGGGCGACCTGCCCGGGTTGCCCGGAGGTGCCCAGCGTGAGCTGCTCGGGGCGCACGCCGACCGTCACCCGGGCGCCCTCGTCGAGGCGCGGCAGTCCCTCGGGCGCCGGCAGCGGGGAACCGTTCGCCAGCACGAGCTTCCCGTCCTTCCACGTGGCCTCCAGGAAGGCCATCTGGGGCATGCCGAGGAAGCCCGCGACGAACCGGTTGGCGGGGCGGCGGTAGAGCTCCTGGGGCGAGCCGCTCTGCTCGATGTTGCCGGCGCTGAAGATGACCACCTTGTCGGCCAGGGTCATGGCTTCCACCTGGTCGTGGGTGACGTAGATCATCGTCGCCTGAAGGGACTGGTGCAGCCGGGCGATCTCCAGCCGCATTTGCACGCGCAGGGACGCATCCAGGTTGGACAGGGGCTCGTCGAACAGGAAGATGCGCGGCTCGCGGACGATGGCGCGGCCGATGGCGACGCGCTGGCGCTGGCCTCCGGAGAGCGCCGCCGGCTTCCTGTCCAGCAGGGCCTCCAGCTCCAGGATGCGCGCGGCGCGCTGGACCTTCTCCTCGATGACCTTGGGATCCGCCTTGGCCAGGTTCAGGGAGAAGGACATGTTCTGCCGCACGGTCATGTGCGGATAGAGGGCGTAGGATTGGAACACCATCGCCAGGTTGCGTTTGGCGGGTGGCAGGTCGGTGATGGGCTGGCCATCGAGCATGATCTCGCCGGTGGTGGCTTCCTCCAGTCCGGCGATCAGACGCAGCAGCGTGGACTTGCCACAGCCGGAGGGGCCGAGGAAGACGCAGAACTCACGGTCCTCGATGCGCAGATCCACGCCCTTGATGACGCGGGTCTCTCCAAAGGACTTGGTCAGGGATTTGATGTCGAGACGTGCCATGGATGGGGGCTCCGCTTACTTGACCGCGCCGAAGGTCAGACCGCGAACGAGCTGCTTCTGGGAGAACCAGCCGAGCACCAGGATGGGCGCGCAGGCGAGGGTGGAGATGGCGGACAACCTGGCCCAGAACAGACCCTGAGGGCTGGAGAACGAGGCGACCAGCGCGCTGAGGGGCGCGGCCTGGGTGGTGGTCAGGTTCAAGGACCAGAAGGCCTCGTTCCAGCCGAGGATGAGGGACAGCAGTGCCGTGGAGGCCAGTCCGCCCCGGCTCACCGGCAGCAGGACCCGGATCATCTCCTGCGTGGTGGTGGCCCCGTCCATGCGCGCCGCCTCGAGGATGTCCTTCGGGATGTCACGGAAGTACGTGTAGATCATCCACACCATGATGGGCAGGTTGATGAGCGCGAACACCACGATGAGCAGGACGCGCGAGTCGAGCAGCCCCAGGTTCCGCGACAGCAGGTAGATGGGCACCAGCGCTCCCACGCTGGGCATCATCTTGGTGGAGAGCATCCACATCAGGGTGCCGCGGGTGCGTGCGCTGGGATGGAAGGAGAAGCTGTAGGCCGCGGGCACCGCCACCAGCATGCCCAGCAGCGTGGCGCCGCCGCTGATGGCGAGCGAGTTCCAGGCGTAGTGCAGGTAGTTGGTCCGCTCGAGGATCTCCCGGTAGTTCTCCAACGTGGGCCCGAAGAAGAAGTCCGGGGGCATGGAGAACGCCTGCAGCTCGGTCTTGAAGCTGGTGAGCACCATCCAGAGGATGGGGAAGAAGATGATGAGGGCCACGAGCCAGGCGCCCACCGCCCGGGCGATCCCGGCCACGCGGCGTCGTTGTTTCAAGGTCGGCATGGAGGAGGCTCCTAGGCGTCGAGGGATTTGCCGATCAGGCGGATGAGGAAGTAGGCGACCACGTTGGCCAGCAGTACGGCGAAGAGGCCACCCGCCGAGGCCGCGCCCACGTCGAACTCGAGCAGGGCCTGGGTGAAGATGAGGTAGGGCACGTTGGTGGTGGCGTCCCCGGGACCGCCGCCGGTGGTGGTGAAGATCTCCGCGAAGATGTTGAGCAGGAAGATGGTCTCCACCATCACCACGACGGCGATGGGCCGCGCCAGGTGCGGTACGGTGAGGTAGCGGAAGATGGCCACGGGCGTGGCTCCGTCCATCTGCGCGGCCTCCTTCTGCTCCTGGCTCATCGACTGCAGCGCCGTCACGAAGATGAGGATGGCGAAGGGCAGCCACTCCCAGGCAACGATGAGGATGATGGACAGCAGCGGCCAGTCCGCGAACCAGTTGATGGGCGTCAGGCCGAACAGCTGGGACACCCAGGCGAACAGGCCGGACACCGGGTTCATCAGCAGGTTCTTCCACACCAGTGCGCTGACGGTGGGCATGATGAAGAAGGGCGAGATGAGCAGGATGCGCACGATGCCCTGCCCGGGAAATCGCGCGTCCACCAGCACGCTGATGAGCACGCCTCCCACCACGGTGATGACCAGCACGCTGCCCACCAGCAGCAGCGTGTTGAAGACGCTCGTCCAGAAGCTCGGGTACGTGAAGAAGTAGGCGAAGTTCTCCAGCCCCACAAAGGCCGTTCTGCCCGGGTACAGCAGGTTGTAGTACTGCGTGGAGAAGTACAGCGTCATGGCCAGCGGGACGATCATCCACGCGAACAGCATGATGACCGCTGGTGACGCCGTGAGGACTCCGACACGGCGTGGAGGACTGGAGACGCTCATCACCGCACTCCTGATCGAAGGAGAATGAAGCTGGATGGGCCCGCGCTCAGCGGCCGTAGTAACCCGCGCGTGACATGGTGCGCCGCACCGCCGATTGCGAAGTGCTCAGGACCTTGTCCACCTGGGTGTTGCCCGCCAGCGCCCCGGAGATGAGCCGGCCCACCAGCGTGGCGACGGCCTGGAACTCGGGGATGGTGGCGAACTGCACGCCCGTGTACGGCACTGGCTTGAGCGTGGGCGACGTGGGATCCGCCGTGCGGATGGCCTCCAGGGTGACCCTCGCGAAGGGCGTGGCCTTCAGGTATGCCTCGGACTCGTAGGTGGACAGGCGCGTGCCCGGGGGCATGGCCGGGAGACCATGGCGCTGCGCGATGAGCTGGGCGTACTCGCGCGACGTGGCCCAGCCGATGAAGTCGCGCGCCGCCTCCTTCTGCTTCGAGCTGGCCGGGATGGCCAGCGCCCACGTCCACAACCAGGAGGAGCCCTTCGTCGTCACCGCGTGCGGCGCCTTGGCGAAGCCGACCTTGTCCGGCACCTGGCTCTGGGAAGGATCGGTGACGAACGCGCCCGCCACGCTCGCGTCCACCCACATGCCGCACTTGCCCGCGTTGAAGAGCGTCAGGTTCTCGTTGAAGCCGTTGCTGCTCGGCCCGGGCGGACCGTACGTCCCGAGCAGGTCCACGTAGAAGTTCACCGCCTTGTGCCACTCGGGGCTGTCGAGCTGCGGCTCCCACTTCTCGTCGAACCAGCGCCCGCCGAAGCTGTTCACGATGGTGGTCACCAGCGCCATGTTCTCGCCCCAGCCCGCCTTGCCTCGCAGGCAGATGCCATAGATGCCCCTGGCCGGGTCATGCAGCGCCTTGGCGAAGCCGCGGATCTGCTCCCACGTGGGCGACTCGGGCATGCTCAGGCCCTTCGCCGCGAACAGATCCTTGCGGTAGAAGGTGATGGAGCCCTCCGAGTAGAAGGGCAGGGCGTACAGGTGATCCCCATCGCTCAACTGCTTGCGCACGTTGGGCATGAGGTCATCCAGGCCGTAGCTGGCCGGCATCTGGTCCAACGGCACCAGCCAGTTCTGGCGGCCCCACATGGGAGCCTCGTAGGCCCCGATGGTGATGACGTCGAACTGACCGCCTCCGGTGGTGATGTCCGTCGTCAGGCGCTGGCGCAGGGTGTTCTCGTCCAGCACCACCCACCGCAGCCGCACGCCGGGATGCGCCTGCTCGTAGACCCCCGACAAGGCCTGCATCCGCACCATGTCCCCGTTGTTCACGGTGCCGATGGTCAGCGTGGTGTCGGCCCGCGCCGCACCGAGGCTCAACAACAGACCGAGACACAGGATGGTCTCGTGGATGTGATGGATCCTCCGCATGCGGCGCCTCCGTCAGAGCGGCGCGCACAGTAGGCGTCCGGTGTCCAATGCAAACGAGGTGCAATTGGACTCCTGTAACATCCGTCCAGAAGCAAACAGAAATCCCGGCGAGTACAGTATTACGGGATAAATCAGCTGGACGCGTGACGGGTGAAGCGCAGCGGCAGCCGGGCCGGGCCGTGGACCAGGAGCCCCTCGCGCGGTTGCCACGTCTCGTCGCCCGGGCGGTGGAAGTCGGCGAAGTGCTCGAGCAGCTCCGAGAGGGCCACGCGCGCCTCCAGACGGGCCAGCGCCGCGCCCAGGCAGAAGTGGATGCCATGCCCGAACCCGATGTGCGGGTTCGGGTTGCGCGCGATGTCGAAGCGGTCCGGCTCGTGGAAGTGGCCCGGGTCCCGGTTGGCCGCGCCGATCATCGGGAGCACCATCTGGCCCGGCGGGATGCGCTGGCCGTGGAGCTCCACCTCGCGGCGCGACTCGCGGAGCACGAACTGGGTGGGCGAGCGGAAGCGGAGCACCTCCTCGATCGCCGAGGGGAGGAGCTGGGGCTCGTGGCGCAGGCGCGCGAGCTGCTCCGGGTGGTCGAGGAAGCAGAGCATCGCATTGCTGATGGTGCTCGTCGTGGTCTCGGTTCCAGCGAGCAGCAGGAGCTGGAAGAAGCCGAGGATGTCCTCCAGCGAGAGCCGCTGCCCGTCGACCTCTGCTTCGCCCAGCCGGGTGAGGAGATCGTCCCGAGGCACGCGGCGGCGCGCGGCGAGCAGATCCGTGAGGTACAGGCGCATCTCCTCCTTGGCCGCGGCGTGCTCGGCGATGCCTCGGCGTGCCTCCTCGCCGCCGGTCAGCGCGTAGCTGAGCTTCATGATGATCCCCGCCCAGCGCTGGAAGGTCGCCAGATCCTCCGACGGGATGCCGAGCATCTCCGCGATCACCAGCGTGGGGAGCAGGTCCGAGTAGTCGCCGACCAGGTCCAGCTCACCGCGCTCCAGGTGGCGGGAGAGGAGTTGCCGGGAGAGCTCGCGCACGCGCGGTTCGAGCGCGGAGATGGACCGGGGGGTGAACGCGCGCAGCACGATGGTGCGCAGGTTCGAGTGGCGGGGTGGATCCGAGAAGATCATCCAGTCCGGCGCCTTGCCGGTAGGGGGCGTCACCTCGGAGCTGAAGGCCTCGGGGTCGGTGACCGCGCGCTTGACGCTCTCGTAGTCGAACAGCATCCACATGTCGGTCCCGGGGAAGTTCAGGACCGGTGAGCTACCGCGCATCTGCTCGTAGAGCGGATATGGGTCGCGGCGCATCTCTTCGCTGAGCAGGTGCATCATCGGCGGGCTCCTCCTCCTCAGGGTTCTAGGGCGACCTGGTGACCTTTGTACTGGGCGGAACTGTACACGCCGTGACGAACTGTAGAAGGCGTCGGCCCAGGCGCGAATTCGAGCAACTGGTCCGATGGTTGGACCAGCCTGTCGCCAGCGGTCATGTTACGCTGCACCACTTCGGAGGTGCAGTGCATGAACGGAGCCCAGCCTTCTCGGCCAGGACATGAAGGAGCCCGGCGGCAGCTGCCGCATCCGCCTCGACGGCACGACGCGCCGGAGCAGCACCTGCCCCAGGTGGGGATGGAGGTGGCCGGCTACCGGCTGGAGGCCACGCTGGGCAGCGGCGGCCAGGGCACCGTGTTCCGCGCCCGGCGCGAGAACCTGCTCTTCGCGGTGAAGTTCATCCCCCGGCCCCATGCGGCCTCCTGGGCCCGGCGTGAGCTGGACGTCATGGTGAAGCTGGGGCTCGCGGGAGGGGTGCCGTTGGTGGGACACGGCCAGTGGCCCGCCCTCGAACCCCGCTTCCTCTTCCTCGTCACGCCCTATGTGCACGGGCTTCCGCTGGACGCCTGGGCCCGGGAGCACAACCCCAACGCGCTCGAGGTGGCGGACCTGGTGTGTCAGGCCGCGCGGCAGTTGGGGGTGGTACACGCGGCCGGGGTCGTCCACCGGGACGTGAAGGGGTCCAACCTGCTGGTGTCCGGCGAGCGTCGGCTGGTGCTGGTGGACTTCGGGGTGGCCACCTATGAGGGCGCTCCCACGGTGACGGGGCCGCTGCCTCCGGGCACCTGGCCCTATCTCAGTCCCCGGGTGTGGCGCTCCTGGCGCGGTGAGGAGGACTCGCGCGCCAGCCCGGGTGATGACCTCTGGGCCCTGGGCGTGGAGCTCTACCAGTTGCTCACCGGCGGGCTGCCCTTCCGGGGAAGCGAGGGCAAGCTGGTGCACGCCATCCTGCATGAGGAGCCGCGGGTACCGCACGAGCTCAACCCGCGAGTGCCCAGGGCACTGGGAGAGGTGTGCTGGCGCATGCTGCGCAAACAGCCCGGCGAGAGGTACGCGGACGCGCGGGCGGTGGAGGCGGCGCTGGAGGAGGTGCTGAAGCAGGCGGACGAGGCGTGGAAGGTGCCGCTGTGCGAGGCCTGGGGTCCCCACAACGCCACCACCTCGTGGCAGCCGGAGCTGGGGGGATGCGTGGACCTGCTGGCGCTCTACGAGCGCCGGGCCTCCTACGCGCAGCGGCCGGTGAGAGGCAAGCCGCGTCCACCGGACGAGATGTCTACCCAGGGCGAGCCCGGAGACGTGCTGCCTGGACCCGAAGAGCCAGCGAGACCGCGTGCCCCGGATGCGTCCGCCGTGCGCTCGCCTCGGCTGCTCCATGCGGCCGGAGCGGTGCTGGCGCTGGGCCTGAGCGTGTGGCTCGCCGTGCACCTGCCACCACGTCCCTCCGTGTCCACGACCTCACCGGTGGGGACACCCCTGGCCGTCCTACCGCCGGAGTTCTACCCCATCACGCTCGAGCCAGGTGGCCAGGAAGTGGCGCCCCCGTGGCGGCGGCTGGAAGGTGACGGCGGCGCGGCGCCCGAAGCGGCGGCAACCCCCGCGCCCGTCGCCAGCGCGACGCACTCCCAGGACACGCGCGTGAGGACACTTCGCAAGGCGCCCCAGGACACCCCACAGCAGCCCAAGAGCACGACCTCCACGGCCACGAAGGCGGGGGCGGCCCTCATCGGCTGCGCCCTCGCCACCGGTTGCCCCGGCCCCACCACCACCGCCGTCCAGGTGCGGTCCCTGCCCGCTCCCACCGAGTGCCCAGCCGACGCGGTGCAAACCATGAAGGCGCTGGGCTTCCGCATCGGCAAGAGCGAAACCGCCCTGCTCCCCCGACAGGACGAGAGCGAGCCCTTCGTTCCCGTGCGCGAGGGCCCGGGCACCACGATGAGAATCATCTTGGAAAACCCCACAGCGGAGGTGCCCAGGGGCTCCGTGGTCTCGGGCGAGCTCTTCTTCGGCACGGACCGCATCCACGGTCGCTTCACCCAGCTTCACACGTCGAATGGGCACACGTACCCCATCTGCATGGTGCTCGTTGACCGGAGCGACCGCATTGGGGTGGGCGGCAAGCAGGTGAAGCCAGGCGAGAAGCCGGGCACCCTGCTCATGTCGTGGTCCGAGGGCGTCATGCCGGTGGAGCGTTTCAAATAGCGGGCCCTGCCAGGTGGGCAGGGGCGGATGAAAGCCAGGGGCGACGTAGCAGGTACTTGTTCGCCCGCGCACTCCGGAGGTAGCACGGCTCATGCCCGGCTTGCCACCCACCGTCCCCCTGCTGCTCGCGCTCCTCGCCACGACACCAGCCCTCGCCGAGCCCCCGTCCGAAGTCTGGGACACGGTGGCCGCTCGCCACCTCGAGCTGACGGCGGAGAGCCCCGGGCAGGCGCACGAGGTGCGTATCAGCCCTGGCCTCACCACCAACCTGGTGTTCAACGCGCCGCTGCTGCGCGGCGGGGTGGTGCTGGAGGCGCGCGAGCGCTTCCGGGTGGTAACGGTGGACGAGGCCACGGGCTTCGTTGCGCTCCTGCCCTCGGGGACGCTGTCACCGGGACAGCAACTGCGCCTGGAGGTGCGCTTCGCGGATGGCGCGGTACCGGCGAGCGTTACCTTCCGGCTGATGGTGCACCCCACCCGGGCCGAGCCGCAGGTGAATGTGTACCGCCAGCCGCGCTCGGCCGAGTCCTTTCAACTGGAGGCGAGACAGGAGCACGAGCGGGCCGAGCGGTGCGAGGCGCGGCTGGCACAAACCCAGACAGAGCAGAAGAGTCCCGGGGGCCTCATCGGGCTCATCGACTCCGGGCTGGTGGTGGGTGGAGAGGGGGTCATGGCCCTGGACATTTCAGACACCACCCGGCAGCCCCCCGGAGAGACCCTCAAGAACAGCAAGGCATTCAGCTACCGCGCAGAGGGACGGGTGGCAGTGGCGCTGGAGGTGGACAACACGAGTGCGCAGCCCTGGGCGGTGGACGCGGAAGGCGTGGCGCTGGTGGGTAGGGGAGGTGTACGGCTGCGGGTACTGCGCGTGTGGCAACCGGAGCCCCTTCCTCCAGGAGGAATGAGACGTGTGGTGGTGGAGGCGGAGGCCACGGAGGAGCAGGCCCGTGGCACCTTCCTCTTGAAGCTGGGGGAGGCCGGCGGACCGCGCACCGTCACCTTGCGTGACGTCACCTTCCCTTGAACCTCCAACCCAGAGCGTGACGTGATGACTCGACTTCTGATCGGCCATTGGGTTTGTTGCGCTCCTCATCTCGAAGGGGAGTTCCATGCAACGCCGAAGCAGTCCGAGCAGTGTCCCGCTGGTGTTGGCGCTCGTGAGCGCCATGCTGGCGGTGGGGTGTGAGAGCCGGGAGACGACGCAGGGGCAGGGGGCAGCACCGGGGACGGTGCGTGCCGCCAGCCTCACCGCGCGGGTCCGGCTGACCACCCGGCAGAGTCACGCCCTGTATCTCTCGCCCGAGGGAACGCTCTGGGCCTGGGGGCGGAACACCACTTCCCAGCTCGGCGATGGAACCACCACCCAGCGCTTCACTCCCGTGCTGGTGACCGCCATTTCGGGCGTGGTGGACGCCTCGGCCGGCGCCGCGCACTCCCTGGCGCTCAAGCCCGATGGCACCGTCTGGGCCTGGGGAGATGGCTCCTACGGTCAGCTCGGCGATGGAAGTAACTCCGTCGTCCAGACGGCGGTACAGGCACAGGGCCTCACCGGTGTGACGTTCCTCTCCGCGGGCGCCTACCACTCGCTGGCGCTCAAGAGCGACGGCACCGTCTGGGCCTGGGGTTACAACGGCTCCGGCCAGCTCGGGGACGGGACCTCCATGCACCGCTCCACCCCGGTGCGAGCGCAAGGGCTCACCGGCGTGACGGCCATCTCCGGGGGGCGTGACCACTCGTTGGCGCTCAAGAGCGACGGCACCGTCTGGTCCTGGGGTTACAACGGCTCAGGCCAGCTCGGCAATGGGACCACCACGGGCAGCCCCACTCCCGTTCAGGTGCAGGGTCTCACCGGTGTGACGGCCATCTCCGCGGGGGATGGGCATTCGCTGGCGCTCAAGGGCGATGGCACCGTCTGGGCCTGGGGTGACAACACCAACGGCCAGCTCGGCAACGGAACCACCACCCGGCAGCTCGTTCCCGTGCAGGTGCAGGGCCTCGCTGGCGTGACCGCCCTCGCCGCGGGATACACTCACTCGCTGGCGCTCGAGAGCGACGGCACCGTCTGGTCCTGGGGTGACAACTCCTTCGGCCAGCTCGGCGTCGACGACGCCCTCCAGCACACCACCGCGGTGCCAGTGCCCGGCCTGACGGGCATCGCCGCCATCGCCGCGGGCCAGGACAACAACCTCGCCTTGCACACCAACGGCTCCCTCCTGGCCTGGGGCAGCAACAGGGCGGGCGAGCTCGGGGTCGGCTCCAGGATCATCTCCCTCAATGCGGTCCCGGTGCCGGGATTCGCCGATGCAACGGCCCTCTCCGGAGGCGAGCACTTCACGGTGGCGTTGAAGCAGGACGGCACCGTCTGGACGTGGGGCAACAACAACCTCCGCCAGCTCGGCGACGGATCCGCCGTGACGTTGCGCAATGAGCCGGTGCAGGTGCCGGGCCTCACGGGAGTGACGGCCATCAGCGCTGGCTCGTACCACGCGTTGGCACTCAAGAACGATGGCACCGTCTGGACGTGGGGTGAGGACCTGGCCGACACGCTCGGCACCGGGACCACCCGGGATCCCACTCCCGTTCAGGTGCCGGGCCTCACGGGGGTGACGGCCGTCGCAGCGGGTGAGCGCTACTCCATGGCCCTCAAGAATGATGGCACCGTCTGGACGTGGGGCGGCAACGGCTTCGGGCAGCTCGGCGATGGCACCTCCCAGGGCCGTTCCTCCCCGGGTCAGGTGCCGGGCCTCACGGGGGTGACGGCCATCAGCGCGGGCTGGTATTCCGTGTCGGTGCTCAAGAACGATGGCACCGTCTGGACCTGGGGTGACAACACCTTCGGCCAGCTCGGCAATGGCACCACCACGGGGCGCTTCACCGCGGGGCAGGTACCGGGCCTCACGGGGGTGATCGCTCTCACCACGGGTTCCGACCACGTGCTGGCGCTCAAGAACGATGGCACCGTCTGGGCCTGGGGTGACAACACCTTCGGCCAGCTCGGCACCGACAGCACGGACTTCCTGTCCAAGACGCCCGTACGGGTGCAGGCCCTCTCCGGGGTGACGGCCGTCTCCGCGGACGGCAGGCACTCGCTGGCGCTCAAGAGCGATGGCACCGTCTGGGCCTGGGGCCGCAACGCCCAGGGGCAGCTCGGTGACGGCACCACCACGGACCGTTCCACCCCCGTGCAGGTGTCCGGCCTCTCCGGCGTGACGGCCATCGCCTCGGGCGGTTCGTTCTCCCTGGCGCTGACCCCGGGAGGCTCCGTCCACGCCTGGGGCTACAACGGCTACGGCCAGCTCGGCCAGGGCATCTCCGACCTCTCGTACGAGCCGTACCCCGTGACGGGGTTCAGCTTCTCCGCCACGACGCCCGTTCCCCGCCTCGCCGCGGGGAGCGGCCACACCCTGTTCGTCCGGGGCAATCAGACGTTGAGCAGCTGGGGCGGCAACTGGTCCGGACAGCTCGGCGAGGGGAGCACCACGCTGCGCATCGCGCCCGGCGCGGTGACGGGCCTCACGTGTGTGCGCGCCACCGCGGCCGGTATCAACCACTCGCTGGCCCTGCTGTGTGATGGCACCGTCAAGGCCTGGGGCTACAACGGCAGTGGCCAGGTCGGCAATGCCGCCTACCAGAGCGAGACCCCGCAGACGGTACCGGGCCTGTCGGGCATCCAGTCCGTCGCCGCGGGCGGCTTCGTCTCCCTCGCGCTGAAGAACGACGGCACCGTGTGGGCCTGGGGTGCCAACGACTACAGCCAGCTCGGGGTTGCCGCCACCACGGGCAGGAGCGCGGCGCTCCAGGTTCCCGGCCTGACGGGCGTCATCGCCGTCTCCACCGGCGGCGACCATGTCCTGGCGCTCAAGGGGGACGGCACCGTGTGGGCCTGGGGGAAGAACGACTCCGGGCAGCTCGGGGATGGCACCACCACGAACCGCTCCTCTCCGATCCAGGTGACGGGGCTCACGGGCGTGGCGTTCATCTCGGCGGGTGCCAACCACTCGTTGGCCGTGCGCGAGGACGGCACCGTGTGGGCCTGGGGAAAGAACGACACCGGACAGCTCGGTGATGGCACCTCGAGCTCCCGCTCCTCCCCGGTGCAGGTGCCGGGGGTGGTGGGTGCTCGCGAGGTGGCGGCGGGCCCGAGCCACTCGCTGGTCCGGCTCGCCAATGGCTCCCTCCGGGCCTGGGGCTACAACTCCTACGGCCAGCTCGGGGATGGCTCCACAGCGACGCGCCGCGGCGCGGTGACCGTGGTGAACCTCTCCGGCGCCGTGACGATCGCCGTCGGTGCCTTCCACAGCGCCGCCCTGCTGGCCGATGGCACGCTGCGCACGTGGGGAAGCAACGAGTACGGCCAGCTCGGAGACTCCGTCTCCGGCCCGCGCGTGTACCCGGTGAACACGTCCCTGACCACCGCGCTGGCGTGGGATGCGGGCAAGAGCCACGCGCTGGCCGTGGCCTCGGACAGGACCGTCCTGGCCTGGGGCCGCGGCCTCTCCGGCGCACTGGGGACGAGCACCGCCGCCAGCGGCGTCCCGCAGACGGTGCCGGGCCTCACGGGCGTCGCCGACGTGTCCGCGGGCAATGCCCTGTCGCTCGCGGTGAAGCAGGATGGCACCGTCTGGAGCTGGGGCGACAACACCTCCGGCCAGCTCGGCATCCCCTCCACCACGGCCTCGCGCATCACCCCGGGGCAGGTGGCGGGACTGCCCGCTGGCATCACCCGCGTCTCCGCTGGCGGCCAGCACTCCCTGGCGCTGGCCTCCAATGGAACCGTGTGGGCCTGGGGCGGCAACAGCTCCGGCCAGCTCGGGGATGGCACCACCACCTCGCGCCACACCCCCGCCCAGGTGCCCGGCCTCACGGGTGTCACCGCCATCGTCGCCGGTAACGTCTACTCCATGGCCTTGAAGAGCGATGGCACCGTGTGGACGTGGGGCGACAACGAGTTCGGTCAGCTCGGCAACGGCACCTTCTCCGACTCCTCGATCCCGGTGCAGGTGGTGGGCCTGCCGTCCGCCACCCTCATCACCGCGGGAGAAGGGTTCGCCGTGGCCGCGGCGAACTACGAGGTGTGGGCCTGGGGCAACAACGAGCTCGGCCAGCTCGGAGAGGACACCTACGTCTCGAGTGCCTCCCCGGTGCAGGTGTCGTACACCGGCTACCGCATCACCAGCCTCAGCGCGGGAACCAGCCACGTGGTGATGGCGGCGGAGTACGGCCTCACCTACGGCTGGGGCACCAACTGGTACGGAGAGCTCGGCATCGACAACAATGAAATCCGGAGCTCGCCCACCCTGCTGCCCCAGAGCCTGCAGTCCGTCTCGGCGGGTGGCGACTTCTCGCTGGCCCAGCAGCTCGAGGACAACTCCATCGCCGTCTGGGGCAGCAACCTCCACGGGCAGCTCGCACAGGGCGTCCCGGGTTGGCGCACGACGCCGAACCCCGTCACGTTGCCGTAGGACGGGAGCGGGGCAGGGCGCCGGAGGGACTCGGGTCTCGAGCTCCCTCCGGCGGGGGGTCAGTGCTCCTGGAGCTCGAAGAAGTCGACCTCGCCGGTCTCCAGCGAGTACTCGGCCCCCACGATCCACATCCCTTCTTCCAGGATGAGCCGCTCGAGCAGGCGGCTGCCGTGGCGCAGGTGGGCGCACGACTGCCGGACGTTGGCGCGCACGGCCTCGCGCATGAGGAACTCCCTGTCGGCGTTCGGACCGGCGGCCTGGACCACGCTCTCCACCGCGGGGCGGCACCGGTCGACGAGGTCGCGGATGTTGTCCGAGGGCGTCCTCACCTGGTGCTGGATGAAGTCCAGCGTGGCCTTGATGGCGCCACAGGACGAGTGGCCCATCACCACCGCCAGCCGCGTCCCGAAGGTGGCGGCCGCGAACTCCACGCTTCCCACCAGCGAGGGGGCCACGACGTTGCCGGCCACGCGGATGACGAAGAGGTCGCCCAGGCCTTGATCGAAGACGAGCTCCGAGGGCACGCGCGAGTCGGAGCACGAGAGGATGGTGGCGAACGGATGCTGCCCGGCCACCAGGGCGGAACGTGCCGCCTGCCCCACGGGGACGTGCAGGTTGCGCGCGGTATGGCAGAAGCGCGCGTTGCCCTCGCGCAGACGTTGGAGTGCCTGATCCGCGGGGAGGGGAGGCGGGGGAATGCCAACGAGTCTCATGTCCGGGCTCCTCTCATTCATGGTTGGTGTCTCCAGACCGGTTCCGCACCGGACGGCCGTATGCCTGCTCCCCCTACCTTGTCACGGCCGGGCGGGAGTCCCATGGTTTTCCTGTGTCGTGGAGCGGAAAGAGGGCCTCGGGCCGTTGGCTGCTGCATTTCTGGAGGGACGCCCTCAGCTGGCACGGCACGGTGACCCCGTTCGTGATGCCGCAGGTGCTCCTGTTCGGGCTCTACGGGCTGCTCGTGGGAATCGTTCACGAGCTGTACGACTGGACGGGCCTGGAGAGCGGGCCGGTGCAGTTCACCGCGGCCTTCCTGGCCCTGCTGCTCGTGCTACGCACCAACTCGGGCTACGAGCGCTGGTGGGAGGCACGCAAGCTGTGGGGCGGTATCGTCAACCAGTCGCGCAACCTGGCCATCGCGGGGCTCTCCTACGGGCCGCGAGACACGGAGTGGCGGGAGCGGTTCGTGCGGTGGACGATCGCCTTCAGCCACGTGTCCCGGCGCAGCCTGCGCGGCGAGCGGGAGCTACCCGAGTTGATCTCCCTGCTGCGTGACGGGGGGGCGGCCGAGCGCATCGCCCGGGCCCAGCACATGCCCTCGTTCGTCGCCCAGGCAATCGCCGGCCTGCTGCGCGAGGCCATGGATCGCGGAGGGATGGAGCGCGTCGCGCTGCTCGCCATCGACCAGGAGCGGGCCCGGCTCATCGACCACGTGGGAGGGTGCGAGCGCATCCTCAAGACGCCCCTGCCGCGCGTCCACACCGTCAAGCTGAGGCGCTTCATCCTGCTCTACCTGTTGGCGTTGCCCATCGCCGTGGTGGGACCTCCGTGGTGGGTGCCCGGGCTGGTGACGGCCCTGGTGGCCTATCCGCTCCTGGCCATCGATCAGATCGCCGTCGAGTTGGAGAATCCCTTCTCGCCGAGGAACCTCAGCCACCTGCCCCTGCACTCCATCTGCGAGACCATCGAGGGAAACCTGCTCGCGCTGCTCGACGAGGAGGAGTCGCTTCCGATGCCACCGCCCCGGGGCAGGGCTCCGCGCGTTCCCCTGCCCCAACCCCTGGACGGCTGAGGCCGGGACTTCGATTGACGGCTTCCCGTCGCCGGGCCGCTGGCCCATGCTGTGCCCATGACCCACGATGATCTGGAGGACTTCGAGCTCCCGTTCTTCCAGCGGCTCGTCATCCAGCTCTGGGCGCTGCTCCTCGGCTTCATCACCCGGCTCACGGACGTGCTGTTGCTGCTCTTCCGTCCGCGGTTGCTGCGGCCCTACTTCGGCATCTGGCTCGCCGAGCGCCTCCACTCTCCCTATCGCGCCCGGCGCACCTTCGAGGTGGTCCGGGCCCTGAAGGCCACGGGCCAGCGGTTCCGCGAGCTCATCTACGGTGAAACACCGCTGGTGACCGCGCTCCTGGCCTTCCGGCGCGCCGGAGTCGGCCCGGGCTGCCGGCTGGTGGACCTCGGGGCGGGCCGGGGGAGGGTGCTCATCGCGGCCCGGTGGCTGGGGGCCGAGGTGCGCGGCGTGGAGCTCCTCGCCGACCACGTGACGAGCGTGGCGAAGTGGCTCCAGCCCGCGGGCATCACCCTCGTCGAGGGGGACGCCACGCGCGCGGACCTGGGTGACGCCACGCACGTCTTCACCAACTGGCTGGCGCTCACCCCCGAGACGAAGGCCCGGCTCGTCGAGCGCTTCCGTGACTGCCGCCCCGGCACCCGCATCATCACGGTGACACGGCCCATCGAGTCCGAGGACTTCCCCGTCCTATCCAGCTACCGGATGCTCTTCACCTGGGGCTTCGAGCGCGTGTGGATCCACGAGTACCGGCCCGCCGCTCGTATTTCAATCTGACACTGGGGCTGTCCTCTACCGGACGGCCTCCATCCCGCGTGGTCCAAGCCTTCCAGCAACAGGGTATTTTGAAGCTGTGCTGGTAGGAGGTCCGCCATGAGGGAAGTGACCGTCGCGGGAAGGAAGCTCCACCACTTTCACATCGCCGCGTTCTTCCGGTCTCCCGAGGAAGAGTACGAGGTGCTCCGCTCGTACATCAAAGAGGGGATCGACGCGGGCGAGAAGACGGTCCACATCTGCGATCCCTGCCGGAGACAGGAGCACCTGAAGTACCTCGAGCAGATGGGCATCCCCACCGACGACTGCACGCGGACGGGGCAGCTCGAGGTGCTGGGGTGGAACGAGGCCTACCTCAAGAACGGCCGCTTCGACTCGGAAACGATGATGGCGCTCCTCGAGGAGCTGGTGATGACGAGCCGCGCCGAGGGCTTCTCCCGCATTCGCATGATGGGGCACATGGAGTGGGCGATCGATGAGCGGCCGGGACTGGAGCAGGTCCTGGAGTACGAGGCGCGCGTCAACCACCTGCTCAACCGGTTGGAGCAGCCCGCGATCTGCGTCTACGACCTCAACCGTTTCAATGGCTCGACCGTCATCGAAGTGCTGCGAACCCACCCGTACGCCATCGTCTCGGGCGTGCTCCAGGAGAACCCATTCTATGTCCCGCCCGAGGTGTTCCTGGGCCGCGCCCCGAAGAACGAGCGCTCCTGAGGCAGGAAGGCCGCGCATTTGACTCGCGAGCGGACCTTTCGTCTTCCGGATCTCGCCGAGCAGGGTGCGCTCGCACTCCGCCGGCAGGTCAACGATCTGTTCGAGCTCCTCGAGCTGTCTTCCGCCTGGCAGGGCATGAGACCGGAGGAGATCGCCCAGAGTGTCATCGACCTCCTGGTCTCCCAGCTGCGTCTCGACGTGGCCCTGCTGCGCATCCAGGGGCTGGAGGGGGAGCTCGAGCAGCGCTTCCCCCTGGACCTGGACCGCGAGGCGCTCCTGGCCGCGAGCCGAGGGACGAGCCCGGACTCGCCGGCGGCCTTCGAGCTGTCCCGGCCGAACCCCCTCGGCCGGACCGCCGTCCGCGTCGTCGAGGTGCCGCCCCTGGGTGAGCCCGGCATGGTCATCGTCGGCTCGTGGCGTGAGAACTTCCCCACCCCGCACGAGCGGCACCTGCTCCGGGCGATCGCCAACCAGGTCGCGCTCGCGGTGCAGTCCAGCCGGGAGGCCTTCGCGCAGCGCAGGCTCGCCGAGGAGCGGGGCCGCCTCGAGCGGATGAACTCCGCGCTTTCCAAGCTCCACGCCGTCTCGGATGGACTCTCCCGCACGCACACCTGCCTTCAGGTCGCGGAGGTGATCCTCTCCCAGGGACTGGCCGCCATGGGAGCGCACGCGGGGAGCATGTACCTGGTCGACGAGACCGGGACCGAGCTGTGCCTGGTCAAGGCGGTGGGCTACCCCGAGACGCTGCTGCGCAACTACCTCCGCATTCCGATGGACTCCCCCCTGCCGATCGCGGAGGCCTTCCGCCAGCGGCGGGGCGTCTTCTCCGCCTGGGGTGACGGCTCCTCCCTCACGGAGGAGCACGGGCCACCCCGGCCGCCCCCCAATACCGATGTCTTCGCCTCCGTTCCCCTGGTGATTGGCGATCGGTGCCTCGGCGGGATGGGCTTCAACTTCCCCGCGGCGCGGCGGTTCGCGGAGGACGAGCGCGCGTTCATCCTGGCCATCTCCCAGCAGGCGGCGCAGGCGTGTGATCGCGCCCGGCTCCTCGAGGCCGAGCGGCATGCCCGGCTCATGGCGGAAGCGAGGCAGCAGCGGGCGGATCTCCTCTCGGAGGCGAGCGCGCTCTTCGCCTGCTCGTTGGATCTGGGGGAGACCTTCTCCCGGGTCGCGCACCTGTTGGTGCCGCGCTTCGCCGACTGGATCGTGCTGCAGGTGACGGAGCGCACGGCTTCCGGCGGCGACGAGACGCGGACGGTGGTCGTCCACCGCGACCCGGCGAAGGTCGAGAGCGCGCGGGAGCTGGGCCTCTCGTTGCTCTCCTCGACGCGGAACGAGCAGCGCACGTGCGTCACGAACAACTCGGTCATCGCGCCAGTCATGGCGAGGGGCCGGACCCTCGGTGCCATCGTCGTGGGGTCCGAGGCGGTGGGGCGGTACGACACCGAGTCCCTGGAGCTCGTCGCGGAGCTGGGCCTGCGTGCCGGAGTGGCGCTCGACAACGTGCGCCTCTACCAGGAGGCACGTGAGGCGGACCGCCGCAAGGACGAGTTCCTCGCGATGCTCGGACACGAGCTCCGCAATCCGCTCTCGCCGATGGTCACGGCCCTTCACCTGATGCGGATGAAGGAGGGCGGGGACTTCGATCGTGAGCGGACGATCATCGGGCGGCAGGTCGAGCACCTCATCCGGCTGGTGGATGACCTGCTGGATGTCTCGCGCATCACGCGCGGCAAGATCCAATTGAAGCGCGGGCGCGTCGATCTGCTGACCGTGCTGGCCAAGGCCGTGGAGATGGCGAGCCCCCTGCTGGAGCAGCGGGCGCACCACCTGGTGTTGCCCGCCACGGGCGAGCCGCTCTTCGTCGATGGAGATCCTGCCCGGCTCGCCCAGGTGCTGGCGAACCTCCTCAACAACGCCGCGAAGTACACCGACCCCGGGGGACGCATCGTCGTCACCGCGGCCGCGGAAGGGGAGCAGGCGGTGTTCCGGGTCCGGGACAACGGCGCGGGCATCGCGCCCGAGATGCTCCCGAGGGTCTTCGACATGTTCGTCCAGGAGGATCGGTCGATCGATCGCTCCCAGGGGGGACTCGGCCTGGGCCTGGCGATCGTCCGCAGCCTGGTCGAGCTCCATGGGGGGACCGTCTTGGTGCACAGCGAGGGGCTGGGCCGTGGCAGCGAGTTCGTGGTCCGCCTGCCGCTCGCCGCGCCGGACGTCTCCGCCTGCGACGCGATCTGGAGCGGCTCACCCGAGATGTCCGCCCGTGGCGAGGATCACGCGGTGCGGCTCCTCGTCGTGGACGACAACCGCGACGCGGCCGAGCTGCTCACCGAGCTCCTGGAGGCGAAAGGCTACGTCATGAGGGTGGCCCATGACGGACCCGCGGGGCTCGAGGCGGCCCGCGCGTTCCGGCCGCACCTCGCGCTGTTGGACGTCGGCCTGCCGGTGATGGATGGCTACGAGCTCGCCTCGAGGCTCCGCCAGGAGCCCCCCCTGGGGGACATCAAGCTGGTGGCCATCACCGGTTATGGCCAGGACTCCGACCGCCGTCGCGCGCACGCGGCGGGGTTCGACGTGCACCTGGTCAAGCCCATCGATCCCGGCCAGCTGCTCCACGTCATCCGCGAACTGCTCGGAGAGTCGGGCGAGCGTGGGAGGGTGGCGACCCAGAGCTCGCCTTGACGTCGCTTGAGCCTCAGAAGGAGAAGCCTACCTTGAGGACTCCCACCTGGAGGGCAGTGCCCGAGCCCTCCCTGTTCGTCTCGTAGCTCAAATCCAGGTCGAACATCGACACCTGATATCCGCCCGGGCAGGATCGCAACGGCGAGAGTGTCATCGAGAGAGTGCCACCGGCCGGCCCGTGCGAAGACAGCAGGTAGGCCTCGGGCCGGGGGACCAGGGGGTCCCCCAACGTCGTCAGGGTGACGACGGCCTCGGGCGGGCACCTCCCCATGCCCCGCGAGCCCGCCTCCAGGTGCACCTCGGCGACGTGGCCGAGCATGGGCAGGTGGCTCACGTCCGCCCACGGAGGAAGAAGGAGGAGTCCTCCCACCAGCCCGCCAGGAACCCGTTTCATCTGGACGCCCTCTGGGCGAGCCCGGCGGCGATCGCGCTGGCGTGCGATTGGAAGAGGGGATGGCGGGCACCGGCCTTCAACACCCGCTCGATTTGCGATTGCGCCTCGCGGTAACGGCCGTTGGCCTGGAGCGCCCATGCGTACGCGTCGAGGGTGTAGACGTCCTGACGGCGAGCGGACTCGCGTTCCGCCAGGCGCAGTGCCCGGACGGGCTCGTTGGCATGTTCGATGTAATAGAAGATCAACTCGCGGTTGGCGTTGTCGTTGCCCTTGCTCTCGCGCACGGCTTGCCGTTCGAAGGTGCGGAAGGCCTTTCGTGCTTCGCGGGAGCGGCCAGCGCGCTCCAGCGCTTCCGCCAGCGGATAGAGGTTCTCCGGGTGGGGCGCGACGGCGTAGCGCGTCTCGAGCAACTCGACGGCTTCCGCCCAGCGCTTCTGCTCCATGCGTAGCGTGCCGAGAGCCCCGAGCGCGTAGTGATACCGGGGGAACAGATGCAAGGCCTCGGTCAGTGCGGACTCGGCCTCCCGTTGCCTGCCACTGACGAGGTGCAGGTGACCGATCTGGGTCAGGAGCCAGGCGCGGTCCTCGAGCTCACCCGGGTCGGTCTGGTCATGGGCCATGCGCATCAGCTCCAGCGCGCCCTCGACATCACCGTGGAGCTCACGCAGATAGGCGGCTCGCGTCAGCCCGGGGATGTTGCCCGGACGAAGGTCGAGCATCCACTGCGCGGCGGCTTCCGCCTCCGGATAGTCGCCGAGCTCGGTGTTGGCATCCGCGAGGAAGCCATACACGAGCACATCGTCGGGCGCACGGCGGTTGAGCTCGCGGGCGAGCTCGCGGGCCTTCTCGAACTCATGCTTGCCCAACAGCAACCAGCACTGGACCTTGCGGCCCTCGAAGTTGTCGGGCTGGAGACGGAAGGAGCTCTTCAGGGCCTCCTCTGCCTGATCATAATGAGAGGGCTCGCCCGTCTCTCGCGCGCGGCGAGCCAGGGCCAGCGCGAGGTCATTGTAGGCCTGGTAGTAGTCGGGGTGCTTCTCGATGGCGCCGCGCGCCTGGGTGATCCGCGCCTCCGCGGGTGTGGGCTTCACGTCTGCCTGGCCGAGGGCAACCGACGCGAACAGCAGGACCCCCGTCAGACTCCAAATCGCTTTCATGGGAATCTCCTGGGAAGAAGGACCGTGGCGCACGGTGAGCGCGCCCACGGTCTGGCTGACTAGTTGACGGGACCGCCTCCCACTTCACCCGGGTCGAGGTGGCGGCGGTTGCGGCCGTCCCAGGCGAGGCCGAGGTACGGGAAGGTGTTCTTGTAGGGGGCGTCGTTGACGTTCACGCCGTCGCCGATGCGGTTGTTGGGGGCCTTGTTGAAACTGGGATTCAGTACGCCCGCCACCACGCGCGCGGAGATGTCGGTGACGTCGTCGCCCAGGCGGCGTCCGTTGGGGAAGCCGGCGGGATCGCCCGCGAGCAGACCGAGGCGCTTCTGCTTGCCCACGGGCGTGGGAGGGACACCCGTGTTCAGGCGGAGCAGATCGGCGACCGGGCCGGCCGGGGTGCCCGCGGCGGCGATGGGCGGCGCGTAGGTGACCAGCGGCAGCAGATCGTTACGGGGTGGGGCGGGGATGTCGATCCCATAGACGGCGTTCAACACGCGCGCCAGCAGGGGATCGAGGAAGAAGGGCGCGAACCGCGAGTCATTCCGGGGCTGGTCCATGCTGAAGCGGTCCTTGGAGCCCGTGCCCACGAGGAGCTCGTTGATGAGCGCATTGCCCATGCGCTGCACCTGCCGCCAGGCATCGTCCGCCTGGGCTTCCCGTGCCGTGGTGGGCTGCCTGCGGACGAAGACTCGCTGGCGTGAGGTGGTCCCCCAGGAGCCGATCGTGGCCTTGGGGTCGGAGGCCGCGTGCTTCTTGCCGTCGCTGGTCAGCAGGGAGACGGGGACCTCGATGGCGATGGCGTTCACGTTGAAGCCGGAGACGGCATCCGTGGCGAAGTTGCGGGTGTCGTCGGCGTCCTGGGCGTCCGACAGCACTCCGGGCACATTGAAACCGGTGGTGCGGAAGTTCAGGGAATCGAAGGCCGCGCCCAGGTCGATCCAGAAAGGATCCTCCACGGTGCCGGCGAAGACGCGGACGTCATGACCGACCTGGTAGAGCGCCTGTTTGAACAGGGAGGGGTAGTTGGGCATGGTGCGCGGCCCGACGTTGCTCGGCAGCGCGAACAGGGGCATGTGTCCGCCCAGGCGGGTGCGCTTCACGGAGTTGCCAGGGCCGCGGCGCGCCAGGGTCACCGTGTACCGCTGGCGCAGGTTGAGCCCCTCCGAGCCGGGCCCGTCCAGCGCGGTGATGGCCGGCGGCACGATGGGTGTACCGGGTGCGACCGGCGGGGGCGAGTTGCCCGGCGCGGGGATTCCCGTGCCCGCTCCCACGAAGCCCGTGAAGACGTTGGGCGCGCGGATCTCCGTGGTGAAGCGGAACTCGAACCAGACGTCCTCGACGGCGTCGTGGTTGTTGTCGATCTTGATGGCGTAGAGGACGTTGGGATCGAACGGGAAGTAGTTGGGCCCGTTCGCGGGCTCCAACAGCGGATCCACGCTCAGGATGAACGTGACCTTGTCTGGCTTGTCGTAGCTGACGAAGGCGAAGAAGTCGGTGATGTCCGCCTTGTGGTCCAGGGCGGTGATGGGGGCCTCGCGGTGGCTGGCGGCAAAGGCACCGGACGGGACTGCCAGGATGGCCGCCATCAGGACGGTGATGGTGGCCAGCGGGTTCGGTTTCAGCATGGTCGGTCCTCACGGAGTGGGTGGTTTCCACTCTCGATACGGACCGGTGGTGAAAATGGATGACCCCGGCGGAGAGCACCGGGAGGCAGCGTGGAACCCGGGCAACCAGGCTGCCCGGCCGATGGTGGCACCTCAGCCGAGGCTCATCGCCCGCCCAGCATCTCCGGCAGCTTGTCCACGAGACCGAGGTGGCCGGCGGCGAACTCCAGCATGCGCCGCTCCTTGCGGTCGATCCGCCCATCCACGAGCGCCATCTCCACGAGGTTGCGCAGGAAGACCTCGGCCTCGGGCGTGCCGCGCTGGACGAGCCGGGTGAAGAGCTGCGGGCCGGTGTTGAGGGCCATCTCCACGTTGCTCCAGGGGACGCTCCAGCGGCGCGCGCACAGCTCGAGCAGCTTGCGCTCGGCGGAGTCCACGGTGCCGTCGGCCGACGCGAGCGCGGCCATCATGTAGAGCAGGCGCTGGCGCTCCTGGGGATCGGCGATGACGTCATCCACCGGCCCCTGCGCGAGCCCCGGAACCTCGATGGGCTGCCCTCGCTGGGCGGTCCTCCGGGCGGTGACCCTGGCGAAGCGCCGCTGCTCACGGGCATCCCAGGACTCGAACGGATCCGCGGAGGCGAGCACCCAGTCCCGCTCGCCGCTGCCGAGCCCGGTGCCGCAGTAGTCGCAGGTGATGGCGGCCGAGTCGGTGAGGGGTGCGTTGCACTGAGGGCACCGGTTGGTGGACATGCCGTTGTCCGTGTTGGTGCGAGCGCCGTGCTTGCGCAGCAGCGTGAAGACCCAGCGCTGCGGGACCGTCGGCAGGGCGGGAGGACGCTCGTTGACGGGACCCACGCCCATGCGGGCGCTCCAGCGCACCTCCACATGCGCCTTGTCGAAGCCCTGGGGGTCCACCTCGAAGCCCCGGGTGATGACCCCGCCCACGGCGCACTCGAGGAACACCTTGCGCCGGCCCTGCCTGGCGAGCGAGCCCAGCTCCTCGTCCAGCCGGCCGATGGCGTCGGCGCTGGCCACCTTGTGCAGCGCCTGCGTGGTGCCCCGGCTCTGCGCGTCGATCCACTTCCAGAACAGCAGGGAGGTGCGGTCCTCGAGGATCTCCAGGTTGAGGGCCGGGTCGGCCTCGCGGGCCTCGCGGAGGTTGTCCACCTGGGCGTGGTGGCGCACGTGCTCGATGCCCTGGGTGATCTCCGAGAGCGTCCAGTCGTAGTTACCGGAGTTCACGATGGCGCCGCAGTACTCGCAACGGTTGGCGGCACCGCCCTTGTACGGAGCGCCGCAGTTGGGGCACTTGCCCTGGAAGAGATCCTCACCGACGCGCGTCTGGACTCCGGGCTTGCGCACGAAGGACCAGACCTCGGTGAAGGCCTCCAGCGGGGCGCGCTTCGCGGCGGCGAGGGCCTCGGCCTCTGAGGCGGAGGCGGCCACGTCGGCGTCCCGCATCCGGGCGCGCACGCGCAGGTGCACCGTGTCGAACCACTGGCTCTGGTCCAGCCCGATGAGCTGCACGTCCAGCACGTGGATGTCGGTGATGGCGTCGCGCACCCCCTGGGCGGCCATGAGCTGGAGCTGGACGTCGAAGCGCTGGTACGTGGCGTCCGACAGGAACGGCCGCACGGGGGACATGTCCCGCTTGAACCAGGCGTCCTGCAGCTCCAGGAAGAGCTTGCGCGTCTTGTCGAGCAGGACCTGGGGGTCGAACTGGGGATCCTTGAGACGCAGCGCGTTGACCCAGCCCTGGACGTCCCGGGTGGAGACGGTGGTGCGCTGCTCGGCCTCGCGCTGCTGGAAGGCCCGCTGCGTGGCGCCCGTGGGGTGGACGTTGCGCCGGTAGAAGAACCAGCCGGCCACGCAGACGCCGATCAACGGCAGCATCACGTAGGGGTACCGGATGGTGAGCCGGATCAGCAGCTCGAGGAGCTCGAAAATCAGCCAGAACGGGATGCCGCCGCCCCCTCCGTCGTCATCGGAGGAGGGGGAGCTGTAGTGCTCACCCCCCCCACCGCGCGCGAGGGCCGCGAGGGGAACGAGCAGGGCGAGGCCTGGGAGGAGCCAGGGGAGCAGACGGGCGAGGGAGCGTTTCGAGGCGGTGCACATCGCGCTCAAGAGTAATCGTTTCCGCCTTGTCAGGCCCGAGGAGTCGCCGCAGGCTGGGGGCTCGAATGGTGGCCCGGTGTAGGGGCCGGTAAGGGAGGGTATATGGCGGAATTCAAGATCGACGCGCGAGGACCCATCGAGATCTGGACCATCGACGGAGAGGGGCGGCGCAACGCCATCAGCCGGGCGATGCTGAAGGAGCTGGAGGAGATGGTGACGCGGGTGTCGCGCGGTCACGACACGCGGGCGGTGGTGATTACGGGGGCGGGGGACAAGGCGTTCTGCGCGGGGGCGGATCTGAAGGAGCGCTCGACGATGAGCGAGCCCGAGGTGCGCGCCTTCCTGGAGGGGCTGCGGCGCACGTTCCGGGCCATCGAGAAGAGCGACTGCGTGTTCATCGCGGCGGTGAACGGGGCGGCGTTCGGGGGAGGGACGGAGCTGGCGTTGTCGTGCGACCTGCGGGTAGCGGCGCCGGCGGCGGAGCTGGGGCTGACGGAGGTGAAGCTGGGCATCATCCCCGGGGGTGGAGGGACGCAGCGGTTGACGCGGCTGGTGGGGCCGGGGAGGGCGAAGGATCTGATCCTGACCGGAAGGCGCGTGAACGCGGCGGAGGCCTTCAGCATCGGGCTGGTGAACCGGCTGGCGCCGGAGGGGCACCTGCTGGACACGGCGTACGCGATGGCGGAGAGCATCGTGGAGAACGCGCCGATCGCGGTGGCCACGGCCAAGCACGCCATCGACGAGGGCCTGTCGCTGGAGCTGGACGAGGCACTCGCGCTGGAGCTGCGCCAGTACGAGAAGGTGCTCGCCACGGAGGACCGGCTGGAGGGCCTCAAGGCCTTCGCCGAGAAGCGCAAGCCCGCCTACAAGGGGCGCTGAGCAGGGCGGGGGAGACAGGTTCAAATCCTGTCTCCACCACCTAAGTACCTATCGGGCCTTCACCGGCCAGCAACTCTAACTCAGAACTAGTGTCTGCTTCCGAGCCTGTCTGGACGGTGGACTCCATCGTGGTCGTGGACACGGAGGAGGAGCTCATCACGGAGATGAACGTCTCCAACGGTGCGCTCGTGGCCTCCATCGCCTGCGATGAGCCCGGGACGGCCCGGCGCATCGCCTCCGAGTTGCGCGCCTTCAAGGTGGGCATCAACGCCGTGCGCTCCCGCAGAGACCGGGAGGAGACCTTTGGAGGCATCGGCCAGTCCTGGCAGGGTTGCTTCGTGGGAGGCACCTACTTGGTGCATGCCGTGACCCAGGGCCCCCCTGGCGAGCGGCTCTTCGGTAACTTCCCCGACTACACCCTGCTGCCGGAGAAGCGTTAGGGGCCGGGTCCGGCATCCGCTCAGTCCTCGGCTCCGACCGTGTTCTCGATGAGGTGCCACGGTCCGAGCCTGGACACGGAGGCTCGGACCGTGCGGCTCCTCGTCCAGGGCGGCTCGAGGGGCTGGGTAGGACACGCCGTCGACGGTCACGCTGCTCCTGGGGCTGGCGAAGGCGCTGACGTTCGCCCACATCACGGGAAGGGAGGCGCCTCCGGAGTGCTCCCCGGGATTGATGAATCCGCCCAACTCGGGCGTTGGAGGGGAGAAGGCCTCGTACGAGAGAACGATTTCCTCACCTTGATGGGAGATGAATCGGAGCCGCATCGTTGGCAAGCCATTGCTCTCGCCCTCCTCGTACTCCATGAGTGGCTGGTAGAGCGTCCGCCGGTCGGTCAACACCATGGCACGCTCGCGGGCGATCTCCTCATCATTGAAGAAGTCGATCTGAGCTCCATCGTGCTGCGTGATGATCGCCCGGAGCAGCGGCGGCTGCCCGGTCCGCCGGCTCTCCAGCACTCGACGGGCCGCATTCTTCTTAAGGTCGTTGCGTGGAGCCCTCTTTCTCCACCCGCCCCCTGTGAACACCATTACTCGGGGGGTGCATGATGCCTTTCGCGGACCACAGCAGGCCTGATCTCATGGTCTTCACTAGATCTAGCCAGCGGACCTCCCCGGATCTGAACTCCGGGGTGAAACTCCGCCTATTCCTACGCTCTATGGACACTATCTCCCGTGATTATTGGGTGTGTCCACAAAACCTGGGCAGGCTCAGTCACGTTCGTGCCGCCGCAATGTAGGGCTCGGTGGGGCCCCCACGCCCGTGGCTGCCCGGCTGTTTCATCTGCTCTATGCGTCGAAGCTTCCATTCAGTCGAGGTCCTGGGTGGTGCTGTTCTGTGGCTCCTCCTGGCGCTTGAGCAGGTGGCAGGACGGGCGCTGGGCGCATGCCGTCACATTCTTGGGATGTGCCACTCAACTGTTGTGTGGGTAGCACTGTCCGCCAGCGCATCCACGAAAGGAGGTACCTCATGGGGACGGAGAGTGAGAAGGCACCGAAGGAGCACGCGGACATCCCGGACGCCATCAACACGGTTGCGACTAGGCTTAAGTCCCAGCCGCTGCTCCTGGCCTTGGGCGTCATCCTGGTGCTCGCAATCGTGGCCACATCCGTCTTGGAGGCGCTGCAGCCGCTCTTGCCGGCCGCTGTCGTCGTTTTTGCCCTGGCGCTCGTCGCGTGGGGATTGGGCGAAGTCCTCCAGCACCGAGGGGAGTCGCGAAGGGCCGGGGGGCGGGACGTGCGGCTCGATGCTGCACGTATCCGGAAGGGCGCTACTGTGTCGGGCGTGGATGAGCGGACGCGTACTGCCCGGACGACGTCTCGGGACAGGGTCCGCCTCAAGGCCCGCGATGTAGGCGGCGAGGTGACGGGCATCCGCATTGAGGGCAGCGAGCCGCAGGAGCGCTGATGATGCTAGCAGCCGCGCCGGGGGCGCTTGACTTCCGAGCTGTGCTAGACTGGGCGACGGAGAGCTACGTGCCCCGTCCGCTGCTGGAGCAGGAGGTTCGCCAGCGACTCCAGAGGACTGATTGCCCCTGCCAGTTGATTGTTGGGGAGCTGGGATGTGGGAAGACCTCGCTGGCCTCTCACTTCATCCAGCGCGAGGGCTACTTGCACCACTTCCTGCGGGTGGGGCACACGGAGTCATCTCTCTGGGGGGATCCCTACGCATTCCTTACCTCGCTGGGGTTCCAGCTCAAGGCTGCCTTCGGAAGTGGGCTCTTTCCCGAGGTCATGGCTATGAGCGTCCGGGGCAGCGTCCATAACGTTGGGAAGACGGGGCGCGTGGTGGGGATCGATGTCGAGCGCTACGTCACCGTGCCCTGGCGGCGGGAGGAGCTAAATCTCCACGTGGACCTTGAGGCGCGCTGGGTCGAGGGCAAGGCGATAGGCATCCGCATCGGGGAACTCGTCGAAGAATACCGCCACATTCCGCTGCTGACCTTCCGGCAGATGGCGTGGTTCGAGCCCTTGCGTCGCCTTCGTGAGTTGGCTCCAGGCCAGCGCGTTGTCGTCTGGATTGATGGCCTCGACGAGGACACGTCACTGCCTGGGCCTGGCCAGGGCTGCTTCGAGCAGCGCATCGTCGACATCCTCCCGCTGGGCTCCGAGCTCGCGGAGCTGGGCAACGCGCTCCTGGTGGTGACGTCCCGCCGAGGGCCACATCTCGACCGCTTCCTGCGGGATGGGGCTCCAGTGCTGGAGATGGACGCGCCGGAGTACAGGGGGGACACGGCGCAGGCGATTGCGGAGTTCGTCGAGCAGGGGTTGGCCTCTGCGGATGTGGTCCGGGAGTTGGAATCCCTTGACTGGCCTCCAGCGACACTGCGCCGGGAACTGCATGAGCGCAGCGAGCAGAACTTTCTGTATGTGCGCCAGTTCTTCGAGTCCCTGCGCGCAGGCCACGGAGCGCTGCTGCGCGCGGGAGGGCTTCCCAGTGGCCTGGGGAGCATCTACGAGCGCATCCTCGGTGGACTTGCCCGGAGGCAGGGGGACCGTTATGGGGAGTTCTTCCAGCCTGTGCTTGAGGTCCTTGCTGTGGCCTACGACGCGCTGGGTGGCCAGCAACTCGTGCGCCTCACCGGACTCTCACCCAACCGCGTCGCCGAAGTGATTGCCGAGCTCAAGCCCTTTCTCGATACGCACGAGCACGAGCAGGAATCGCTCTATACGTTTCATCACAAATCTCTGCGGGACTTCCTCACCTGCGAAGAGACGCGCGAGGAGGTGTGGCACGTCGACCCAGCCCGTGCTCATGCACGCGTGGCGGAGCGCTGCTTCAGCGGCGGAGAGGTGGGCCTCGACGACTACGGGCTTCGATTCGGCACGTCGCATCTGGCGCAGGGCGGGTGGCCGGAGCAGCTTCAGCTCATGCGGCTCATCGGCAGCCGCTGGCGAAAGACGTGCCGGGAGCACTTCGGCTCCAACCGTGCCTTCCTGCGAGACCTGGAGGCTGCGGCCGGATGCGCGCGGAAGCTGCCCTTCGCGGAGGCAATCCGGGAGATCTGCCGATTCGGGCTGATGGGCGCCTTGGTGGAGAACGCGGAGCGCCAGAATTCCCCCCTGGCGCTGGAGGTCATGCTGAAGCTCCACCAGACGGAGCGGGCCCTGGAGTACATGCCTGTCCGCGCCCGTGGGACTGCTGGTTCCACCTGGCGCGCGTCCGTCCTGCGGGGCCTCGCGAGTATTGGTGCGCCAGGGCAGAAGCTCTTCGAGCAGCTATTGCAGGAGGGCATCGAGCAAGTGAGTCGCGACCTCGACACACTGGCCGTTAACAGCTCCCGGCTCCTGGAGGCTTGTGCGCCAACCCATGCCCCTTTCATGGCCGACATTCTGGAGAGGGTCGCCCGGAGTCTTCTCCGCGCCCCCATTCCCATGGACGCCCCGCCACCGGCTGGTATCTATGTAGAGGGCGCCCGGCTCTGGAGTACCATCGATCCGAAGATGGCGGATCTCTGGTTCCGAGGGGCGCTCGCCCTCATCTATGACCACGGTTCTGGACTCCATCCATTCTCGTACTGGATTCTGGGTGTCCTACTTCGCTACTGGTCGGAAATCGACCCGGCCGCAGCTGCCGAGGCCATGCAGACCCGGCAGGTGCCGCTGGATCCGTACGTCATCTCTGGGTTGCTGGCCGTGGGCGCCGCGCAGGGGAAGGACCGGCTCGTTTGGCATCTGCTCCAGGTGCTTCACTGGCTGAATGCCGCGCCGACCAGCGTTGAGGAACTCAAGGAGACTAATTACATCAGGCGGGGGCGGTATCGAATTGCCATCATAGCGGCCCGGCACCTGAACTTGTTGGGCTTCCACGAGACTGCTTCCAGGCTGGTTGAGCGCACGCTAGAGCGCGTGACGCAGGCTCGAGCCCGGTTTGGTCGCGAGAACACGGAGGAGCTGGACATCCTGCTCGAGACAGCGGAGATCGATTACCAGATTGACCCCGCGCGGGCCCAGCGGACCCTTGAGCAGGTCTGGGAAGTTCTGGCGATGCACCGAGAGCCGCCATATGACTTCGTGGATCTTGAAGACAGTGATGACTTCAGGGCGGGGCTGCCTACGCTGGTGCGCCTGCAGCTCGAGACGGATGCAGACCTGCTTGAGCCCTATGTCGAATCGCTGACAGACAGGGAGCTGAAATCGAAGGTTTCGGTGGAGGCCGCCAGGCAACTCGCGGTGAGCGCTCCAGGGCGGGCCCGAGACTATCTCGAAGCGGCCCTAAGCCTTTCCGAGCGTCCCACCATATCCTTCTGGTGCTGGGGCACGCTCATGCTCGAACTGGTCCACGCGGGGGGACTCGACGATCGGAGACGCAACGCGGCGTTCCTCAAGCAGCGGGGGCTGGACAAGGACAGCCTCGTGTGCTGGCGGCTGGGGATACTTGGGGAGCTGAATGCGCGCGTGCCCTCCCAAGCGTGGGAATGGCTTACGGAAACGCTCCAACTCTGGGACAGCCAGGACATCGACTTCGTGCAGAACCTCCCGGCCGCACTCCCGAACTGGCCGGAGCAGATCGTCCGGCGACTTCCAGATGTGCTCGACTCGGTGCGGGGGCCCGTCCAGCGGCGGTTCCTCCAGGCAGCGCTGGCCCGGTGCCTTCATAGCATAGACCCTGCGAGGAGCGCACAGTGGCTCGACTCGGCAGCTACGAGTCCGGAGGGCATCGGGAGCGCCCCTCTGTTTGAGCCGGTCCAACTCGCCTTCGTCGCCGGTCAGGCGTGGAATATTGACGCGTTGAGGGCCTCGGAAATTTGGAAGAGAGCTGTTGCCCTGCTCGACAAAACCTGGCCGTCCGGTTCCATGCCGCACCAGAATTGTCAGATTAACATGCTTGAGAATTTGCGACAGGGGAGCCCAAGGGCATCGCTCTCGGAGTTGGTCCGTTTCGCGACATCACCGGAGGGCAATGGCTGGGAGGAATGGAAACGCACGGTGGTCGTCGCAGGAGTCGGGGTTTCCGAATACCGCCTCGCCGGGCTGTTTGGGGGGCAGTTCCCCCTTGCTCTGACGCTGCTGGAACTGAGCTCGCGTTCCGAGGAGGAGTTGAGTGTCCCGTTCATCGAGTCGCTCCCACCCGCTGTGCAGAGCCTGTTCTGGTCGCGCTTCGCACCGATCGCGGGCGGATATCCCCTGCCGCGCAAGCTCGTTTGGTGCCGGAAGGCAGTGGAGCAGGCTTGGCTGATTCCGCTCCATGGCTTGAGGTGCCTGCTCCTGGCGGATGCCGCAGTGGCCTACCTTCAGCTCGGCGCGAAGCAGCGGGCCCGGGAACTTGCGCTCAGCGTGGAGCGGGAGATTCTGACCAGCGAACGGTTCGTGGGGTCCTCCTTGTTGGAACTCCAACCCCTGGCCGGGTACGCGTATGCGCTGGGCCGGGTGCTGCGAGTATCCATTGCTTGTAGAGAGACGCAGAGGGCTCTTGCGACGCTCTGGAATTCGCGAGTGCTGGGCCCTGACGGCTTTCTTCTGGTGGTGGCGAGCCTTCCCGCGACACTCCGAGAACATCACCGCATCGACTTCGACTCCTGGGTGTCTGTCGTGGACGAGGCAATCCATGTGTACGCAGACGTCGACTCCACCGTCGCAGCCTGGACCGGGCTCTCCTCCTCCAGCCCCGGCTCCGCCCCCGCTTGAGGGCGCAGTTGCGCGCCTGACGCGTGCTCCCACACGTCGATGGTCAGCAGGGCCTTCTGTCCGTGCTTGAGCAGCAGATCCGCGTTGCTCGCGTACGCGGCGTGGTGCTTGCCGTGGTGGAACTCGAGCGTCTCCGCGCTGATGTGGGGGGCGAGAGCGTCCTTCTTGTAGGGCGGGTCGGGCAGCGTGAACGGCACGGGATATGTCCTTTCGTCGTGGGGGTGATGGGAGGGTGTTCCTACAGCGTCGTGACGGCTCGATACGCTCGGTTCCAATAGAGGAGGGGTTCCCGCTCCTCCTCGCGGCGAACGCCGACCACCCGCCCGATGAGCAGGAGGTGGTCTCCATGGCGGTGCAGGTCGAGCAATGTGCATGAGAAGCCCGCTAGGCAATCTCGAACGAAAGCGTCATCGTCGAACGCGGCGTCCTCGGCCTCCCCCTTCGAGCACCGCACCGCGATGTCTCGCTGGGTGGAGGAGAGGACGCTCACGGTGAATCGCCCGGCCACCTGCACCCGCTTCAGGGTACGAGAGCGTTCCGAGAGGGCGACCAGTACGAGCGGTGGCTCCAACGAGAGCGAGCTGAAGGAACTCACCGTCGTCGCCCCAAGCCCCTGCGCGTCGCGGACCGAGACGACCGCCACGCCACTCGCCCACCGTGCCAGCGCTTCCCGAAAATCGGGAACGCTCATTCCTTCTGGAGTGCTCTGGGTCATGCCCCCGCTCTACCAGCGCACGACCCATATATCAGCAGCCTGGAAGATATATTGGCAGATTGCCAATGCGCTGGCGCGGTCTCCCCGCTCCGGCTCGGGAATATCCAGACACGGCGTGGAGACCTTCAATGCCTCCACGGCCCCGTGAGAGGGGAGCGGGTGCACGTTCCTGGAAGTCGTGTGCACGAAACCGGCGCCTTTCGTGCATCCGGATGCACGGTTCTCGGGGAGGAGCACCCGGCATGGGACATGCTTCAGGGCCGGGGATGACCCGAACCTCCTTGCTGCCCGTAGCTCTTCTAGGACTCTTGGGGCTCGCCTCGTCGGGCTGTGTCTCGACGGGGATGGCCCGTACAGTGGACCCGGGGCGACTCCAGGTGTCGCTTTCCCCTGGCGTGCAGGGCGCCATGGGCCTCAACGGCCCGGGCGCGGCCTATCCACAAGGAGAGGTGGGAGTCCGCTATGGCCTGACCGAGCGGATCGATGTGGGCGCCAGGGTGTTCATCCCGGGCATCGAGGCGGATGCCCGGTTCGGGTTGCTGCGCGCGCTCTCGCTGAAGCACGGGGTGGACCTCACGCTGGCGCCCAGCGTGCGGTACATCCCCAATTTCGATCTCAGCAGTGCATGGGACGGCGCGGGGATGGTGCAACTCCCGCTGCTCATCGGCGTGAACCTGGAGGGGTACCAACTGGTGCTGGGGCCAAGAGTCGCCTATCTGTTCGGCAAGGCGCTCGACTACACCACGTCTCGAGAGCCCTTGCTGGTGGGGTCGTCTCTGGGGGTTGCCGTGCCCATCGGTCGGTGGTTCCACGTCATGCCCGAGGTCTCGGTGCTTCAGGAGCCCACGAGGCCCCCTCTCGAGCACGTGATGCTCCAGGCGGGCGTCGGCTTCATCTTCGGAGGCTACACGCAGGAGTGAGCCCCACGTCCTCCCGGGGGACACGCGGGGGTGGCCGCCGGCGGAGTGGTGCGGTCAGGGCCCATCGCACCCGGGCGACCAGCGTCCGTCTCGTACAGCACCGTCCCCTCCGGCTGCCTCCGCCGGTACGCCCCCCCGCGCTCCTCCACCTGCCCCTCCCCAGCCACATCTCGCCAGGGCACACGCTACCGATGGGCTCCCACGAACCTCCCTGGAGCACCGTGCGCCCCTGGTTCTGTCTCCAGAGTGTCTCCAAAGCTGGAGGGGACTCCGGGCGACAGGCGGGACTGGCGAGGACTGCCCCGTGGACTCGAAGTGCCCGGATTCACTCACGATTCAGCGAAAGGCGTGTGCCGTCGCGGGTTTGGGGCACCCCTCGTCCACGGGTTCAAATCCTGTCTCCCTGGTCAGTCAAGTGGTCCTTGGCCGGAGCCCCCGCCATTGCCAGCTGTTTGGCTCCTGACACATGGGCCGGGTGCCACGGCGGTAATGAGCCTCGAGTGACATAGTTGGCCAGGGAGGCCGCTGGGCAAGCACGAGGCGGAAAGAGATGAAATGGACCGTTCTGGTGGTTGCTGTCGTGGTGGCCAGCATCGGATGTGCCCATTCTCAGCGACCGGAACCCCGAATCTATGTCATCTCCGAGGACGCACGGGGAGTTGGCACCGCCCTTGGAACTGGTGGCTCTGGCTTCCGTAACTGCGATGCGGAGCAGAATGAGTGTTATGACGATTGCTGGAACACCGAGCCTTTGCCATACCCTCAAACGGAGCGGGACGGATGGCTCCGTAGGCATTGCACCAGTAAATGCCTCAAGGTGTATATGGAATGCGAAAAGGCAAACGAACAGAAGGCACGGGAGCTGAAGTTCTCGCGTGTTGACGAGGCGATCGAGTGGATCAGGAATCACAAGGCCCAAGTGGCGCTTGGGACGGTCGTCGTCATCGCTGGCGTTGCCTTTGTTCTCACGACAGGCGGTTCTGGTGCGCTGATTCTGGCTCCTCTTGCCCTCTAATCCGGTGCGCCAATGGCTTATGATGCAGACTTCGATGTTGATGCCGTGATGAAGACGCTCGGTACCATCAGCGACAAGTACCAGAAGGACTCGCCGGAAGATGAGGCCCTCCGGATCGCCGCGGTGGCGTTGCTCTATGTCCGAGACATTCAGAAGCTGGAGGAGTACCGCGACTATTTCCGGGAGTTCGTCACGGGCAAGCCCATCATTGTTTCTCAAACGTTCGCAACGAGAGAAGAAGCAGATGAATGGCTCGTCAGTGGAAAGGCCACGGATGGCGAGCTTGTCAGCATCGCGGGCCAGGGTTTCACCGCGCACCATCTTCCGAAGGGATGGAAGTTCCTCCGGGCGCGCGTGCCGGAGGAACTGGAGCCCCCTCCCGAGAAGCCAGAGCCGACGTAGTGTCGGCTTCATCTTCGGAGGCTACACGGAGGAGTGAGCCCCGCGTCCTCCCGGAGGACACGCGGGGGTGGCCGCCGACCCTTCGCCGAGAAGCGCAAGCCCGCCTACAAGGGGCGCTGAGCAGGGCGGGGGAGACAGGTTCAAATCCTGTCTCCCTGAGTCCAGCGTCCGGGCGAGACCCGCCAGGGCCCGGGGCACCTCCTAGGGAGGAGGCATCCGAGTCCCGCGCTGGGCCGCCAGCCGCCGCTCATACATGCGGAACCAGAGCGCGATGCCCGCGTCGGCCCTGACCAGGTGGAAGTCTTCCCGGACGGGGTGCCTGGGCCTGCCGTCGCGCAACAGCGCATGGTCTTCGGGTTGGATGAGTCGCACCTCCGCTTGGACGAGGAACCATGCCACCAGCCCTCCCACGAGCGGGAGCTGGCTGCGGTAGCGGAAGACCACCCAGGTGTTCTCCTCGTCGATGGGGGTGGCCACCGCGAGGGTCTGGGTGAAGCGGCCGAAGCGGGCGAGCAGCAGATGCGGAAAGAGCACCCTGATTTCCGCCTCGAAACCGCTCCGGCCGTCCCAGGGCCTGCCATCGTCCTGGCGCAGGACGCAGTGGGTGTGGATGACGTCGCCCTCGAGGCGCGCCGTGTAGGGCTCCAACCAGGTCCCCATGCCCGGAGCCCACCGGCGGTGGGCGAAGGGAAAGTGGTGCAGGTCCAGGTTCCCCTCCATCACCCGGGCGAAGGGAACATTCCAGGTCAACGTGGCGGTACACGTGCCCGCTCCCTCCCCTGGAATTTCATGACTCCAGGGCAGCGGAGGGAGCTCCTCCCGTTGCTCACCCCACCACAGCCACACCAGGCCGAGGCTCTCCCGTACCGCGTATCCCTTCACCCGCAGGCCGGTTCGGATCGGGCGCGCCTTTCCCTCGCAGGGCACGTGCACGCACGCGCCATCCGCCGAGAAGCGCATGCCATGGTAGGGACACTCCAGGCACCCACCCACCACCCGACCCCGGGAGAGATCGGCACCCCGGTGGGGACACGCCGTCTCCTGGGCCACCGGCTGGCCCCGGGCATCCCGCCAGAGCACGAGCTCGCGGCCGAGCCGGGTAACCTTCACGGGCCGGCGGCCCAGCCGTTTCGCTTCCAGTACCGGGTACCACGTGTCGCGCACGAACGCCTCGCGCGCTTCCGGTTCCCGCGTCCGTCTGTTCTCATCTGTCCTCATCCATCCAGGGGTTCCCATGCCTCCAACGTAGAGAAACCCCAAGGGAGGTGAGTGATGCCACGCGTCAGAAGGACTGCTCCCACGCGCCAACCGGGCCCGGTTCCGGCGGGCCCCACCACCTGGGCCGGACTGGTGCCGCGCGTGCTCGACTCCGCCGAGGCCAGGGGCCTTCCCCGGAGTGGCCTGCTGAAGGCCTCTGGACTCGAGCGCGTGCGGCTCACCGAGCCGGAGGCGCGGGTGCCCCTGCTCTCCGTCTACACGCTCCTGGAGGAGGCGGCGGTCCGGCTGGGGGACGGATGTTTCGGACTGCACGTGGGAGCGGCCCTCCGCGCGGACGACCTCGACGCGCTGGGTTTCCTCATGGTGAGCAGCCGCACGTTCGGTGAGGCGCTGGAGCACGCGCTGCGCTACCAGCGACTGTGGAGCGAAGGGGAGCGATTCGCGCTGGAGCGGGGCGCCGCGCGCGTGACGGTGACGTACCACCCGTATGGGTCCGAGCGTCCCGCCCACCGCCTGATGGCCCAGCTCGTCTTCGCGGATCTCCTCGTGAATGGTGGGCGGCTGGTGGGAGGTCTGCCAGGGGCCCGCCTCCGGTTACGTGGACCCCGCCCCGGGGAGGCCCCGGCGTATATGCGCGTGCTCGGCGTGCCGGTCTCCTTCCGCGCGCCTCAGGATGCGCTGGTGTTTCCCGTGGCCCTTCTCGCCAGACCGTTACCTGGAGGAGACGCTGGCCTGTCGGGAGTGCTCGCGCGCGCCACGGACCGGATGCTGGCGGGTCTTCCAGCCTCGTCCCGCGCCGCGGACCGGGTCCGGGCCCTGCTTCCCGAACTGTTGCCCGAATCCGGCGCGGAGCTGGCGCACCTGGCCGCCCACCTGGGGATGAGTCCCCGCACGCTTCAGCGGCGTCTTCGTGACGAGGGCACGTCACTGGAGGCCGAGCGCGAAGCCTTCCGGCGGCAACAGGCGCGCGTGCTCCTCGAAGCGGGCACCCCCATCGCCGAGGTCGCGTGGCGGCTCGGCTACTCGGCGCCGAGCGCCTTCCACCACGCCTTCCGCCGCTGGACGGGCCAGTCTCCACGGGCGTGGTGCATGGAGTAGCACGCCGGCCCAAGGGTCCCCAGGGGGAATACCTCCCGCACGTCCTGTCCGAGCGCCTCTCGGCAGCGCTCCAGATCGGCCTTCAAGCCCTCGGCGCTCTGGTAGCGCTCCTCGCCAACATGAAGAAGTGCCCGCTTGTCGTGGTACCGGGCACGGCGCCTCCGGGAAGAGACGGTGGTCGGCCAGGGACTCGAGCTGAAGCGCTATCGCTGAGCAGAGCACGAGCAAGGGAATGCCGGGGAGGCCCAGCACCCCAGGGCCGCACGGGCGAAGCCGACACGTGCCTCACGCCAACCCTGGGGGAGTGCCCACTTGGGAGGGTCAGGAGTCGAGTATCGGTTCGAACCCGCCGAAGATCATGCGCTTGCCGTCGAAAGGCATGCCCTCCATCGCCTTCATGCGCGGGTCTTCCATCATCTTCTTGTTGGCCTCGTCACGGGCGGCCTTGGACGGCCACTCGATCCACGAGAAGACCACCGTCTCACCGGCTTCGGCCTTCACCGCGCCCTTGAAATCGGTGACCTTTCCGTCGGGCACATCGTCGCCCCAGCACTCGACGACACGGGTCGCACCGTATTCCTTGAACAGGGGCAAGGCCTTGGCTGCCATCGTCCGGTAGGCCTCCTTGTTGGCGACGGGGACCGGGACGACGAATCCATCGATGTAGCTCATGGCGTCTCTCCTTGTATGAGAGCCTTCACCTTGAATCGTAGTCACCAGGGGGAGCGCTCGCCCACGCTCCCTTGGGACACCAGGCCGGAGACTCAGGGCCCGTCGCACCCGGGCGACCAGCGTCCGTCGATGTGGGGGCCATGCCAGCGGAAGGTGTAGCGGCCGGGTAGAGAGGGAACGAAGAGGAGGGGGGCATCCGCTCCGTCCTTCCGCTCGGACCTGAGTCCGATGAGCGCGTCCGCGCCGTACGGACGGAGGGTGAGGCAGGCACCTGGCTCCAGGTGGAACGACGCCGTGAGCTGGAGTGGCTCGGGTGCCGCGAGGCGGACGCTCCAACCGGAGGGGGAGGGCGGCGGCGCGAGATAGCGCCCTTCCGAGCCAGACCACGAGAGCTCGTCCCAGTCGAGCGTGCCGACGAGGCGGGCGGCCTCCGTGCCGAGGTGACTCCGGGCCCAGCGGACGAGCGCGGGCTGGGAGTAGACGCCGTGGTCGCCGGGCGCACCCTCCACGGGTTCGCAGGGCGTGCCAGTCGCCCCGGCGGGGGCGGCGGTGAGCAGGGTCAGGAGGAGGAACAGGTTCACCGGAGATGCTCCTCTCGGGGAGAGTGGAACTGCCGATCGCGCACATGGCCAGCGGCTGGGAGTATCTGACGCTCTGTGCAACACCCTGCAGCGGTGCGCAACCCGCTGCACGGGCCTCACCGCCTCCCCGAGGCTGCGGGACTGGTCATGTGCTTGCAAGGCTGTGACGCATGCACACGGCCTTCCTGCGTTCCGCGCTCCTCCTGCTGTCGCTCTCGCTCGCCCTCTCCGGATGTGGCCCTGCCCATCCGGGTCTGGCGCGCTTCAGTAACGTGTCGGTCCAACTCGACCAGAGGATCGAGGGCGGCACGCTGCCACCGGTGCTCTCCGTCCTCGTGTCCTTCTCGCGACCGGAGGGGGACAAGGAAGATTGCGCCCTCGCTTCGGAGGACATCGTGGCGACCTTCAACGGTCATCCCATGATCCCCGTCGAGGGGGTGCAGAGGCCTTTCGGGGTGCAGGACTTTTTCGGAATGCAGGACAACCCCAATTGCTTCGCGCCCGCGTTCCGCGTGGCGTTGTCTCGCGAAGAGGCGCTCGCGGAGGGAGGCCGGGCCACGGTCGTCGTGCAGGAGGGCGATGAGCGCGTGAGCCTCGTCTCGGACCATTACTTCAATCCGCATGGCCCTGCCGGGGCAGGCCCTTGGGAACTGCAGTCCGGTCAGGGCGCGCTGATTCCCTGGTCGTACGCGGACGACACGCTGTCACTCCTGCGAGGCTCCAGCCTTCGCAACGAGATCCGGATGGAACCGCGCGAGGGCGCACTCTGGGTCATGGGTTACCGCGGCGAGTACGTCAGCCGCGTGCTCATCGTGGATGGCGACGTCGGCGTCTCCGTCTCGAGCTGTGAGGGAATCGAGTCGTGCGCGGCGATGGTGCTCGTGCACCACGTGATCAACCTGCAGATCCTCTGACGTGCTGGCCAGGCCCCGGGAAGCATTGACACCACACGGCTGCGAGCTAGGGCCTATTTGCAAAGGTGAGCGGAAGCTCCAGCGTGGCCACGGCGCCCTGGCCGAGGCCCTCGCTCTCCAGGGTGAGGCGACCCTCGAGCATCTGCGCCACCAGTGCGCTCGAGTGCAGCCCGAAGCCGTGGCCGTCCTTGCGCGTGGTGAAGCCGTGGACGAACAGGCTGTCCATCAGCTCCGGCGCGATGCCTACCCCATCATCCGCCACCTGGATGCGCGCCACGTTCCCCACCGCCGTCAGCCTCACCCAGAGGTTGCGCCGGCCCTCGGGCACTTCGTCCAGCGCGTGTCTGGCGTTGCTCAGCAGGTTGATGAGGATTTGCAGCACCTTGTGCTTGTCCACCTTCACCGGGGGCACCTCCGACAGCTCCCGGTGGACGGTGACGCCGTGACGTCGCAGCGACTCCATCTGGATGCGCAGCGCGTCGTCGACGAGCTGGGACAGCTCGCACTCCTCCGTCATCAGCACGTTGCGCGCATACGTCTGCTGCACCTGGACGATGGCGCGGATGTGCTCGATGTGCTGGTTCATCACCGCCATGTCCTCCAGCAGGCGCGTCTGCTCGCGCATCATCTCGTCGCCGAGCGCCACCAGGTATTCTGGCAGCTGGCCGCCCCGCGGATCCTTCGTCAGGAAGTCCGCCAAGGCCCCCCGATGCTCCAGCAGCAGGGCTCCGGTCTGCCTCACCCGGCCCACTCGCAGGGCGCCCACGGCCTTGCTCATCATCTCCATGTTGACGACGGCGCTGGTGAGCACATTGCCCACGTTGTGCAGCACGTTGGAGGCCACCTCCGCCATGCCCACCTCGCGCGCGGTGTCCACCAGGCGCGCCTGGGTCTGTTTGAGCTCGCGCGTGCGCTCCTCCACCCGCCGCTCCAGCTCGTCGTTGGCCCGGCGCAGCTCCGTCCGGGCGCGCTGCACGTCCGCGTACAGCCGCGCGTTCTCGATGGAGATGGCCGCCTGGGAGGCGAGGTGTCCCAGCAGCGCCAGGCGCGCCGGGCTGAAGGCGTTGGTGGCCAGGTCGTTCTCCAGGTACAGGGCCCCGGAGAATTGCTCCTGCCTCATCAGGGGCAGGCACAACACCGAGCGGGCTCCGCCGCGCGCCAGCCAGGCATCGGCGGAGAACGCATGGGCCTGGGAGGCATCGCCGATGAGCACGTGTTCCCGCGTGCGCCGGACATAGGAGAGGAGTGTCCACGGCAGCGCGTGGTGGCCTGCCTCGTCCGAGGCCACCAGGGCGCCCTCCGGCGAGAGCTGGAAGAGGGCCGCCACCGAGAGCGCGTCCCCGTCGGGCAGCAGCAGGGCGCCTCGCTGCGCGCCCGCGTTCTCCATCGCCGCCCGCATCAGTGCCGTCACCAGGCGCTCCAGCTCGATCTCACCCGAGACGGCCTGCTGCGCCTTGACCACCGTGAGCGCGTCGATGTGGGTGGAGTCCGTGCTGCTGGTGGTCAGCGTGTCCTGGGGAGACTGGGTGGACGCGAGCTCTGGCCACTGGGACTCCAGGTGCTGGACCTTGGCCCGCGCTCCCCACCGCTGGTAGGCCGCCCGGGCTTCGCGCGCGAAGGCATGAGCGACGATGGGCGCCTCGCGCGTGCGCCAGAACTTCGCCGCGAGCTCACTGGCCAGTCCCAGGTACTGGGTGGCTCCGTTCTCCCGGGCCGAGCGGATGGCCTGCTCGTAGGCCCGTGTCGCGTCCTCCGAGCGCCCCAGGAGCCGGGCCCGCTCCGCGAAGACGAGCCGCTCGAGCGCGCGGAAGTTCTCGGGGCACAGCTCCGCCCATTCGGCGAGCTGTTGGTGGTGATGCTCGATGGCCACGAGCCACTCCCGCTGCTGCTCGGGCGTGGCCCCCTCGAAGCACGCGGCCAGGGTCAGGGCGCGGTAGAAGTGGCCTTCGCGGGCATTGAGGGTGCCGAAGCAGGACCACAACAACCCGGCCGTCTTGTCCGCCGCTTCTCGGGCTTCCGCATAGGCGCCGCACATGAAGCGCGACTGCATCTTGTAAATCCAGTAATGGCAGCGCGTGCCGCCGAGCCGCTCGGGCGTCATCCGCGCCTCGTAGGCCCGTTCGTCGAAGCCCTCCCCGCTCAGGGAGGAGAACGACAGGGAATGGCCACGCAGCTGTTGCACGTAGCGCTGACTCACGAGGAGCGCCTCCTGGGGATCCACGAAGCCCGTCTTGCGCAGGAACTCGTCGCGCACGAGCGACTCCTGGTGGACCTCGTCCAGGGCGTGTCCCATGGCCAGGCGGTTGGTGACGAGATAGACGCTGCAATAGGTGGCGGGCGCGATGTCGCCCACTTGAAGCGAATACCGCAGGCCGTTGAGGAGCAGTTCCTGCGCTCGGGCGAGGGGCTGGACCCAGTAGCTGCTGAACTGCATGCCGAGCAGCACATCCCCTCGGTAGGCGGACAGATGGTAGCGCTCGACGAATGCGAGGGCGAGCCGTGCGAAGGCAAAGCCTTCCCGGTAGCGCTTGAAGAACGAGCCGGTGATGACGCCGAACCAGGTGAACCCGGGCACGGCGGCGTCCACGACGCCGTGGCGCAGGGAGAGGGAGACAATCCGGCTCAGGATGATGATGAGCAGGTGGGGGTCGGAGGAGTAGGCGCCGGGGAAGAGCTTGAAGAGCGCGACGACGGCCATCTTCATGTCCGGGTCGGTCATGAGGGGCAACTCGATGAGGCTCTCGATGGGACGCTGCCCCAACAGGGCCCAGGCCTCCTCATGGGCGGCGACCGCTTCCTCCCAGGTGGGTTGGGGCGACACCGGCATGCCCAGCAACGACAGGCTCTCCAACAAGCAGCGCATTCCCTCCAGGAACGCACCCGTGGCGAAGTGGATGTCCTGAGTCAGGAAGTAGATGGCCACGGTGTCCGCGCGGCTGCGTGCCCGGGGGCGAAGCTCCTCGGCGAGACGTTGTGCCGCGGAGGGGTCGCCGCTCATCAACTCCGTCCGCGCCTGGGCCAGTCGCACCTGGAAGGCCAGGGCGTAGTCCGTCTCCCAGGGGTCCCCGGGAATGAGCGCGAAGGCCGTGGTGAAGTAGGTGAGGGCGGGGCGCAGCGCGAGCGCGGCCTGGGCCTTGTTCCCCGTCTCGGCGTTGAGTCGCGCGAGCTGGTGGCGCTCCGTGGGGTCCTCCATCAGCGCCACTCCGGCGTTGAGCTGGCTCACCACCTCGAAGAGGGACTCGCGCACCTGCTCCGGGGACAGGCTCTGGAGCAGCAGGCGGCCGATGCGCAGGTGCACCTCCTGGCGCTCCGTCTCGGAGCTGAGCGAATGGGCCGCCTGCTGGATGCGGTCGTGCAGGAAGCGGTACGTCTCCGCGCCGGCGCGCCCCAGCAGGCCTTCGCGCAACGCGGGCTCGAGGCCGTGCTCCACCTCCTCCACCTCGGACAGTCCCGAGAGGGTGCCCAACATCTGGAGCGAGAAGACATTACCCGCGCACGCCGCCAGCCGCAGCAGGTGCTGGGTGCCAGGGGGGAACTGGCGCAGCTTGCCCACCATGAAGTCGACGATGTTCTCCGAGTAGTCCCGGGCGCGCACCCCCTCGGCATCCCATCGCCAGCCGTCCTTGGGCAGGCGCACGAGCAGGCCCTCCTGATGGAGCGTCACCAGCAGTTGCAGCAGGAAGAAGGGGTTGCCTCCCGTCTTCTCGTGCACCAGGGCCGCCAGGGGGGCGACCACCTCCCTGCTCGCTCCCGGGAGCGTGTCGCCCACCAACTCCTCCACCTGCTCCACGCGCAGCGGCTCCAGCCGGATGTCGGTGAGGCGCGTGCCCGCCTCGCGCGCCTTCTCCACCACCGCCATCAGCGGGTGCGTGCGGCTCACCTCGTTGTCCCGGTAGGCCCCCAGCCACAGCACCGGGGGACTCTCCGGATGGGTCAGCATCTGCTCGAGCAGCCGCAGACTGGAGGGGTCCGCCCACTGCAAGTCATCCAGGAACACCACCGCCGGGTGCTCCTTGGTGGAGAACACCGACACGAACTGGCGGACCACCCGGAAGAAGCGCCGCTGCGCCTCGCTGGCGGGCAGCGCCTGGGGTGTGGGTTGCCGGCCCACGAGTACTTCGAGCTGGGGCACCAGGTCCACGAGCAACTGGCCCTGGCCCTCCCAGGCCTGGTTCACCTGATCGCGCCACCGGGCGAGTTCCTCCTCGCTCCCGGCGAGCAGTTGCTGCACCAGTCCGCGCAGGGTCTGGGCCAGGGTGGTGTAGGGAATGTCCCGCTGGAACTGGTCGAACTTGCCGCTCAGGAACAAACCGCGCCGCCGCACCACCGGCTTGTACAACTCGTGCACCACCGAGGACTTGCCGATGCCCGAGTAGCCACTGAGCAGCAGCAACTCCGGCCGGCCCGTGCGCGTCACGCGCTCGAAGCACTCGAGCAGGGTAGCCACCTGTGTGTCACGCCCATAGAGCCGTTGCGGCAGTTGGAAGCGGTGGGGCGTGTCCTGGGTCCCCAGCGGGAACACCTCCTGCTCGCTCTGGCCGAGCGCTTCGCGGCAGCGCTCCAGGTCGGCTTTCAAGCCCTCGGCGCTCTGGTAGCGCTCCTCGGCCACCTTGGCCAGCAGCTTCATGACGAGGGCGGACAAGGCCGGAGGCACCTGGGGATTCAGCTCCTGGGGCGGCTTCGGGCGCTGCGCCATGTGGGCGTGAAACCACTCCAGCGCGTCCTGGGCCTGGAAGGGCCTGCGCCCCGTGAGCAGCTCGTAGAAGGTGACGCCCAGCGAGTAGAAGTCCGTGCGGTAGTCCACCGTGCGGTTCATGCGCCCCGTCTGCTCCGGCGACATGTACGCCAGCGTGCCCTCGATGAGATGCGTCGGCGCCGCCTCCAGGTGCTCCACCTGCTGCAGCGTCGCCACGCCGAAGTCGATGAGCCGCGCCTCTCCCGACGGCTCCAGGATGATGTTGGACGGCTTGATGTCCTTGTGGATGACGTCGCGGCCGTGGACCTCGGCCAGGGTGGAGACCAGCGAGAGGGCCAGACTCAAGAAGCGGGAGACCTCCATCGGCTGGCCCGTGGACTCGGACAAGGGCTCGCCGTGCACCCGCTCCAGCAGGAGCAGGGGCCGTCCTTGCAGCCGCTCACAGGCATAGGGCCTGGCCACTCCGCGCACGTCCCGCAGCCGTTGGAGGATGGCGAATTCCCGCCGGTACCGCTCGTTCTCGCTGGCACTCGGAGAGGAGGCCATCGGCGTCTTGATGATGAGGGGGACACCATCGGCTTCGCGCACCGCTTGGAACAGCACGCTCGACCCCGTCGCGCGGAGCGTGCCCAGAATTCGGTAGCCCGGGATATCCAACATGAAGAAATGTCCTCGTGGGCCAGAGCCGCTCCTCGAGGATGCGTGGCGCCAGCACCCCGATGGTATGCGGTTCCATGCGGGGCGCGGCGAGTGGAATAGCTTCCACTCGTGCAGGCTTCTCGGACGCACGCTGATCGTGGTACCGGGCACGACGCCTGGTTTGTAGACAGCCCGCCGTGTCCTCCAGCGAGCCGCCAGCCTCACGGCGAATCCACTGACGCAGGGGATGCGCCTACGGGAGCGGGACGAGACCGGGCGCGCGACGGAGGATGGAGCGGCCGGTGCCCAGCACCTCGAAGCTGTTGCTGCCCCAACTCCAGACGGAGCCATCGGTCTTCACGGCCACGGAGAAGCCCAGACCGGTCCCCGCCCTGCGCACGCCCGTGAGGGCCACCTGCACCGGCGAGAGACTCCTGGACTGCGTCAGGGTGCCCAGGCCCAGTGCGCCACTGGAGTTGCTTCCCCAGGCCCACAGCGTGCCGTCGCCACTTACGGCCAGGGTATGGTCCTCATCGAGGTCGGTCACCGAGGCCACCCCGGAGAGGCCCGGCACCTGGACGGGGGTGGCGCGACTGTTGGTGGTGCCATCGCCCAGATTGCCGTAGTTGTTCTGTCCGCAGGCCCAGAGGGTGTTGCTGCTGCCGGCCACGACGATCGAGTAGTCATGACCCGCGGCCACCGCGGTGGCGTTCGTGACGGCGGCCATGCGGACAGGACTCGGCTGGTTGCGGGCGGAGGTCGGACCGATGCCGAGCTGGTTCCGGTTGCTCCACCCCCAACCCCACACCGAGCCGTCGTTGCGCACGGCCAGACTGTGGGCGTAGCCCGCGGACACCGAGATGACACCGGTGAGGCCTGGCACCTGGACGGGCGCCGGACGATCGACGGTGGTGCCATCGCCCAACTGGGCATCGGCGTTCCACCCCCACGCCCACACGGTGCCATCCTGGCGCAGTGCCAGCGCATGGGCGCTGCCCGCGGACACGGCCGTCATACCGGTGAGGCCCGGCACCTGCGTGGGGAACGACGAGTTCCCGCCGCCCACCTTGTAACCCCAGCTCCACACGGTGCCATCCTGGCGCAGCGCCAGCGAGTGGTGGTTGCCCGCGGACACGGCCGTCACACCGGTGAGACCCAACACCTGCACCGGCGCCAGCCGATTGGACGTGGTGCCGTCGCCCAGCTGCCCGGAATAGTTGTCCCCCCAGCTCCACACCGTACCGTCGTCGCGCAGCGCCAGGGTATGCGTCCTGCCCACGGAAATGTCCTTGAAGCCGCTCGCGAGCACCTGCACCGGCCCGGGCTCGAAGTCCGAGCCGTCCGCCAGGAGGCCGTTGTAGTTCGCTCCCCAGACCCAGACCCGGCCGCTCGAATCCAGCACCAGGGAGCTACAATCGGCGGAGGAGACGTCCACCCCTCCGGTGAGACCCGGCACCTGCTCGGGCACCGTGTGGGATTTCGAGTCGCTGCTGTCGTCCCGGCAGGTGTTGTTACCCCAGAGCCACACGCTCCCGTCACCGCGCAGCGCCAGGGAGGACTGGCCACCGGCGGTCAGGACCGTCGCCCCCGTGAGCCCCTGCACCTGAACGGGGGTGAGCCGCTGGGTATTGGAGGCATCACCCAACTGGCCCGAGTAGTTGTACCCCCAGCTCCACACCGTGCCGTCGTTGCGCAGTGCCAGGGAATGGGCGTCTCCCGCCGCCAGGGCGGTGATGCCCGACAGGCCCACCACCTGAGCCGGCGTGGAGCGCTGGGTCGTCGTGCCGTCGCCCAGTTGGCCCTCGAAGTTCTCCCCCCAGCTCCACACCGTGCCATCGTCGCGCAGCGCCAGGGCGTAGCCGTAGCCAGCCGCCACGGCCACCACGCGGCTCAGCCCAGGCACCTGATCCGGCGTGGAGCGCTGGCCCGTGGTGCCATTGCCCAGCTGACCGGAGTAGCCCTCGCCCCAGCTCCACACCGTGCCGTCGTCGCGCAGCGCCAAAGCGAAGCCGTTGCCAGCCGTGACGGAAACCACGCCACTCAAGCCGGACACCTGCGCGGGGGTGCTCCGGTTCACCAGGGTGCCATCTCCCAACTGGCCGTTGGAGTTGTACCCCCAGCTCCACACGGTGCCATCCTGGCGCAGCGCCAGCGAATACGCACCACCCGCGGCCACGGAGGTGACACCGCTCAGCCCCGTCACCTTCACGGGGCTGCGAACGCGCGGCTCGCTCGTGGCCGGGCCGAGCTGGCCATGGTGGTTGTAACCCCATCCCCACACGGTGCCGTCCGCGCGCACGTGCAGCGCATGACCGCCGCTGGCGTCGAGCTTCAGCAGACGCGGGGAAGGTGTGACCGGAGGAGGAGGCGGCGGCGGAGCCTGCCCGCCGACGTCGAAGGCCAGGTCATCCCGATCATCGAACGACCCCTGGGTACAGGTGGCGGCGCTCCCGCCGTAACGGAAGGACGCGCGGACGGCCTGGGTCGCGCCACCGGAGGGCAGCGTATAGGTGGCGCTCAGTCGCTGGAGGCCGGCGCCAGTGGGCACCATCGTGGTGAGGAAGGTCCACGACGGCTGCGTGGCATCCGCCGTGTAGTAGATGTCCAGCGCATCCGAGCTGTAACCGGAGTAGGCCCAGACGACGACCTCCACCCGCACCTGCTTGCCGGCCGCCAGGGTGGAGCCGTCCACCGTCGCCACCCGCACCTGCTCCACGGATTCATCGGCGCGGTAGCTGCCCGCGGTGCCGTCGGCGCAGGTGCCGCCCAGGGTGTTCGGAGCATTCTGCTCCGGGCCTACTCCCGCCCGGCCCTGGAGCAGGGTGCCCGAATCACAGTCCGAGACCCCTCCCTGGCACCGGGGAACGCGCAGCGTGGCGTCAGGGCTGGCCATCGCGCTGAGTGCCATGAGCTGGCTGTCCGGCCGCGTGCCCTCCGGCGCGAGCGGCCCCTCCTGGGGGCCGCAGGCCACGGCCAACACGAGCCCGGCTCCCCCCACCCACTTCATCCACGTCGTCGTGCGCCGCGTCATTCCAACCCCCTGCCTGTTCAACAGGCCTCACTTGGAACGCGCTATTTACACGTTTTCTCACACAATGTGAATGAAAAATTCCATGAAAGCGAGACAAAGGGCTCGCGGATGACGCGGTGAGGGCGTTCTTCGAGGCTCAGAAGCGGCGCTAACCACGGGGGACACGCGGGGGTGGCCGCCGGCGGGTTTCCTGACAGCTGCGCGCTAGGCCTCCGGGCGTTCTTCGGGGTTGCGTGCCCGCGCCAGGTTCATCAGGACCCGCACCGAGAGGATCAGCAGGAGCCCGATGGATGCGCCGGCGGCGAGAGCGGACCCGGTCACGTCCCGCCCGTCCGGACATTGCACGCCTTCACTGTAGTACTGGAGCCCCTCGACACCGCAGACATGTTGGGACACCACGTCATTGAGCGGGCCGATGGTGGCGGGGGCGAGCCACGAGAAGAACGCCAGGAAGAACGTGGCAATGACGATGACCCCGATCGTGTTCCGGTTGAGGTCAGCGCAGCCGGTGGGTCAACGGACCCCGGCGGGGTCGAACAGGGTCCCGGAAGGACTAGCGGCGCGCCCGTGCCTGCTTCACGTACGGCGAGACATGATCTCCGTACCGCTCCTCGACCCACGGCTCCAGGTGATCCGTGCCGCGGATGACGCCACGGCACCGCGGACTGCCGCACTCGCACTGGAACTCCGCCATCCCCGGTCCATAGAGGGTGGCGTAGTCGATCGTGATGGGCTCCCCCTCCTGGATGAGCCGGCGCGCCACGCAGTCGAGCCCCTCGTGCCAGGCGTTCGGATGGCACGAGTGGTTGAGGAGCGACCACTCCAGAGGGGCCTCGCCCGCGACAGCGAAGACGCCGTCCGGGAGCGGATAGGCCCACCGGGGCAGCATCGCGCGCTGCCAATCGGCCCAGGTCTTCTCGAGGTGCTGATGGCTCGCCAGGACGTGGGCGCGCTCCTCGCCAGCCAGGATGCGCTCGCCGGGAGCCAGGTTCATCGCGGCCACCAGACCCTGGCCGCCGGGTTGGCCATACTCGATCCGGAACCGGGGGCGGCGTGCCGCCTGACGGCGCAGGGCGCACGCGATGATGTGCTCCAGGAAGCCGCGCTGCCCCGTGGGATCTTGCGAGAGGATGAGGTCCGCGCTGCCGTACTCGCCCGGTGGGTAGAAGACGCCGCAGGCCGAGTTCACATCCAGCAGGAACAGCCGCCCGTCCGGCCCCATGCGAATATCGAGGCGCGCGTATCCCACCCCCTTCGACGCGGTGAAGACGCGCTGGGCCAGCTGCCTCAACCGCGCCTCCAGGGCCGGATCCGTCACGGGCCGCATGCCCATCTGCTCATAGTCCGACCACTTGAGATCGAAGTGCTTGAAGGTCTCTCCCTCGGGGAAGCGGATCTCCATGGGGGTGTAGACCCGGGGGAGCCGCTCCAGGGTTCCGGGCTCCGCGACCAGCACGGTGAACTCGGGGCCCTCGACGAACTCTTCAATCAGCGCCCCCCCGAACTGCGACACCATGTGCTCGGCCCTGTCGAGCAGCGCCTCGCGTGTCTCGACACGGGAGCCCTTGGTCAGGCCGATGCTGCCGTAGCCGTTCGGGTGCTTGACGATCAACGGGAAGCGCAGCGCCCTGGCGGCGCGCTCGGCCTCGGCGTGCTGGGTGACGAACGCGTACCGGGGCGTATCCACTCCGATGCGGTGGCAGACGCCCTTGAGCCACTGGCGGGTCGGTTCGTAGAACTCGGGCGTGGGGCCCGTGTAGGCTACGCCGAGCCGCTCCAGCTCGATGACCACCTCCAGCCCCGGCAGATCCTCGTCCCACGCCGCATCGCACATGTTGATGAAGACGTCGTAGCCGCGGAGGGCCAGCCGCCGGACCGTCTGCACCGCGGTGGCCTTGTGGATCGGGCTCCGGTCCCAGTCATGCTCCGGCATCAGCCGGGAAGGATCCTGAACCGGATCGAATCCCTTGAACGGAGAGGTGGACTGCTCGTAGGAGGGGAGCAGCACGCAGAGTTTCATGGAGCGAATGATACGGGCGCCTTCTCCGCGGGAGAACCATGAGTCGGAAGAACTACCTGCCTCGCACCTGGGCCGATGAGCGCTTGAGCGTCAAGCCCTCGCCCATCGATGGGAACGGGCTCTTCGCCACCCGCGACATCCCCGAGGGCACCGTGATCATGATCTGGGGGGGTGAAGTGGTGGAGCGGCGGACCATCGACTACTCCCGGTACCGCGGCGAAACGGTGGTCGCCATCAGCGAGACGGAGTACCTCGCCATCCCCCGCTCGGACACCAGCGAGGCCCTGGATGTCTACCTCAACCACTCGTGCGATCCGACGGCCTGGCTCATCGATGAAGTGACCGTGGTGGCCCGGCGCCACATCCACGCGGGCGAGGAGATCACCACGGAGTTCGCCACCTGGTTCGACTATGAGCCCGGGGTGTCCTACTGCGAGAACTGGGCCTGCCGGTGTGGCAGCCCTCGGTGCCGGAAGGTCTTGAGCGCGCAGGACTGGCGGCGAGCGGATCTCCAGGAGAAGTACGCGGGGCACTTCTCGCCCTTCCTGGAGAAGCGCATCCAGGCGGAGCGGCTGAAGGGTCCCTCCACCGAGCCCCTGCCGCACGGGTCCATGGTCGAAGAACTGGTCAGGACGCTGGAGCTCGTGCCCCACCCGGAGGGAGGCTTCTACCGGGAGACGTGGCGCTCGGAGGTTCCGGTGGAGACGCCGCGCGGAAGGCGGGCGGTGGGGACGGCCATCTACTACCTGCTGCCGCGAGGCACGTTCGCGGCCTGGCACCAGGTGACTTCGGATGAGCTGTGGCACTTCTACGATGGACAGGCGCTGACGATGTACCTGCTCGATGAGCGCCAGGGCCGGCTGGAGACGGTGACGCTGGGGCGCGACGTCACGCGGGGCGAGCGGCCGCAGGTGCTCGTTCCGGCCGGGGTGTTGCAGGCCGCGGAGCCGCGAGGGGACTACACCCTGTGCGGCTGCACGGTGGGCCCGGGCTTCGACTTCGCGGACTGGGAGATGCCCCGGGGCGAGGAGCTGGCGGCCCGTCATCCCGGGCACGCGGAGCTGTTCCGCCGGCTGTCCCACCCGGGCTGATGAGCCTGCCCCGATTCGTGGGCACACCTGATGAGTCGGCTACACGGGAGGTCGTGTCCATGGAACGAAGGAAGAGGCGGAGGTTCAACGCGGAGTGCCGCCTCCCTTGGTGGGCAGTGGTAGATTCCCGCGCGAAATGACGGAACAGGTACTCGCGGGCGGGAATCCGTTTGGCCGCTATCGGCTCTTGAAGCTGCTCGGGCAAGGAGGGATGGGCGAGGTCCACCTGGCGCTCGGCCCGGGAGTCGAGGGAGTGGAGAAGCGGCTCGCCATCAAGCGGCTTCTTCCCGCGGTGGCCGAGGACGGGGGCCTGGTCGAGCGTTTCCTCGACGAGGCCCGCATCGCGGTCACCCTGTCCCATGGAAACATCGTGCCTGTCTTCGAGGTCGGCCGCGTGGGCCGTGAGTACTTCCTCGTGATGGAGTGCATCGACGGCACGGACCTGCGCCGGTTGCTCCAGCACCTGGATGCCGGAGGGCGGCGGCTCCCCGTTCCCCTGGCGCTCTACATCGCGCTGTGTGTCTGCCAGGCGCTGGACTATGTCCACCGGAAGGTGGGTCCGGAGGGCCGTCCCCTGGGCCTCGTCCATCGAGATGTGTCGCCGCAGAACATCCTGGTGGGCTTCGACGGTGAGGTGAAGCTGACGGACTTTGGCATTGCCCGTGTCGCTGGCAGGCGTCAGCACACCGCCACCGGCAACCTGGTGGGCAAGTTCGCCTATATGTCTCCCGAGCAGGCCTCTGGGTTGCCGCTGGATGGGCGCACCGACCAGTTCGCGCTGGGCATCGTGCTCCACGAGATGCTCACGGGCCGGCGGCTCTTCGATGGTGAGTCGGACCTGGCGCTGCTCCGTCAGGTGCAGCAGGCCACGATTGCCGTGCCCTCCAGCCTCTGCCCGGAAGTGCCCCCGGAGCTGGACACCCTGGTGATGCGGATGTTGGCGCGTGACCCTGGCGCTCGCTACCCCACGATGACCGAGGTCACCAAGGTGTTGGGCCGCCTGCTCTTCCTGGATGGTGCTGCCTGTGCCGCCGACCTCTCGGCCTACCTTCTGGCGCTCTTTCCCCGTGGCCGCGAACACCCTGGCTCACTGGAGGCGTTGCTGATGCAGGGCGCGGAGGCCCTACCTCCTCCTGCCCGAGCGACGGCTTCTCTTCCCGGTCGTGGGCTGTCGCGCGGATCAACTCCCCGCATGTGGATTCTGGGCGGCCTCCTCGGCGTCTCCGCGGCCGGGTTTCTGGCCGTAGCTCTCCCGTGGACACCGCGCCAGGACGAGCCACCGCCTCCGTCCTCCATGTCCGCATCCAGGGTTCAGCCCTCCCCGAAGGAGGGGGAGGACGCCTCGGTGAGGGCGCAGCAGCTCCTCTCGCCGGATGGAGGCTCGGCCCCCCTACCGGCTGCGTCCCAGGAGCCTCCCCGGGAGCAGCTCCCCGTCCTTGCCGCCTCGACTCCGCCCCGCGTCCCCAAAAGGGTGGCGGCTTCGCGCCCCCGAGCGCCTTCCTCGACCGTGGCGAGCACGGCCGCCCCGGACGAGTCTCACGAGCGGGGCCAGGGTTCGCTCAGCCTGCGTGTGGTGCCCTGGGGCGAAATCCACATCGATGGGGTGAAGGTGGCCGAGACCTCGGCGCTCGTGAGGCATTCCCTGACTGCGGGTCTCCACCGCATCGTGGTGCGCAATGTCCCGCTGGGACGTGAGGAGCACCTCGAACTGAACGTCACGGCGGGCGAGAGCGTGGTGCGGGAAATCAACCTGTCCGCCGACCCGGGGCACTAGAGCGCGTATGCCACACAGACCTGGAACGAGACAGGGAGGTTTCCGAGCTGTCGTGGGGTGTAGATGATCGCTCCAATCGCAAGGCGTGATTCCAGCAACCAACGGTTGCTCAGCTGATAGCTGACGCCCGCCACGCCTTGGAGTCCGGCGGTGAGGTATGTCTTTGTGATGTCAACGGCTTGAGGGTCGCCAACGGGAGGAGGAGTACTGAGTCTGCGGGTCATGCCGAAGAGACCCAGCTCCCCGAACAGTCCGAGCCGGTCTCGGTAGAGGGTCCTGCGGATCACCGCGGTCAGCCGCCCGAAGGGGGACCCTCCTATCAAGAATCGCCCCCCCAGCTCGAAGCGGCCCACCGGGATGCGTGCCCCTATCTCCATGGACAAGAAGAAGGGCTCATTGTCTTCGATGTAGAGAAGTTGGGGCCCGAGGCCCAGACCCAGATCGAAGATCATGTCCGGCGCATCGTTCCTGTCCTGGCCGGGCAGCACGGGAGCCTCGTTTGCTCTGGAGACCAGGGCTTCCCAGGCGCGTGTCATCTCGCGCGACTGCACGGCCCTGTCCTCGCTCCAGTCGAAGGTGACCACCCGCTCGGGTTGGAGGTGCCCATTCAGATAGCGCGCCAGCACCACCAGTCTGGTGCCAGGAAGGTGGAGCGATTCGAGCAACAGGAGCTCGTCCACCTGCTGGGTTTCCCACAGTGCCGCCAGCGGCGGTTCCACCGGCGTTTCGGCGGCGGCCTGCCCAGCCTTGGCCGCCAGCGCGACGAAGCGTGGCGGGTAGGTGCGTTCGTCGAACGCGTCCCTCGCGTGGCTCGCGCGCCGCGTCAGCACCTCCTGGGCCGCGGCTTCGTCACCGTGTTCGTAGAGGGCGGAGGCCTGCAACAGCAGCAGGTGCGCGTACAACCCGGGTGCTGCCCACTCGACGTGTTGGGCCTCCAACACCTGGCGCGCGGAGGCGTAGCGAGCCATGGCGTCCTCCAGCCGCAGTTCCCGTTGGGCGGCCTGTCCGGCGTCGATGTCCTGTAGCGCGCGCTGCCACGCCTCGTCTGTCTCCGCCCGCTGCCTCACGGCCTGGCGCAACGTGTCCTCCGACACCACCCTGGCCCCCTGTCGGAGAAGGGGGGCCTGCGCTGGGGACACCAGCGACCGCAGCGACGGCTCCTGGCTGAGCACCGCTACCCGCCGACGCGCGTCCACTGCCGCCTGTGCTCGCATGGGCATGACGAAGGCGAGGGTCGCGCACAACCACAGCAGGCCGTGAACGAAGTGAGGAAGGCGCACGCTCGAAGGTGGAGGACTCAGCATCTCGATGATGTCTGGGGAGAGGTGTCGCGTCATATCCCGAGTTCGAGCCCGATGGACAACCGGTATTGTGGATACACGAAGGGTGTTCCCTGGAGCTGCGGTGCGGCCAGCGTCAGCTCGGCGGGGGTGATGTCCATGCGGATGTTGGGCCCCAGCGGGAAGCTCACGCCGAGCGCGCCGAGGCCCAGATACGGGCCGACGGAGCCCGCGCGAGCGCCCTCGGCTTCGAACAGCAGCATGCAGGCGCCGAGATGCGCGGAGGTTCGGAGCTCCACCTGGCCCAGCCGCACCCATCTCCACACCGCGGTGGCATACGCGCTGGCCACGCCAGGGGCACTGCGCCACGCGACGAAATCCACCCAGGGGTTGAGCTCCAGGGAGAGTCCGAGTTGCAGACGTGGGGACACATCGTGGCGGAAGCCGAGCGTGAGGTTCACCGCCCCGCGATCCACGGAGCCCCCCACGGCGGCGCGGAGAGATGAACCCGAGGGCGCCGCGAGGGCCACGGGCGCGCCGAGCAACACCGTGGCGAGGCAGAGCACGCGCACGGCGGCACGGAGCGGGAGGCGGGTGCTCCGGCGGCGCGACAAGAAGAGTCCCACTCCCAGCAGCAGCAGGCCGGATGCGCTCGAGCTCCCGGGGGCGGATGCGCAGCCCCGCATGTACTTCTCCGCATCCGGGCCCAGGCCACACCACGCATTCGCCTGCGTGCAGCCCGCGGTGTACGCCAGGGTATCGTCGAGCACGGCCCGCGCCCGGGCCAGCCGCCCGGACCTTCCATCACGTGGATCGTTCAGGGCCGCCAGCAGCCTGGCGGACGCCTCGATGGCGCCCTGTGCGCGCCGGTAGCTGTCCTCGTCGGCTGCATCACAGCCGTCGAAGCCACCCACGTGGGGGTGCCCATCCCGCTCCTCGTCGTAGCGCGGACTCAGCGCCGACTCCACGTAGTTGAAGACGTGGCGGACGCCCAGGTCCTCCCTGTCGCGCAGGCTGTGTGAGTAGCTGTCCTGCAGGGCATGGAGCGCACGTCCCAGGTGGTAGGCATAGCGTGGCAACTTCAGCCGTTTCACCTGGTAGGCCAGGCTCACCCGCACCTCCTCCTGGGCGCTCACCTCGAGGTGCTCTCCCTCTCCCAGTGCCGCCTCGAGCTCGCGCAGGATGTAGTCCTTGCAGTCGGCGAGTGCTTGCTCATCTCCTGGCCCATGGTCATGGCCGGGCGCGCGCAAGCAGTGCTCGTGCTGCGACTCCTTGCTGTTGTGGACGGCCGCGAGCTCCGGCAGCTGGAGAAGGGAGGCTCCGTGCAGGTCATTGTCCCGCACTCCCACCAACAACCCCACCGTCCAGCCATCCGCGCCCGGCGGCAAGTGGAAGGGCAGGGTTTGCACGAGGGGTTGGCTCGGCGCCTTCGCCGCCTGGGACCGGGCTTCCAACGGCCAGCCCACCTGGGCCAGCGCCGCCGTGGTGATGCGCTCGTGGCACCCCGGCATCACGGAAGACTCGATGGTGAAGGCCTGGGCGCCCAGCAGGGGGAGCAGGCACAGGGTGACGCCGAGTGCTGAGAAGCGGGAGCGGGGGACTACCAAGGGTCTTGTCCTCGAGCAGGGCGGCGGTGCCGCGCGGTGTGTCTCGCGGGAGCGCGAAAGCAGGACGCGTGCCGACTCTCAAGGCTTCGGAATGATTGGGGAAGGCAATGGCAGTGGGGAAGAGGTGGAGGAAGCGTCCGCCAGCGGGTGGAGTAGCGTTACTCCAGGATCGGGTATAAGGCGCCCATGGCTCGAGGCGCGCACGTCGAGACGACCCTGGCACAGGGTGAGCCGGTGGCCTTCCGGTTCCGGACCTACCGGCTGAAGGTGTTGGAGGGGGCGGAGAAGGGCACCGTGGTGCAGGTGACGCAGCGGGTGGCGCGGCTCGGGTCGGACCCGGATGGGACCCTCGCGCTGTCAGATCCCACGGTGTCGATGGCGCACGCCATCATCGAAGTGGACGTGCACGGCTACCGGGTGGACGACGTGGGCTCCAAGAACGGAACGGTGCTGGAGGGCCGTCGCATCGTCTCGGCCTACCTGTCCCCGGGGGATGTGCTGACGCTGGGACAGGTCCGGGTGCGCTTCGAGTTGTCGCGCGACGAGGCGGAAGTGGAGTTGAGCACGGCCTGGCGTTGTGGGGGCATGGTGGGGCGCAGCCGTGGCATGCGCGAGATCTTCTCCCTGCTGGAGAAGGTGGCGCCGTCGGAGGCCACGGTGTTGGTGGAGGGCGAGACCGGGACAGGCAAGGAATTGGTGGCCGAGGCGCTGCACCGACTCTCCGGGCGGGAGGGGCCGCTGGTGGTGCTGGACTGCTCGGCGGTGGCGAGGGAGTTGGTGGAGAGCGAGTTGTTCGGGCACGTGAAGGGGGCCTATACCGGGGCGGAGCGCGAGCGGTTGGGGGCGTTTCGAGCGGCTGATGGGGGCACTCTCTTTCTGGATGAGATGGGCGAGTTGCCGGAGTCCCTCCAGCCCAAGCTGCTCCGCGCCCTGGAGAAGCAGGAGGTGCGGCCAGTGGGCAGTGACCGGCCGGTGCCGGTGAAGGTGCGGGTGATCGCGGCCACCAACCGCTCACTGGCTCGCGAGGTGGCGGAGGGGCGCTTTCGCGCGGACCTCTACTACCGGTTGGCGGTGGTGCGGGTGCGGCTACCTCCGCTGCGCGAGCGGATGGAGGACCTGCCGCTGCTGGTGGAGGCCATCCTGGGCCCGGACGCCGCCAGGGTGTCCTATTCCGCCATGGAGCGGCTGCGCAAACACCACTGGCCGGGCAACGTGCGCGAGCTGAAGAACTTCCTGCAACGGGCACAAGCCGTGGCGGGAGGAGATCTGGAGCGCGCCGGCCCCATCGAGCCGATGAGCGGCCAGGAGTCGCGGGTCACCTCGGCCGGGGTGGACGTGATGCAGCCCTTCAAGGAGGCGAAGCAGGCCCTGGTGGATGACTTCGAGCGGCGCTATTGGGCGCAGCTGCTCGAGCGGTGCCAGCACAACCTTTCCGAGGCGGCGCGCATCGCCGGGGTGCACCGCAAGAGTGCCGAGTACATCGTGCAGAAGCTGGGCCTGCGCGGGCGCGAGATGTGAGCCCACTGTAGAGCGTCGCTGACGGCTGGCCCCCTCGTCCACGGCTGCCCGGCGCGGTAGCGAGCAGCCGCCCTGCATGCACCACACGGGGTCTTGCCCTGATGCCGGGCGATATGTACGTTCGTACACATGATATGTACGTTCGTACGCATCGAAGCCTGCTTCACGGGCGCGCCCCGCTCATGCCCGAGAACCAGGAGAGGTGAGTGGTGACCCGCCGGCACGACCCCGAGCGCCGCGCTCGCATCATCGACGCGGCACTTGCCGTCATCGCCGAGGGCGGCGTCGCTGGCACCTCGCACCGCCGCGTCGCCGACCGCGCCGGGGTTCCGCTTGGCTCGATGACCTACCACTTCACGAGCATGGACGAGTTGCTGCGCGAGGCGTTCACCCGCTTCGCCACACGCCTCAGCGAGCGTTTCGCCGCGCGCATCGAGGCGGCGGCCGACCTCGACGCGCTGGCCGAGACGGTCGTCCACCTCGTGCACGATGACCTCACGGCTGGCCAGGACGACCTCGTGCTCTCCCTCGAGCTCTACACGCTCGCCGCACGCCAGCCCGCCTTCCGGCAGATCACCCATGACTGGATGCGCCGGAGCCGCCAGGCGCTCGAGCGACTCGTCGACGCCAGGACGGCGCACGAGCTCGACGCCCTGATCGAGGGGCTCTTCATCCACATCAGCCTCGACCCGACCCCCCGCGGCCGCGACGTCACGCGTGACGCCGTGCGCCGCATCCTCTCGCTCTGAACCTGGACCCTCATGACCACCCCCCATCCTCCCCAAGAGCCCCGCCAGTACCGGGCGGCCCGCGTCGCCGTCGCGGCGCTGTTCTTCACGAACGGTGCGATCTTCGCCAACCTGTTGCCGCGCTACCCGCAGATCAAGGCCGACCTCGGGCTCAGCAATGCCGAGTACGGACTCGCCATCGCGGCGTTCCCCTGCGGGGCCCTGATGGCCGGGCTCGCCGCCGGAGCCCTCATCCGCCGCTTCCGCTCGTCGCGGGTCGCCGTGGCTGGCACGCTGCTCACCAGCGTGGGCGTGCTGCTCGCGGGGCTCGCCCCCTCCTGGGGTGTGCTCGCCGGGGCGCTCTTCTTCGCTGGCTGCATGGACGCCATCACCGACGTGGCGCAGAACTCGCACGGCCTGCGCGTGCAGCGGCTCTACGGCCGGTCCATCCTCAACTCGTTCCACGCCATTTGGAGTGTCGGCGCGGTGAGCGGCGGCCTCATGGGCGGTCTCGCCGCGGGCCTCGACGTGCCACGTGGCGTGCATCTGAGCTTGTCGGCCCTGCTCTTCGCCGTCGTCGCGCAGACGGCGCTGCGCTACACGCTCCCCGGCCCAGAGCCCATCGAGCCCGGCGAGCGCTCTGAAGCAGACGCACAGGTGGACGGCGTCCCCGCGCGGTCGACGGGCCGCGGTCGCATCTGGCTCATGATCGCGGCGCTCGTCCTGATTGCCGTCAGCGGCGCGCTCGTCGAAGACGCCGGCAGTACCTGGGCGGCCGTCTACCTTTCCGGCACGCTCGGCGCCGACGTCGCCATCGCCTCGTTCGGCTACATCGCGCTGGTGGGCTCGCAGTTCATCGGGCGGCTGCTCGGCGATGGCCTCGTCGACAGGTTCGGCCAGCGCGCGGTCGCCCGGACAGGAGGCGCGATCACGGCGGTGGGGATGGGCTCGGCCCTGCTGTTCCCCTCGGTGCCGGGCACCATCGCGGGCTTCGCACTCGCCGGCTTCGGCGTCGCGACGCTGGTGCCCGCCGCGATGCACGGCGCCGACGAGCTGCCCGGCCTGAGAGCCGGTACCGGCCTCACCCTCGTCAGCTGGCTGATGCGCCTCGGCTTCCTCGCGTCGCCCCCGGTCGTCGGGCTCGTCGCCGACGCCGTGGGTCTGCGCGTGGGACTGCTCGTGGTGCCGCTCGCGGGCTCGCTCGTGCTGGTGCTGGCGGGTGTGTTGTCAGCCGCCCGCGTCACGCAAAGGGCACATGGGAAGCCCATGGAGGGTGAGGGCTGGTGCGCGGAGGCCGAGGAGGGCCGTTGACGGGATTGTAACGGAGCGTTGGTGGGAAAACCGTGCGCCAGCTCGCGATGGCCCGTGTCAGTGTTTTGAGCAGGCCACCACGACCCACACCTGGGAGGAGCACCGTGTCATCACGCTCGGACCTCGAAGTCTCGTCGCCACATCGCTACCGCCGCCTCATCGGAGCCGTGGGGCTCCTCCTGCTGAGCGCCTGCGGTGGCTCCGATGCCAACCCACGGGCGTCCGGCCCCGAGGCTCCCGGAGTCTCCCGTGCGGCGCTGGCCACGGCCATCACGGTCGATACCGCGTCGAACGCGGGCGCCGTCAACCCGTTCTCCTGGGCCGTTGGCGCCCCGGACAAGTACGTGGGGCACTGGCCCGGAAACGCGGTCCTCGAGCAGCGAATCAGGGACGCGAAGGTGAAGCTCGTCCGCGTGGGCGTCACGCAGTGGGGCCTGTACAACGGGCAGGACGTCTACCCGGCCCATAACACGTGGAACTGGGCGACCATCGACGCGCTGCTGAACACCATCTGGGACGCCGGGGCCGAGCCGCTCATCGTCGTGTGCGGCTTTCCCGGAGGCGTCAACAAGACGCTCGACGCGGACAAGGTCATCCTCTCCGCCGACTGGGCCGAGTACGGCACCTTCATGGCGGGCCTCGTGCAGCGCTACAACGTCGACCAGGCGCTGGGGGCCTCGAAGCGCGTCCGGTACTTCGAGATGTGGAACGAGGCCACCAACGAGTGGGACGGGAAGTTCGCGTCGAAGGCGGACTACAACACCTTCTTCACCACCGTCGCCTCGGCCATGCGCGCCAGGGATGCGACGCTCAAGCTCATCGGTCCGGCGGACTCGCACTCGGGAGATCTGGACAAGGGGCCCGCCGATAGCTGGCTGTCCAACGCGGCGAAGAACCTGGAAGCGGACCTGGACATCCTGAGCTGGCACAACTACGGCCCCCATGCCAGCGACACGGCGACGGATGCCCAGCGCATGGCCTGGACGCCGCCGAACTACCGGGACGACGTCATCAAGGTGAAGAACGGCGGCCTCGACGGCGTCCTCACCGGCCCCTCGGGCAAGAAGTTCGGCGCCGCCATCACCGAGTACAACATCGCCCAGGGGGACTTCGCCGCCTTCAACGCGAAGTACCACAGCGAGGTCAACGCGACGTGGACGGCCAGCGCCATCATCAACGCGATGAAGGCGGACATCGACATCTTCAGCTTCTACAACCTCGCCGAGGCCGGACAGAACCACCTGGGCCTGCTGAACACCACGGACTTCGCGCCGCACAAGCCGTACTTCACGCTGTTCCTCTTCGGCAACTACACGGGCGACCAGAAGCTGACCACCACGGGCGGAACGGCGAACCTCGAGGCCTTCGCCAGCCGGGCCACGGCGACGGGAAGGACGTTCGTCACCGTGGTGAACAAGGACACGGCGGGGAATGCGTATGACGTCACCGTCTCGCTCGCCGGAATCTCCAGCGCCACGGGCACCGTGAACGTGCGCACGGTCAACGCGGCGACGACGGCGAACCCCACGGCGTACACGACGGTTCCGTACGCGGGCTCCGCCTTCACCTACACCGTGCCGCCGTACCACGTCGTGTCGTTCGAGGTCATCCCCGCCACGGGAGGGGGCGTGCTGTTCCAGTCCGGCTTCGAGAGCACCGATACCCAGCCGACGTGGTTGGACACGATCGAGGCCAGCCAGAACGTCACCGCCAATACGTGGGCGACGCAGGTGGAGTGCTCGCCCCGCCAGGAGTCGCCGCACACGGGCCTTGCCGCGCTCATGTACTCGGGCAAGGACACCAGCGCGACGGTGTCCTACGCCAATGCCCGCGTCTTCGACGTGAACATCCCCATCACCGCCGCCACGAAGCTGAGCTACTGGATTCACCCCCAGCACGACAACGCCCGGTATGTCGCGGTGGACTTCGTCTGTACCGACGGCTCGACGCTCCGGGACAGCGGCGCCACGGACCTCGATGGCTTCAGCATGCACGCCCAGGCGGGCCACGGAGGGGCGATTCCGCTGAACACCTGGACGCAGATTCGCAGCAACGTGGGCCAGTGGCTGAGCGGGAAGACCCTCGACCGCATCCTCGTGAGCTACGACCGGCCCGCCAGCACGGGGGACTACCGGGGGTACATCGACGACATCGTCATCACCAACGGCGCCCTGCCATAGGCGCTGCCGTGATGGAGAGCCGTACGTCCTGGGGGCGTGCGCCACCCGGGCGTCGAGCGTGTCCATTCTCGTGCACGTCGATGTGAGAAGAGCATGTGGCTCCTCTCGGACGCGCATATCCGGAGACACCATGCACACATCCTCCCTGTCCACACACCTGGCCCGTGGTTCCCTTCGTTCGCGGCTGTCGAGGCTCGTCCCATCGCTCGCGGCGGTCCTGCTCCTCCCGCTTCCCGGCCTCGCGGCGCAGGTGCCGGTGAGCTGCAATAACACCGTCAGCGACGACGAGACGCTGAATGCCGCCGTCGCGGCCAGTTCCGTCGGCGATGAGCTCGTCATCTCCGGGCCGTGCCTCATCAACTCGACCATTCGCCTTCGCGGGCAGCGGGCGTACCGGGGGGGAGAGCCCTCGGGCACGGTCATCCGCCAGGCGAATGGCGCCAACCTCGCGGCGCTGATGGCGAATGATACGTGGTTGGATGCGCAGACCTACACGGGCAACCCGGTCAGCGTCCGGAACCTCACGCTGGACGGCAATGCGTCCAACAACACCGGCCGGGCCACGGATGGTATCGTGCTGATGTCGTGGAACTCGACGGTGGAGAACACCCGCATCAACTTCATGCGCGGCTCGGGCATCCGTCTCACCAACACCAACAGCGCGGGGACGGCCATCGTCAACACGCAGGTGAACGGGCGCATCGTTCACAACTTCATCAGCGATTCGGGTCTCCATGGGGTGTACGTCCAGGACTCGGGCAACTCCGTCACGGACTGGGACCTCATCGACAACTGGATTGCCGACTCCGGCGCGAGCGCCATCCGCATGGAGAACTCCGCGGGCTGGAAGGTGCGTGGCAATCACCTCTACGGCGTGGGGCAGACGGCCATCGTCGCGCAGCGCCTGTTCGGGACCACCATCTCCGACAACTACATCGAGGGCTTCGGCGAGGGCGCCACCGCCGGCACGTGGGCGGGCATCGGCGCCACCGTCCAAGGGGATGCGGCGTCGGTCATCTCCGACAACAAGATCTTCAACTTCGGGGACGAGCCGAACACCGCCTCGCGCTACCACTACCTGTCCATCAGCCAGGTCAACTACGGAGCGGGCTTCGTCTCGGTGACGGGCAACGCCATCCGAGGTATCGGCTCCACGCGCAGCACCGGCCTCAACTACGAGAAGGGCAGCGGCACCTCGCTCACCGTCGTGTCCACGGGCAACCTGGTGACGGGTGTGGCCACCTCGCGGAACGTGGGCACGGGCGTCACCGTCACCGCGGGGCAGTGATGCCCGCGCGGCCCGCCTCGCGCTCCACGTAAAGGATGCCCATGACTGAAGCAGCCCTCTCCTCTGCCCTCCAACTTGTCAGCCTGTGGATCCATCCCATCAAATCCTGTGCGGGGATTCAGGTCTCGTCTGCTCAGGTCACCCCTCGGTCCGGTCTGGCTGGAGACCGGGAGTGGGTCATCATCAACCGTGAAGACCAGCAGGTCTGGATGGGTGAAATTCACCGGATGGCACTGGTTCAACCCGGGTTCGAAGGTGAAAACCTGGTGCTTCAGTCCCCGGGGTTCGGAGTCCTGAAGGTCCCTCGTCATCTGCTAGAGAGTCCTTGTCAGGTGAAGATCTGGAATGATGACGACAAGGTCAATGAAACATTCTCCGGTCAGGATGCTGGAGATGAAGCCAGCGAATGGCTGACAGCCGTGCTGGGTCAGCCCCTGCGTCTGGTTCGCCTCGGACAGAATGGCCTGACCCGCAAAGCCCTGATGCCCCTGCATGTCCTTTCCCTGGCTTCACTCAGGCAACTCAACCAGCGGCTCGCGGATCGGGGGCATGCTCCGGTGGAATATGAGCGTTTCCGTCCCAATCTGGTGGTGGATCACGCGGATCTTGCACCATTCGCTGAAGAGGGCTTTTCCAGCTTGCGGTGGAGTGAGGGGGCTCCAGAGATCCAGTTCTCAGGTCACTGCATTCGCTGCATCATGCCCAATGTCAGTCCGAAAGATGCCACGGCAGGCCATGAACCGCTGGCCACGGTGGCTGCTCTCAGCAGGGAGAGACAACAAAAAAACCCCATCTTTGGGGTTTATGGTCGAGCTCTGTCCGAAGGAGTACTGACCGTGGGTTTGCGCGGTAGGGCGCGGTAAGGGCCTGCTCGCAGTTTACGTGGCCATGGGAGGGGTTCTGTCCCTCGGGAAATCTGTGCTTGCCCCGGTTACGTGGACAGTAGGGTTATGCTGCCAACTTTTGCGGTAAGGCCGCAAGCTCAAAATCCACCGGGCTGACATAGCCCAGCGACGAGTGCCGCCTCTGGCGGTTGTAGAAGACCTCGATGTACTCGAAGAGTGCCGTACGAGCCTGCTCGTGCGTGGCGAAGAGGGAAGGGCAGGGGACGCGCGCGAGCATCATCGGTTGACGGGATTGTAACGAAGCGTTGGGGGAAAACCGTGCGCCAGCTCGCGATGGCCCGTGTCAGTGGCTTGAAGCGGACCTCAGCCTGTCACTCCAAACGCCAGCGAGGAGACGCTGGCGAACAGGGGGGTCAGCACGGAGAGTCCTTGCTGGAGCTCCTGGAGCGCGGAGCCTTGCAGGCCGAGCCAGGTCCGGATGGCCTGGCGCTCCTCGAACCACTGCTTCCAGGTGACGTGGGGCCCGAGGGACCGCTGGAGGATGCTCTCCCCGAGCGCATTGCCCACGTCGCCCAGCGTCTTGCGGATGGGCAGGTAGATCATGGCGAGCATCCACGTGTAGATGACGCCGAAGGCCACGACACTTTCCGCGGGCATGAGCTCCTGGGGGCTGGCGAGCTCGTTGAGCACGCTGCGGAGGGCCCCTGAGATGAGGATGGCGATGCCGATAGCGGCCGCGCAGAAGCCCAGCAGGCGCTCCAACCCGGACCGGAGCTCTTGATACCGCCGGATGGCTTCCGCGAGCGTCTCCGCCTCGGGTGGCTCCCGTGGAGACTGGAGCTGCTCGAGCTCGCGGAGGAGCTGGCGGTGCACGCCAAACATGCCCGAGATGTGCAGCATCAAGACCGTGCCCGCGAGCACGCTCCGGATGAGGAACCGGGTGCGGAAGTCTTGCAGGGCGAACACGGTCTCCATCCGCTCGAGCATGGCCGGGGTCATCGGCCGCTGGCTGAGCACACCGAGGGTCGCCGGTACCAGGAACAGGAGCGCGGCGAGGAGGAGCGCGAGTCCGGCCGCCAGCCGCTGTCTCCACGGGCCCGACCAGAGCGTGAGGCCATGCCGCCAGTCCTTGGACACGACGAGGACAGAGGCCACCCAGAGCGTGGGCGACATCGCGAAGAGCACATGAAGGAGCCGCAACCTGCCTGCCTCCATGGGGATGGACTGTAGGCCTGTCACGGAGAGGGCCGAGCCCATGAAGGTCAGCGCGCAGAGCGAGAACACGGCCACGGGCGAGCGGAAGAAACGCCCTGGCTCGTGAGCAGACGTGTCCCTCGGCTCCGGCATGGCTCCCCCAGTTCAGGACAGAGCAGGAGGATGCCTCAGGCGCGGGCGCGGGACCCACGCGCGGCTCCTGGCGCTGTTGGAGAGCGTGCATTGACAACGGGTGATGGCGACTTTAGACAGCGCCCATGAGACTGCTGTCCTGGTGGTTCCGCATTCCGTTCTGGCAGCGCGTGTTGGGCGGTTTCGTGCTCGGCGCGCTGGCCGGCTGGGGAATGGGCGAAGCGGCGGGGCCCTGGTTGCAGCCGCTGGGCACGCTGTACGTCAACCTCATCCGGATGATCGCCACGCCGCTGGTGTTCTTCGCGGTCATCCATGCGGTGTCGGCGCTGCACGGGCAGAAGAGCGTGGCGGCGCTGGGCGGCAAGACGTTCCTGTGGTTCGCCGTGACCGCGGCCCTGGCGGTGGGCGTGGGTCTGGGCACCGCCGCCTTGCTTCGCCCGGGGCTCGGCGTGGGCACGCTGATGATGGCCGAGGGCTACAAGCCGCGCGAGGTACCGGGGGCGATACAGGTGCTGCTGGGCGTGGTACCGACCAATCCCTTCGCCGCCCTGGCGGAAGGGAAGATCCTCCAGGTCATTTTCTTCGCCGGCCTGCTGGGCTTCGCGCTGGTCAAGCTGGGCGAGAAGACGGCGAGGCTGCGCTCGCTGGTGGGCGAGGCCAGCGAGGCGATGATCCAGGTCACCCGCTTCGTGCTGGAGCTGACCCCGCTCGGGACCTTCGGGCTCATCGCCGCCCTGGTGGGCACCTATGGCTTCGAGCGCCTGCTGCCGCTGGGCCGGTTCGTGCTCGCGTTGTACGTGGCCTGCGCGCTGCACATCGTGTTCGTCTATGGAGGCCTGCTGCTGGCGCACGGGCTCAATCCGCTGCGCTTCTTCCGGGGCGCGGCGCCCGGGATGCAGGTGGCCTTCGTCAGCTCGTCCAGCTTCGCGTCCATGCCCGTGGCCCTGCGCAGCGTCACGCACAACCTCGGGGTGAACCGCGACTACGCGGCCTTCGCGGTGCCGCTGGGCGCCAGCATCAAGATGGACGGCTGCGGCGCCATCTACCCGGCCCTCGCCTCCCTCTTCGTCGCGCAGTACTTCGGCCTGGAGTTGTCGGCGTCGCAGTACTTCATCATCCTGCTGGCCTCGGTGCTCGGCAGCTTCGGCACCGCGGGCGTGCCGGGGACGGCGGTGGTGATGGCCACGGTGGTGCTCAGCTCCGCCGGGCTGCCCCTGGAGGGGCTGGGCTACCTGCTCGCCATCGATCGCATCCTGGACATGATGCGCACTCTGACCAACGTCACCGGCCAGATGCTGGTGCCGGTCCTGGTGGCCAGGGAGGAAGGATTGCTCGACGTGGCCGTGTACGACCGGGCCTCCAGCAACGTCGGGGTGGAGGAGCCGTCCTAGCTCCGACGGTATGGCGACTCCTGTCCACGAACACGACTTCTTCTTTTCCGGAGAAGGCGTCCGGCTCGCTGGCACCTTGTCTCGCACACCCGGGACACGGCCATTACCCGCGCTGATCCTGATCTCGGGCTCGGGCGCGCACGATCGGGACGAGACTGTCTGCGGACACAAGCCGTTCAAGATCATTGCCGATTTCTTCTCCCGGCGGGGGTACGCGGTGCTGCGCTACGACGACCGGGGTGTAGGCGGCTCCTCGGGAGAGTCGGAGCGGACGGAGTTCTCCGACAGCGTGGCGGATGCGAAGGCGGCGTTCCGTTCGCTTGCATCCACAGCCGGCATCGATGGCAGCCGGATCTCCTTTTGCGGACACAGCGAGGGCGGTCTCGTCGCGGCCTCGGCTGCTGACGGGCTGCGGATACAGTCCGTGGTCATGCTGGCCAGTCCGGCCGTGCCGATCGAACCCTTGCTGCATGCCCAGGCGCGTGCGCTTTCGCTCGAAGCAGGAGCGACGGAGCGCCAGCTCACCCACGAGAGACGGATGAACGAAGCCGTCTTCGAGATGGCTCGTGGCCCGGCGCAAGAGCATGTCGCCCTGCGGGAGATCACCCGGATCATCGGCGAGTTCCTGCGGACCTGGCCCGACCTGCCGCCGGCGGAGCCAGACACGGTTGCTCTCAACGCACGGGAAATGGCGAGGATCGTCTGTGCGCCTGCGTACCGGTCACTGCTTCGTCAGAGTCCCCGAGACATCCTGGGTTCGGTTCGGAAGCCCATGCTGGCGGTCTTTGGCGGGAGGGACTGCCAGGTACCGGGTCCGGAGAACCTCGCCGCCTTTCAACAGGCGGCGGCGGACAACCCATGGGCTGAAACGCTCCTGTTCGAGGACATGAACCATCTGTTTCAAGCGACGCGGACGGGCTCCATGGCGGAGTATGAAGCCCTGCCGCCGGGCCCGGCGGAGGAGGTGCTACGGGCGATCGAAGATTGGCTGGGCCGGCGGCATGGGAGGCTGGCCGAAGAGGGGGCTCCCCCTTCTGGGTGATGACGGAGGCGACGGGGCTGCGTAGACGAGAGCACCCAAGGAGCCTCTTCATGTCGAGAGCAGTCGTGATTGGCGGTGGGATCGCCGGGTTGTCGGCGGCGAACGTGTTGTCCCAGCACTTCGAGCGCGTCCTGCTCGTGGATAGGGATGGCCAGGACGTGGCGCACGAGCGCCAGGGCGTGCCGCAGGTGGATCACCTCCACGTGTTGATGCGGCGCGGTTGGTTGGCGCTCGGGGAGCTCTTCCCGGGCATCGACGAGGACCTCACCCGGGCCGGGGCAGTGGAGATCGACTGGGGCACGAACAGCTATTGGGTGGGCCGCTTCGGAGCCTTCCCGCGTCCGCCCTCGGACATCACCTCGCGCCTGTGCAGCCGCAGGCTCCTGGAGAAGACGGTCCGCGCGCGGCTGGTGAGCAACCCGGGAATCGAGCTCGTCGAGCGCTTCGAGGCCGAGACGTTCCGGTGGGATTCCTCGCGACGCCGCATCCTGGCGGTGAAGGCGCGGGATGGACGGGAGGTGGAGGCCTCGCTCTTCGTGGATGCCTCGGGGCGCAACGGTCCCTTCCGCTCGCGGGCGGTGCTCGAGAAGGTGGATGCTCGGGCGAGCTACTCCACGTGTGTGGTGCGCCTCCCCCACGCGGAGCGTCTGCCATTCCGGCAGGCCTACGTGCAGGTGTGCGCGCCCCATTTCCTGCGCGGAGGTGGCATCAACCCCATCGAGGACGGACTCCACCTGGCGATGCTGATCGGCGCCGGTCGCGAATTGCCTCCGGGAGACCGGGAGGGCTTCCTGGAGTATGCGCGCTCCCTGCGCGACCCCTGTGTGGCCCAGGTGCTGTCCGACGCCGAGTTCGTGGGGCCCATCCGCTCCTTTCGGAGGATGGCGGGCACACGCGTGCTGCGGCCCGCGTTCCAGGCCGACAACTTCGTGATGATGGGTGATGCGCTGTGCTCCTTCAATCCCATCTATGGGCAGGGAATGACGGTGAGCCTGCTGTCGGCGCTCGAGCTCGGGAGGCAACTGGCCCGGGAGGGGAGGACCTCGCAGAAGCGGTTCAACGAGCTCGTCATGGGCCCCTGGCTCACGGCGGCCGGCGAGGATCTCCGCGTGCCCGGATGCACCCTGGAGAACGTGAGCGCGACCCGGCGCCTGGCCATGATGCTCAACACCGCCCTGGGGGATCGGGTGATGCTCCGGGCCACCTTCGATCCGGACGCGCACCAGCGCGCCATGCGCGTGCTCCACATGGTGGACCCGCCCTCTGAGCTCTTGCCGCTCGCACTGCCTCGAGTGGGGTAGCCGGCGCATTCTCGCCCGGTACTGCATCAACCGAGCAGGCTCCCACGTCTCGAGATGCGAGCGTCACAACAGCCCCAGCGTACATCTAGCTGGGAATCATGATTCTGCTCGAAAAATACCATCGTGCATGCTCGCCCAGCAGCCTCCAGGGTCCACCCGTTTCGCGCTACCGCCTTTCCGAGGCGGAGCTCGAAGCTGTCGAGTGGCTGATCGACGAGGTCGCTCGCACCGCACGGGATGGCGAGCGAGCCTGGCTCGATGCCTGCCGAGAGCTCCACCACCTGCTCCCCCTGCCGCTGCTCCAGTCCTTGAGCCGTTATCGACGCGGCGAGGCGGAGCCCGTGTGGGTGGTGTCTGGTTTGCCCATCGACCAGGAGGGGATTGGCCCGACCCCGGAGCAGTACCCCTCCGTGCTCGCTTCCCCCACGCTCCGGGAGACGACGTGGCTTGCCCTGATCGCCTCCGCCATCGGGGAGCCGTTCACCTTTCGCAAGCACATCCAGGGCGCGCGAATGGTGCACGACATCATGCCGCTCCAGGGGAGCGAGACTCAGCAACTGGCGTCCAGCAGCCGCGGCGAGTTGTTCTGGCATACCGAAGACGCCTTTCATGCGTTCTGCTGTGACTTCCTCGGGCTGCTCTGCCTGCGCAATCCGACATCGACGCCTACGACGCTCGCGGTTCCCGCGTTCGAGGAGCTGACCGAAGCCCAGCGCGGAGTCCTCTTCGAGAAGCGGTTCTACATTCTTCCCGACGAAACCGTGGAAGGGGAGGAGGTCGACTTCCCACGCGAGCTCGTCTCGGTTCTCTTCGGGAATCGCAAGCACCCCTTCCTGAGAGCGGACCCCCTCTACACCCAGCCCCGCGAGGGGGATGTCGAGGCGTGGGAGGCGCTGAATGCATTCTTCCAGGTGATCGAGCGCTCGCAGTTCCAATGGGTCCTGATGCCCGGCGATCTCTGCCTCATCGACAACTACCGCGCGGTCCATGGCCGCAAACCATTCCGCGCGCGGTTCGACGGCAATGACCGTTGGCTGAAGCGGATCTTCGTCACGGCGGACCTGCGGAAGTCATCCTCCCTCCGCAAGTCGCTCAGCTCTCCGTGGATCGAAGGCGGAGGCCCACTTGAAAGCTGAACGAATCTGGGTGGCACTCCTGCTCGGGGTGGCGTGCATCTGGGGCGCTACCTTTCCCATCATCAAGGGCGCCACGGCGGACATCCCGCCCCTGCAATTCGTCGCGCTCCGCTACGGCCTGGCCTCGCTCCTGCTCATCGCGGTCGCCGCGGTCTGGAGGCGGAAGGTCTCGGGGACCACCCTCGGGTCCGGTGCCATCCTTGGCACCCTGCTCTTCGGGGGCTATGTCCTGCAGACCCTCGGTCTCGTGCACACCAGCTCGACGAACGCGGCGTTCCTGACCGGGCTCTCGGTCATTTTCGTGCCGGTATTCGGAAGGCTCTTCTTCCGGGTGAAACTCACGCGCAAGATCGTGGCCGCCACGGGACTGGCCACCGCAGGGCTCTGGTGCCTCAGTGGAGCGGGGACGATCGGGTTGAATCTCGGCGACTTGATGGAGATCGGCTGCGCGGTCTTCTTCGGGCTCCACATCCTGTTCGTTCCCAGGGTGGGGAGCCGGCAGGATCCCCTGGTCCTCACCGCCGTGCAGATGGCGACGGTGGCGGTGCTCGCTGCCATCGCGAGCGGCTTCGCGGAGCCTCGGTCGACGCTCCCTCGGGGGCTGGATTCATGGTGGGCCCTGTTGTTCACCGGCGTGTTGGGCAGTGCGCTCGCCTACCTGGTGCAGATGAAGGCGCAACAGAAGATCTCCCCCATCAAGACGGCGCTGATCTTCTCGACCGAGCCGCTTTGGGGCGCGGTGTTCGCCTATCTGCTCGCGGCTGAGCGGATCTCGCCGATGGGCTACCTGGGAGGCGTGCTGTTGGTGATTGCGATGATCCTCATGGAGCTCCCGAAGAGGTTTCCTTTCCGGACCACCACCCGCCGAGCCTCCGACCGGCTCCGCCAGGAAGAGCTCCACCCGGGCGCTCCTGCCCACCTGGACGCGTGAGCCTGCCCCGAGCAGCTCATCGAGCAGCACGCAGCCCGGAGCCGCGTCCATCACCGTCTTCGCACTGGCGCCTTCTCCGTCACGTGAACAGCTTGAGCAACGCGGGCACGGTGAGCACCGCGGTGTAGTAACCCATGAACTGCACGCCCGTGTTGAATCCGAGGGTGCGCGACAACAGCCCACCGAGCAGTCCCATCGTCAGGATCACCAGCAGCCCCAGGACCTGGCCTTCCCAGACGCTGATGACGATGATCAGTCCGATGAAGGTGGCGATGATGGCCTCGTGGCTCACCTTGCGCGAGACGAACAGCGCCGCCCGCCGCGCATGGTTCATGGCGAACGGGTAGGACACCAGCGACGCCAGCACCACGGACAACATGCCGTAGCCAAGAAACTCCCAGTGACTGAGCAGATCGTGCAGGTTGTGCGTCTGCCCGGTGGCGGTATCCACCGTGAACCGTGGAGGCGCGTTGAACAGCGGCGCGGCCGGACCGGCCGCCACCGGACTCAAGGGCAGACCGAAAGCGATCAGCGGAATCAGCACTTCAGCGATGTAGGTGGACTCGGTCACCCCGTTGCGCGCGGCCAGCACGGTGGTCAGCCGGTGATACGCATGCTTGATGCGCGAGCCCACGGCCTCGCCCATCACCACCGTCATCGCCACCGGGCTGAAGACGAACGTGGCGCTCGACACCGCCGCGGCGGCGAGCGTCCAGCGGGTCTGGGTGGCGTCGAGCACCTTGAACGGGTTGGGGAAATAACCCGACCAGCCCTTCACATCCGGAGCCAGCGAGAACGTCCGGACGCGGTCGCGTCGCATGCGCGGCCCCTCGAGCGGAGAGAGCACCGAGAACAGGTCGGCCACCAGCGGGCCGATGGCGATTCCGAGGAAGTAGCTCACACTGAGCTTGACGCCACGGCTGGCCGTGAACGCCTGCAGCGCCACGATGACGAGGACGAAGGGCACCAGCGTGGCCACGGACGCCCAACGGCCGCCAGACAGGTAGGCGATCAGCACCGCGGCCGTCACGAAGAGCCACGGCGCCGACTTCGAGATGATGTCGCTGAAGGGCGCGAGCAGGACGGCGAACAACACCGCCAGCGGCACCGCCAGGAAGGCGGCGACGATTCCTCCGGACACCATCTTGCGCAGCGCGATGTGCGGTACGCCGAGGTTGCGCAGGGTGTTGGCGTCCTGCAGCAGTGGAATGGCGGTGGTGTCGCCGGGGATGCCGAGCAGTGCGGTGGGGACCGCATGCGTCATGTGCTTGGCGACGGCCCCGGCGAGAAAGAAGGTGAAGACGCCCGCCGGCGGCACGCCCAGCAGTGCGACCAGCAGGGTAGGCGGTGCGAGCGTCGTCGTCTCGTCAGTCCCGGAGATCAATCCGATGGCGGCGAACACCACCGCTCCGAGCAGCCCCATGCCCGCGGCGACCAGGATCTCATTCAAGAGGTCCGCTTGCACTATCACTCCTTCGTCGCCGGAAGTGCCGCCTGGGGTATCGGCACCTCGGCGCGTGCCGATGGGGTGGTTCCGGAAGAGGCCGAGGCCGTGTCGGACACGACCGGCTGGGCGTTCGCGAACAGCTCGTAGATGTTCAGCGCCTTCATCTCATCCACCACCGAAGGCGGAAGCTCGGCGACCGATCCGAGTTCGCCGGACTGCGCGGCGAGCTCGTTCAGCACCTGCTGGCGCCACGACGGATCGGCCGCCCCGTCCTCCACCACCTCACGCTTGGGAGGAAACAGTGCCCCGCAGATGACGCCGGACAGAACGCAGCCGACCAGACCCGCCAGCATCGCGTAGGCACGTGCGAGCGTGACACTACCGACCCGGGCCGCCAGGAGATGGCTGGCCAGAAGGAAGCAGGCCAGGCTGACGACGAGTCCGATCCCCATGGACCACGCCAGATGCCGCAGATCGACCGTATCGCCCCAGACCTCGGCCAGGTGCCCTTGTCGCGGGTCGTGTTTTTTCATCTGTCTGTCTCCGATCGTTGCCGCCGGGCCCAGGGCGCGCGAGGGTAAGCCTAAGCCTACTTGCCCACAACGGAGGTGGTCATGCGTTTCATCATGTTGGTCTGTCCTCGAAGCGGCTTCACTCCCGGCGAGAACCGGACGGCGGACGGCAGGAGCCGTCCGCCGAGGGGGCTCTCTTCAGGAGCAGGTGCCGCAGTCCGCCGCGCAGCTGTCAGGCGTCGTCCCACTGCCGCACTGCTCGGTCCACTGGCACACCCCGTCCCCGCACTGGTACACCTCCTCGGGCCGCAGCCTCGTGGTGATGGGCAGGTACTGGCGTCCGTTCAGCGTGCAGCTCGTGTAGTACGGCTGGGTGCCGTCTCGCGTGCACAGGCTCTCGCACGTTCCGACGTACGCCAGCGGCGCGCACGCGGATCCGGTGGTGCTGGACATCAGGGCGCAGGCGCGCGGCGAGCTCTCCGTGTCATCCAGGCCGCTTCCGTCCGACCCCACGAAGAGGCCCTCGCCCGTGAAGAGATTGCCGAAGAAGCACCCCTCGGTCCGTGAGTACGTCCCCAGCTCCTCCTGGCTGTAGTCGAGCTCCGCCCCCTCCGTGTTCCGTCCCAGCACGGACAGCGGAATGTTCATCCCGTAGTTGTTCACGTGCGCCAGCAGGCACGCCGTCATCAACTGCTGCTCCGCCTCCGTCACCGCCGCGCCCCCCGCCCACCCCGGCGTGAGGCCCAGCAGCCCCTCCCAGGTGTAGACGCGCGCCGTGGTCGGGTCCGTGTAGGAGATGCTCTGGCCCTTCCGCACGCCGCAGCGCACCACGTACTGCATCAGCGTGTCGTTCCGCTCCGGGCCGCTCTGGAACCACGTCGCGAAATCGGCCGTGTTCACCCCGTTGGTGGAGAGTCCGTTGGTGGAAAGCCCGTTGGTGGAGAGTCCGTTGGTGGAAAGCCCGTTGGTGGAGAGCCCGTTGGCAATCCGGATCTCCCGGGTCAGGCTGGCGAGGGCCGGCGGCTCGTGGAGCGCCTGCGCGGGTCCGCAGCCCACCGCCAGCACCTGCGCCGCCAGCAGCAACTCCAGGCTTCCCCTCCATTGAATCTTCTTCATGATGTTGTACGCCCCTGTCATCGCGAATACGCGTGTCGTTGCTCCACCGGCCTGGGCGCACGCGTTCTCTCACAAGGGGTGTGACGGGGCCGTGACCGGCTCCGTTGCTGCCGCGAGTGGTCAGTCAGACCAGCCGAAGTCCGGCAGGGACAAGCGCTTCGGTGGGCCGCCCGAGAGGAGGGAGAGCGTCAGGACCATGCGTGGCCCATCCTCCCCGGTTCCCAGGGTGAGAAGCCCCGCCTGCTCCAACTGTCGCAGTTCCGCCGCGGACTCCAGGCCGGGTGGAAGCATGAGGTGCAAGGCGGCAATCTCAGACAATCCGGCACCGCGCTGCCGCTCGCCAGCCCGGCCATCCGTCCACTGATCGGGCCGGACACTGCCGGGGGAGCGGAACAGGAAGGGCTGGCGTGGCTCCCTGCTCGAATGAGCGACGGGAATCGTCCGTCCCGAGGGGAGAAAGGGGGCCTGGTAGTCCCAGGTGCCGAAGGGCAATGGAGCTTCGGGCGGCTCGGTACGCAAGGCGATGCCGAAGGGAGAGGCGCCGGTACTTCGCCAGGCAGCACGCTCGGCCAGCCGGGTCGGGGTGACGGCGGGACTCGCCAGCTCCGTCCAGTCTACAGCCCACATCAGCTCCAGGTACGCGTTGTCGAAGCAATAGCAGACATTGGTGGTGCCCTGGCCTGGATGGACGCGCCGGAAGCTCTCTCGTAGACCCGCTCGTTCCAGCCAGGCGGCCTCCGGAGCGCCGGGCTCGACGAATACAAAGACGTGGCAGATGCTGACACGCGCGTGGCTCATGGCCGCCAGTCTAGCCCGGAACATTCACCGTTTCAGGCGCCAGCTCACTTCGCCGCTTTCGAGGGCGGGCCGACGCTGGCGCGCGCCGTGTCACACTCCTCGCAGTGCGCCTCCGGCGCACACAGGAACACGAGAGGATCCGACGCGAGCAGCCCGACCGCCGTGGCGACGATATCCCGTGAGTCGCACAGCCGTGCCCGGGCGTGGCCCACGAGGCCCTCGTGCTGCAACGCGCGTGCGCGCAGCGGCTCGTCGAGCAGGTTGAAGCCCCGGCAGCAATGGTCGGTCTCGGGGATCATCACGGTTCGTACGGCTCCGTCCACCTCGACGATGCAGGGATGCTCGACGGAGTAGGGGACACCCGCGATGGCCTCCGCCAGGTGCAACGTCGTGTTCTCGCTGTGACCCACGCCGAGGAGCAACACCTGTCCGGCGAGGTCGTGCACGCGGCCCACCGGACTGTCCGGGCCATGCGGGGGCGACAGGGGCTGGGGTGCGCAGATGCGCTCGGCCATGGGACCCACGGCCGCGAACGAGCCACCCGGATGCGTGCTGCGCCGTACACCCGGCTGTCTCCAGAACAGCTCGGCGGTGATGCCCATGTCGCACGTCGGCGTCGACGCGGGATCGAAGACCGTCTCTCCGTCGGTCATCGTCGGCATGACCAGCGTGCCAGCCTCCCCGAGCGCGGACCTCAATGCGTCAATCAGCCCCAGCGGGCCGCCTTCGATGGGCCTCACCGCCCTGAACGACGTGTGGACGAGCAGCACACCGCCGGGGCGTACGCCCAGTGCTCGAAGCTGGGCGACCACCTGAGCGACTCTCATTTCCGTCATCGCGTTGCTCCATCCGCCGGTTTCGGGGCCAGTGCGTTGGAACTCTACGATGCCTTCACCTCACGTTCTCGACTTCCGCCCAACGCGGCCGGTGCAGGATCCGCACGGCCATGCACGCGATGTTCGCCCCCGTCCCGGTACCGAGCAGCAGGAGGTTGTCTCCCGCGTTCAGCTCGCCGGAGACGAGGAGGTGGTCCAGCGAGAGCACCTGGTCGCTGGCGCCGACGTGTCCGATGGTGCGGCCGTACTCCCAGGTCAACCTGGACATGGGCAGTCCAAGCGGGACCGCGGCGCGTTCCCGCACGCGCTCCTCGGACCAGTTGACGAAGGCGACCCGGGTGATCTCGGACATGTCCAGGCTCGCCTCCCGGAGGGTCTTGTCGACGATCTCCAGCAGGGTTCTGGACATCGTCGCCGCCAGTTCCCGCGGGTCCGTGCCCGTGGTCGAGAACCACTGCTCCTTGGCCCTCTCCAGGTCGAGCTTTGTCGTGCCCAGGGTCGCCTCCGGCGGGAACAGGGGAGTCGAGCCCCGGTGCCGCTCCTCGTACTGGGGCAGTGTCACCGCGTTGATCGACTCCAGGCGCGCGAAACCGGGCTTCCGGGTGAGCAGCAGCGCGCACGCACCGTCGCCGAGCGGGGCGTGCGGGGTGGACCGCCAGCGGTCGATCCTCGGGGTGTTGTAGTTGTCCGCCGAGGTGATCAGGGCGGCCGTGTGCTCCGGTGCCGCGAGCAGGTGAGCCGCGGCCAGCTCGCAGGCGCTGAACATGCCCATGCAGGCCTGCCGGATCTCCGCCGCGGTCGCCTGTCCGGAGCCGGTGTGCCGCTGGACGTAGTACTGGGGACACCAGCCGTGGGGTCCCTGGTACCAGGTGCTGACATACAGGAGGAGGCTCAGCGCCGCCGGATCCTGTCCGGCGCGATGCATCGCCTGCCTGCTCGCGCGGAGCGCCATCTCCGGCGCGGGCAGGTCGCCCGCGACCGAGACGCCCGTGATGCCGTACCGTCTGGCCTCGGCCTCGCCCAGATGTCCCTGGGCGACGGCCCACTCGACCGGCACCCGGTCGGGGAGGTAGGTCCCGGTCGCGCTGATGAACACGCCTGGTGTCTTCATGAGATGTTCCTGTCCGCCCAGTAGGGTGCGCGCAGCTCCCGCTTGAGCAGCTTGCCGGTGGGCGCCTTCGGCAACTCGGCGACGAACTCCACCGAACGTGGTTTCTGGTAGGAGGCCAGGTGCCTGCGGGCGACGTCGATGATGTCCTCCGCTGTCGCCGTCCGGTTCGGCTTGAGCACCACGAAGGCCTTCACCGACTCTCCCCACTGCTCGTCGGGCACCCCGATCACGGCGCACTCCAGCACGGCCGGGTGCCTGCCGATCGCCTCCTCCACCTCGACGCTGTAGATCTTCTCCCCACCCGAGATGATCATGTCCTTCAGCCGGTCGACGATGTACAGGTAGCGCTCGTCATCCCAGGTGGCCACATCGCCGGTCCGCATCCACCCGTCCCGGAAGGTGGCCGCGGTCAGGTCCGGCCGCCGGAAGTAGCCGAGCATGTTGGCCTCGCCGCGGACCACGATCTCACCGGGAGTCCTTCCGTCGCGCGGCACGTCGTGGCCGTCCGCGTCGACGACCCGGATCCGGGTGCCGAAGCCCTCGCGGCCACAGGAGCGCAGCCGGTGCGGGTGGATCCCCCGCAGCGCATTGCGGTGGTCCTCCTGGGACAGGAACGACATGGTCACCCCTTCGGTCTGCCCGTATCCCTGGATCAAATCGCACGGGAAGGCCTCCGCCACCGCGCGCACGATCGCGCTGGGCATCGGGCCACCGCCGTATTGGATGTTGCGCAGACTCGACAGGTCGTAGGTGCCGAACCCCGGCACCTCCAGCATCCAGTTGAGCATCGTGGTGATGCCGAGGAACGCCGAGACCCGCTCCTGTTCGATGACCTCCAGCGCCTGCCGGGCATCGAAGTTCATCAGCACCACGGGGCAGCCGTGGGCCAGATAGTTCATCGAGAGCACCACGGGGATGTGGAACATCTGCCCGGTGAGCAGGTAGACGTCCGAGGGCACTATCCGCTCCGCCACCGTCTGGTTGAGCATCCCGGCGGCCACACTGCGATGGGAGTGCACCACGCCTTTGGCCGTTCCGGTCGTGCCGCCGGTGTAGAGGATGAAACAGGGATCGGTATCCTGGACCTGCTCGCACCAGGGCGGCTCGGTATCCGGCGCCGAGGCGATGAGCTCCTCATAGCCGCCATCCCCGCTGGGTCCATAGTGGAGCAGGCGCACCAGGTCGACCGCCCGGCCCAGGTCCTCGGCCACGTGCCGGAACTCGGCCGAGGCGACCAGGACGGCGGGTTCAGCGTTGGCGACGAGTGTGCGCAGCGCCTCGGTGGACAGCCTCCAGTTCAGCGGCAACAGCACCAGGCCCGCGCGGCCCACCGCGAAGTAGAGCTCCTGGTACTCGATGCTGTTGCGGCTGAGCACGGCCACCCGGTCACCGGAGCGCAGACCCAGTGCCCGCAGGCCGTTGGCCAGCCTGCGCACCCGGGTGTCCAAGGTGGCCCAGTCGATGCGCCGCTGGTGGGTGATGTCGACCAGCGCGGTTCGCCGGGGAGTGAGGGCCGCCCACCTGGCGGGGATCAGCCCGAGGTTCATCGAGGGCCCCGGCCATCAGTGGGGAGGTCGAGCTCGATGTGCCGGGCGCGCAACCGCCAGGACTCCCCGGCCTGGACCACCTCGTCGGTGTAGGTCCCGGTGGACAGCACCTCGAGGCGCCCGTCCCGAACCGAGATCAGCGTCAGGTACGAGCGCGCGGTGGCCGTGCCGGGACCGGAGGGGTCGACCACCAGGTTCGTGCACACGTGCCGCCTGCGGTCGTCCTGCGCCGCGGCGGAGTCCCGCATCAGGCGCATGATCTCCGAGTGTCCCCGGAACGGACCGGCCAGGTCGCCACCGGCGACGCGCAGGGTCAGCGACGCGTCCGGGGTGAAGCACTCGACGAGCGCGTCCCAGTCGCGAGTGTCGTAGGCCAACGCGTACCTCGCCACCAGGTCGGCGATGGACTCGCGAACGGACATCACACCGCCGTTGCCAGGGATTGCCTCTGATGTCCCGATCATGCGCTCAGGTTAGAGCGTCAGGCCTTGGCGGAAATCACTTGAAAGTATATGAAACGCTTCACCCTGAAGAGGGAGCGAACGCTCACGTGTTGCGTTGGCAAGGAGGTGCGATATGCAGGCCCGATCAGCGATGAAGAAGCCCTCCGTCACCGTTGCCTCCGTCCGCGAGCTCGACCGCGAGTTCCAGCTGAAGAAGCGCTTCGACCTGAAGAAGCGCTCGAACGAACGGGTGGCCGTCCTTCGCGGCCCCATCGAGCTCGATCACCTTCCGCTCGACTTCCGACAGCTCGATCGGTTCCTGGGCATTCCGCGCCGTGACAAAGGCGGCAACACCATGGACGCGCTGATCGGGCTGATCATCGACGGCGACGTGACGGTGAAGGGCGCGGTCGTGAATGCCGAGATGGACTTCGGCCCCTTTCTGCTCGTGCGAGGCGATCTCCATGCGCGCGATGTCGCCTGCGGCGGCAGCCAGGTGCGGGTGGAAGGTGCGCTGACGCTGTCGGGCGCGCTGTTCGGCTTCTACAACCACGGGTCCATCGTCGTGGAGGGGCCGACGCGGGCGGCGTGCGTGCTGACGGAGGAGCACGTGATTCGCCTCGAGGGAGGGCTCGTCTCGCCCGTCGTCCGCGGGGGGAACTTCCTCGAGGTGTCGGGCAAGACCGTGCCCGAGGACCCGCTGGCGCTCCGGCTGCTCGCCCCGGAGCTGTTCGACTGGTCCTCGTGGGTGGGCCTCGGGCCCGCCGGCCAGAGATCGTCGAAAGCCGAGGGTGAATCAGAGCTCGCCTTCATCCAGCTCGAGCGGGAGCTCATTCTCGAGGCCATTGCCGAGGGCCGTCCGCTGGTGCGAGGAAAGCGGGCCTTCAAGGCACCTCCGCGGAAGACGCGGACACCCACCGGCCACTGGCGTGCGAACATGCACTTCCTCGACGGCGTCTGCGTGCGAGCCGACCTCGCGGGCTTCGCGGTGTGCCACACCCCACGGTGGCGTGACGCGGAGTTCGGCCGTCTCTACGGGTACTCGACCACGAAAGGGTGGGGGGCGACGTCGACGCCAGGCGGGGCTCCGATTTCCCTGTGCTACTTCATCGACGCCGAGAACCAGCGCTCGTGGCGCATTCTGCTCAACGACGGTGTCGTCGTCGTGGTCAGTGGCGGAGCGCTCGTTCGGCTCGATGTGCTCAACGCTCCCGCGCCCCTGCACCGCATCCGCTCGGTGACTGATGGTCTCGTCGTGTGTGGCGATGACCTCGTCGTCCATGCCTCGTCGGGCAAGACCTGGAACCGCTTGGAGAAGGGGCTGCCCCAGGGGGCCACGGGAGCCTTCAGGGACATTGCTGGCCACTCCCTCCGTGACCTGACCGCCGTGGGAACCGGCGGGCGGGTGATGCACTTCGATGGAGAGTCGTGGCACTCGCTGGAGGCTCCGACCCAGGTCGAGCTGCACGCGGTGGCGACCACGAGGGAAGGGATTGCCGTCGTCGGCGACCAGGGGACGCTCCTCGTTCGCGGAGCGGAGGGCCGCTGGAGGACATTCCAGACCGGAGACAAGGCACCGCTGGTCGGCGTCGCGGTGCTCGGTGAACGACTCTTCGTTGCTTCCCGGCTCGACATCCTCGAGCTCGCGGGCGACACGTTGAAGCCCGTCGAGACCGGGCTGACGCCCTCTTTTGGCGGTGGCCGGCTGCACGCGTGTGACGGCGTGATGTGGTGTATCGGGTTGACCGAACTCGCCCGCTTCGACGGCTCGACCTGGGAACGGATCCTCTGCCCCGATCAACACATCACCCTGGATCAGAAACCAACCACCGCGCTACCTCCGCCGGGGGCGATCCACCTGGAAGGGCTGGCCTGACTTGGAGCCAGACACCTTCGAGCCGGGAGGCCCTCACTCGGCTGGGCACGCATCCAAATCCACATCGCTGTACACGCCATTGCGATACATATAGGATTCGATGTACTCGTAGTAACGGTTCACGACCCGGAAGACATACAATTCGAGTCCCGCGGACGGCGTCCCCTTGACACCCAGGGCCACGGTTTCGAAGGAGAAGTCACCGGTTTGTGGGCTGTTCACCACGGATACCAGCCCATAGGTGAAGTGACAGCCCCCCACCTGCTGCGACCCCGACACGCGCACACGCGAGCCATCCGGGCATGCGGCCGGCATGAACCCCGCCGCGATCACATCCGTCAGATTGACCGCGTAGGCACTATTCCGCGCCAGGATGGACTGTTGCGTGTCGACCAGCGCCTTCTGCTCACGAATGGCCTCGCATTCGAGGCTCCCGAGGCTGACCGATGGGTCCTGCGCCAGCGCGGGTCGTGCCCACGAGAAGGACAACCCGACGACCACAGAAAACGAGAGCATTGAGCTACGTAGCATGGAGTTCCTCTCTTTTGGATGCCGTCTCTGTTGACACCTACCCGATGAGAGCCGCGCTCGAATCCCTCGCTTGGGGGAGCCAGGACTCCCCCTCCGCTCGATCCGAGCCCTTCGGAATGTTCTTCCCGCATTGATTGCTTGGAAAATGATGAACGTGGTGACGTTTGTCTTCCGCCACTCCTTGAGTCATCTATACGGGAATTCCTTTGAAAACCCGTAGCTCACGGAGTCGCGAAATGCGAAGCATCGAAGGGCGGTGGATGCACGGACTCTTGGGAGTCTGGCTCGGCGTCATCCTGGTGGTGGGCTGTGGTCAGCCCGGCGGCGTTTCAGAAGAGCCGGAGGTGCTGGACTCTTCTCTGCTGGGATCGCGGGCACGAGCCCGGTTCGCGGCGGGATTCGATCACTCCCTGGCGGTGCGCCTGGATGGAACGGTCTGGGCCGCGGGCGCCAACTCCCACGGTCAATTGGGAGATGGGACCACGACCTCGCGCCGTGTGCCGGTGCGGGTGCAGGGGCTGCGCGCAGTGGTGGCCGTGGCCGTGGGAGGCAACCACTCGCTGGCACTGCGAGCCGATGGCACCGTGTGGGCCTGGGGTGACAACTCCGCCGGCCAGCTGGGGGATGGGACCTCGGAAGGGCACTCCACGCCAGCGCGCGTGCCCGGGCTGAGCGGGGTGGTGGCCGTGGCGGCGGGAGACGGCCACTCGCTGGCCCTGCGCTACGACGGCACCGTGTGGGCCTGGGGTGACAACTCCGTCGGCCAGCTGGGGGATGGAACCTGGGATGGTCACTCCACGCCCGCGCGGGTTCCCGGGCTGAGCAGGGTGGTGGCCGTGGCCGCTGGAAACAACCACTCGCTGGCGCTGCTCCATGACGGCACCGTCTGGGCCTGGGGTGACAACTCCTCCCAGCAACTGGCGGGCGCTCCCGGGGAGGGCAGCTACCCCACGCCCTGGCAGGTGGAAGAGCTGAGCGGAGTGGTGGCCCTGGACGCTGGCGGCAACCACTCGCTGGCGCTGCGCTCCGATGGCACCGTGTGGGGATGGGGCGACAACTTCGCCGGCCAACTGGGGGATGGCAACGCCATGAGCACCCGCTGGCTGCCGAGGCCGGTGAAGGGGCTGACGGACGTGGTGTCCGTGTCCGCGGGTTGGGCCCACTCGATGGCGGTGCGCACCGACGGCACTGTCTGGGCCTGGGGAAACAACACCTCCGGCCAGTTGGGCAATGGCATCTCGGTGGAATACGCGACCTTGCCGGGGCAGGTGCAAGGGGTGAGCGGAGTCACGGCTGTGGCCGCGGGTGGTCTCTACTCGCTGGCGCTGCGAGCCGATGGCTCCCTCTGGGCCTGGGGCAACAACGAATACGGCCAGAGGGGAGATGGTTCCTCGATTCATCTCTCCTCGCCGGTGCGGGTACAGGGGCTGAGCGGGGTGGTGGCCGTGTCCGCGGGCTCCGCCCATTCTCTGGCGGTGCGCACCGACGGCTCCCTCTGGGCCTGGGGCGCCAACTACTACGGTCAGTTGGGGGATGGGACCCGGAAGGACCGCAACGCGCCGGTGCAGGTGCAGGGGCTGAGCGGGGTGGTGGCCGTGTCCACGGGTGATGGCCACTCGCTGGCGGTGCTCTCCGACGGCACCGTGTGGGCCTGGGGCCTCAACTCCAATGGCCAGCTGGGCGAGGGCACCACGAACAGAAGCTTCGTGCCGGTGCAGGTGAAGGGGCTGAGCGGGGTGGTGGCCGTGGCCGCGGGCGCGGCGCACTCGGTGGCGGTGCTGTCCGATGGCTCCGTGTGGACCTGGGGTTTCAATAGAAATGGCCAGCTGGGGGATGGCACCACGAGCAGCAGCTTCGTGCCGGTGCGGGTGCAAGGACTGAGCGGGGCGGTGGCCGTGTCCGCGGGCTGGTTCCACTCGCTGGCGGTGCTGTCCGATGGCTCCGTGTGGACCTGGGGTAGCAACAGACAGGGGCAGCTGGGCGATGGCACCGCGACCGACAGCCTCTTGCCGACGCGGGCACTGGTGCCGGACGGAATGGTGGCCGTGTCCGCGGGCTCCTCCCACTCGTTGGCGGTGCGCACCGACGGTACCGTGTGGACCTGGGGCGCCAACACCTTCGGCCAGTTGGGGGATGGCACCACGACCGATCTCCTCGTGCCCATGCAGATCAAGGGGCTGAGCGGGGTGGTGGGCGCGGCAGCTGTCTACGGCCACTCGCTGGCGGTGGGCACCGACGGTATCGCGTGGGCCTGGGGCCTCAACAACTACGGCCAGTTGGGAGATGGCACCACGACCAGCCACTCCACGCCGGTGCCGGTGCTGGGGCAGGGTGGGGTGGTGGCCGTCTCCGGAGGCACTCTCCACTCGTTGGCGTTACGCTCCGACGGCTCCCTGTGGTCCTGGGGAAGCAACTACCACGGCCAGCTGGGCCATGGACCCGCCGGAAGATCCGCTGTTCCCATCCGCTCCCGGTTGTACTGAGCGCTGTCTGGAGACCCTCGTGACCACCCAACGCGTGAACATCCTGGCGCCCGAGTTCCGGGCCAACCCCCATCCCGGCTACGCCGAGCTGCGCCGCAACACCCCCGTCACCCGGGTGGAGCCCGCTGGGTTCTGGGCCATCTCCCGGTATGACGACGTGGCCTTCGTCATCAAGAACCCCCAGCTGTTCTCCTCCGAGGGGTTCAAGGCGGCGTGGCAGCCCGCGTGGGTGGGGTACAACCCGCTCGCCAACTCGATGCTCGCGCTGGATGGGACGAGCCACACCCGGCTGCGCACGCTGGTGAGCCGGGCCTTCAACGCCAGCGCCATCAGCCGGCTGGAGACGCGCATCCGGAAGCTCGCCAACCGGCTCGCGGATGAGCTGGTGGAGAAGGGCGAAGCGGACTTCGTCTCCACGTTCGCCATGCCGCTGCCGACGTTCGTCATCGGCGAGCTGCTCGGGCTGGACGTCTCCCTCCATCACCGGTTCAAGGACTGGTCGGACGACATCGCCAGCGTCACCCCCGAGCCCCTGAGCCCCGAGCACACCCAGCGCACGCTCGCCGCGATCGCGGACCTCACGCGCTACATCACCGAGGTCCTCGAGGCCCGCCGCCGCGTGCCCGCGGATGATCTGGTCAGCGATCTGGTGCGCGCGGAGGCGGACGGACAGCGCTTGACGGATCGGGAGATCATCGACTTCCTGGTGCTGCTGCTCATCGCGGGCCTGGAGACGACGGTGCACCTGCTGGCCAACTCCCTGCTCTTCCTGGCCGAGCGCCCCGAGGAGCAGGCACGGCTGCGCGCGGAGCCCATGCTGGTGCCCAGGTTCATCGAGGAGATGCTGCGCTACGACTCTCCCGTCCAGTCCGTGGTGCGCATCGTCACCTCCGACGTGACGATCTCCGGGGTGACGATTCCCAAAGGGGAGGTGGTGCTCGCCCTCATCGCCTCGGCCAACCGGGACGAGCGCCACTACCCCGAGCCCGATCGCTTCGATCTCCACCGCGAGCAGACCAGCATCTCCTTCGGGTATGGCGCCCACTACTGCATCGGCGCGCAGCTGGCCCGGATGGAGGCCCGCTGCGGCCTGGAAGCACTGCTCTCCCGCTTCAGCGGCTTCAAGCGGACCTCCGCCGAGCTGACCTGGAGCCAGGCCATCACGGTTCGCGGGCCTCACACGCTGCCTCTCCGGTTCATCCCGGCCTGATGGAGGGCGCAGCTAGTTCGAGAAGATGGCGACGGCGCGCGTGAAGCCGGCCGAGCCGTTCTTGATCTTATAGGGGAAGCACGCGACCGTGTAGCCAACGGGCGGCAGCAGGTCGAGGTTGGTGAGCTTCTCCATCTGTCCGTAACCCATGTCACGGCCGGCCTTGTGGCCCTCCCAGATGATCGACGCGTCGCCGGTCTTCGCGAACCTCTCGCGCGTGTACTTGAAGGGCGCATCCCAGCTCCACGCGTCCGTGCCGACCACGCGCACGCCCCGCTCCAGCAAGTAGAGGGTCGCCTCGCGGCCCATGCCGCAGCCCGCGTCCAGATAGCCGGGCTTGCCATAGAGCGCGGCCGCGGAGGTGTTCACGAGCACGATGTCGAAAGGCTGGAGCGTATGGCCGATGCGCTTCAGCTCCGCCTCGACCTCCGCGGCCGTGACGACATGGCCGTTGGGCCGGTCCCGGAAGTCGAGCTTCACCCCCGGGCGGAAGCACCAGTCGAGCGGCAGCGCTTCGATGCCGTAGGCCGGCTTGCCGCCGTCCGTGGTCGAGGCGTAGTGCCAGGGCGCGTCCATGTGCGTACCGTTGTGGGCGGTGAGCTTCATCCGCTCGCCCGCCCACCCCTCGCGTCCGGGCAGGTGGTCGGGGGTGAGGCCAGGGAACATCGTGGCCATCTCCTCCGCGCCCGCCGCGTGATCCGAGTACTCGATGTGCGGCAGGAGCGAGGGCGGATCCGTGTAGGCACTGTTCTCGAGCGTGACGGAGAGATCGACGAAGCGCAGCCCCTTGGTGTTCATGTCGTGGCCCTTCCCGCATGTGGCTCGCATTCCGAGCCGTGTCCGGCCTGGAGGATCACGCACTGCTAGCGCACGGGGGAACGCGGTTCTCGCGATACCAACCATCGGCGCCACCGATGGGTGGCATCGATACAACCGGCTTCCCGGGCTCCGGGTGACGGTTTATGGAACTCCGTCATGAAGCTGGGAACGCTCGAGAATGGAACCCGGGACGGGATGTTGGTCGTCGTTTCGCGCGACCTGCGCCGGGCGGTGCATGCCCGTCCCATCGTGTCCACGATGCAGGATGCCATCGAGAACTGGGCGGAGGTCGAGCCCGCCCTGAGAGCGCTCTCCGACGCGCTGAACGCCGGGACCGCGCCCCACGCGTTCGACTTCGACCCGGCCGCCGCGATGGCACCCCTGCCTCGGGCCTACCAGTGGTGCGACGGCTCGGCCTTCCTCAACCATGGCCGGCTCATGGAGAGGGCCTTTGGCATCGCCCCCGTCCCCGACTTCGAGACCGTTCCCTTGATGTACCAGGGCGCGTCGGACGACTTCCTCGGGCCCCGGGCCGATGTCCCGCTTCCGAGCGAGACCCATGGCATCGACTTCGAGGGCGAGTTCGCCATCATGGTGGACGATGTGCCCATGGGCTGCACGGCCGGACAGGCCGCGGGTCACATCAAGCTGCTGCTCCAGGTGAACGACGTCAGCCTCCGCGCCTTCACGCCCATCGAGATGAAGAAGGGCTTCGGCTTCCTCCAGGCCAAGCCCTCGTCCAGCTTCGCGCCCGTCGCCGTCACGCCCGATGAGCTCGGCGGTGCCTGGAAGGATGGGCGCGTGCACCTGCCCTTGAACGTGTGCTGGAACGGCGAGTGGTTCGGACACCCGAACGGCGGGGAGATGAACTTCAGCTTCCACCAGCTCATCGCGCATGCGGCGGCGACCCGCAGGCTCCGGGCCGGGACGGTGATTGGCTCGGGGACGGTCTCGAACGCCGATTCCAGCGCGGGCTCCGCCTGCATCGCGGAGCGCCGGGCCCTGGAGATGCTCGCGCACGGGAAGCCGGTCTCCGGCTTCATGCGTTTCGGGGACACCGTGCGCATGGAAGTCTTCGACTCCGAGGGCCGCAGTGTCTTTGGCGCGATCGACCAGAAGGTGGTCCCCGCGCTGCCCTGAGCGGGATGTCTCAGGGGCCCTGGCGGGATTCCTGTTCGGCCACACACGTCTGGAAGAGCCCGCGCATCCAGGTCAGGCCCGGGTCGGACTCGAAGTAGCGGCTCCACTGAACCATCTCGACGAGGGGAGGGAAGTCGATCGGCGACGTCAGGAGGCGGAGCGGCAGGAATCGCGCATAGAGCCTGGCCAGGCGGGAATGCATCGTCGCGATCAGGTCCGTACCGACGAGCAGGTGGGGCACGGTGCAGAAGCTGGGGACGGTCACCTCGATCCGGCGCTCATGCCCGAACCGCTCCAGGAACCCCTGTTCGGCGGACGGCGACTGTTTGGCGAGACTGACGCCGATGTGTCCCGACTCCAGGTACTGCTCGAGCGAGAGGGCGTCGCCCACCCGGGTGTTGCCCGTCCAGACGACGCAGCAGTAGGTCTCCTCGAAGAGGACCTCCTTGGGATGGAGGTCCAGCAGGTACGTGTCTGGCGTGATGACGAAGTCGATCTCCCCCCGTTGAAGGGACTCGCCCGTGGCGACTCCAGGGGGAATGAGCTCCAGCGAGATTCCTGGTGCCACGTGCTTGAGCTGGCGCAACACGTCCGCGAGCAATACCTCGGTGACGTAATCGGACGTGACGATCCTGAACGTGCGCCGGGCCGACGCCGGGTCGAAGCTGGGCATCGCCTCGACCGCGGACTGGATGCGCAACAAGATGTCCCGGATCTTCTGGGCGAGGCTCTCCGCCCGGGGCGTCGGAACCATCTGGCGCCCGACCTGCACCAGGAGCTCGTCACCGAAGAACTCCCGCAGCCGCCCGAGCGCGCCGCTCATGGCTGACTGACTCAAATGCAGCCGGGCGGCCGCCCGAGAGACATTCCGCTCCTCGAGCAGGACATCCAGGGCCACCAGCAGGTTCAGGTCCAGGTTCTGGAACCGCATGGCCCCATCATGCATCGGCGGGGCCGATACTTCGTATCGGGAAATACGGCTTCTCCGATACCTCGGGGATTCTTAAGTAATGCACCGGACGCATCCAGCGAGGGCCGCCCCCCATGTTTCGCTACTTCCCCAAGAACTACGTCTGGAATCTGTCGGTCGACCTCGCGATCGAGATGGGCGCGCGCATCGGAGAGATCGAGGAGATGTGCGCGCCGCTGCTCGCCGCTTCGGAACAGCCCGATGCCGAGGGCACGCGCGCCTTCATGCGCACCTGGGTCGCGATGGGCGACAAGCTGTGCGCGCTGGCGGAGGACGACGAGCGCGCCGGCCGGTTGATTTCGGCCGGCGACAAGTTGCAGCGCGCCTCGATGTACTACCTCACCGCCGAGCGCATGCAGGCCCATGGCAACCCCGAGCGCAAGGCGCTGTACGCCCGCGTGCTCGAGACCTTCAAGAAGGGCACGGCGTTGTCGCATGCCAACTGCGAGCGGGTGGAGATCCCGTATGAGGGGACGCACCTGGCGGGCCTCTACACCCGCGCCGAAGGCGTGAGCGGCCGCCAGCCGCTCCTGGTGCAGGTGAACGGCTTGGACAGCACCAAGGAGATGAAATACTTCGTGGGCCTGCCACGCTGGTTGGCGCAACGCGGCGTGGCCTCGCTGGTGATCGACCAGCCCGGCACCGGCGAGGCGCTGCGCCTGCACGGCCTGAAGGCCGTGTACGACAGCGAGCGCTGGGCCAGCAAGGTGGTCGACTGGCTGGAGACCCGCGAGGACATCGATGCCAGGCGCATCGGTCTCGAAGGCGTGTCGCTCGGCGGCTACTTCTGCCCGCGGGCGGTGGCCTTCGAGCCGCGGTTCGCGATGGGCGTGGTCTGGGGCGCCAACCACGACTGGCGTGACGTGCAGAAGAAGCGGCTGCAGAAGGAGGGCAGCTTCCCGGTGCCGCACTACTGGGAACATGTGCGTTGGGTCTGGGGCGCGAAGGACATGGATGACTTCCTGCGCATCGCCGAGAACGTGCACCTCGACGGTGTGCTCGACCGCATCCGGGTGCCCTTCCTCGTCACCCATGGCGAGAAGGACTCGCAGATCCCCCTGAAGTGGGCCGAGCGCACCTACGAGCAGCTGGTCAACAGCCCGAAGCGCGAGCTCAAGGTGTTCACCGCGCGCGAAGGCGGCGTGCAGCACAGCAGCTTCGACAACAGCGCCAACGCTGGCGCCTTCATCGCCGACTGGGTCGCCGAAACCCTGGGCGGCCGTACTGCCTGATCACCCCATCGACAAGGAAGCCCTCATGAACATCATCGGACCCGACGCACTGGTCTTCGGCGTCGACGACGTGGCCGCCTGCTGCCAGTACCTGCTGGACTACGGCCTGCGCGGCGTGGACGTGAACGCGCAGGGCGGCCGCTTCGAGGCCCTCGATGGCACGCACATCGTCATCAAGCACCACTCCGACCCCAGTCTGCCGCCCGCCATGGGCACCGCCAGCCAACTGCGCGAAACCGTCTACGGCGTGGCCGACAACGCGACCCTGGAGCTCATCGCCACGGAGCTCGGCCGCGACCGCGAGGTGCGCCGCGATGCCCATGGCCGCCTGCACACGGTGGACGACATGGGCTTCGCGCTGGCCTTCCAGGTCACCGTGCGGCGGCCGCTGACGCTGGCTGGCGAGACCGTCAACGCCCCCGGCAACCCCGCGCAACGCCCGGTGAACGTGATCGGCGTGGACCCAACCCGCGAGGCGCTGCCGCGCACGTTGTCGCACGTGGTGTATTTCGTGCCCGACTCCGCCAAGGCGGAGGCCTTCTACGTCAAGCGCCTCGGCTTCGTCTGCACGGACCGCTTCACCGGCGTGGGCCCCTTCCTGCGCCCGGCCGGCACGAACGACCACCACACGCTGTTCATGATCCAGACCCCGCCGCAGATGAAGGGCGTCGAGCACTTCACCTTCCACATGGGCGGACCGACGGAGGTGATGCTGGCCGGCACTCGCTTCGTCGAGAAGGGCTATCAGTCGTTCTGGGGACCGGGCCGGCACCGCTTCGGCTCCAACTGGTTCTGGTACTTCAACAGCCCGCTCGGCTGCCATGTGGAATACGACGCCGACATGGACCAGCACGATCAGCGATGGTCCGCACGCGAAGCGCCGATGAGCGCCGACGCCTCGCAGCTGTTCCTGTTCCAGCACCGTGCCAAATGGGCACCGGGTGGTCCGCCGCCGCCTGGCGCCCCCGGCAAGCACTGATCCATCCGGCCATGAGTCGCGGGGTCTTCCTGTGCCGGCTCGACGAGCTGCCCGACGGGCAGTCGCGCGGCTTCGATCCGCTGGGCACCGGCCGCGACACCCTGCTGGTGGTGCGCCGGGGCCGCGACCTGCACGCCTGGCGCGATGATTGTCCCCACCAGCCCGGCGCGCCCATGGCCTGGCGCAAGGACGCCTACCTCAGCCGCGACGGCAGCCGCATCGTCTGCCATGCCCACGGCGCGCGGTTCGACATCGCCACCGGCATCTGCACGCTCGGACCTTGTCTGGGGCAGGCACTGACCCGTGTGCCCCTGCTGCTGGATTCCGCTGATCACGTCTACGCCACACTCGAGGAGGAGTGACCATGGGCGAGCAAGCCCGCTTTTCAATCGGTACCTTCGCGGTCGCGGGAAGCCCGTCCTTTCCCGGCCTCGTCATCGACGAACAGGTCGTCGCGCTCGAGGCGCTCGCGCCACTCGCCGCCAGTCTCGGCCAGCCGCTCGTTGGCACCGCCTCCGTCCAGGAGCTCCTCCAGGAGTGGCCGCGCAACTTCGCGACGTTGAGCCGGGTCGCGGAGCTGATCCGCACGGGTGGGGCGCCCCGGGTGGCCTCGCTCCTGGTTCCGGTCAGCAGGCTCCAGGTCCGGGCACCGCTCCCGCAGCCCCGGCAGATCTATTGCTCCGGGGCGAACTACCGCAAGCACGTCATCGATCTCATCATCGACCAGAAGAGCCACCTCACGGAGAAGATGTCCGCCGAGGAGCGCCAGGCCTACGGCGAGAAGCTCATGGACGAGCGCGCGGCGAAGGGCAAGCCGTTCGTCTTCTTCAAGGCCTCGTCCGCGGTGGTGGGCCCCTACGACTCCGTCGTGCTGCCCCGGGACGTGAGCCAGGCCGACTGGGAGCTCGAGCTGGGCGTGGTGATCGGCCGGCCCGCCCGGCGCGTGTCCCGCGCGGAGGCGCTCGAGTACGTCGCCGGCTACGTGGTCGTGAACGACCTCACCAGCCGCGAGCTCGTCTACCGCCCGGACGTTCCGCAGATGGGCATGGATTGGATGGCCAGCAAGAGCTCGCCGACCTTCCTTCCCATGGGTCCCTACCTGGTGCCCGCCACCTTCGTGGACAACCCGCAGGACCTGCGCGTCACGCTCAAGCTCAACGGCGAGACCATGCAGGACGAGAGCACGGCCGACATGATCTTCGACGTCGCGCGCCTCATCGAGTTCATCTCGTCCCACGTCCAGCTGCTGCCGGGAGACGTGCTCTGCACCGGTTCACCCGCTGGCAATGGCACCCACTACAACCGCTTCCTGCGCCCGGGCGATGTCCTGGAGGGCTCCATCACCGGGCTCGGCACCCAGCGCAATCCCTGCATCGTGGAGGAGGACTGAGCCATGGCGACGGACCGACGGCTCGTGGTGGACCTCCACTGCCACGCCCTGAGCCTCGACGTGGAGCGCCTGGTCGCGGACCGGCCGGAGAAGAAGGCGGAGCCGCAGCTGCAACTCCGCGCCCAGGGTGAAGCGTCCACGGTGCACAACGCCACCGTCATGCTCCCGAAGGCGATGCCCAAGCTGACGGACATCGAGCTGCGCCTGCGCGACATGGACGCCATGGGCGTGGACATCCAGGTGGTCAGCCCTTCACCCAACCAGTACTACTACTGGGCGGACGAGGAGCTCGCCCGCGAGGTCGTGCGGGTCCAGAACGAGCACATCGCCGCCCTGGCGGGTGGCCATCCTCGCCGCGTCGTCCACGACCCCGATGTCCTGCGGCGCCTCATCGAGGTCGTCGGAGCCTCGCAGGTGGTGATCGGTACCGACTATCCCTTCGACATGGGCGCATACGACGTCCAGGCATTGGTGGACGCCGTGCCGGGTCTGAGCGACGCGGAACGCGCGCGGATCCTGGGCCTCAACGCGGCCGAGCTGCTGGGCCTGAACGCGGTCGAAACGCAACGAACCTGAAGAACCAAGGAGACATTCAAGATGGCCCGTGTACGCAAGGTGTTGATCGTCGGTGGTGGGATCGGCGGACTCTCGTTGGCCTCCGGCCTGCGCAACCGTGGCATCGAGGTCGACCTCGTCGAGGTCAAGAAGGAGTGGACCGTCTACGGCGTTGGCATCATCCAACAATGCAACGTCATCCGGGCCATGGCGCAGCTGGGGCTGGCCGACCGCTTCCTCGGCGCGGGGTTCGCCTACGAGAACGTCGGGTTCTACTCGGCGGAGGGGGCGCTTCAGCGGATGCTGCCCGGGGTGCGCGCGGCGGGGCCGCAGTACCCGGCCAACCTGGGCATCTCCCGGCTCGCCCTCCATCGCGTGCTCAGCTCCACGGCGGAGGAGCGGGGGACCTCCATCCGTCTGGGCCTCACGGTCGAGCACCTGGAGCAGGACCCCGACGGCGTGTCGGTCACGTTCACCGACGGCTCGCGGGGCCGGTATGACCTCGTCGTGGGGGCCGACGGGCTCTTCTCCAAGGTCCGGTCCATGGTCTTCGGGAAGGAGCTGAAGCCGCGCTTCACGGGACAGGCGGTCTTCCGTCACAACTTCAAGCGCCCGCCCGAGATCGACCATCTGGCCGCCTTCTACGGGCGTCATCACAACGCCGGGCTCTGCCCCCTGTCGCAGGAGCTGATGTACCTGTTCGTGACCTCCTCGGAGCCTGGGAACCCGTGGATGCCGGAGGACCAGCTCGCGGAGCTCATGAGGGACCGCCTGAAGGAGTTCGGCGGGATCATCGGCCGGCTGCGGGAACAGATCGCCGACCCGAAGCAGGTCGTCTACAAGCCCATGGAGGTGATCTTCGTCCCCGAGCCCTGGTACCGGGGGAGGGTGGTGCTGATCGGCGATGCCGTCCATGCGACGACGCCGCACCTGGGGCAGGGGGCGGGCATGGCCATCGAGGACGCCGTGGTGCTCGCGGAGCTGCTCGCGGAGGACGCACCGGTGGAGGCGCTCCTGTCCCGCTTCATGCAGCGGCGTTACGAGCGCTGCAAGTTCATCGTCGAGAGCTCGATCCAGATCGGTGACTGGGAGATGCAGGGCGCGTCCCACGCCGACCGGACGGGCATCGTGAAGAAGATGATGGAAGTCACGGCCCAGCCCATTTAAACGAAGAGCGGTATGGATGGTGTCAAAGCCGAGCTGGAAGCTTCCGATGGTCTCCCCACGCCGCGCCGGTATTGGGCGATCGCCGCCATCGTGCTCGCGATCTCCATGGCCGTCCTGGATGGGGCGATCGCCAACGTGGCGCTGCCCTCCATCGCACGGGACCTGAACGCCTCGCCCGCCGCGTCGATCTGGATCGTCAACGCCTACCAGCTCGCCATCGTCGTCTCGCTGCTCCCGTTCGCCTCGCTGGGAGACATCGTGGGCTACCGCCGCGTCTTCCAGGCCGGCCTCCTGGTGTTCACGGGGGCCTCGCTGGCCTGCGCGCTGTCGGGCTCCCTCGTGGGACTGACGCTCGCACGCGTCCTCCAGGGCTTCGGCGCGGCCGCGCTCATGAGTGTCAATGCCGCCCTCGTCCGCTTCACCTACCCGAATCGGCTCCTGGGACGGGCCATTGGCATCAACGCCATGGTGGTCGCGACCTGCTCCGCGCTCGGCCCGACGATCGCCTCGGCCATCCTGTCGCTCTCGTCGTGGCCCTGGCTCTTCGCCATCAACCTGCCCGTGGGGACCGCCGCGCTGCTCATCGCGCGCCAGGCGCTACCGCACACCCGGCGCTCGGGGCTCCCGTTCGATTGGACGAGTGCGCTGCTCAATGCCCTGACGTTCGGGTTGCTGATCATCGGCATCGAGACCCTGACGTCCGGTGTGATGCCGAGTGCCCTCCTGCTCGCCGGGAGTCTCGCCGCGGGCGCCGTGCTGGTGCGGCGGCAGCTCTCGCGGACCTCACCGCTCGTACCGGTGGACCTGCTGCGCATCCCCGTCTTCGCCTTCTCCGTGACGGCTTCCATCTGCTGCTTCTCGGCGCAGATGCTCGCTTTCGTTTCCCTGCCGTTCTACTTCCAGAACGTCCTGGGGCGCGGCCAGGTGGAGGTCGGGCTGTTGATGACGCCCTGGCCGGTCGCGGTGGCCATCATGGCGCCCATCGCGGGGCGGCTGGCGGATCGCTTCTCGGCGGCCATCCTGTGCGGCGTGGGGGCGGTCGTGATGGCGTCGGGATTGGCGCTGCTCGCGCTCCTGCCCACGCACGCGGCGAGCGGTTTCATCGTCTGCGGCATGGCTCTCTGTGGCGTGGGCTTCGGGTTCTTCCAGTCGCCGAACAACCGCGCGATGTTGTCCGCCGCTCCGAAGGCGCGCAGTGGCGGCGCGGGTGGCATGCAGGCCACGGCCCGCCTGCTGGGGCAGACGTGCGGTGCCACCCTGGTCGCCCTGTGCTTCAGGGCGTCCTCGAACCATGGGTCCACGGTGGCCCTGGGGCTCGGTGCTTGCGTCGCGACCGTGTCGGCCGTGGTCAGCACCTTCCGGTACCATCAGCAGGTCGACGTCCAGGTGACATCGTAGCGCCCGCCGGAAGGGACCGGCTCCTCTGGCGCCGCTCACGCGAAGGCGGAGCTGCGCAGGACCATCACGTCCGCGAAGTCCTGGCGCAGCGGCGCGAGACACAGCGCCCCCTGCGACACCTGCTCGAGGAAATACTCGCCGTAGTCGTGGCGGGGACCCGATGCATACACGGTGATGTCCCGGGCCCGCGCGACGTCCCCGAGCATCCGCGCCACCGCGTGCGCCACCTCTCCCCAGAAGGGGAAGTACAGATAGAACGCGGTGCCGTCCGACAGGTCCACATCGCGGACATCCGCGTGGATGAACTCCAGGTTCGGCAGCGCGAAACGCTCGCCGTTGCGGCGCGCCGACTCGACGTACTCCTGGCCGTACTCCACGCCCTTCACCCGCGCCGAGGAGCTCGCGGCCACGGTGATGGCGAACTTCCCGTTGCCGCAGCCCAGGTCGTAGACCGTGTCGTGCTGGCCGGGGCTCGTGATGGAGAGGAAGTCGGAGATGCGCTGGGCCCGCGAGGCCATGTTCACCTGACCGAACGGGGGACGGTTCTGCCCGGTGGTGATGCGTGAGATGCGCAGCAGGCCCTCGAGCCAGTCATCCGCCGCCGTGCTCGCGCGGCCAGCGGCCTCGGCAAAGCCGAGCCCCTCCCACTGCTCCCGGAAGCGGGTCGGTGCGAGCTCTCCCGTGCGAAGCTGCTGGGCGACATCATCTCCGGCCGCATCCAGTGCGTCGGTCACCGTGAGTGCACGCGCCTCCAGTGCATCCCAGAGGGCACGGAGCTCCGGGCGTCCTTGAACGTCGATGAGGAGCAGGTCCGGCTCCACGTTCTCCCGAACGAAGGAGAACCGCTCGAAGAGCTCCCACAGCGCCCCCAGTTCCAGGGTACGTGCATCTTTCGAGGACAGGAGGGTCTCGGCGCGCTCGACCCACCAGGGGACGGAACGTGGGGTGGGGGAGGAGGGCGACATGGGCCAGGATGGTGTCAGACAGGCAGGCACCTGTCATGCATTCCCAGCGTGCTCGCCAGGTCTCCTCTCAAGTAGCGTCGCGGCATCGCGAAACAGGAGAGCTCGTCGTGGCCACACGGAAGGCGCAAGCGAAGAAGCCCGCGGTCAAGAAGTCAGTGGTCAAGAGGCCCGCGGCGAAAACGAAGTCTTCGTCCCAGGGAACGAACGGCACGGACGAGGTGGACGCGTACATGAAGCGTCTGGAGCACCCGCTGAAAGCCGAGATCGAAGCCGTGCGGGCGATCATCCTCGGGGCGAACAAGAAGGTCGCCGAGCGCGTGAAGTGGAACGCGCCGAGCTTCTACTACAAGCAGGACATCGCGGCCTTCAATCCCCGCGCACAGGACTGTGTTCACGTCGTCTTCGTCTTCCCGAAGGGCACGATGCCGACTGATCGGTTCGGCTTCCTGGAAGGCGACTATGTGGACCGGCGCATGGCGCGGTTCCGCGACATGGCGGATGTGCGGGCGAACAAGGCCGGGCTCGTGCGGCTCGTGAAACACTGGGTCCGCGCCATGGACGAGGTGCAATGATGCTGCTGGAGAACAAGGTCGCAGTCATCTACGGCGCGGGCGGCTCGATCGGTGGTGCCGTGGCCCGTGCCTTCGCCCGTGAAGGAGCGAGGGTCTTCCTCGCGGGCCGTACGAAGGCGAAGCTCGAGCTGGTCGCGGACGACATCCGTTCGCGTGGCGGCCAGGCGGACACCGCCGTCCTCGACGCACTCGACGAGAAGGCCGTCGACGCGTTCGTGGATGCGGTGGCCGCGCGGGCCGGGTACGTCGACATCTCGTTCAACGTCATCGGGTACGACGACGTCCAGAAGCCGCTCATGGAGCTCTCCGTCGACGACTTCCTGCAGCCGATCACCCATGCGATGCGGACACAATTCGTGACGACGAGGGCGGCCGCCCGGCACATGCGCGCGCGCGGCTCGGGCGTGATCCTCGCGTTCGGGGGTTCGGGGCCGCAGACACTGCCCGGCCTGGGGGGCTTCAAGATCGCCCTCGATGCCCTCGAGGGCCTCCGCCGGCAGTGGGCCTGCGAGCTCGGCGCCCACGGCATCCGCGTGGTGACGCTGAAGACGGGAGGAATCCCGGAGACCCTTCCCCACACGGTCCCTGGATGGAAGGAGATCGCCGCCAGCATCGAGCAGGCGACCCTGCTCAAGCGTGCGGCGACGCTCGCCGACGTCGGCAATGTCGCGGCCTTCGTGGCTTCGGATCAGGCCCGCACCATCACCTCGACCGAGGTCAACATCTCCGCCGGAGCTATCGTGGACTGATCAGCTGCGGAAGGCCCATCCCCCATCCACGGACAGGGTGGTGCCGGTGGTGAAGGTGGCATCGGCGCAGAGGAAGAGGATGGCACGGGCCACCTCATCGGGCTGCCCGACGCGGGCCATCGGGTGGTAGGTCTCGGCCATCATCCGCACGGTGGCCGGGTCGCCCTTCGTGAAGTCGAGAAAGGTCTCCGTCGCGATGGAGCCCGGGGCCACCGCGTTGACGGTGATGCCGTCCGAGGCGGCCTCGAGCGCGGCGGTCTCCGTGAGACTCTCCATCGCGCGCTTGGTGGCTCCATACGGGCCCAGTCCCCGGAACGCTCGTTTGCCGATGGCCGAGGAGACATTGACGATGCGGCCGCCTCCGCCCTGGGCCTTCATCTGCTGGAGCTCGGCGCGCAGGCACCAGAAGAAGGCCGTCAGGTTGGTGTGGAGGACCTGCGCCCAGTTGTCGTCGGTGCAGTCGGAGATGGGGCCTGGCTGGCCGGTGATTCCAGGCACGTTCACGGCGCAGTCGAGGCGGCCAAAAGCGGCCACCGTCGTCTCCACGGCCCGGGTCACGTGGGCCAGCTGGGTGACATCCGTCTCGACGAAGCGCGCCGTGCCCCCCTGGGCGACGATCTCCTGGACCACCGCCGAGCCCTCGGCCACTCGCCGTGCGGCCACGACAACCCGGGCTCCGGCCTGCCCGAGCGCCAGGGCCGCCGCCTTGCCGATACCGCCACTGCCGCCGATCACCAGTGCCACCTTGCCATCGAGCCGACTCATGGGTGCCTCCTCCGGGGTCTGCTACCTTCCTCGAACACTTGATACCCTCAACACGCGCATGAAGTCCCGCTCCCCCCGGGAAGGCTCCTCTTCGCCCATGGACTCCGGAGCCGACACCACGGCCCAGGAGATCGAGCAGACGCTCGCCCAGAGCCGGGCCTCCGCCGAGCGGCGCATCGCGCTCTATCGCGTCTGGGTCGTCGGCGCCGTCGGACTGCTCGCGGCCTGGCCGTTCCTCTCTGGAGGCTCGGCCTTCTCGTTCATCGTCTCCAGCGTCTACTTCGCGTACTCGCTGGGGGTGCTCGCCTGGTTGCGCCACCGGACGCCGCGCTGGTTGGGTGAGGTCACCCTGATGGTCGATCTCGTCTCCATGGCCGTCTTCTACATGGTGCTCGGGCGCTTCGATGGAGCTGGCGAGTCTCCGCGCTGGACCCTGAACATCCTGCCGTCGTTGATGATGGTCACCCTGCTCGGCAACTTCCTGCGGTACTCGGGCCGGTTCGCCATCGCCAGCAGCGCGGTGGCCGCGGTGATGTTCCTGGCGGTGATGATCTCTCAAGGCAACTTCCACCCGGGGCAGATCTCCACCGCGGCCATCCTCCTGCTCTCCGGCTTCATCGCCGCCAGCAGTGGCGCGCGCGCCCGGCAGAACCTGGATACCTTCGCCCGGCTGCGCCTCTTGCGCCGGTACCTGCCCAAGGTCGCCGTGGAGCGCGTGCTGGAGGATCCTCGCGCGGGCATGGCCCTGGGCGGCCGCTCCGTCACGGTGACCTTGCTGGCCACGGATCTGCGCGGCTTCACCTCGATGAGCGAGAAGCTCTCACCCGAGGAGGTGGTGCGCCAGCTCAACGCCTACCACGCCACGCTGCTCGAGCAGGTCGAGCGGCACGGTGGCACGCTCGACAAGTTCATCGGCGACGGCGCGCTGGTGGTGTTCGGCTTCGGCGCACAGGACGCTCCCGAGGCGGACCATGGCGCCGCAGCGGCACTGGCCTGTGCTCGCGACATGCTGGACGGGCTCGAGCGCCTCAATGGGGAGCGCGCCCGGGCGGGCCTGCCGCCGCTGCGGATGGGGATGGGCCTGCACACAGGCCCGGTGGTGGCGGGCAACATCGGCGTGCCCGGCGTCCGGTTGGAGTTCACGGTGATTGGCGACGCCGTCAACACCGCCGCGCGGCTGGAGGGGCTCACCAAGGAGGCCGGCGTGCCCGTGCTCATCTCGGCGGAGACCGTTGCCCGGCTCCAGAATCCGGCGCTGCGGGAGCTGCCCGCCATGCGCGTCCGCGGCAAGGACGAGGCGGTGCGGGTCTTCACGCTGCCCTGAGGTTTCAGGGAGGAGGGGAGCGCCGAGGCCCCGCGGCGGAAACCTTGCCGCCGCCCGTGTCTTTCGTGGGCTCGGGCCCGAACACACGCAACGTCCAGAAGGAGCCGGTGTTGTAGCCGGGCAGGCCCTTCGGGTTGAAGACGCTCGAGCTCGTCGCGAAGCCACCCACGTAGCCAGCGGGGAGCTCCGTCAGCTTCAGCGCGCAGCTGGTGAGCACCACACCGGGACGCGGTACCCCGTTGCTCACCATGGTGCACCTGCCCAGCCCCGTGAAGTTCCCTTCGGGCAGCATGAAGTGCACGTAGAAGTCCGCCGTCGAGCCCTCGGCGAAGGTCGGGTCCGTGATGCGCGCGCACGCCAGGGCCTTCCCGCTGGGCCGCCCGTCATCCGTGCCGAGGACATTCGCGGGCAGCCGGACGTTCACCTCGAACGGAGCGGCCTGGCAGCCGCTCGGATCCACCGCACCGGGGTGCTCCTCGGTCCGGAACAGCAACACCTGCTCCCGGGCCAACGCGACGGTGGGCAGGCCCAGCGCGAGTACGGAGAGTGCCATCCTCGACATGGTGGAGAGCCCTCCCGGCTATTTCCAGAAGAACTCATACTCGCTGTCCAGCGGCCCGGTGGTGTACCCCTTGATCCTGAGATGGTCGACCCCCGCCGTCAACAGCACCCCCCGCAGGATGCCCTCATGGTAGGCCTGCGGCAGGAAGTCGTGGTGGATGACGAAGTGGCCACTCTTCTCGTAGGGGGTGCACGTCATGGTCCGCGTCCCGTAGCTCACCGCCGTGGAGTAGGCGGAGGGGACCTGCTTGAGGATGCGCTTCACATCCTGTCCCGCCAGCAGCAAGAGGGTCTTGCCCGCCGTGGAGGACAGGAAGTCCTTCGCGGACTGCTCACCAATCAGACGCAGCGTCTGCTCGCAGCCGCCGAGCTGCGAGCCCACTTCCTTCGCCGCCGTCAAACACAGCATCAGGAAGGTGGCCACCGGATAGTTGAAGAAGTCGAGGTGCTTGCTCTCTCCCGTGGCCTTGCGGCAACGCTGGGCCACAGCCTCTCCCCCCAGCTTGCGCACCACCTCCAGCGCGCCGTTGAAGAACATCCCTCGTGCCGTGTCTCTTGGCGACGCGAGCCCCAGGTTCCGCTCCACGTGCGCCTTCGTGTTGAGATCCTTCGCAAACAGGGATGTCTCGTATTGTTCAATCATCATCGGGAAGTCCTGTGTTCGTAAGAAGAGAAGGAGCAAAACCCCTGCCTACAACCGGATGAGCTGCGCCCCGTAATGGACGTTCGCGCCTACAGCGGCAATCAGCACCAGGTCTCCACTGCCCAGACGCACCCGGCCTGACTCCAGGTCCTCGGCCAGCAGGATGAGCTTCCCGGCCGCGGAGGTGTTGCCATAACGGTCCACGTTGATGGCCACGCGTTCATGAGGCAGGCCCATCGTCCCGATGAAGTGCTCCATCAGCCGCTTGTTGGGCTGGTGCAAGTAGTAGCGCTTCACCTCGGAGCGCAGCTCGGGCCGCTCGGAGAGCACCTCCTCGATGCATTGGCGCATGTAGAAGGGGTAGCTCTCGGCGACCCGTGGCCCATCCACCACGAAGGCCATGTCCACCGGCCGCGTCCGGCCCTGGTACGGCAGCCGCAGCACACCTCCGCCCCGGCGAATCACCAGGTCCGTGTGGGCGTTGCCGGACATGGTCGTCAGGATGCCTTCTCCCTCCTCGCCGTCCGCGCGCAGCACCACCGCGCCCGCCCCATCCCCGAAGACATAGGCGGAAAGGTAGGCATTGATCGGCTTGAGCCCTGGAGCCGGGACAATCTCTCCGGTGTAGACGTCCGGGTTCAGCTGGGGCGAGAGCAGCGAGGAGGCCACCACCGCCACCGTCTTGAAGCGGCCGCCCCGCATCATCTTGCACGCCATGTCGAGGATGTAGGGCGTGCCGCCACAGCCATCGTCGATCACCAGCGCGAAGGTATCGGCGCGGCAGCCCAGCCGATGGTGCAGCACCATGGCGTCGTGGTTGAAGTTCAGCTCGTCCGGCGTGCAGGTGATGAGGAAGAGCGCATCCAGCTCCCGGGCGTCCACACCTGACTGCTTCAGGGCCCGGCGCAGGGCGACCTCGCACATGTCTGTGTTGGAGGCCGGGTAGATGGGCAGATCATCCTCGGGTGGAGCGATGGCCCGGCCCCGCGCGTCGATGTCCCAGAGAAAGCGCCGTTCGACGATGCCTGTCTTCTCGAGGATGCGTTCAGCGGACCAGCCCGGGAAGGCGGCGGCGATGCGCTCGTTGCTGATGGTCCGAGAGGGAATGAAAGCGCCGGCACCTGCAACGCGAACTGTGTTCATGTCCGGTTCTCGCTTGATGTGGACCTGTTTTCGTCATGACAACGGACGGATGGAAACCACCCCTTCCCCCTCATGTCGCTGAAATCACAGGGTTTTCGAGAGAAGGAAACTCAGTGCGACCTTCTGATTCCTGGCTTTCTCCACGACTTCAGGGCTGCTGCTGGGATTCCGTATTCTTGAGGCATCAATGAATAAAAATAAAGCAGCACCGGGAGGCTCGCGTTGGCATGCTTCTCTGGTGAACAAAGCCGTGCGACACGCGGGCTTGCATCATTCACTGTTCAAAAGAGGGATCTCCAACGTGGCCGCGGCCCCCGCCCTTTACGCGGGGGGCCGCACCTGCCGCACTTCCAGCATTGCCTTTAGAACAGGACCGGGATCCGGCTGAACCCGCGCAGGCTGGCGACACTGCCCCACCGCATCTCCTCGGCGGGGAGCGCCAGCCGCAGCTTCGGGAAGCGCTTGAAGAGGGACTCGAAGGCGAGCTGTCCCTCGAGCCGGGCTAGCGGCGCCCCGATGCAGACGTGGATGCCCTTGCCAAAGGCGATGTTCCGGTGGGCGTCGGGGCGCGTGATGTCGAACACGTCCGGGTTGGCGAAGCGCGAGGGATCCCGATTCGCCGAGGCCAGACCCACCGACAGGTTCTCCCCCTTGGGGATGTGCGTTCCTCCCAGCTCGAGGTCCTCTCTGACGATGCGCGGCGTGCTCATGTAGTCGACCGGCCCCCAGAAGCGCAGCGTCTCCTCGACCAGCCCCTTGGACAGTCCGGTGGGATCCGCCAGGAAGCGCGCATGCTGGTCGGGGTGCGTCAGCAGCGCGACGACGCCGTTGCCGATCAGATTGACCGTCGTCACGTGCCCGGCGAAGAACAGGATGAACACCATCGACACCATCTCCTGGTGGCTGAGGGTGTCGCCGTCCTCCTGGACGTGAACCATCTGGCTGATCATGTCCTCCGCCGGCTCACGCCGCTTCCGCTCGAACAGGCCGTCCAGGTACTGCCTGAACGCCCGCATGCCGGCCCGCAGCTTCTCGTCCCTCACGGCGTCCTGACGCTCGGCGTGCAGAAGGCCCTCCGCCCAGCCATGGACCTTCTCGCGATCCTCCACCGGGATGCCGAGCATGTCGCTGATGACCGTGACGGGCAGCGGATAGGCGAAGGCCTCCACCAGGTCCATCCGGCGCTCCGAGACGGCCTCGCCGCGCCCGGCCGCCTTGCGTTCGACCCCGTCGAGCAGCTCATCGACGATGCGCTGGATGCGCGGCCGGAGCAGCTCCATGGCACGAGCGGTGAAGTTGGGCTGGACCAGCTTGCGCAGCCGGGTGTGATCCGGCGGATCGAGCATGATGATGCTGTGCGCGACGGGCCGGAACTCCTCCGGCATGGTCGCCTCCAGCCGCGCCCGCTGCTCCGGCGTCATCGCCGAGCGGAAGTCGGACGAGAGGCGATCATCCAGGAGCGCGGACACCGCCTCGTCGTACCGGGTCACGAAGAGCCTGTCGCGTCCAGGGACCTTGCCCGGCCCGCGAGCCTTCGAGCCCTCCGGATGAGCCCCGTCCGCGAGGCCGCGGCCGAAGGGGCAGCGCACCACGGGCGCCGTGGCGCGCAGCTCGGCATAGGTGTCGTAGGCGGTGGCCAGGAACTCCGGGTTCTCCCTGTCCAGGACCACGGAGCTCATGGCCGGAGCTTCCCGCCGTCCCATCACGGGGCAGGTTCCGCCCGCGGCGGGCGCTGCTTCCTTCTGCTCATCCATCCTGTTCGTCGTCATGGTGTCCTCCGGAGTTCGTGGTTCTCGCGTCCGCTCAGTTCTTGCTCAGCCAGAGCGAGCGGGGCCCGCGCAGGAAGAACGAGCTGCCGTAGTTGATGCGCTCGGGCTGCTGGGGCGCGAAGCCCAGCTTCGGGGCGCGCTCCAACAACTCCTGGAGCGCCACCGGGGCCTCCAGCCGCGACAGGGGGGCTCCCAGGCAGAAGTGGATGCCGTGGCCGAACGAGAGCAGCCCCGTCGTGTCGCGCTGCAGATCGAAGCGCTCCGGGTTCGGGAACTTGCGCGGATCATGGTTGGCGGACGCCAGCAGCGCCATCACCGTCGAGCCCGCGGCGACCTTCCCGCCGGCCAGCTCCACGTCCTGGGTCACCCGGCGCATCAGCCCCAGCACGGGCGAGTCGTAGCGCAGGGTCTCCTCGGTCACGGCGGCGCAGGCCTGGAGCGTGGGGTTGCGCCGCAGCCACTCGTACTGCTCCGGGTTGCGGATGAGGGAGACGAGCGCGTTGCCGAGCAGGTTGGTGGTGGTCTCGTTGCCGGCGATCAGCAGCACGATGGCGAAGGAGTTCACCTCCTGGGGCGTCAGCGCGGCCACGCCGTCGCTCTCCTGGACGAGCGTGGAGATGAGATCACCCTTGGGCTCCTGACGGCGCTTCTCGGCGATCTCCGTCATGTAGGCGAGCATCTCCCGCCCGCTCCGGATGCTCTCCTCCGACTGCTTCCCGGTCCGCAGGGACTCGGAGCCAGCGGTGATGAGCGAGTCGCTCCAGTGCTTGAAGTCCCGGCGCCGGGAGGCCTCGATGCCGAGCATCTCCGCGATGATGGTCACGGGCAGGGGAGAGGCCAGCCCGTCCATGAAGTCGAACTCGTCACGGGCGGTCATCTCCGCGACGAGCCCCCGGGACAGCTCGCGCACCCGGGGCTCCATCTCGGAGATGCGCTTGGGGATGAAGGCGCGGCTCACCAGTCCGCGCAGCCGCGTGTGGTTGGGCGGATCCGAGGTGACGAGGTTGGACACCGAGCTGAGCTCGGTGATCTGGGTGCGCTCCTTGGGCAGCTTGCCGGCGACGCGGATGTCCACGGACGAGAACAGGGCCGGGTTCTTCAGGACGTACGTCACGTCCTCGTAGCGGCTGAGGACATGGGCCTGCAGGCGCTCGTTCCAGAAGAGCGGGGCCTTCTCGCGCATCTCCGCGAAGTAGGGGTAGGGGTTGTTCATCACCTCGGGGTCGAAGAAGTCGAAGCGGTCCAAGAGGCTCATACGGTTCTCCATGGGTGGAACAACGGCGGTGGAACAACGGGGTTCATCGGGGGCGTGGGGCGGCCCCATCCAGGAAGCAGCGCAACAGCAGGGAGATCAGCTCGTCGACCGGCACGGGCTGCTTCTCGAGGAACTGCCGGACGAGGACGCCGCGCAGCATGCTCAACAACAACGTGGGGTAATGGCGGGTGTCCTCGGGCCGCAGGGCGCCTTCCTCCACTCCTTGCCGGGTGAGGTGCTCGATGCGGCGGGTGAGCTCCAGGGACTGCGTCCGCTCGCGGCTCACGTCCTCGCCCGAGGAGATGCCGTGCTCGAGCACATCCTCCAGGGAGAGGGTGAACAGCTGGAAGTGCGTGCGCGAGTGCTCCAGGATGCAGCGCAGGAAGCCATGCATCCGCACGCGGAAGGGCGCGCCCTGGCTGCGCTCCAGCTCCGTGTCGAGCATGTCCCGCAGCTCCCGCCCGCGCACGTCGAGCAGGGCCGCCATCAGCTGCTTCCGGTCCTCGAAGTAGTTGTAGAGCGTCCCGACGGAGACCCCGACGCGCGCGGCGATGTCGTCCATGCGCGCGGCGTGGATGCCCTGCTCGGCCAGCACCTGCTCCGCCGCGTTGAGGATGGCGGTCCGCGCCTCCTCCTTCATCCGGAGCCGCAGCGGTTGGGGCTTGCTTCGAGTTGTTGAACGCGGGTTCATTTGTTGAACCAGGGTACGGTTCCAGGGATACCCGGGTCAACCAGAAGGAGCCGAGCAGACAGGCGTACCTCGGGATACACGCCTGCCCCGAGGGTCGTTCCCTTGTCAGTTCCCTGGGAGGAGCTCAGCTCGCCGCTGGCTCGGCCGTGCTCAACGGTGGCCCACAGCCTCGAAGTGGTTCTGGAGCGCCGCCGCGAGCGGGGGCACGACGGCGCGTGGAATCGCGTGCCCCATCCCGTCGATCGTCACCAGGGTCGAGCGCGGCAGGCTCTCCGCCAGGTGCCGCGCGTTGGACTCGGGATTGGTGGGATCCTCCGGGGTGGCGATGACGAGCGTGGGCACGGTGACGTGAGCGAGCTCCGCCCCACGAGCCAATCCGGAGGGGTCGGCTCGCGCATGGGCAGCCGAGGTGTCGTGACGGCCGGCGTGGGCGATGATGCGCCGCTCGAGTGCACGGAACTCCTCGGCGTCGAAGGGAATCACCTTGCCGTTGAGCCTGCGCCAGTTCTCGACCCGCCATTCGATCTGCGCCTCGCGGTCGCGCGGCTCGAACATGTGGCTCCAGAACTCGTACAGGCCGGGATCGATGGCGGCTCGTGCCGCTCCATTGGCGCGGGCGGGAGCACCTTCGAGCGCGGGCGCCCCGATGACCGTCGCGCTGAGCAGCCGCTCGGGATGGGCGACCAGGAGCCACTGCACGAGGAGCCCCCCCAACGACAGTCCCACGACGTGCGCGCGCTCGATGCCGAACGCATCGAGGATGGCCAGCGCGTCCTCGGCCATCCGGGTCGCGGAGTAGGGGACCCTGTCGAAGGCCCAGGTGGACGCTCCGGTGTCCCGGTGGTCATAGCGGATGACCCGGTGCTTCCGGGCCAGGACGTCCACGAGCTCGTCGGGCCAGACCAGTCCCGAAACGGTGGAGCCCATGATGAGCAGAACGGCGGGCGCATCCTCCGGGCCCCGAGACTCGACCCAGAGCGAGACTCCCTCGGCGACCTCGACGAAGCGTTCCATGGCATCAACCTACCGTCTCGAAGTGGTTCAGGAGCGCCGCCGCGAGCCGGGGCACGACGGCGCGCGGAATCGCGTGCCCCATCCCGTCGATCGTCACCAGGGTCGAGCGCGGCAGGCTCTCCGCCAGGTGCCGCGCGTTGGACGCGGGACTGGTGGGATCCTCCGGGGTGGCGATGACGAGCGTGGGCACGGTGACGTGAACGAACTCCGCCCCGCGAGCCAGTGCGGAGTAGTCGGCCCGCGCGTGGGCCCCCGGGTTATCGGAACGGCCGGCGTGGGCGATGATGCGCCGTTCGAGCGCACGGAACTCCTCGGCATCGAAGGGAATCACCTTGCCGTTGAGCCTGCGCCAGTTCTCGATCCGCCATTCGATCTCCGCCTCGGGATCGCGCGGCTCGAACATGTGGCTCCAGAACTCGAGCAGCTCGGGAGCGATGGGGGCCTGGGCCGTTCCATCGGCGAGCGGGGGAGTGCCCTGGAGGGCGGCCGCCGAGATGACCGTCGCGCTGAGCAGCCGCTCGGGACGGGCGACCAGGAGCCACTGCACGAGAAAGCCCCCCAACGAAAAGCCCACCACGTGCGCGCGGCCGATGCCGAACGCATCGAGGATGGCCAGCGCGTCCTCGGCCAGCCGGGTCAGGGGATAGGGGGCCTTGTCGAAGGCCCAGGTGGACGCTCCGGTGTCCCGGTGGTCATAGCGGATGACCCGGTGCTTCCGGGCCAGGACGTCCACGAGCTCGTCGGGCCAGGCCAGCCCCGAGGCGTTGGCTCCCATGATGAGCAGAACGGCGGGTGCATCCTCCGGACCCCGTGACTCGACCCAGAGCGAGACTCCCTCGGCGACCTCGACGAAGCGTTCCATGGTCCCAGCGTCGCAGGTCGATACGGAGGAAGGGGGTCATTTTTTTCGCCCCACCGCGATCCAGTTTTCCTGGATTTGTTCAACAATCCAGGAAAGAGGTTTCGGCCCCTGGGGGAGATTCATGCGGATCCTGGTGACACTGCTCGCGGTTGGACTCGTGCTCACTTCGTGTGAGCCCACATCCGAAGACCGCGTGGCGGCCGAGACCACGAGGACGGCCCGAGCGGCCCGGGCCTTCGTCGCGGGCAGCCGACTGCTGAAGGCCGAGAAGGCCGTGCCTGGCCGCTACATCGTCGTGCTCGACGAGAAGACCGGGGTCCAGGCCCAGGTGGTGGGGCAGGTGGCCACCCAGCTGTCCGCGCTCCATGGGGCTTCCGTCAAACACGTGTACTCCCGGGCCCTCCAGGGCTTCGCCGTGACCATGACGGAGTCCGCCGCCCTGAAGCTGAGCAACGACCCTCGCGTGCGCTACGTGGAGGAGGACAGCGAGGTCCACCTCTCGGGCACCCAGTCCCATGCGCCCTGGGGACTCGACCGCATCGATCAGCGGGAACGGCCTCTGGACGGGACGTACCACTACGACCAGACCGGCAGCGGGGTGCACGCCTACGTCATCGACTCGGGCATCCGCTTCTCCCATTCGGAGTTCGGTGGGCGCGCCGTTCCTGGCTTCACCGCCATCGAGGACGGTAACGGCTCCTACGACTGCCACGGCCACGGCACGCACGTGGCGGGCATCATCGGCGGGGCGACGTACGGCGTGGCCAAGGGGGTGACCCTGCACTCCGTGCGGGTGATGGACTGCGAGGGGTCGGGCTACGTGTCCGGGCTGATCGCGGGCATCGACTGGGTCACCGCCAACCACACCAGGCCGGCGGTGGCCAACATCAGCTTGAGCCTGAGCAACAACGTGACGGCGTCGCTGGACGAGGCGGTCACCCGCTCCATCAACGCCGGAGTCACCTATGTGGTCTCGTCGGGCGACCATCAATCCACCGCGTGCCACCGCTCTCCTGGCCGGGTTCCCGCCGCGCTGACGGTCGGAGCGTCCGACTCCGGCGACGGCCGGTACATGTTCTCCAACTTCGACGAATGCGTGGACCTCCACGCGCCGGGCGTCGACATCCCCTCGGCCTGGAGCACCAACGACACCAGCACGGACACGCTCACCGGCACGTCGATGGCGGCCGCGCACGTGGCGGGTGCGGCGGCGCTCTACCTGGAAGGCCATGCCCTGGCCACTCCCGGGGAAGTCGCCACCGAGCTCACCAGCCGCGCGATGCCCGTGATGATCTACACCACGGGTTACTCCCTGAACCAACTCCTGTACGCCGGCGGCAACGGGGAGGATCAGACCGCGCCCCAGGTCCTCCTCACCGCGCCCGCCGCCGGTGCGACGGTGAGCGGCACGGTGACCCTCTCCGCCACCGTCACGGATGAGTCGGACATCGCCAGGGTCGACTTCTTCCAGGGTGACAGTCTGATCGGCTCGGATGACACGGCGCCCTACGAGCTGAAGTGGAACAGCCTCACCACCCTCAACGGCCCGGTGGTGCTCATGGCCCGGGCCCATGACGTCCACTACAACCCGGGCGTGAGTCCTCCGGTCGAGGTGACACTCGCCAACGCCGGGCAGGCGACGTTCGATCCCGCGTGGGGAACACCCGTCTGCGCGGACGTGGGCGGCAGGTGCGACTCGGAGCGGCTCCTGGAGGGACGGGGGAGCGCTGGCCCCGAACCCCACCAGCCCAACACCCTGGGCGGCCTCTGCCCGGACGGGCAGGGCGGCACGTACCTCGAGTCCCCTTCGCTGGAGCGGCTGCTCGTCTTCCCGAGCGATGGCACCACGTTCCAGGTAGGCAAGGAGGTGACGGTCCAGGCCACGGTCTACGCGGAGTGGACCTCCTACTTGGGCTATGAGCATCTGGATCTCCTCGCCGCGGCCGACGCGAGCAACCCCGTCTGGCTCCCCGTCGCGACCCTGTGGCCGAACAAGAAAGGCCTCCAGGTCCTCACGGCCAGGTATCTGCTTCCAGCGGGCGGAATGCAGGTCCTCCGAGGCATGATCCTCAGCAGCGCCAACCCTCCCGCCGCCTGTCCCCAGCAGAGCTGGCGAATCGACCATGACGACCTGGTCTTCGCGGTGGACCAGGTGCCGGACTCCAAGCCGCCCGGCGTGGCCATCACCTCCCCGGGGGAGGGGGCCACGGTGGCCAACTCCGTCACCGTCCAGATGGAGGCGAGCGACGACTTCGCCGTGCAGCGCGTGGAGCTGTACAACGGCTCGACCCTGCTCACGACGGACACCCAGGCTCCCTACGCGTGGACCTGGTCGACCCGGACGCTGCCCAACGGGCCCTACACCCTCACCGCGCGCGCCTACGACGTGGCCGGCCACGTCTCGTCGAGCAGCACGGTGAACGTGACGGTGGACAACGACTTCACCCCACCGTCCGAGCCCGTCATCACCGCGCCCGCCGCCGGGGCCACCGTGAGCGGTACGGTCTCCATCGAGGCGGCCGCCAGCGACGACCGGCAGGTGACGCGGGTGGAGTTCTTCGTGGACGGCTCGCTCGTCGGGACCGATACGACGGCTCCGTTCGCGCTCGCCTGGGACTCGGTGAGCGTGTCCAACAGCGGCCACATGCTGAGCGTCAAATCGTATGACGGTGCGGGCCAGTCGGCGGAGAGCGCCCCCATCACGGTCGAGGCGAACAACGCGGGTAACGCGCGCTACGATCCGGTCTTGAAGGCGCCCCGGTGTGACACCGTGACGGAACGCTGCGACACCCGGTCCCTGGTCAGGGGAAGGGTCAACGAGCAGAACGCGCCCAACACCCTGGACGGGTGCCCCGACGGCACGCGCACCGGTCTCGCCGAGTCCCTCTCCCGGATCCGGGTGAGCCGGGTGGATGGCACGGCCCTGACCGCTGGGAAGCGGGCCCGGATCGACGTCGACGTGGTGACCGACAACCGTGACTCCGTGCCCGTCGACAAGCTGGAGCTGTACTTCGCGGCGGATGCGACCCAGCCCTCGTGGATCCATATCGCCACCCTCCAGCCCTTGAAGACGGGCTCGCAGACACTGTCGGCGGAGTACATCCTCCCCGCTGGCGGCCTGCAGGCGGTACGCGCGGCCTTCGGCGTGGGCGGGGGCGACGGGCTCTGCAAGTCGAGCACGCCCGCGGACTCGTGGAGGGATCGCGACGACCTGGTCTTCCCGGTCGCCCAGGAGACGGACTCCGTCCCCCCAGAGGTGACGCTCACCGCGCCCGCCCCTGGAGCGACGTTGGTTGGAACCGTCACGCTATCGGCCACGGCGAGCGACGACTTCGGCGTGAGGGCCGTGGACTTCTTCGATGGGGAGACCCTGATCGGGACGGATGGCGCGGAACCCTTTGGAGTGATGTGGAACACCCGGGGGGTCGCCAACGGTAGCCACACGCTGACGGCTCGGGCGCGCGACGTGGCCGGACACGTGGTGGCCTCGCAGCCGGTGACGGTGACGACGGACAACGACTTCACGGCGCCGGTGATCTCCTTCACCGCTCCCGCCCCTGGCGTGCGAGTGAAAGTGGGTGAGGACGTGAGGCTCACCGTGAACGCCTCGGACAACCTGGGCGTCACCCGGGTCGAGTTCTACGACGGCCTCAATCTGCGCGACACCTCCTACTCCGCGCCCTTCGGTGGGTACTGGAATACGCGCGCCTCCTCCACTGGTCCACACGTCCTGACCGCCAGGGCCTACGACGCGGCCGGCAACGTGGGGATATCGCAGCAGGTGGTGGTGACCCTCGTGCCCGAGCTCACGCCCCCCACCGTCGTGCTCACCGAGCCCCGGAGCGGTACGCGGCTCGTCGGGACCGTGACGCTCTCGGCGGATGCCTCGGATACGTCCGGAGTGTCCAGGGTCGAGTTCCTCGTGGATGGAACGCCGCTCGCGACCGACACCTCCTGGCCCTACAGCTTCTCCTGGAACACCCAGACGGCCGTGAACGGCCGGCTCGTGCTGACCGCGCGCGCCACCGATATCCACGGCAACATCGCCACCTCGGCCGGAGTGCCCGTGCTCATCGATTCCGTGGCCCCGGCCGTGTCCGTCACCTCACCGGCCAGCGGGGCCACCGTGGCGGGGCTGACGTCCTTCCAGGTGGATGCCACGGACAACGTGGAGCTCTCCCGGGTCGACTTCTTCGTGGACGGCGCGCTGCTGGCGAGCGACACGACAGCTCCCTTCCGCGTGGACTGGGACAGCGGCCTCTGGACGAACGGGAGCCACACCCTGTCCGCCAAGGCCTATGACGTGGCGAACAACGAGGCCACGAGCACCGGGGTGGTGGTGACCACGGACCAGCCCGGCGGCGCCGTGTACGACTCCGTTCTGCGCGTGCCGAAGTGCGCCACGCCGACCAGCGTCTGTGACACCACGGGCCTCGTGAAGGGCCGGTACTCCCTGGAGCCCAACGCACAGAATACGATCAACAGGACCTGTTACGACGGAGCGGTCAACTACTGGATTGGCGGGTTCGAGAATATCAACCGGATCAAGCTGTCCAGCGTCGATGGAGCGGTCTTCGCGCCGGGCCGGCTCGCCCGGATCGAGGTCCACGTCAACGTCTTCGACACCTCCACGGATGCGCTCGACCTGTTCCATGCGAGCAACGCCAACAGCCCCTCGTGGACGTACCTGACCACGCTGCGGCCGAGCGCCACCGGAGCGCAGGTGCTCTCGACGGAGTACGTCCTGCCCACGGGCTTCCTGCAGGCCGTGCGTGCCCAGTTCAGGCGCGGGGGTGACTCCAGCTCGGCCTGCGGCAGCGGTGACTACAACGACCGGGATGACGTGGTCTTCGCGGTGGACGGAGACCCGACAGTGGCGATCACCGCTCCCTCCAACAATGTGTACGCGGTGGGCATGCTCTCCGTGACCGCGACGGCCGCCGACGACCAGGCGGTGGAGCGGGTCGAGTTCTACGCGGACGGCACGCTGCTCGGCACCGACACCAGCGCTCCCTACGAGACGAGCTGGAACCCCGCGGGCGTGGCGGACGGGGCCCACGCGCTCACCGCGAAGGCCTACGACAGCGGTGGCCGTGTCGGGACCTCGGCCGCGGTCGTGGTGAACGTCGACACCACCCCGCCGGACGCGGCCCTCACTTCACCCGCGCCAGAGAGCTTCCTCAAGGGAACGGTCGTGCTCGCGGCCTCCGCCAGTGACAACCTGGCGATTTCCAAGGTCGAGTTCTACCTGGATGGCTCACTGCTCGGCACCGACACCAGCGCACCCTACACGCTGAGCTGGTACTCGCTGTATGCGACGGACGGCGCCCACACCTTCACCGTGAAGGCCTTCGATGGCGCCGGCAACGCCCGCACCTCGGGCGGGGTAGGAGTGATCATCGACAACAACGCGCCGACGACGTCCATCAGCGCTCCGGCGGCGAATGCCCTGGTCGGGGGAACGGTCCAGGTCAGCGCCACCGCCAGCGACACCCATGCGGTGGCGAAGGTCGAGCTCTACGCGGACGGGACGCTGATCGGCACCGACACCAGCACGCCCTACGCCGTGAGCTGGAACAGCACCGCCGTGGCGGACGGTTCCCACACGCTCACCGCGAAGGCCTACGACACGGCGGGCAACGTCCGCACCTCGAGTGGGCGCGTGGTGAACACTGACAACACCCCGCCGGACGCGGCCCTCACTTCGCCCGCGCAGGGCATGGTCCTCCGGGGCTCTGTCGCTCTTGAGGCCACCGCCAGCGACAACCAGACGGTCTCCAGGGTCGAGTTCTACGATGGGGCGACGCTGCTCGGCACGTCCTACGCTCCGCCCTACGCGATGAGCGGATATCTGGCGGACGGTGCCCATACGCTCACGGTGAAGGCCCATGACAGTGTCGGCAACGTCCGCACGTCGGGCGGGGTAGGGGTGATGGTCGACAACACCGCGCCGACGACTGCCCTCAGTGCTCCGGCGGCGAATGCCCTGATCCGGGGAACCGTCCAGGTCAGTGCCACCGCCAGTGACAACCTGGGGGTGGCGCGGGTCGAGCTCTACGCGGGCTCGACACTGCTCGGCACGGCCACCACGGCGCCGTACGCGGTGAGCTGGGACACGACGGCCGGAGCCAATGGTGCCGTCACCCTCACGACGCGGGCCTATGACACGGTGGGCAACGTCACCGTGTCCGCCGGCCGCACCGTCACGGTGGACAACAGCGCGCCCACCGTGGCCATCACCTCGCCGGCCAACGGAGCCACGCTCTTGTCGCTGTCACTGAGCACCACGATTCAGGCCAGTGCCAGTGACAACGTGGGCGTCACCCAGGTGGTGTTCTACGACGGAGGCAGCGTCATGGGCACGGACACCACGGCCCCCTACAGCGTGAGCTGGAACCTGCTGAGCGCCTCGAAGGGGACGCACACGTTGACGGCCAGGGCCTATGACGCGGCGGGCAACGTCACCATCTCCGCTCCCATCTCCGTCAAGGTGAACTGACCCCTCGGGCATGGTTTTCCACACTGGGAGCGATCCAATTTTCCTGGATTTATTCAATAACCCAGGAAAGAAGTTTTGATCCTTCGAGGGGGAACCATGCAGCGCCTGGTGACACTGCTCGCGGCGGCACTCGTGCTCGCGTCCTGTGAGCCCACATCCAAAGACCGCACGAACGAGGCCGAGACCTCGAGCAAGACGGAGACGGCCCGGGCGACCCGGGCCTTCGTCGCGGGCAGCCGACTGCTGAAGACCGACAAGGCCGTGCCCGGCCGCTACATCGTCGTCCTCGAAGAGAAGACCGGGGTCCAGGCCCAGGTGGTGGGGCAGGTGGCCACCCAGCTGTCCGCGCTCCACGGGGCTTCCGTCCAGCACGTGTACTCCCGGGCCCTCCAGGGCTTCGCCGTGACCATGACGGAGTCCGCCGCCCTGAAGCTGAGCAACGACCCTCGCGTGCGCTACGTGGAGGAGGACTCCAGAGTCACCCCCATGGGGACGCAGTCCAATGCTCCCTGGGGACTCGACCGTATCGATCAGAGGGAACGGCCCCTGGACGGGACGTACCAGTACGACGAGACCGGCAGCGGGGTGCATGTCTACGTCCTCGACTCGGGCATACGCTTCTCCCACTCCGAATTCGGTGGGCGTGCGGTCCCTGGCTTCACCGCCTTCAATGACGGCAACGGCTCCAACGATTGCCACGGCCACGGCACGCACGTGGCGGGCATCATCGGCGGTGCGACGTATGGCGTGGCCAAGGGGGTGACCCTGCACTCCGTACGGGTGATGGACTGCGAGAACGCGGGCTATGTGTCCGATCTGATCGCCGGCATCGACTGGGTCACCGCGAACCATGTGAAGCCGGCGGTGGCCAACATCAGCCTGGCCACCTCCACGACGACGTCGCTGGACGACGCGGTCATCCGCTCCATCAACGCCGGAGTCACCTATGCGGTCTCGGCTGGCAAGACGGGCTCGCTGAACTCGTGCCTCATGTCCCCTGGCCGGGTTCCCGCCGCGCTGGCGGTCGGGGCGAGCAACTCCAGCGACTCCGTGGCCTCCATCTCCAACAGTGGCGACTGCGTGGACCTCTACGCGCCCGGCACGGACATCCCCTCGGCCTGGATCACCAACGATACCAGCACGAACACGCTCGACGGCACGTCGATGGCGGCCGCGCATGTGGCGGGTGTGGCGGCGCTCTACCTGGAGGCCCACCCCCAGGCCACGCCCGCGGAAGTCTCCACCGAGCTCGCGACCCGCGCCATGCCTGATGTGATGTACCCGGGCTCCTCCAACTCCTCCTCGTACCGGCTCCTGTACGCCCGCGGCAACGGGCCGGATCAGACCGCGCCGCAAGTCCTCCTCACCGCGCCCGCTGCCGGTGCGACGGTGAATGGCACGGTGGCCTTGTCCGCCACCGCCACGGATGAATCGGGCATCGCCAGGGTCGAGTTTTTTCTCGGCGACAAACGGATCGGCTCGGATGACACGGCGCCCTATGAGCTGGCGTGGAACAGCCTCACCACCCTCAATGGTCCGGTGGTGCTCTCCGCCCGGGCCCATGACATCCACTACAACCAGGGAGTGGGGGCCCCGGTCGAGGTGACGCTCGCCAACGCCGGGGAGGCGTTGTTCGAGCCCGCGACGGGAGCGCCTGTCTGTACGGCCGTGGGCAGCAGGTGCGACTCGGGACGGCTCCTGGAGGGACGGGGGAGCACCGGCCCCGAGCTCCACCATCCCAACACCCTGGGCGGCCTCTGCGCGGACGGGCAGGGCGGCACGTACCTCGAGAGCCCTTCATTGGAGCGGCTCCTCGTCTTCCCGAGTGATGGCACCACCTTCCAGCAAGGCAAGGAGGTGACGATCCAGGCCACGATCCATGTGAAGAAGAGTCCCTATTACGCGACCTACGAGCACCTGGAGCTCTTCGCCGCGGCCGACGCGAGCAATCCCGTCTGGACCCATGTCGCGACCCTGTGGCCGGGGAACGGTCGTCAAATCCTCTCGGCCAGGTACCTGCTTCCCCTGGGCGGGATGCAGGTCATCCGGGGCGTGCTCACCGAGGACATGAGCTCCTCCACCAAGCCCTGCGTCCGCAGCGGCTGGAGCACCGATCATGACGACCTCGTGTTCGCGGTGGGCCAGGAGCCGGACGCCGAGCCGCCCACCGTGGCCATCACCTCGCCGGTGGAGGGCTCCACGGTGAACGGCTCCGTCACCGTGCGGATGGAGGCGAGCGACGACTTCGCCGTGCAGCGCGTGGAGCTGTACGCGGGCTCGACCCTGCTCACGACGGACACCCAGGCCCCCTACGCGTGGACCTGGGCGACCCGGACGTCGTCCAACGGTCCCCATCCTCTCACCGCCAGGGCCTACGACGTGGCCGGCAATGTCTCGGTGAGCACCGTGAACGTGCTCGTGGACAATGACTTCACTCCACCGTCCACGCCCGTCATCACCGCGCCCGCCGCCGGGTCCACCGTGAGCGGCATCGTTCCCATCGAGGTGGCCGCCAGCGACGACCGGCAGGTGACGCGGGTGGAGTTCTTCGTGGACGGTGCGCTCGTGGGGACGGATACGACGGCTCCGTTCGCCCTGGCCTGGGACTCGGTGAGCGTGTCCAACAGCGGCCACACGCTGAGCGTCAGGTCGTATGACGGGGCGGGCCAGTCGGCGGTGGGCGCGCCCATCACGATCGAGGCGAGCAACGCGGGCAACGCACGCTACGATCCCGTCTTGACGGCGCCCCTGTGTGACACCGTGATGCCGTTCTGCGACACCCGCGGCCTGATCAAGGGACGAGGGTATTACTACGGCCCCGAGCTCAATGCGCCCAACACCCTGGACGAGTGTATCGATGGTGCGCGCACCGAATCGCAAGCCGAGTCCGTCTCCCGGATCCGGGTGAGCCGGGAGGATGGGACGGCCCTGGCCGCTGGAAAGCGGGTCCGGATCGACGTCGATGTGGTGGTCGATAACTCCCTGTCCCTGGCCTATGACAGGTTGGATCTGTACGCCGCGACGGATGCGACCCACCCCTCGTGGACGTACATCACCACGCTCTGGCCCAGGGTGACGGGCCCGCAGACGCTGTCCACGGAGTACGTCCTGCCCGCGGGCAACCTGCAGGCGGTGCGCGCGGCCTTCAACCTGGTCAATGGCCCCGGAGCCTGTGCCGAGTCCCCGACGGAAGCCTCGTTCAACGATCGCGACGATCTGGCCTTCGTGGTCGCCCAGGAGACGGACCCGGTTCCCCCGGGGCAGGTCTCACTCACCGCGCCCTCCAATGGAGCGACGCTGACCGGCACCGTCACGTTGTCGGCCACGGCGAGCGACAACTTCGGCGTGGTGGCCGTGGACTTCCATGCCGGACAGACCCTGATCGGGACGGATGGCACGGAGCCGTATGGCGTGCAGTGGGACACCCGGAGTGTCGCCAACGGTGGCCACACGCTGACGGCCCGGGCACGAGACCTGGCTGGAAACGTGACGGCCTCGCAGCCGGTGACGGTGACGACGGACAACGACCTCACGGCACCCGTGGTCGCCATCAGCGAGCCCGCCCCTGGAATCAAGGTGACCGGGTCCGTGCGCGTCTCCGCGAACGCCACGGACAATCTGGGAGTGGCCCGGGTGGAGTTCTTCGTGGACGGCGCGCTCATCGGGAGCGACACGACGGCTCCCTTCGCCGTGTCCTGGAGCAGCGGCTCGATGGCGAGTGGGAACCACGTCCTGACCGCCAGGGCCTATGACGCGGCGGGAAACATGGGGACCTCGGCGCCGGTGCAGGTGACGTCCGTGCCCGAGCTCACGCCGCCCTCCGTTTCGATCACCGCGCCCACCAGTGGTGCGGTGATCGTCGGGCCGGTGACGATCTCGGCGAACGCCACCGATGCCTCCGGGGTGGCCCGGGTGGAGTTCTTCGTGGACGGGCTGTTGCTGGCGAGCGACACGACGGCTCCCTTCTCCGTGGACTGGGACACCAGCGCGTGGGCGAACGGGAGTCACACCCTGACCGCCAGGGCTCATGACCGTCTGGACAACCTGGCGACGAGCGCCGGGGTGACGGTGACCACGAACCAGTCCGGCGCGGCCGTGTACGATCCCGTGCTCCGCGTGCCGAAGTGCGCCACGCCGAACAACGTCTGCGACACCACGACCCTCGTGAGTGGCCGGTCCTCCCTGGAGTCCAACGGGCCCAACACGATCAACGGGACCTGTGCCGACGGTGCGGGAAACAGCGGCACCGGACATCAGATCCAGCGGATCAAGGTGACCGTCGTCGATGGAGCGCTCTTCGCCCGGGGCCGGCGCGTCCGGATCGAGGTCCAGGCCGGCATCCTCGACACATCCAGGGATGCGCTCGATTTGTACTCCGCGAGCGATGCCAACAATCCCTCGTGGACCTACCTGACCACGTTGCGGCCGGGCACGACGGGGACCCAGGTGCTCTCGACGGAATACGTCCTGCCCGCGGGCTTCCTGCAGGCGGTGCGCGCCCAGTTGCGTTCGGGTGGCTCCAGCAATTCGGCGTGCAGCTTCGATCCCCTGGACGACCATGACGACGTGGCCTTCGCGGTGGACGTGAACCCAGAGGTGATGCTCACCGCTCCCGCCAACAATGCGCGGGTGAGGGGAATGGTCTCTCTGGCCACGACGGTCACCAGCGACCAGGCGGTGGAGCGGGTCGAGCTCTACGACAATGGGACGCTGATCGGCACGGACACCAGCGCGCCCTACGACATGAGCTGGGACAGCACCACCGTGGCGGATGGGGCCCACACGCTCACCGCGAAGGCCTACGACATCGGTGGCCACGCCGGGACCTCTCCCGCGGTCGTGGTGAACGTCGACAACACCCCGCCGGACGTGGCGCTCACTTCCCCCACGCAGGGGATGTTCCTCCCGATGTACGCCGTGCTCGAGGCGTCCGCCAGTGACAACCAGGCGGTCTCCAGGGTCGAGTTCTACGTGGATGGGAAGCTGATCCGGTCCGACTCCAGCGCGCCCTACTCGGTGGAGTGGTTCACCATGGTCGAGGGAGAGGGGCCCCATACGGTCTCGGTGAAGGCCTATGACATCGCCGGCAACGTCCGCACTTCCGCTGGGGTAGGGGTGATCGTCGATTACGCCGGGCCGGGGCCGTACATCTCCTCACCGATGCAGAACGCCCTGGTCGGTGGGGCCGCCGTGCGGATCAGCGCCACCGCCAGCGACAGCATCTCGGGGGTGGACAGGGTCGAGTTCTACGCGGACGGGACGTTGATCGGCACGGACACCAGCGCGCCCTATGAGGTGAGCTGGAACAGCACCGCCGTGGCGGACGGGGCCCACACGCTCACCGCGAAGGGCTACGACCGCGCGGGCAACGTCGGCACCTCCAATACGGTCGCGGTGACCACCGACAACGTCCTGCCGGATGCGGCGCTCACCTCACCCACCCAGGGGATGTTCCTCCGAGGCTCTGTCGTGCTCACGGCCACCGCCAGCGACAACCATGCGGTCTCCAAGGTCGAGTTCTACCGGGGCACGACGCTGATCAACTCCGACACCACCTCGCCTTATTCGGTGGGTTGGAACAGCACCACCGTGGCGGATGGGGCCCAGACGCTCACGGTGAAGGCCTATGACAAAGCCGGCAACATCCGCACCTCGGCCGGGGTGGGGGTGACCATCGACAACACCGCGCCGGCGACGGCCCTCGGCGCTCCGGCGCAGAACGCCTCCGTCCGGGGAACCGTCCCGGTCAGCGCCACCGCCAGTGACAACCTGGGGGTGGAGCGAGTCGAGTTCTACGCGGGCTCGACGCTGCTCGGCACGGCCACCACGGCGCCGTACGCGGTGAGCTGGGACACGACGGCCGTGGCCAATGGCGGTGTCGTCACCCTCACCACGAGGGCCTACGACGCGGCGGGCAACGTCACCGTGTCCGCAGGCCGCACCGTCACGGTGGACAACGCCGCGCCCACCGTGGCCATCACTTCTCCGGCCAATGGGGCCACGATCTCCTCGCTGTCACTGAGCACCACCCTCCAGGCCAGTGCCAGTGACAACGTGGGCGTTACCCAGGTGGTGTTCTACGACGGTGGCACCGTCATCGGCACGGACACCACGGCGCCCTACAGCGTGAGCTGGAACGTCCTGCTGGCGTCCAAGGGGACGCACACCCTGACGGCCAGGGCCCATGACGCGGCCGGCAACGTCACCACCTCGGCGCCCATCTCCGTCAAGGTGAACTGAGGCTAGCGGCGCCTGACCGCGACGAAGGTGTCGTACTCGGTGTCTTCGATCATCCGGGGCTCGAGCCGCGCGTCGAGCCCCACCTCGTCGAAGAGCCGCAGCCAGGTCGCCCGCGGAAACACGCCGCCGCGGTGCGCGTCGTGCTCGACGCGGACACTTCCATCCCGCTCACGCAGCAGCAGCGCGTAGTGGACGTCCACGAAGGTCACGCCTGGCTCCAGCGGCAGCGTCCACTCCATGTAGCGCAACGAGCGGAAGCGCCCGTCCGGAGCCGCTGGTTCGTCTCCTCCCTCCAGGGTCGTGCCGGGCTCGAAGGTCTCCAGCGTGGCATCCGGTGCGACCAGCGCGACCCCTCCGGGCCGCAGATGCGTGGCGACCGTCTCCAGCGCCGCACGCAGATCGGCCTCCGTGATCATGTAGTCGACCGCGTCGTGCACGAACACGGCGTCGAAAACGCGGCCCAGGCGCACGGTCCGCATGTCGCCGGAATGATGCACGCATTCGGGGTTGAGCGCGCGGCTCACCTCGAGCATCCGCTCGGACGGATCGACCAGGGTGAGCGAGAGCTCCTTCTTGAGATGGCTGGCGTTGTTGCCACCACCACTGCCCAGCTCGAGCACCTCCTTCAGCGGCCCGGACGCAGCGGCCCGCAGGAGCCGGATGTACTCGGCGGCTTCCTCCGCGTAGTCGGACGGAGGCGAGACCAGCGGCCACCAATCGGCCAGCTCTTCGTAGAGTTTCATGACGGCCCCCTTCGAGAGAACACGAGCGGAGGGCCAATGCTATCCTCGCCACCGTGCCGGAAAAGACACACATGCGCGGATGGGTACTGGGGGTCGTGGCGGTCGCGGGGTTCCTGTTCGTGGTGGGACTCGTCTTTCACCAGGGCCCTCGTTCCGAGCCCTCGCGTGCGGTGTCTCCGTCAGGCCCCAGCTCGCCCGGTGTGCGGCCGGGACGCCTCGGCACCGCCCCCGTGCTCCCTTCGAGCGGTGCTCTGCGCATCCGTGGCGTGGTGCTCGATGACCGGGGCCCGGTCTCTGGCGTGCGTGTCTCCGCGTCGCGGCCCGAGGCGGGACGGACCCTCTCGGAGCTGACGTGCCTGCCGCACGAGGACCTCGACCCGGGAGCAGCCGGAGTCAGTCGGATCATCGCGTGCATGCCTCGATCCAATCCGCGGATCCTGGAGCTCGTGGACATGTACGAGGGCGAGGCGCCCGTTCACGCGGAGGCCGTCACGGCGGGGGACGGCACCTTCGTCCTCGAAGGGCTGTCGCCGGGTGCTTTCGCGCTCTGGGTCCTGACGGAGCACGGCGCGGTCGTGCGCACCGGCGTGCCCGCGGGGGTGGACGGCGTGGAGCTGCGGCTCGAGGAGGGCGTCACGTTCGAGGGCACCGTCGTCGGCGAGCAGGCCCCCCTGGCCGATGCGCGGGTGCTCGTGATCCACGCGGGACACACCCGGTACTTCGAAACGCGCACCGGTGCCGACGGCCAGTTCCGCATCGGCCCGCTCCCGGCGTCCAGCTATCTGCTCGCCATCAGCGCGGAGGGCTGGATGCCCCGGCTCGCCGATTCGGGAATGCTGTACGGGCCGGAGTCACGGCTGGAGCTCCTCCGCCCGCGCCGCCTCACGGGCCGCGTGCTGTCCGGTGGAGCCCCCGTGCCGGGCGTCGAGGTGCGTCTGGAATCCCGGTTCCCGATCCAGGGCGGCGCCGGGAGCGTGCGGACGGACGGGCAGGGCCGTTTCCTCTTCGAGCCCCTGCCCCCCACCGGCGAGTACAGGCTCACCGCGGAGCAGGGGGAGCGCTTCGCCCTCGTGCAGCTCGTGTTGGAGGAGGACTCCCCCTGGCCCGGCGAGGTCGTGCTCCACCTGGGCGAGGCGTTCTTCCTGGAGGGCACAATCCGCGGGGAAGCGGGGCTCCCGGTGCCCGGCGCTCGCGTGAGCGTGATCCATGAGGACACGCTCGGCTGGGAACAGACGACACGGACGGGCCCGGATGGGCGCTACCGGGCCGGCCCCCTGGCACCCGGCCTCCACGAGCTCCGCATCGAAGCGGAGCGGTACCGGCGGCTGTACGACCTGGAGAATCACGATTTGAAGCCGGGCATGGGGCCGTTGGACTTCACGCTCGAGCGGGCCACCTCCTTGTCGGGGACGGTGGTCGATACCGGTGGGCAGCCCCTTCCGCACATCGCGCTCTCCCTCCGGCACCCCGGGCGCCGGAACCCGAGGCACGGCGACATGGCGGCTCATGCCACGTCCGGCGCGGACGGCCGCTTCGTGATCGACTCCGCCGCTCCGGGCGCCTACCTGCTCACGACCAGCGACGAGTCCGTACTGGACGAGGAGCTCCTCGTCCAGGTGCCCGCCGAGGGCATCCGGTGGGTCGTGCGCCGGGGCGGCTCGGTGTCGGGAACCTTCACGGATCCCCAAGGCATCCCGCTCGCCCGGGGCTCGGTGACGCTGTGGGACCTGGAAGGGGAGAACGGTGCCGTGGGGAGGGTGGCGGTGAACGAGGAGGGGCGCTTCCTGTTCCAGGCGGTCCAGCCGGGCCGCTACATGCTGGAGGCGACGCTCCGAGTGGCTGGCGTCGAGTGCTCGGCGGCGCGTCCCATCGAGGTGAAGGAGGGGGGGAAGGTGGAGGTCTCCCTTCAGCTCGAGACGGGGCGGACCTTGTCCGGAGTGGTCGTGGATGGCGCGGGCCAACCCATCGCCGGAGCCGTCATCCATGCGCTCGCGTCCTCACAGCCCCCCTGGCGCCAGGATGATGGGTACATCGAGATCTCGACCGATGCGCCAGCGGACGTGCGCTCGGGCCCCGATGGACGCTTCACGCTTCGCCACCTGGTGGCCGATGCGTACGACGTGTCCGCCAGAAAGGAGGGCCATCGGCCGCGGGATGAAGCCACCCGCGTGAGCGCGGGCACTCAGGAGGTCCGCCTCGTCCTGGAGCGCCTGGGGCACATCCGCGGAAGGCTCGTCGGCCCGACGGGCGCCCCCATCACCCGGTTCCAGGTGAACCGCGAGTTCCGGACGGACCCGGGCGGAGTCTTCGCCGTGCCCTTCTCCGCATCCGGTGTCGAGACGCTCCTCCTCACCGCGCCGGACATGGCGCAGGTGCGGCGCCCGGTGCCGGTGCGCGAGGGCATCGACGTGGACCTGGGCGAGATCCGGATGGGCCCGGGCCGGAGGGTGAGGGGCCGTGTCCTGGACGCCGAGACGTCCGAACCCGTGAGTGCGAGCCTCCGGTTCACCGACGCGGCCCTGGAGTCCACGAAGCCCACCCCGAGCGTCTGGGAGGCCGTCGAGGTGAAGGAGGATGGCACCTTCGAGCTGCCCTCCGTGGAGGCCCGGCCCCTCATCCTCCTGGTGGAGGATGAAGGGCACTGGCCGCGGCGCCTGACCCTGGATGCCCGGACGGAGGAGGTGACCGTGCGGCTGGAAGCGGGGGCTCGGATCGAGGTGCGCGTGCTCGACACCCGAGGCCGTCCCGTGGGAGCCGATCTCGACTTCGAAGGGGACGAGGGCGAAGGCAGGGGCATCTACGCCCCCGAAGGCACCGACGTCCTGACGGGCCTGAAGCCGGGCAACTACACGGTGAGGCTGCGCCCCCTCAAGGAAGGCGACTCCCTCTTCTTCCGCCCGCGGCGTGTGCAGGTGCCGGCCAGCGGCCGGATGTCCCTCACCTTCGAGGGAGAGCAGGGCGGAGGCACCGTGAGGCTGACGGTGAAGCACAAGGACATCCGCAGTGTGTGGATCCGGCCCGGCGGCGCTCCGCCCATCACGAAAGACTTCGACCTGGAGCGGGCGCTCAGTGGAAGCATGACCGCCCGTAGAGAAGGGGAGTCGGACGAGTGGTGGGTGCTCCACCATGTCCCGCCAGGCCGTGCCACGCTCTTCATCCTGGCGGATGCGGAGGGGCCACCGTTCCACATGGAGGAGCTGGAGATTTCCTCCCAGGGCACGCTGACCCGCGAGGTGCGCCCCGTGTGGCGGAAGATCGAAGCCGAAGAAGAGTGAGCCGGCGCTGACCCGAAAAATCGGGCCCAGCCCTCCCATGGATCGGGCGCTCTACGCCGCCGTCTTCCACGGGAGGGCTGTCAGTGAACGTTTGTCAGCTGAACAGAAGCTTGGGACAGAAGGTGCTCGTCCTGGCGGTCATGGCCGCTCTGATGACGGGCCTGGTTCCCACCATGGCCTCCGCCGCCGATCGCGGCGCATGGGCGGCGTACATCAACTACGTCGCTGGCGATTCGGTCACCTATGGAGGCAAGGCGTACGACTGCCGCCAGCCACATCAATCGCTGCCCGGATGGGAGCCGCCCAATGTTCCCGCCTTGTGGCTGGAGAAGACCGGCTCCGTGGATGTCCAGGCGCCGACCGCCCCGACCGGGCTGACCGCCACGAGCAAGACGTCCAACAGCGTCTCACTGTCCTGGACGGCCTCGACGGACAACGTGGGCGTCACCGGCTACGAGGTGTTCATCGGCGCCGGGACGACCGCGGCGGCGACGGCCACGGGGACGAGCGTCACGGTGACGGGGCTGTCGGCGAACATGACGTACACCTTCACGGTGAAGGCGAAGGACGCGGCCGGCAACCGGTCCTCGGCCAGCAGCGCGTACAGCGTGACGACCGATCCGCAGAGCAACGACACCCAGGCGCCGACCGCCCCGACGTCCGTGCGCTCGACGGGGGCGACCAGCAACAGCGTCTCGCTGGCCTGGACGGCCTCGATCGACAACGTGGGCGTCGCCGGCTACGAGGTGTTCACCGGCGGCTCGCCGACTCCGGCGGCGACGGCCAGCGGGACGAGCGTGACGGTGACGGGCCTGGCGGCGAACACGACGTACAGCTTCACGGTGAAGGCGAAGGACGCGGCGGGCAACCGGTCCGCGGCCAGCACCGCGGTGAGCGTGAAGACGCTGGAAGCGCCCTCGAGCGACATCCCGAGCAAGATCCTCGTGGGCTACTGGCACAACTTCGACAACGGCTCGGGCTTCATCCGCCTGCGTGACGTGTCGCCCAAGTGGGATGTGATCAACGTCTCCTTCGCCGAGCCGACGAATGGCTCCACGGGTGGGACGATCGGCTTCACGCCGTACAACTCCACCGAGGCCGACTTCAAGGCGGACGTGGCCTACCTGAAGAGCCGGGGCAAGAAGGTGCTGATCTCCATCGGCGGCGCCAACGGCCAGGTCCGACTGGAGACCACCGCGGCCCGGGATGCGTTCGTGAGCTCGATGAACGCCATCATCGAGAAGTACGGGTTCGATGGAATGGACATCGACTTCGAGGGCCACTCCCTGTCGCTCAACGGCGGGGATGGAGACCTCAAGAATCCGACGACGCCCGTCATCAAGAACCTGATCTCCGCCATCCGCTCCATCCATGACCGGGTGGGCCCGAAGTTCGTGCTCACGATGGCGCCGGAGACGTTCTTCGTGCAGCTCGGCTATTCGTTCTACGGCGGGACCTGCACCTCGTGTGACAACCGGGCCGGCGCCTACCTGCCGGTGATCTACGCGGTCCGGGACATCCTCGACTGGCTCCAGGTCCAGGACTACAACTCCGGACCCATCACGGGGCTCGACGACCAGTACCACACCATGGGCAACGCGGACTTCCACGTCGCGATGACCGACATGCTGCTGACCGGGTTCCCCGTGGCGAAGAACCCGAACAACTTCTTCCCCGCGCTCCGTCCGGATCAGGTGGTCATCGGGCTGCCGGCCAACGTCAATGCCGGTGGCGGCTACACGGCGCCCGCCGAGGTACAGAAGGCCGTGGACGCCCTGGTCAAGGGCATCCCGATCGGCTCCTACTCCGTGCGCAGCAATCCGGCGAACAACAAGAGCCTCCGGGGACTGATGTCCTGGTCGGTGAACTGGGACGCGTTCGCCAACTTCGAGTTCACCAACAGCCACCGTCCGTACCTGGATTCGCTGAACGAAGGGAAGCGCCATCGACGCCTGCCCTAGTGCCCTCGGCTGCACCAAGACCATCTTGCAGCCGACCATCGTGGAGCTCGGCTGACATGTCCCACGGCCTGGCGGTCCCTCCTCGGAGCCCGCCAGGCTTCGGACCCCTCTACTTCAGAGAATGGTCAGGATGCAGGTTCAGGATAGAGAAGGGTGGCCGCCAGGACGATGACGATGGGGATGAGGGGCACGCCGCCACCCACGACGTCCGACAAGTCGTCATCCCCCAGCTCGGTCATGGGTCTGCCGGAGGGGTTCTCGGGGAGTGTGTGAAGCTGCTCCGAGGTGAGGCGCGCGCGGAACGCCGGATCCTTCCACGCACGGATGATGGTCTCTGGGTTCATGGTCTTCCTCCTCGCGGGGGCTCTCGTTGGAGAGACTCCCAGGAGGATGGAGTCCCCTCGCGTCGCGTGTGACGGCGAAGGAGTAATCTCCCGTCCACATGGAACGCTCCTCGAGGTGTTCATCGGCGCCGGGACGACCGCGGCGGCGACGGCCACGGGGACGAGCGTCACGGTGACGGGGCTGTCGGCGACAATGCCGGTGGCGGCTACACGGCGCCCGCCGAGGTACAAAAGGCCGTGGACGCCCTGGTCAAGGGCATCCCGATCGGCTCCTACTCCGTGCGCAGCAATCCGGCGAACAACAAGAGCCTCCGGGGACTGATGTCCTGGTCGGTGAACTGGGACGCGTTCGCCAACTTCGAGTTCACCAACAGCCACCGTCCGTACCTGGATTCGCTGAAGTAGGAGGTGCCCGTGGGCCTGGCGGGCCTCGAGGTGGGACCGCCAAGCCGTGGGACATGTCAGCCGAGCTCCACGATGGTCGGCTGCAAGATGGTCTTGGTGCAGCCGAGGGCACTGGGACAGGCGTCGATGGCGCTTCCCTTCGTAGTGAGAATGGTCAGGGTGGGACGGGTGAGGACGGTGGTGGGGGGGCGGGTGATGACGGGCTCGCCGCCACCCACGACGTCCGACAGGTCCTCATCACCGAGCTCGGTCATGGGTCTACCGGAGGGGTTCTCGGGGAGTGTGTGGAGCTGCTCCGAGCTGAGGCGCGCGCGGAACGCCGGGTCCTTCCACGCACGGATGATGGTCTCTGGGTTCATGGTCTTCCTCCTCGCGGGGGCTCTCGTTGGAGAGACTCCCAGGAGGATGGAGTCAGCTCGCGTCGCGTGTGATGGCGAGGGAGTAATCTCCCGTCCACATGGAACGCTCCTCCCTCGAGTGTCTCGCCGCGCTGCTGCCGCTCGTCACGGTGGCCTGTGCGACCCCGGCGGCCTACCACCCCCAGAAGGACTGTGCGGCGGGCAGCACGGGCGCGTGCGTCGACTGGGGTGACGAGCTGGTCCAACGGGGCGCGAAGCAGGAAGCCGAGGCCGCCTACGGGCAGGCCTGCGAGGGAGGCATCTCCACCAGCTGCATCACGCAGGGCCGGCTGATGATGGAGCGTGGCGAGCTGGAGGGCGCCGAGCATCCACTCCGCAAGGCGTACCTGGAGGAGTTCCCGGAGGCCTACGAGGCCCTGGCGGATCTCTACCAGGCACGGGGTGGCCCCCAGGAGCGGGAGATCTCCAGGGAGCTGCGCTTCGACGCGCCCGCCATCGACAAGCCCGCCGTGGAGGTCGTCTACCACTACCGGATGGGCTACCCGGGGAGCCTCGGGGGCGCGCTGACGTTGAACGTGCAGCCGATGGCCCTCCTGTCACGCCGGTTGGATCTCGGCTTTCACGCCGCTTTCGGCACCGGGCCGACGGAGCTCAACGGTTTCATCGGCTACCAGCACTTCGCCTCCTCCTGGGCGGTGCCGTATGCGCGGGTGATGCTCGGCGGGATTCCCGGAGCCCCTCTGGGACAGGGGCTCAACTATGGCGGGGAGCTCGGACTGAAGCTGTGCGCGGGACCGCTCGGGCACCTGGAGTTCGCCGTTGGCTCCTCGCGGGCCAGTCCCCTCCATGCCTCGGTGGGTCTGGGGTTGAACGCGCTCCTGCTCCTCTTCTGAGCCCGGCCCTCCGGCCTCAGCCCTTCGACGGAGGGAGGTACTTCGCGGGCAGCGGCTGCTCCGGCGACTCCGGAGTCCAGGCCACCGTCAGCAGCCACCAGCGCTTGCCGTCGTGGACGAGCTGGATGCTGTTGACGCCGCGCATGAAGGGTTTCGTCTCCCCCTCGCGGAAGGCCTCGTAGGTGCTGAAGACGTGCACGAGCGAGCCGAAGCGCTCCACCACGCGGTGCACCTCGCGCTCGCGGAAGCCCTCCGCGAGGAGCACCTTCCCGGACGTGGAGATGTAGTCCTCGGGCGAGAGCATGCGGAAGCCGGAGGTGCCGTCCTTGCGCTTGCCGGAGGGGATCATCCGCGCACCGGGGGCGAAGAACGAACGGAAGCGATCCCAGTCGCGGGCCTGTCCCTTCGGCCCGGAGATGACGTCATAGAGCGCCGCCACGAGCGCCTCCGGGGTGGCCACGTCCTCCGGTTTCGGGGCCGGAGGGGTGGCGGGTGAGGCCTCGGGAGCCGCCGGGGCAGGGGAGGAGGGGGGAGGGGGAGCCGGCTTGGGATCGGCGGCGAGCGCCGGAGCCGTCACGGTGGAGAGCAGCGCCGCGACGAGCGGCCACGCGCGAGGCTTGAAGGCGGAGTCCATGGGCACCTCGGGACTGCGGGGGTGGGCATCATGGACCACCCCCCTGGGGGCCGCGAGCACTTCGATCCGACGGAGAGGCGCCAGTCCCCCCGCCCGGTTCCATACACGTGACTCCGCATCATCCTTTGTGTGGCGGGGGCATCTCTGCCAGCGTGGGGGGCCGATGCGGCGCTCGCGCCTGGCACAGGCACTGATCCTCTCGCTGGCCCTCCACCTGGGCCTGGGAATCCTGTTGTTCCTGGCGCCCCCATCGGAGCAGGCGCCGTCCACCGAGAGCCGGCAACCGCTACAGGTCGAGATCGTCGTGCGCACGCCTCCGCCGCCCGAGGAGCCGCCGCGATCCACCTCCCCGGCGCCGGAAGCCGCGCCGCCACCCCGGCCGCCGCGCGCCACCACCCGGCCCCAGCGCACTCCCGCTCCGTCTCCTCCGAGTGCTGCCCCTCCACCTCCGAGCGGTGCCACGGCCGCCGCGCCGCCTCCGGCCTCCGCCGGGCCGGAGGCGCCTTCCGGAGCCGTGCCGGACGCGCCGCGTGCCGTGCGGCTGTTCCCGGGACCCGGAGGACTGCCCGTGGCCCCCTCGACGGGCGACACCCAGGGGGGCTCCACCGGAGGAGGACGCACGCTGCGGCCCGGTGATGGACCCTCCCGGGAGCAGCTCCTCGCCGAGGAAGGCGCGCGGGTCCAGGGCCGCGTCCAGGGCTTCCTCGACGACGGCATGGCGAGGCTGCGCGTGGAGAACGGGCTCGTCGACTCCTTCTTCGGGGACATGGACAACGCGCTGGAGAAGGGGCTCTCGGGCGCGCCGCTCTTCGCCTACGAGGGGGTGTTCAAACACTTCTTCAAGGCCACGCCCGAACGCGGCCAGGGCCTGCGCGAGCTGCTCAAGAGCGTCGAGCGCTACGGCGCGACGGGCAGCCCGGACGCGGTCGGAGAGCCCTCGGGCACGGATCGGCTGGAGGACGTGGCGCGCTCGGGGACGGCGGGCGCACGGGCCCGGTCGAGGCCTTCGACCTTCGACATGTTGGAGACGTACAACAAGGCCGCGGGCGCGCTGAGCGCGAAGATCGAGCTCGAGCAGACCCCCACGGGGCAGATGCTGTCGGTGAAGCTGGTGGAGAGCTCCGGCAATCCGCTCTTCGACGCGTACGTCCTCGAGAAGGTCCCCACGTCGCTGGCGGCGCTCCCACCGGCGTCCGAGCACTTCGCCGCGAGAGCGAAGGGGAACGTACGCAGCGTCTGGGCCATCGAGGGGCACGTGAGCTTCTCGCGCACGCTCAAGGTGACGAAGCTCGACGAGCTCAACGCCGGGGACGCGGCGTACCTGTCGGCGCTGATGCCGCTGGGGCTGCTGTCGGGCAAGTTCGAGGAGACGCGCGGCGAGGTGATCGTCCCCGACTTCCGGCGGCCGCACTTCGACATCCGCGCCCAGCTGCTGCGCGTGTACTAGCGGCGGGACGACCCACTCCGAGTGATTTCAGGCCCTTGGAAGGCGCGGGGGCAGGGGAGCACAACCTGGCGCTCCCCCACCTGCCCGCTGGGCAACCAGGGAACTACTAGGCGCTGGCGGTCTTCTCGCCCGCGCTGGTGCCGATGCCCTGCTTGCCGAGGTAGCCCATGGCCTTGTCCTTCACGTCGGTGCGCAGCTCGGTGCCGGTCTTGGGCGCGAGCATGAGGGCGGCGATGCCACCGACGGCGCAGCCGATGACGAAGGCGCCGATGCCAGCGAACGAGCTGCGGGCGGGCTTGTAGGTGGTGAGGCCCACGTAGCGCAGCACGTCATCCGGGTCGAAGTCGTCCCACTGGGTGCGGGCGTACTTCGGGAGGTCCTTCATGATCTTCCGGGCGATGAGCTTGCGGTACACGTCGCTCTTCACCGCCAGTTTGGCCTTCTTCGCGAACAGCATTCCATTCTCCTCCTGGCCAGAGGCCATGCGAGGGGTGGGCTTCCCCCAAGGCCGCCCATCCCCATGGGTCCAGAAGCTAGGGAGGGGTAGGCGGAGTGGCACCCCTGGAGGGGGATTGAGGAGGCTCGGCGGGGGGCAGGCGTCGGCTGTTGGTCAGAGTGGAGTCATGACGCGCCGTGCCCAAGACGTCCTGTGAACGGAGAGGGCAGCCAGCCGAGCACCTTTCTGCTATGCCCCCGGCCGCCATGTCATTCGATCAGAATCTGCTCGAGAAGATCGCCCAGGTGGAGAAGGGCGGGGCCGAGAAGTACCACGCGAAGAACCGGGAGACGGGCAAGCTGTTCGCCCGCGAGCGCATCCGGCTGCTGGTGGACGAGGGCTCGTTCGTCGAGGACGCGAAGCTCGCCAACAACGTGGACCCGGAGCTGCCCTCGGACGGCGTGGTCATCGGTCTGGGCAGGGTGGCGGGGCGTCCCGTGGCGATCATGGCCAACGACTCCACGGTGAAGGCGGGCAGCTGGGGCGCCCGGACGGTGGAGAAGATCCTCCGCATCCAGGAGACGGCGAAGCAGCTGCGCTGTCCGCTGATGTACCTGGTGGACTCGGCGGGCGCGCGCATCACGGACCAGGTGGAGATGTTCCCCGGCCGGCGGGGCGCGGGCCGCATCTTCTATAATGAGGTGCACATGTCCGGCGAGGTGCCGCAGGTGTGCCTGCTCTTCGGGCCCTCGGCGGCCGGCGGCGCGTACATCCCCGCCTTCTGCGATCTGGTCATCATGGTGGACGGCAACGCCTCCATGTACCTGGGCAGCCCGCGCATGGCCGAGATGGTCATTGGCGAGAAGGTGACGCTCGAGGAGATGGGCGGGGCGAAGATGCACTGCTCGGTGTCCGGCGTCGGCGACGTGCTGGTGAAGACGGAGCAGGAGGCCATCGAGGCGGCGAAGAAGTACATCTCCTTCTTCCCGGAGAACTTCACCCAGGCCCCGCCCCAGGCGGAGGTCAAGGCGCCCAAGGCCAGCGGCAAGCGGGTGGACGAGATCATCCCCGCGGATCAGAACAAGCCCTTCGACATGCACGCGCTCATCGCCGAGCTGATCGACGAGGGGAGCTGGTTCGAGGTGAAGAAGCTGTTCGCCCAGGAGATCATCACGGGCCTGGCGCGCATCGGCGGCCGGCCGGTGGGCATCGTCGCGAACCAGCCCAAGTACAAGGGCGGCGTGCTGTTCGTGGACTCGGCGGACAAGGCGGCGCGGTTCATCTGGCTGTGTGACGCCTTCAACATCCCGCTGCTGTACCTGGCGGACGTGCCGGGCTTCATGATCGGCACCAAGGTGGAGCGCGCGGGCATCATCCGCGCCGGCGCGAAGATGATCTCCGCGGTGTCCGAGGCCAGCGTGCCGAGGATCTGCGTGGTGGTGCGCAAGGCGTACGGCGCGGGCCTCTACGCCATGAGTGGACCGGGTTTCGCTCCGGATGCGACCCTGGCGCTGCCCCAGGCGATGATCGCCGTGATGGGCCCCGAGGCGGCGGTGAATGCCGTCTACTTCAACAAGATCCAGGAGAAGCCCGAGGCCGAGCGCGCCGCCTACGTCCAGCAGCTCCGCGACGAGTACCGTCAGGACGTGGACATCTACAAGCTGGCGAGCGAGCTGGTGGTGGACGAGATCGTCCCCGGCGACCGTCTGCGCAACGAGCTCTTGCAGCGTTATGAGCTGTATTCCCGGCGCTTCCAGCCCCGGGAGACGAAGAAGCACGGCGTCTACCCGGTTTGATGGTCCCCCCTCCACCCTCTGCTATACATCCCCACCATGGACTTCGAACTTCCCGAAAGCCATCGAGCCCTTCAGGCCTCCCTCCGTGACTTCTGCGAGCGCAAGGTCAGACCCTACGCGCGCGAGTGGGACAAGGAGGAGAAGTTCCCGATGGAAGTGGTGCGGGAGCTGGGTGAGCTGGGCGTGATGGGCATGCTGGTGGCGGAGGAGTACGGCGGCGCCGCCATGGACTCCCTGGCGGTGGCGGTGGCGGTCGAGGAGATCGCCCGCTACGACGGCTCGCTGGCCCTCACCGTGGCCTCCCACAACGGCCTGGGCACCAGCCACCTGCGCGTCTTCGGGAATGACGCGCAGCGGCGCAAGTACCTGCCGAAGCTGGCCACCGGCGAGCACCTCGGCGCCTGGGGCCTGACCGAGCCCGGCAGCGGCTCGGACGCCGCGGGCATGAAGACGACGGCCGTCCGCAAGGGCGACAAGTGGGTGCTCAACGGGACGAAGATGTTCATCACCCAGGGCACCGTGGGCAACGTCTTCGTGGTGCTGGCGGTCACCTCGCCGGAGAAGAAGCAGAAGGGTGTCACCGCCTTCATCCTCGAGAAGGGGATGCCCGGCTTCAGCCAGCGCTCCATCCACGGCAAGCTGGGCATGCGCTCCTCGGACACGGCGGAGCTGGTGCTGGAGAACGTGGAGGTCCCCGACTCGCAGCGGCTGGGCGAGGTGGACCATGGCTTCATCGACACGATGAAGATCCTCGACAAGGGCCGCATCACCATCGGCGCGCTGGCGGTGGGGCTGGCGCGAGGGGCGCTGGAGGAGTCAGTGCGCTACGCGAGGGAGCGCACGGCCTTCGGCCAGCCCATCTCCGAGTTCCAGGGCCTGCGCTGGATGTTCGCGGACATGAAGACGGAGACGGACGCGGCGCGGCTGCTGGTGCACCGCGCGGCGTACCTGGCCGACGCGGGCCAGCCGTACAGCCAGGAGGCCTCGATGGCCAAGCTGTTCGCCTCCGAGGCGGCCACGCGGGCCTGCAACAAGGCGGTGCAGATCCACGGCGGCTACGGCTACACCCGCGAGTTCCCCGTCGAGCGCTACCTGCGCGATGCCAAACTGTGCGAGATCGGCGAGGGCACCAGCGAGATCCAGCGCTCCATCATCGCCCGAGAGGTCTTCAAGAAGGCGTGATGGTGACGGACCGGCTGCGACAGCTCGGACTGGAGGTACGGGGCGAGGGAGAAGGCCTGGAGGCGACCCTCGTCCTGACCGAGCCCCTGTCCCATCCGGAGGGCTCCCGCGAGGTGGAGCGGGTGGCCTTCCAGGTGCGGGAGGAGCGTCTGGTCCCCGTGTCGCCGCCGGAGGTGGTGGGGCTGCGTCCCATCGTGCTCGGCGCGGTGCGGGAGGCACGAGAGGTGGAGGCGGAAGTGGCCGACGCCTTCAACGAGCACCTCTTCCACGTGCAGCGGCGTACGGTGGAGTTGCGGGCGCTGGGATTGGCCCCCCAGGTGGATCCGGTGTCGCTGGTCCTCTCCGCGCGGTTGGAGGAGCACGGGCTGGCGGTGACGCTGATGGCGGATCGTCAGGGCAACTTCCAGGTGTCGAGCGCGGCGCGGAACGGGCAGCCCCTGCCGGTCCCCCCCGGGCACGGCTTCGAGCTGTCCGAGTTCCGTGAGCGGGGCGCGCTGGTGGGTTACCTGGCCGCCCTCTTCGGGGAGCAGGGCCCCGCGGAGGCGTCGCGGACGCAGCGGCCCGGGGCGGCGGGGGAGGGCCTGGTCCGCTTCTCGGAGATCCTCCGGGCCTTTGGCGAGGGGGCGGTCGTGCCCCCGAGGAGCGGGCTGGAGCTGCTGGTGCTGCTCGAAGTAGAGGGCCGACCCTACCGTTTCGCGGTGGCGCGCGTGGCCGGACGCACCTTCCGGGGGCTGCTGGCCGGGGGGCAGGGCAAGGTATGGGCGGAACGTTTCGAACTGGATGATTTCCCCGGAGTCGTCCCGCTGGTGGCGGAGCTGCTGAAGGTCTCCGCCGAGGCCGTGAAGCTGGTCGGCTCGGGCGCTCCACAGGAGTAAGGGTTTTGGCAAAGGCGAGTGCGAGTCTCTCCCAGAGGGTTCTGCAGGGCGATGTGCGGGCCGCGTCGCGTCTGATGCGCAACATCGATGATGGCGAGCCGGAGGCCACCGAGTCCCTGCGCGAGTTGTTCCCGAAGACGGGGAAGGCCTACATCATCGGCATCACCGGCTCGCCGGGCGCGGGCAAGTCCACGCTGACGGATCGGCTCATCGCCCACCTGCGCAAGGCGGGGAAGACGGTGGGCGTCATCGCGGTGGATCCCACCAGCCCCTTCACGGGTGGCGCCATCCTGGGCGATCGCATCCGCATGCAGGATCACGCCACGGATCCGGGCGTCTTCATCCGCTCGCTGGCCACGCGTGGGAACCTGGGCGGCCTGTCGCGCGCCACGGGCGACTGCATCCGGGTGATGGACGCCATGGGACGCGACGTCATCATCGTGGAGACGGTGGGCGTGGGGCAGGATGAGATCGACATCGCCCAGATGGCGCACACCACCATCGTGGTGACGGTGCCGGGCATGGGCGACGACATCCAGGCCATCAAGGCGGGCATCCTCGAGGTGGCGGATCTCTTCGCGGTGAACAAGGCCGACCTGGACGGGGCGGACCGGGTGGTGCGCGAACTGCGGATGATGCTGGAGCTGCGCCACGCGGTGAAGGCGCCGCCCATGGACCATGACGCCCACCACCGCATGGTGATTGCCAAGGCCCAGGGGACGCACGTGGAGGAGCCGGCGGGGCCTCGCGAGTGGGAGCCGCCCATCCTCAAGGTGATGGCCGCGAGGGATCAGGGCGTGGCCGAGCTGGTGAAGGGCATCGAGGAGCACCGGGCCTTCCTGGAGGAGACGGGCCAGCGCAAGCAGAAGGAGCGCAACCGGGCGGCGGCGCAGTTCGTGGCCCTGCTGCGCGAGCGGCTGCTGAGCAGCGCGCTGGCGCGGCTCGAGCGCGAGCGTGGTCAGTTGGACGAGGTGGCCGGGCGCATCGCCGAGCGCCAGGCGGATCCCTACGCGCTCGCCGAGGAGCTCGCGAGCCAGCTCTCGGAGTAGGCCGTGGCGATGCAACCCGAAGAGTGCGTGCGGGTGCTGGAACAGCGGCTCGGGACGACGTTCTGCCGTCCCGAGCTGGCTCGCACCGCGTTGACCCACAAGACCTACGTCAACGAGCGTCCCAACGAGGGATTGCAGGACAACCAGCGGTTGGAGTTCCTCGGTGACGCGGTGGTGAACCTGGTCATCGCCCACCGTCTGATGGATCGCTTCCCCAACGCCGACGAGGGCGAGCTGTCGAGGCTGCGGGCCCGCGTCGTCGACGAGAAGGGGCTGACCCGGGTGGCGCGCCGGCTGGAGCTGGGCGAGCTGCTGCTGCTCGGGCGGGGCGAGGACCGCCACGGGGGCCGGGACAAGAGCTCCATCCTCGCCGACGCGGTCGAGGCCATCATGGCCGCGGTGTACCTCTGCTCCGGCCTGGACAAGGTCCGGGAACTGGTGGAGCTGCACTTCTCCGAGCTCCTGGACGAGGTGACGCTGTCGCTCGTCCGGGACTTCAAGACGCAGTTGCAGGAGATCGTCCAGGAGCGCCTCAAGGTGCCGCCCCGCTACCAGGTGGTCTCCGAGTCGGGGCCCGAGCACCAGAAGACCTTCGAGGTGGAGGTGAGCATCGGTCCGGACCCGTACGCCCGGGCCTCCGGGCACAGCAAGCGGGACGCGGAGCAGTCGGCGGCCCACCTCGCCCTGGAGCTGTTCGAGCAGCGGTGGCAGGCGGGGCAGGTCACCGGGCAGCAGCCGGCGCCCGCCCCCCCGGCCCCCCAGCAGGCACCCTCCCCGGGTCCGAAGGACGACACCCAGGGCTGAAACTGCTTGGCCGCCCCGGGGTCGAGGAATAAGGTCCCGCCCCCATTCGTGTGTTTTCGACCTGGGAGGCAGCCTCCGCTGTTGTTGTATGTCGTTCCGTGCGGTTCCTGGGGATCCTCCGCCGAGGTGGGGGCTTCCTGATCACCTTCGACCTTCGAAGCTTTTAGATGGCTCCACAGCAGACACACCGCAGCGGGTTCGCCGCGCTCATTGGCCGTCCCAACGTGGGCAAGAGCACGCTGCTCAATCAACTGACTGGCGAGAAGCTCGCCATCGTCTCTCCCAAGCCGCAGACGACCCGGAACCGGATTCTGGGCGTGGTGACGCGGCCGGAGGGGCAGGTGGCCTTCCTCGACACGCCCGGCATCCACCAGGCCAAGGGTGAGCTCAACCGTTACATGGTGGACGTGGCCCTGCAGGCGGCCGACGAGGTGGACCTGGTCCTCTTCGTCGTCGAGCCGACGGGCTCGGACAAACCCGAGGTGAGCCCGGGCAACCGGTTCATCCTCGAGCGGCTGCAGAAGGCGGGCAAGCCCACCTTCCTGGTCATCAACAAGATCGACACGGTGCCCAAGCCGGTGCTGCTGCCGCTCATCGACCTATACCGCAACGAGTTCCCCTTCGCCGAGGTGGTGCCCATCTCCGCGAAGGAGGACGACGGGGTGGAGAATCTCTTCCAGGCGGTGCTCCAGCACCTGCCCGAGGGAGAGCCGCTCTTCCCCGAGGACGTGCTCACGGATCAGGCGGAGAAGACCCTGGTGGCGGAGTACATCCGCGAGCAGGTGCTCCGGCACTGCCGGCAGGAGATTCCGTACTCGACGGCGGTCCTGGTGGACTTCTTCGACGAGTCCGAGCGCGAGCCACCGCCTGGAACGCCCCCCGGCAAGTTGGCGGGCCTCATCCGGATCGCCGCCTCCATCTACGTGGAGCGCGACAGCCAGAAGGCCATCATCATCGGGAAACAGGGGCAGATGCTGAAGACGATCGGGACGGACGCGCGCAAATCCATCCAGCGGTTGCTGGGGGCGCACGTGTACCTCTCGCTACGGGTCCGGGTGGAGCCTCGCTGGAGCGAGCGTCCCGAGGGCCTCAAGAAGTTGGGTTACGAGTAGGAAGCCATGAAGCCTCTGGTCGCCATCGTGGGACGCCCCAACGTGGGCAAATCCACGCTCTTCAATCGCCTCGCCAGGCGCCGCATCGCCCTGGTGGAGGACATCCCCGGAGTCACCCGCGACCGCCATTACTGGGACGTGGAGTACGACGACCGGGAGCTCACCATCATCGACACGGGCGGATTCGTGCCCGGGGAGAAGGACTCCCTGCTGCAGCAGGTGCGCGAGCAGGCGCAGCTGGCGGTGGAGGAATGTGACGTCATCGTCTTCGTGACGGACGCGCGCGCCGGCCTGACGGCGGCGGACCAGGAGGTCGCCACCTACCTGCGCCAGAGCGGCAAGCCGGTGGTGGTGGCCGCCAACAAGCTGGACAGCGAGTCGCAGTCCGTCCAGGCGCACGCCGCCGAGTTCTTCAAGCTGGGGCTGGGCGACGTGTTCCCCATCTCGGCCGAGCACGGCCTGGGCGTGGGCACGATGATGGAGACGGTGGTGGGCAAGCTGCCTCCGCTGACTCCGGAGGAGCTCGAGGCCCGGAAGAAGGCCCGGGAGCGCGAGGAGGCCGAGGAGGAGTGGGGCGAGCGGGAAGGGGAGGAGGGCGAGGAGGAGGCCCCCGCCGAGCCGGAGGAGGAGCGTCCCATCCGGGTGGCCATCATCGGCCGGCCGAACGTGGGCAAGAGCACCCTGGTCAACGCGCTGCTGAAGGAGAAGCGGGTGGTGGCCAGCGAGATTCCGGGCACCACGCGGGATCCGATCGACTCCGAGCTGACGTACAAGAAGCGCCAGGTCATCCTCACGGACACGGCGGGCATCCGGCGCAAGAAGACGATCGCGCACCGGGTGGAGCAGTTCTCGGTGGTGGCGGCGCTCAAGGCGATGGAGCGCAGCGACGTGGCGGTGCTGTTGATGGACGCCACGGAGCCCGCGGTGGACCAGGACGCGAAGCTGGCCGGCATCGCCGAGGAGAAGGGCCGCGCGCTGGTCATCGTGGTGAACAAGTGGGATCTCATCAGCGAGGACAAGCGCAAGCAGGAGATCTTCCGTGAGGATCTCAAGCACGCGCTGAAGTTCGTGGGGTACGCGCCCATCGTGTTCACCTCGGCGCTCACCGGCTCGAAGGTGGAGAAGGTGCTGGAGCTGGCGGTGGAGCTGGCGGACCAGTTCCGCTACCGGGCGCCCACGCCGCAGCTCAACCGGCTGTTGTCGCACATCGAGGAGAGCCACCCGGCCCCCATCGTGGGCCGAGGTCCACTCCGGGTGTACTACATGGCCCAGGTAGGGACGGCACCCCCGACCTTCGCGATCACGACGAACCGGCCGGACGCGGTGCCGGACATGTACAAGCGGTACATCACCAACCAGCTGCGCAAGACGTTCGACTTGAGAGTGCCCCTCCGGCTGCTGTTCCGCGAGAGGCCTGGCAAGGCGAAGCGGGAGGCGCGGAAGAGACCCAAGAAGCAGGCCGGGAAGCATTGAGGGCAGTCCGCGTTGACACTGCTGGTGCGCGCTCCGTAGATTGCGCGCCCTTCGACCCTGTAGAGAGGTGCGAACCACCGTGGCCCAGAAGTCAGAGAAGATGACGAAGCAGGAGCTGCGTGCTCCGGATGCCTTCCAGCTGTATGGCGCCGAGGCGAGCGACTGGCTGATGAAGCGGCGGCAGCTCATCGGCACCGCGGTGGCCGTGCTGATCGTAGGCGGGCTGGTCGCCGCGCTGGTGCAGTACTTCAGCAACCGGAGCGAGGAGCGTGCCTCCAAGCAGCTCGGCCAGGCGCTGGAAGTGATGACGCGTCCGGTGATCGTGACGAACGAGCAGCTGCAGGCCCCCGAGGGCGAGCAGCCTCCGTTCAAGTCCGACAAGGAGAAGGACGAGGCCATCGTCAAGTCGCTCACGGACTTCCGTGCGGCGAACAAGGGCACGGAGGCCGCGGTGACGGCGGCGCTGCCGCTGGGCAAGGCCGAGTACCGGCTGGGCAACCACGACGGCGCGCTGGCGGCCTTCGGCGAGTACATCAAGGAGGCCCCGAAGGACGAGCCCCTGCTGGCCTCGGCCTACGAGGGCCAGGGCTACGCCCACGAGGCCAAGGGACAGCTGGACCAGGCGCTCGAGTCCTTCAAGGGCATGGCGAAGGTGGAGTCGGGTGAGTTCCTCCAGGGGATGGGCCAGTACCACCAGGCGCGCATCCTCGTGGCGCAGGGCAAGAAGGACGAGGCGGCGCAGATCCTGGCGGATCTGAAGGCCTCGCAGGCCACCACGGCGGCGGGACGGCTGGCCACCGAGCGGCTGGCGGTGCTCGCGGCGCAGGGCGTGAAGGTGCCCGAGCCGAAGACGCCTCCGGCGGCCGCCCAGACGCAGGACGCGGGGTAAGACGCCCACCTATGCGGATCTCCAGCGGCTGGAAGCGTTGGGTGGGTGGGCTCGCGGCGGCGAGTCTGCTCGGTGCATGCAGCGCGGTGCCGGTGTACGGCAACCCGGTCACCTCCGCTCCGAAGCAGCCGCCACACCACTACTTCTCGGTGGATTGGTGGACGCAGCTCGTCAGTCCCTCGCTGCTCGAGTACGCGCCGCGCGAGGACGCGCGGCCGGCGTACGACGAGAAGAACGAGCGCGTCATCGTGCTCACCCGGGACGGGCTCGTGCGCAGCCTCGGTGCCGAGGGCCAGGAAGCCTGGCGGTTCAAGGTGGGCAACCGCTTCTACGCGGGCGCGACGGTGGACGACGGCATCGTCTACGTGCCGAGCACGGACGGTGTGCTGTACGCGCTGGACGCGAAGACGGGCGAGCCCCGATGGAAGTACGCGGCGGGCGAGGCCCTGGCCACGGAGCCGGTGCTCACGAACGAGCTGGTGCTGGTGGCCTCGCAGAGCGACACCCTGTTCGCGGTGAAGCGGGCCACGGGTGAGCTGGCGTGGTTGTACCGGAGGGATCCGCCCTCGGGCTTCACCATCCACCGGGCGTCGACGCCGGCGGTGCGCGGACAGACGGCCTGGGTGGGGTTCTCCGACGGCACGCTGGTGTCGCTGGATCTGACGGACGGCGGCGTGAGGTGGGAGAGGTCGCTGGCCCCCAAGAGCGGGCAGTTCGTGGACGTGGACACCACGCCGGTGCTGGACGAGGCGGGCCGTGTCTACGCGGCGTCGTACTCGGGCGGCCTCTACGCGCTGGATGCCGAATCGGGCGACGTGCTGTGGACCTCGGTGGCGGAGGGAATCACCTCGCTGCTGGTGCACGGCGGGGTGGTCATGGCCGTTGGAGATGCCCGCCTGGATGCCTACCTGGCGGAGAGTGGGAAGCTCCTCTGGTCGAACCCCCTTCAGGAACGCGCGGGGCTGGAGCCGGTGTTGGTGAAGGGGATGCTCCTGGTGCCGGTACAGCGCTCGCTGCTCTTCGTGGACCCGCGGACGGGACGGGCGCGCATGGCGTGGGATCCGGGCGAGGGCGTGTCGGCGACGCCGCGGGTGGTGGGGGCGAAGGCGTACGTGCTGTCCAACAATGGGTACCTGTACGCCCTCCGGCTGGATGGGAGGAGCGGTTGACGCAGGCGGCGAAGAGGACGGTCCGCGTGGTGGCCGCCCTCATCCCCCAGCCCGGGGATGGCTCGCGGTTCCTGGTGCAGCAGCGGCTGCCAGGTGGGAGCCGGGGGTTGCTGTGGGAGTTCCCGGGCGGGAAGGTGGAGCCCGGGGAGAGCGAGCCGGAGGCGCTGGCTCGGGAGTGCCGGGAGGAGCTGGACGTGCGGCTCCAAGTGGGGAGGCGGCTATGGGCGGGGAGACACGAGTATTCGGACCTGACGGTGGAGCTGGTGCTGTATCTGGCCCGGCTGGAGTCGGGGGAGCCGAAGACGCTGGGCGCGAACGCGTTGGCGTTCCTGACGCCGGCGGAGATGAGGGCGTTGCCCTTCTGCGAAGCGGACATCCCCCCCTTGGAGGACCTGGTGGCGGGCCGGTTGGACCTGCTGGGCTGATGCTGCGGCGCACATTCCAGCTGATTCCGGGTGTGGGTCCCTGGAAGGAGAAGGATCTGTGGGCCCGGGGCATCCAGACCTGGGACGACTTTCCGGGCAACGGGGTGGTGCTGGGCCAGAAGCTGGACGAGGCGGCTCGCCGGCGGCTGGAACTGGCGCGCGAGGCCCTGGAGCGGCGTGACCTGAAGGGCCTGGCGGCCATGGTGCCGCAGCGCGAGCACTGGCGGCTGTACCCCGAGTTCGCGCGCGACGCGGTCTACTTCGATATCGAAACGGACGGCGCGCAGGACCAGGTTCCCACGGTGGTGGCCCTGTTCGACGAAGGCGGCCTGCGGGTCTTCATCCAGGGCCGCAACATGGACGATCTGCCGGAGGCCATGGCGGAGCGGCGGCTGTGGGTGACGTTCAATGGCTCGTGCTTCGACGTGCCGGTGCTGCGCCAGTACTTCGGCAAGCGCTTCCCGACGCCGGATGCCCATATCGACTTGCGGTTCGTGTGCCGGCGGTTGGGCATGGGCGGCGGGCTGAAGGAGATCGAGGACAAGTGGGGGCTGGCGCGGCCACCGCACATGAAGGGCGTGAACGGCTGGGACGCGGTGCTGCTGTGGCGCGCGTACCGCGAGCGCGGAGACGTGGAGGCCCTGCGATTCCTGGTGGAGTACAACCTCTATGACTCGTTCCAGCTCCGGTCGCTGATGGACAAGGCGTACAACCGCGCGTTGGACGACCTGAACATGGACTCCGAACCGCGCGTGCCCGTCTTCGAGCGGGGCGAGCTCCTCTACGACGTGAGCCGGCTCATCCTGGAGCTGGGACCCACGGAGAGGGACTTGAGGGTGCTCGAGCGGGTGCGCGCCCAGGACCGCGATCTGCACCAGGACTGAGCCCTCCCTTCATCCGAGGGGAGAGGTCGGGCGGGCGTGTCAGCCCGGTCTGGTAGGGTGGCTGACGCTGGAGGTTCGGCGTCTGGGCCCTACCTCCGGTATTCCACTGGCGCGGCGTCGGCGTCGCGAAGGAGCGCCCGAGATGTCCATCGACAGGCCCGAGTCCTCGAACCACCCCCGGCTTCTCTTCACCTCGAATGGGACCCGCTACGAACTCATTCGTAGATTGGGAAGGCGGAACAATGGGGAGCTGATGCTCGCCAGGCGCCGTTATGCCCAGGGACCCGCGGGCTCCGTGATCATCAAGCGGTTGTCGCGGCCGGTCAGTGAGAAGCAGAAGCAGCGGCTGAAGGAAGAGGTCCAGTTGGCGTACCGGCTCGACCATCCCGGCATCGCGAAGGTGTACCAGTTGGTGCTGCACGGAGGGCTGCCGTACGTGGTGATGGAGTACGTGGACGGCCGCTCCCTGGAGACGGTGTTGAGCGTGTCGGCCATGCGGCAGCGCCCCATGTCCGAGGCCTTCGTCTGCCATGTGGTGTCCGAGGTCGCGGACGCGCTCCACCATGCGCACACGCTGGCGGACGAGCTGGGGCGGCCCCTCGGCATCGTCCACCGGGACATCAACCCGGAGAACATCCGGGTGAGCACCAACGGCGAGGTGAAGCTGGTGGACTTCGGCGTGGCGTACTCGCTGCTGCCCGGGCGGGAGGCCACCACGGCCTCCGTGCTGCGCGGGGACATCGCCTATGCGTCCCCGGAGCGCATGCGCCTGGAGAGGGTGGATCACCGCTCGGATCTGTTCTCGCTGGGGCTGGTGATGCTGGAGCTGCTCACGGGCAGGCACCTGTATGACCTGGAGGACGTGGAGCAATCGGCGCGGGAGGCCGGCCCGGTTCCAGCCGCGCTGGCCGAGGTGCACTGCGAGGAGCCGAGCTGGGTTCCGGTCGCGGAGATGGCGGCGCGCATCGCGCGTTTTGGTCCGGAGGACGTGGAGCGGGCGGTCCAGGGCGTGTCGGAGCCGCTGCGGGCCGTGGTGCACCGGGCGCTCCGGCGGGAGCCTTCCGAGCGCTACCAGTCCGGCCTGGAACTGCGTGACGCGCTCCGGGAGTTCCTCGTGGTCCAGGGGCGCTCGTACGGGCGGCCAGAGGCGGCGCGGGAGGTGCTCCTGGCCGTGAAGGAGGCGGAGTTGCTGCGCGAGTCCGCGGACGTGCTCGAACCGGATGTATTCCCGGAGGTGCCACCTCGGCGGACCGAGCACTGAGAGGTCAGCGCCGGCGCTGTTTTTGTTTCTTCGCCGGCGGCTGGGGCTTTTCCTTTTCGCCGGAGACCTGGAAGGGAATCCGGAGGTCGGCGACCTCGCGGCCCTGGGAATCGGTCATCGACGTGCCGGTCTGCGCGTCGATGACCAGGGTGTACTTGTGGCCGGTCTTGAGCGGCGTGGGCAGGGAGATGCGGTACAGCAGCCCGGCCGGGGATTCCTCGACGGTGTCGTCCGAGACCATGGCGCGATCGACCTCGTCGAACAGGCGGACGCGGTAGTTCCGGAGCACCTGCGTGCTGCGCAGCTCGAGCGTCGACGTGGGATCGATGAGCGGACGGCCTTCTTCCTCGCCAACGAGGGGAATGGTTTCCAACCCGGCATCCGAGAGCATGGACTGCAGCGTGAACGACGCGGGACCTGGACCCGCGTCGACGCCCACGTCTTCGGACCCGGGGGTGGTGACGCCCGCGTCGTCAGTGGGGGCGGAGGGCTTGGGACATCCGGCCACGACGAGCGCGGCCGCGCAGACGGCGAAGCTCAAACGGAGGAGTCGCATAGGGGCGGGAGACCCTATGTCTCAACGCCCGGTGCGAGAAGCGTGAAAGCCGGGTACCGGATGATGGAGAACGCCGCCAACGGGGGCCTGGATCCGAGTCCCAGGGGGGCCTGGAAACAGTCCCGGGGACGCCCGGCGCCACCCCGTCTCCCTCTGACATGGAGTCTGATAAGATGCGTTATGTAAACTAAGCCCACGGGGTTCCCCAGGGCCTCTGGACCGCATCCTCCCCCGTGCCCTCCAGGCCTCTTCCAGGCCCCTGGCGAACGACGAATCGCGTCATCCGCACTTCTTCCTTCGACCCGGAAATCAAAGTTCCCTCCATGAGTTCAGGGGCCGGGAATTTTCCCGCCTCTTGACCGGGACCGGCTGTTCCCGGGACAAACCGCACCACCTCCGGATCCCGGAAAGGAATCTCATGAAGCGTCTGCTCCTCCTCGCTTCCTTCCTCGGCGCCGCCCCCGCGCTCGCCGACGAGGGAATGTGGACGTACAACAACTTCCCCGCCTCCAAGGTCAAGGAGGCGTACGGCTTCCAGCCCTCGCAGGAATGGCTCGACAAGACGCGCCTGGCCTCGGCCAAGTTCGGCTACGGCTGCTCGGCGAGCTTCGTCTCCCCGGACGGTCTGGTGATGACGAACCACCACTGCGCCCGTGGCTGCATCCAGCAGCTCTCCACGGCCAAGAAGGACTACATCGCCAACGGCTTCTACGCCCGGACCCAGGCCGAGGAAACCCAGTGCCCGGCCCTGGAGATCAGCCAGCTCGTCGAGATCACCGACGTCACCGCGCAGCTCAACACCGCCACCCAGGGCCTCACCGGCAAGCAGTACGCCGACAGCCTCAAGGCGGAGATGTCCAAGCTCGAGAAGGCCTGCTCCACCAGCGATGACGTGCGCTGTGACGTGGTGACGCTGTACCAGGGCGGCAAGTACAACCTCTACAAGTACAAGCGCTTCCAGGACGTGCGGCTCGTGTTCGCCCCCGAGCACGCCGCCGCCTTCTTCGGCGGAGATCCGGACAACTTCGAGTTCCCCCGGTACGACCTGGACGTGACGTTCGTGCGCGTCTACGGCAAGGACGGCAAGCCCGCGAAGATCGACCACTACTTCAAGTGGTCCGCCCAGGGCGCCAAGGAAGGCGAGCTCACCTTCATTTCCGGCCACCCCGGAAAGACGTCGCGCGGCCTGACGGTGGCCCAGCTCGAGTACCTGCGGGACGTGGGCCTGCCCAAGCAGCTCTTCAAGATGTCGGAAGCCCGCGGGATGCTCACCGAGTTCCAGAACCGCGGCGCCGAGCAGAAGCGCATCTCCACCAACCAGCTCTTCGGCGTGGAGAACGGCCTCAAGGCCAACAAGGGCCGGCTCGAGCAGCTGGTGGACAAGAACTTCTTCGCCCAGAAGGTCGCCGCCGAGCAGGAGCTGCGCAACAAGGTCAACGCGGATCCGAAGATGAAGGCGAAGTACGGCGCCGCCTGGGACGAGATCGCCCGCGCCCAGAACACCTACCGCGACATGCGCAAGGAGTACGAGGCCATGGAGGCCGGCGGCATCGGCGGCCAGCTCTTCAGCCTGGCCCGGATGCTGGTGCGCGCCGCCGAGGAGCTCCCCAAGGCGGACGCGGAGCGGCTGCGCGGGTTCAACGACGCCAACCTGCCCGCCCTCAAGGTCCAGTTGATGAGCAAGGCGCCCATCTATCCCGAGCTGGAGATCGCCAACCTGACGTTCTCCTTCACCAAGATGCGTGAGGAGCTCGGACCGGATCACCCCTTCGTGAAGAAGGTGCTCGGCAAGGAGTCCCCGGAGTCGCTGGCCACCCGCCTGGTCAAGGGCTCCAAGCTGATGGATCCCAAGGCCCGCGAGGCGCTCTTCACCGGCGGCAAGAAGGCCATCGACGCCTCCAAGGACACGATGATCCGCCTGGCGGCTCTGGTGGACCCGGATGGCCGCGCCATCCGCAAGCAGTACGAGGAGAACGTCGAGGCCGTCATCCGCAAGAACGGCGAGCTGATCGCCCAGGCCCGCTTCGACGTCTACGGCACCGGCATCTACCCGGATGCCACGGGCACCCTGCGCCTCTCCTACGGCGCCGTGAAGGGCTACACGGAGGATGGCAAGAAGGTGGAGCCCTTCACCCTCATGGGCGCGACCTTCGACCGCCACACCGGTGAGGATCCCTTCGCCCTGCCCAGGTCCTGGCTCGCCGCGCAGAAGGACCTGACGGCCAACACCCCGATGAACTTCGTCACCACCAACGACATCATCGGCGGCAACTCGGGCTCGCCCATCATCAACAAGGACGCGGAGGTCGTCGGACTCGTGTTCGACGGCAACATCCAGTCCCTGGGCGGCGAGTACGGCTACGACGGCACCGCCAACCGCGCCGTCGGCGTGCACAGCGAGGCCCTCATCGAGGCCCTCAAGAAGATCTACAAGGCCGACCGCGTCCTCGAGGAGCTGCGCCCCGGCTCGACTCCCGCCGTGAAGGCCAGCTCGGGCCGGTAATCCCCTGCCTGTAGCACCCTGAAAACACGAAGGGGCTGCCCGATGAACCGGGCAGCCCCTTTGTTCTTTCGATCGCCCTTCCCGCTCCGCCTACTCCCACTCGATGGTGGCGGGCGGCTTGGACGAGATGTCGTAGACGACGCGGTTGATGCCGCGCACCTCGTTGGTGATGCGCGTGGAGATGCGCTCCATCACCGGGTACGGCAGCCGCGCCCAGTCCGCCGTCATGCCGTCCACGCTCGTCACCGCGCGCAGCACGCAGGTGGACTCGTAGGTGCGCTCGTCACCCATCACGCCCACGCTCTGCACCGGCAGCAGCACCGCGAACGCCTGCCACAGATCCTTGTACAGCCCCGCGTCCCGGATCTCCTGCTGGACGATCGCGTCCGCGCGGCGCACCAGCTCCAGCCGCTCCTCGGTGATCTCCCCCAGCACCCGGATCGCCAGACCCGGCCCCGGGAACGGCTGCCGCGACACCATCTCGTCCGGCAACCCCAGCTCGCGGCCCAGCGCGCGGACCTCGTCCTTGAAGAGCTCGCGCAGCGGCTCCACCAGCTTGAGGTTCATCTTCTCCGGCAGCCCGCCCACGTTGTGGTGGCTCTTGATGGTGACCGAGGGACCCTTGTACGAAACGGACTCGATCACGTCCGGGTACAGCGTGCCCTGCGCCAGGAACTCCGCGCCCTGCACCTCGCGCGCGGCCTCCTCGAACACCGCGATGAACTCGCGGCCGATGATCTTCCGCTTCTTCTCCGGATCCGTGACGCCGGCGAGCTTCTCCAGGAAGCGCGCCCGCGCATCCACCGTCTTCAGCGGCACGTGGAAGCGATCCACGAAGAGCGCCTCCACCTGCGCGCGCTCCCCCTGCCGGAGCAGACCGTTGTCCACGAAGATGCACTGAAGCCGCGCGCCGAGCGCACGGTGCAGCAACAGCGCCGCCACCGAGCTGTCCACGCCGCCCGACAGCCCGCAGATGACGCGGCCGTGATCGCCCACCTGGCGCCGGATGGCCTCCTCGGCCTCCTGGATGAAGCCCTTCATCGTCCAGCTCCCGCTCACCTTGCAGTCGGTGAACAGGAAGGCGCGCAGCATCTCCTTGCCCAGCGGGGTGTGCACCACCTCGGGGTGGAACTGCAGCCCGTAGATGGGCTTGCTCTTGTGCGCCGCCGCCGCGAAGGGCGAGTTGCCGCTACGGCCGATGGACTCGAAGTCCGGCGGCAGCGCGTCCACCCGGTCTCCGTGGCTCATCCACACCTTCACCCGCTCGCCCATGGGGAATCCGGCGAGCGGGCCCCGGGCCGCCAGCACTTCCACCTCGGCGGCGCCGTACTCCCGGTGCGCCGACCGATCCACCCGGCCTCCCAGCAGCTTGGAGATCAGTTGGAGTCCGTAGCAGATGCCCAGCACCGGCAGGCCCGCGTCGAAGACGTGGGGATCGCACCGCGGCGAGCCCTCCGCCTCCACCGAGGCCGGCCCTCCCGACAGGATGATGCCCCGAGGGGCGAAGCGGCGGATGTCCTCCGCGGGCAGATCGGGACGGTGGATCTCGCAGTACACGCCGAGCTCCCGCACCCGGCGGGCGATCAGCTGCGTGTACTGGCTCCCGAAATCGAGGATCAGGATCTTCTCGGCGTGAATGTCCACCACACTCTCCAAGGGGGCGCGCGTTGACGGATGCGGGCCTTATCGCTACAAACTTTCGGAAATCAACCATTAAGTCCCGCTCGATGAGGTCCTGGATGCGCCTGCCCGCCGTTGCAACCGTCCTGTTGCTGTCCACCACCGGTTGCGTGAAGGAGATCTCCTCGGAGGAGCGTCTGGATCGCGAGACCCAGCTCAAGCAGATGAGCGACACCCCGGATGCCGCCGAGCTGGGCAAGGTCCACTGCGATGACACGGGCGAGGCGCTCAACCAGGCCCGCAACGTCAACATGCCCGAGACGGACCGGGTGCTGCGCTACATCGAGCTGTACACCTCGCTGCTCAAGCGCAACGCCACCTTCGAGGAGGCGTTGGCCCGCAACCCGGATCTCCACTACATGGAGGGCAGCGAGAAGCTGGTGGCCGCCCGGGAGGCCTGCATCCAGCAGACCGCGGACGTGAAGGTCGAGTTCGAGACCTACGTGCGCGAGCTGGTGGAGGTGCCCACCGTCCAGGAGATCAAGGGCGGCAACACCGTCACGGTGGCCCGGCTGGACTTCGCCACCCTGCGCCAGGCCATCGAGACGCTGAACCTGGACGACAAGGACCAGCTGGTCTCCCGCGTGAGCAACGCGGAGAAGCGCGTCGTCAAGACGGAGGGCGAGGACGCCGGCCGCAAGCGCGGCAAGTAGTCCGCCGCGCCCCCGGCCCACTCCAGGCGCCCTACTCCACCCGGTAGTTGGGCGCCTCCTCGGTGATGATCACGTCGTGCACGTGGCTCTCCTTGAGCCCGGCCGCGGTGATCCGCACGAACTGCGCCTTGGTGCGCAGATCCTCGATGGTGGGGCAGCCCACGTAACCCATGCCGCTGCGCAGCCCACCCAGCATCTGGTGGATGTTCATGGCCAGGCTGCCCTTGTAGGGCACGCGGCCCTCGATGCCCTCGGGCACCAGCTTCACCGCGTCCACCTCCGACTGGAAGTAGCGGTCCTTGGAGCCCTGCTTCATCGCGCCCATGGAGCCCATGCCGCGGTAGCTCTTGTAGCTGCGGCCCTGGTACAGGATGACCTCGCCCGGCGCCTCCTCGGTGCCCGCGAAGAGCGAGCCGATCATCACCGAGCTGGCCCCGGCGGCCAGCGCCTTCACGATGTCGCCGGAGTACTTCACGCCGCCGTCGGCGATGACGGGCACGCCGTGCTTGTCCGCTTCGCGCGCGCAGTCGTCGATGGCCGTGAGCTGGGGCACGCCCACGCCGGCCACCACGCGCGTGGTGCAGATGGAGCCGGGACCGATGCCCACCTTCACCGCGTCCACGCCGGCCTCGATGAGCGCCCGGGTCGCCGCCGCCGTGGCCACGTTGCCGGCGATCAGCTCGAAGCCCTTGAAGTTCTTGCGCGTGTCGCGCACGGCCTCGATCACGTTGAGCGAGTGGCCGTGGGCCGTGTCGACGATGATCACGTCCACGCCGGCGCGGATCAGCGCGTCGACGCGGGCCTCGCGGTCCGCCGAGGTGCCCACCGCGGCGGCGCACAGCAGCCGACCCTTGGCATCCTTGGCCGCGTTCGGGTGCGTGCGGTGCTTCTCGATGTCCTTGATCGTGATGAGGCCCTTGAGCTCGAACTGCTCGTCGACGATCAGCAGCTTCTCGATGCGGTGCTCGTGCAGCAGCTTCTGGGCCTCGCCCTGGCTGATGCCCTCGCGGCCGGTGATGAGCTTGCGCGTCATCACCGCCTCCACCTTCTGCTGCACGTTCGTCTCGAAGCGCACGTCGCGGCTGGTGACGATGCCCACCAGCTTGCGGCCCTGCACCACGGGGATGCCCGAGATGTTGTGCTGCCGCATCAGCTCGAGCGCCTTCGACAGCGGCGCCTGCGGCTCGATCGTCACGGGATCCACCACCATCCCGCTCTCGAACTTCTTCACCTTCATGACCTCGAGCGCCTGCTGCTCGGGGGTCATGTTCTTGTGGATGACTCCGATGCCACCTTCCTGCGCCATGGCGATGGCGGTACGCGCCTCGGTGACGGTGTCCATCGCCGCGGACAGCAGCGGGATGTTGAGCCGCAGGTTGCGGGTCAACCGGGTCGTGAGGTTGGCGTCTTTGGGAAGGACGGCGCTCTCGGCGGGCTGCAGGAGAACGTCATCGAAGGTCAGCGCGAGCCTTACGTCAGAGGTCAGCATGGGGGCTCCCGGGGAGTCGCGGGGTCACCCGCGGTAAAGCCGCTTCCATAAGGGCTGTGAACCAGGGGCGCAATGATCAAAACGGCATCCGCGCCGTCCGGTCCCCTGGCACACAGGCGAATGATGCTAGGATCCCCCACCGCCCCCCCTCGGTGTCGTCACGGGACCTTCATTTTGACGCAGCCACACACCACAGCCTCGGGAGAAGCCAACGGCCTGGTCGTCAAGTTGCCTTTCTCGACCCCTGAGGAATTCCTGGCGAAGTACGGAGCCAACATCACCCTCGGAGGTCTCTACCTCCGCTCCAAGTCGGTGAAGCCTCCCGGCACGCGGGTCACCCTGGATCTCAAGCTCGCCGATGGCTCCCGCCTCATCCACGGCTCGGCGGTCATCCACTTCGTCACCGGTCAGGGGGGCCAGGGCATCTCCGGCATGGGGTTCCGCTTCCTTGAGATGGACCCGCCAACCCGGCGGTTCCTCGACTCCGCGGTGGCCGCCCTTCCACACGCCCAGTCATCCCTTCCTCCACTCCCAGCGGGAGTCGGACCGGCTGACTACTCGGTCCCCACCGGTGCTCCGCCCCCGACGGAGGCGCCGATCGGGCCCACCTTCACTCCGTGGCCCAACAGCATCCCCGTGGCTGCCTCCGCGCCTGTCGCCACGCCCGCGCCCGTGCCCACTCCGGCGGTGGCCTCGAGCCGTCCCGCTCCGCCCCCCGTGCCCACCCCGAGGATCTCCACGTCCACGCCCGTGGTGCCGAGCGCCCCCGCCTTCGAGGCCCCCACCGAGGAGCCCAAGCGGACCGGGCCCGTCATCGGCATCGACCTGGGGACGACCAACTCCTGCGCCGCCTACGTGCGCAACAACAAGCCCGGCGTCCTCCCCAGCCGCGAGGGGCACAACACCGTCCCCTCCATCCTCGCCCTCAACACCCGCGGCAAGCTCGTGGTGGGCCACCCCGCCAGGGGGCAGATGCTCACCAACCCCCGGCACACCGTCTACGGTGCCAAGCGGCTCGTCGGCCGTCCCTACGAGTCCCCTCTCGTCCGGGAGATCAAGGACCGCTTCGCCTACGAGATCGCCCCCGGCGACAACGGCGAGGCCGCCGTCAAGCTCGGGGATCGCATCTACTCGCTGCAGCAGATCTCCGCGCTCATCCTCCGCGAGGTGCGGGAGGTCGCCCAGAACCAGCTCGGCCAGCCCATCTCCCGCGCGGTCATCACCGTCCCCGCCTACTACAACGACAACCAGCGCCAGGCCGTGCGCGAGGCCGGCCGGCTCGCCGGGCTCTACGTGGAGCGCATCCTCAACGAGCCCACCGCCGCCGCGCTCGCCTACGGCTACGGCCGCAAGCTCACCCAGCGCGTGCTCGTGTACGACCTCGGCGGCGGCACCTTCGACGCCTCCGTCCTGGAGCTCAACGACTCCATCTACGAGGTGGTCTCCACCGGCGGCGACACCTTCCTCGGTGGCATCGACTTCGACAACGCCATCATCGAGTACCTGCTCGAGCAGTTCCACCAGCAGACCGGTCACACCTTCCAGGGTGACCGTGTCGCCATGCAGCGCATCCACGACGCCGCCGAGCGCGCCAAGTGCGCCCTCTCCGAGCGCTCCGAGGTGCGCGTCCACGTCGCCTTCATCACGATGATCGGCGGCAAGCCGTTCGATCTCGACGTGCCCCTCACCCGGGACATGCTCGTCCACCTCACCGAGAAGCTCGTCGACCGCACCCTCCAGGTCTGCGCCGAGGTGCTCGACGCCAAGGGCCTCGCCCCCAAGGACATCGACGAGATCATCCTCGTGGGCGGTCAGAGCCGCTTCCCGCTCGTCCACGAGAAGCTCTCCTGGTTCTTCGGCAAGGCGCCCGCCAAGAACGTCCACCCGGACGAGGCCGTGGCCCTCGGCGCCGCGCTGCTCGCGCACAGCCTGGGTCAGCTCGAGGGCGTCGTGCTCATCGACGTGCTGCCCATGTCCATCGGCGTGGGCCTGCCCGGCGGCCGCTTCAAGCCCGTCCTCGAGCGCAATGCCTCCCTGCCCGCCGCCAAGAGCTACCAGCTCGCCACCAGCCGGGATGATCAGCAGGAACTCGACGTGATCATCCTCCAGGGCGACTCGGAGCGCGCCATGGAGAACGAGTATCTCGGTACGCTGAAGATCTCCGGCCTGCCCCCGGGGCCTCGCGGCTCGGTGAAGGTGTCCGTCACCTTCGAGGTGAACAACGAGTGCATCCTCAAGGTCATCGCCCGCGAGCAGACCAGCGGCGCCGAGGTCATGAGCATCTTCAGCACCCGTGACACCCCGGAAGAGGTGCGCGCGAAGATGGGGTTGAACCCACCGCATCCCGCGATTCCCTCCGGGCGCCCTCCCCTGTCTCCTCCGGGGCGGCCCTCCCTCGGGGGGATTCCCACCGTTCCCACCGCGGCTCCCAAGCGGCCCACGATTCCTCCCGTTTCCCTCCCCGCCGCCATGGCCGCCGCCTCCAACGAGGCAGCCGCTCCGCTCGGCGTCGTGGGTTGGTTGAAACGGTTGCTCGGAAGGACTTGAGAACGGGGACGGATACCCTCACCCCGACCCTCTCCCAAGGGGAGAGGGAGTGGGGGGGTTGTCCTCAGTCTCGCACGTGCAGGCGATCCTTCGACTGCTCCGCCATCTCGAAGACGGGAGCCGACGAGGTCTCGGACGCGCCCGTCAGCAGGTGCGCCGGCACCGGCGAGGCCTTCACCGCCGCCTTCAGCGCCGCATCCCGCACCGCGGCGATCCGCTTGCGCCACAGGAAGAACACCAGGCCCACCACCGCGAGGCCCCCGAACACCACCAGCTGGCCGTCCTTCAGCAGCTCGATGCCGTAGTCGAGCTTGTCGCCGAAGTGGAAGCCGAGCCACACGAAGAACGGCGCCGACAGCAGCGCCGCCAGCCCGTCCCAGAAGATGAAGCGCCAGTAGGACATGCCCGCCGAACCCGCGGTGAAGTACGTCACCGCGCGCACCCCGGGCAGGAAACGGGCGATCATCACGATCTTCTGCCCGTGCAGCGCGAACATCCCCTCCACCCGCGCCCTCTTCTCCGGCGTGACCACCCGCGCGAAGAAGCCGCTGGGAGACCGGCCCACCTGCGAGCCCAGACGGCGGCCCGCCAGGAAGATGAGGCTGTCGCCCACCAGGATGCCGGCGAAGCCGATCAACATCATCATCGAAAGACTCGCCGCTCCCTTGTGCGCCAGGAATCCGCCCAGGATGAGCGAGATGTCCTCCGGCAGGGGGACGCCGAGCCCACAGGCCACCAGCACGCCGAAGACGGCCGCATAGGCGAGGAAGCCGTGGGTGTTGCCCAGCAGGTTGGTGAGGAATTCTTGCACGCGAGTCTCGTCTCTCTCTTCACTGCCGTGGAGGCCGGTCCGGCGCTAGCCGTGCCTGGGTCTCCAGCGCCCACGCATCAACCGGGCGCGCATCATCAAAACTCCGGGCCACGCATCGCAACCCAAAGTATCCCCTATGGCTGGCTGCCTCGGCATCGGCAACTAGAACCGACCTCCAGGCCAGCGCTCCCTCGTCCGCCCGCTCCTCGGCGGTCCCTTCGTGGCGAGGGGTTCCCGAAGGTGGGTACGCATGGGTGGGCTCCCACGCACATGCACCCAGCGCCTTCCTCGTGAACGTTCCTCGCATCGTCGGCGAAGAAGGTAGCACGGGGCGCAAGGGGGGGAGGGTTACGTCTTGCCCACGAGCGACTTCATGAACTCGCGGTTCTCGCGGACCTTTCCGCTGAAGTGGGTGATGATCCCCATCAGCAGCTTCATGCAGGCCTGGGGTTTCTGCGCCGTCAGCCGCTGGAAGTCCGCGTGGCGGATCTCCACGGCCGTGACATCCGTCATCGCCGTGGCGGTGCACAACCGCTCGCCCTTCTGGATGAGTGCCAGCTCGCCCAGGGGCTCACCCGCGCCTACATCCCCGAGCGTCACTTCCTCGCCCCCGGTGTTGCGCGCGCTCAGCCGCACCGTTCCTTCTCCGAGGATGAAGAGCGACTCGCCGGGACGGTTCTCCAGGAACAGGGCCGACCCCTTGGGAAAGGCGCGCGGCACCCCAATGGCGGCGAAGATCTGGATGCCGACATCGGTGAAATCCTTGAAGAGCGGGCAAGCCTTGAGTACGGCTGCGACCTCCATGGGGTGTGGTCCTAACACGCACGCCCCCTCCCGTCACGTTAACGGCTCGCGCGGTGATCCGCGGCCGTCCGGACGTAGTGCTTCGCGGACTCGAGCAGGAACGCCCGCTCCTCGTCCGTCACCGCCCTCTTCACCTTGCCCGGAGAGCCCACCACCAGCGAGCCCGCCGGAATCTTCGTCCCCGGCGTGAGCAACGTGCCGGCTCCGATGATGCAGTCGTCGCCGATCTCCACGTCGTCCATGACGATGGCCCCCATTCCCACCAGGACCCGGTTCCCCACCTTGCACCCGTGCAACACCACGTGGTGCCCCACCGTCACGTCGTCCCCGATCGTGGTCGTGAACCGGCTGCTCGTCACGTGCACCATCGTGAGATCCTGGATGTTCGTCCTCTGGCCGATTCGGATGGCGTTCACGTCACCCCGCAGCACCGAGTTGAACCACACCGAGGAGTCCTCCCCTACCTCCACGTCACCGATGACCTGCGCCGAGTCCTCGATGAAGCAGCTCGGGTGGACTCGCGGGGTTTGATCACGGAATCGGCGCAGGGCCATGGGTTCTCCAGGAGTGGATGAACGGAGGGGAACTCCAGGGCGGGATACCCTCACCCTGTCCCTCTCCCAGAGGGAGAGGGGGATTGACTCAGGCCACGACGCAGGTGGGCTCGGGTTGGGGGAGCTCGGCTGCCGGCATCACCGTCGGCGGACTCAGCACCGCCACCTGCTTGCCCGCCAGCTGGTTCGGCGTCGCGCTCTCCACCAGCACCTTCACGAACGCCCCCGCCGGTGCATCTCCGTCGAAGTTCACCGTCCGGTTCTCCGCCGTACGCCCGAAGCGCTTGAGCGGGTTGTAGCGCGACGGGCCCTCCACCAACACCTCCACCTCCTGCCCCACCAGCGCCGCGGTGATCTCCCCGCTGATGCGCCTCTGCAGCTTCTGCAGCCGCTCCAGCCGCTCGATCTTCACCTCGTGCGGCACCGGACCCCACTCGTTCTCCCGCAGCGCCGCTCCCGTCTTCGGCCGCGGGCTGTAGATGAACGAGAACTGGTTGTCGTACCGGACCTTCTCCGTCAGCTCCATCGTGAGCGCGAAGTCCTCCTCCGTCTCACCCGGGAAGCCCACGATGATGTCCGTCGTCATCGCGATGCCCGGCCGCGCCGCGCGCAGCTTCTCCAGCCGCACCATGTACTCGGCCACCGTGTAGTCGCGCCTCATCCGCTTGAGCACCGGGTTCGACCCGCTCTGCACCGGCAGGTGGAAGTGCGGGCAGATCTTCGGCTGCACCCGGAAGGCCTCGATCAGCTCGTCCGACAGGTCGTGCGGATGGCTCGTCGTGAAGCGCACGCGATCGATCCCCGGCACCTCCGCCGTGCGCAGCAGCAACTGCGCGAAGCTCACGCCGCCCTGGTACGAGTTCACGTTCTGCCCGATGAGCGTCACCTCGCGCACGCCCACCTTCGCCAGATCCGCCACCTCGGCCAGCACGTCCGGGAACGGCCGGCTCACCTCGCGGCCACGCGTGTGCGGCACCACGCAGAACGAGCAGACGTTGTCGCACCCCTTCATCACCGTGACGAACTCGGTCACCTTGCCGCGGCTCGTCTCCGGATCCGCCCGGGGGAACACGTACTCCTCCGAGTCCACCCAGGCCGTCTCCACCACGCGCTCGCGCTCGCCCCGCACCCGGCCGATGATCTCCGGCAGCTTGGCGATGGAGTCCGGGCCGAAGACGAAGTCCAGGTAGGGCACCTTCTTGAGGAGCTTGTCCTTCTCCTGCTGCGCCACGCACCCGCCCACGCCCAGCAGCGTGCCACGGGCCAGCTTCACCGTGCGGTAGCGCCCCAGGGCCGAGAGCATCTTGTCCTCGGCCTTCTCGCGGATGGAGCAGGTGTTGAGGATGATGAGGTCCGCCTCCTCCGGGACCGGTGTCGGCCGGTATTCCAGCTTGCCGAGCACCTCGCTCATCCGGAGCGAGTCGTTGACGTTCATCTGGCAGCCGAAGGTGTGGATGAAGTAGCGCTTCATGGGTCTTTCCGTACGGAGAACGGGCTCTTATGCGATGGGCCCCGGCGGAATGCAACAACCCCGCGGGCGGCCAGGCGGGCGCCTCACGCCCGGCTGAGGACCTTCTGCATCCGGGCGTGGAGGTCGACCAGCCGCTCCTCGTGCTGGTTCAGCAGATCAATCGTCCCCTGCCCATAACGCCGGGCCAGGGGCTCCAGATCCTCGACGCGGCGCAGCTCGTCCCGGATCTTCCCCGCTTTCTCGGTCGAGGCGGCATCCAGCCGCTGCTCCAGCTCCGCCAGCCGGGTCCGCAGCCTCCGCGCCGTCCAGCGCTGGCCGCTGTAGGCGCGCAGCATGGCGGTGCCCAGTTCCACCACCTTCGTCTCCTTCAAGCCGGACGCCTGCATGCCCAGCTGGTGCGCGGCGACGATCGCGTCCTTCCCCGCCGAGGGCTGCTCGACATGGGCGAGGAAGGTCTCCTGGTAGCGGACGAGTGACTGGAGCTCGGCCTCGGTGAGGGGATGGGAGGCCAGCCGCAGTGTCCTGGCGTCGGCGGCCTCCATGCCGGCGGACTGCGACTGCGTGGCCTCGAGATCATCGAAGAAGGAAGAAGGGGGCATGGTTCAGGTCTCTCAGGCGGGCACGAGCTGCTCCGCGATGCGGGACAGATCGGCCACGGAGTTCACCACCACCGTCTGGTGGCACTCCTTCGAATAGGTGAGCATCTCGCTATCCCCGAAGCCCCAGTTGGCGCGGTCCTCGGGGCAGATCCACAAGAGCCGCTTGCACTTCTGCTTCAGGTCCTTGAGTGCCCAGGCGTTGTTCGGGTTGTAGTTGTTGCGGCCGTCCCCGATGATCATCACCGTGGTCCGGCGCGTGATGCTGCCGAGCTGGTCCCTCGTGAAGCTGGCCAGCGCGCGGCCGTAGTTGGAGTTGGCCGTGAGCGACACGGCCTGTCCCATGGTGGCCAGGTCGATGGCCCGGTCCACGTCCTGCTCCTTGAAGTACTGCGTCACATCGCCCACGTCCGACACGAAGACGAACGAGCGCACCCGCACGAAGAGCGACTGCAGCGTGTAGGTGAAGAGCAGCATCATCCTCGACGCGTTGCGCACCGAGTCCGACACGTCACAGAGGACGACGACCTCGGGGCGCTCGGGGCGGCGGGCGCGGAACACCGGCACCATGGGCACCCCACCCCACGGCAGGTTGCGGCGCAGCGTGCGGCGCACGTTCAGCGTCCCCCGCCGCTTCGAGCGCTGCTTGCGGATGAGCCGGGCCTTCAGCTTCTCCGCCAGCGTCTTCACCGCCGACTCCATCTGGTTCACCTCGGCCTGGCTGAGCTGGTGCAGCGGCTTGTCCACCACCCCGCCCGTGGGCTTGCGGATGCGCGCCTCGGCCTGGCGCTTCACCTCGCGCCGCGCCGCCTCCTCCACCTTGCGCAGCTGCTCGGCCACGTGCCGCGAGACGATCTCCACGCCCTCCGCCGGCAGGCCCCGCTTGCGCAGCTCCTCCTCCAGCGCCTTGAGCTCCGAGCGCGCCCGATCGATCCCCGCCGCCACCATCAGCCGCCGCGAGAAGAAGCCCGTCTGCATCGAGCTGCGCATCTGCGACAGATCCAACTGCAGCGTGGCCGAGCGGAAGATCTGCGCCAGCCGCGCCCTGTCTCCCATGAGCGCCGCCTGCGCCAGCGGGGACAGCTCGGGGAAGAGCGAGTTCATCTGGAACAGCAGCATCGTGAGGTTGTCACCCTCGATGAGCCCCTGCTCCTGGATCTGCTGCGCGAGCGACTTGTCGAGCGCCTCGAACGTCCTGGCCGCCCCCGAGAAGTAGAAGTCGAAGGCGCGGTTGAAGACGTCCACGTCCTTCTCGCGCTTGACCATCGTGGTCCGCAGCACCGAGCGGAAGATGCCCTTGTCCTGGAGCCCCACCTCGGAGGCCGCCCGCGACGCGTCCGCGACCTCGGACGTGCTCACCCGCACGCCGTTCTGGCGGAGGACCTCGGCGAACTCGACGATGCGTGCGTCCATGTGGTTCCAGGCCCCTCATTATCCATGCTCCCAACCCGTGGCCACACAATCCTTCTCCCTGCGGGGGGCCGGGCGTCCTGTATACCCAGGCCCGGGGAACACCCGAAGGAGACATCATGCCAACAGCAGTCGTCACCGGAGCGGGCATCCGGCTCGGAAAGGCCATCGCCCTGGCGCTGGCCGAGGCGGGTTTCGACCTGGCCCTGCATGTCCACCAGTCGACCGAGGGAGCCGACGAGGTCGCCCGGAAGGCCCGCGCCCTGGGACGCGCCGCCACGGTGTACCGCGCCGACCTGGGGTCGCCCCAAGGGGTGGACTCGCTCGCCTCGACCCTGCGCCAGGCCCACCCGGCCATCGATGTCCTCGTGAACAACGCGGGCATCTTCGAGCGGCTGGCCTTCGAGGACATCACCCGGGAGCAGTACCACCGGATGATGGGGATCAACCTGGAGGCGCCCTTCTTCCTCACCCAGGGTCTGCTCCCGGCGCTGCGAGCGGCCCCCCGCCCCCTGGTCGTGAACCTCACCGACATCGCAGGGGAGCGCGCCGAGAGCCACTATGCCCACTATTCCGCCAGCAAGGCGGGGCTGATCATGCTCACCCGGGCGCTGGCCGTGGAGCTCGCGCCCCAGGTGCGGGTCAATGCCGTCTCGCCGGGGACGGTGATCTTCCCGGAGCACTTCGACGAGGCCGCCCGCCAGGCCTACCTCTCCCGAATCCCCTTCGGCCGGGAGGGCTCCCCCGAGGACGTGGCCCGGGTGGTGGTCTTCCTGGCGCGCGAGGCGCCCTATATCTCCGGACAGGTGATCGCCGTGGATGGAGCCCGGAGCGTCCAGCTATGAATCGCCCTCTCACCGACGACTTCCCGATCACTCCGCGAGACGCCCGGGGCCGCCCGCTGGATGTGATCGATCTGCGCCTGCTCCCCGTCCAGTGCATCGTCGGGGTGTACCCCGCCGAGCGCGGCACGCCGCAACCGCTGGAGCTCGACGTGGCCCTCTACCTGGACACCCGGAAGGCCGCCACGGAGGGCCGCCTCCGCGACACGGTGGACTACGCGCGGCTGTCCGGGGAGCTGCGCTTCCTCCTGGAGACGGCCGACTTCCGCGTGCTGGAGACGGCCGCCGAGGCCCTCTGCCGCTACATCCTGGCCCCTCCCACCGAGGACATGGCGCGAGCCCAGGTGCGGGCCGTCACCCTGCGGCTGTCCAAGCCGGAGGCACTGGGGCGCTCCGGGCTCGCCTCGCTGCGGGTGCACCGCTCCGCGGACGAGTACCAGTACGAGATGGAGGAGAAGCCCTTCGGGCGGGTGGACATCGTCTTCCAGGATCAGCACGTCGGCATCTACCGGCTGCGTGTCGCCCCGGGCCGCACCATCCCCACGCACGAGCACCGGGTGATGAACGAGGCGGAGCTGGTGCTGGGTCACGGGCTGCTGCTGCAGGGCAAGCCGGTGCTGGCGGGAACGGGCTTCCGGTGGCCGAGACACTTCCCCCACCGCTACGACAACCCGCGGCCGATCGAGCAGACGGTGCTGTGCGTGGACCGCCCGGCCTTCATGCCCCATGACGAGGTGGAGGTCCCCGAGCCCACGAGCGGGCTGGCGCCCATCGAGGGCCGCGCCTACTACCCGGCGGCGGCGAGCGCCCCCGAGGCCGAGGGCGAGCGATGGTGAGCACTCCCCCGATGGGAACCCGGAAGGTGCTGGTGACCGGAGGGGGAAGCGGCATGGGGCTCGCCGTGGCCGAGGCGCTGCTGCGAGCGGGAGGCCGGGTGGCGGTGACGGGGCGCCGGGCGGATCGGCTGGAGGCGGTGGTGCGCGCGTGGCCCGGTCAGGCAGTGGCCCTGCCCTGCGATCTGTCCTCCCCTTCCGAGCGCGAGGGGCTGCTCGCACGGGCCCGAGCGGCGCTGGGCGGGCTGGACGGACTGGTCCACTCGGCGGGGGTGGTGGAGCACCAACCCGTGGGCCACATCTCCGAGGACGCACTGCGGGCCCAGCTCGAGATCAACCTGGTGGCCCCGCTGCGCCTGGGCGAGGAAGCCCTGTCGGTCCTGGAGGACGGAGGGGGCATGGTGTTCATCTCCTCCACCCTGGCCCTGCGGCCCCTGCCCACCAGCGCGGTCTACAGCGCGGCCAAGGCGGGGATGCTGGCGGCCATGCGCTCTCTGGCCCTGGCCGGCGCCGCGCGGCGCATCCGGGCCAACGCCGTCTGTCCGGGAGTGGTGGACACGGAGATGGTCCGGGCCCCGCGATTGAGCCCCGGTGAGACGCCTCCCACGGGAGAGGAGCTCGAACGCAGGATCTCCGCCCAGCTGTCCACGCTGGGGGCACTGCACCCGCTGAGACGGCTCGGGAAGGCCGAGGAGGTGGCCGAGGCGGTGGTGCACCTGCTGTCGGCCCCGTGGACCACCGGGAGCGAGCTGGTCATCGACGGCGGGCTGATGCTCCGGGAGTGAGCGTCAGCTGTCCTCGCCCTGGTAGATGCAGCCCGAGGTGCAGGTCTCGCGCACCATCACCTTGCTCAACTGGGGAAGACGAGGCCGCACGCGCTGCCAGATCCACCGGGCCAGGTTCTCGCTGGTGGGGTTGGACAGCCCTTCGATCTCATTGAGGTAGTAGTGATCGAGCTGGGCCTGGATGGGCTTGAAGGCCTCGGTGAGGTCGGCGAAGTCCATCACCCACCCCGAGTCCGCGCCGACGGGCCCCTGGACATGGAGGGTCACGCGGTAGGAGTGGCCGTGCAACCGGGCGCACTTGTGCCCCGGGGGGACGTTCGGGAGGCGATGGGCCGCCTCGAAGGTGAACTCCTTGAAGATCTCCAAAACAGACTCCTGTGTGCCGCCAGCGGCTTACGCGGGCAGCTCGAAAGACATGACGGATTCCACGTGGTGCGTCTGGGGGAACATGTCCACCACCTGGAGCGCCAGCGGCTTATAGCCAGCTTCCACCAGCCCCGCCGCGTCCCGGGCCAACGAGCCCGGATCGCACGCCACATACACCACCCGCCGCACGCCCAGCGTCTTCAGCCACCGGGCGAGCCCCGGCGCCCCGGTCCGCGGCGGATCCGCCAGCGCCAGGTCGAACCGCTTCCCCTCGCGGATGAGGCCCTCGCACACCTTCCGGGCATCGCCCTGGACGAAGCGCACGTTGGTCACCCCACCCTCGCGGGCACCGCGCTGCGCCGAGTCCACCGACGCCGGAGAGGACTCCACGCCCAGCACCGAGGCGGCGCTCGCGGCGATCGGGAACGTGAAGTTGCCGTTGCCCGAGTACAGCTCCAGCACCGAATCCGTCTCACGGGGGGCCAGCTCGTACAGGGCGGACGTCACCAGCCCCACGTTGGCCTCGGCATGGGCCTGGGAGAAGGCATCGGGACGCAGATACAGCGGCACCTCCGGGCGCAGCGGTGACAGCGAGCGCAGCACCGGCTTGCCGATGAACCGGGGCGAGCCCTCCTTCGGCACCAGCACCGCGCCCTCCAGCCGCAACTTGCGCACCGCCGTCTCGCACGCCTCCACGTGCCGGGGTGTCACCTGGCCCTTGAGCATCACCGCGAAGGCCGCCTTGTCGCCCTCGGCGAGCAGGTGCAGCTCCTCCGCGTCCCGGGACACCGGCTTGAGCAGCGGCGCCAACTTCCCGGGCAGCCCGGCGAGCGGCTCCACCAGCGCGGGGCACTCGAGCACCGCCACCCGGTCATGGCTGCGCCGCCCGAAGTAGACCAGCTCGTCCTTGAGGAAGTGCAGCACCGCGCGCCGCCGGTAGCCGAAGTTCCTCGGGGCGATCAGCACGGGCCGCACCGCGAAGGTGTCCCGCTTCAGCCGGCCCAGGTGCTCCAGGGCGGAGAGGACGATCTCCTGCTTCGCGGCGCGCTGGGCGGACTCGGACAGCTCCAGCCAGTCGCACCCGCCGCACCGGGCACTCAGGGCACAGGGTGAGGGCCTCCGATCGGGGCTCGGAGTCACCACGTCACCCAGCAGGTGGCCGCGCACCACCTTGCCCTCCTGCTCCAGACGCACGCGGACGCGCTCGCCGGGGAAGGTGCCGGGCACGAAGACGGTGCGGCCCTCGAAGGAGGCCACTCCCTCTCCGAGCTGCCCGAGGCGCTCGATGGTCAATTCAATGGGGGTATCCGGAAGCATGGGATCCTTATTCGACCTCCGCTCCGGCGTGGGTATTCCGCCGCGGCCCCGGGGGGACGAGACCGCGGCGGGTACGACGAAGAGCCGGCGGAGCGGCTAGATGCTCATCTCACGCACGTTGGGGGCGATCTTGAGCTTGGGCTCGGTGATGGCCTGCACCTGCTCCACGGTCACGCCGGGGGCCAGCTCGCGCAGCACGAGGCCCTCGGGCGTCACGTCCATCAGGGCGTACTCGGTGACGATGTGGTTGACGCACTTGAGGCCGGTGATGGGCAGGGAGCACTTCTTGAGGATCTTCGGCTTCCCCTCCTTGTTGACGTGCTCCATGGTCACGAAGACGCGCTTGGCGCCCACCGCGAGGTCCATGGCGCCACCGGGCCCCTTCACCATCTTGCCGGGGATCATCCAGTTGGCCAGGTCACCCTCCTCGCTGACCTCCATGGCGCCGAGCACGGCCAGGTCCACATGGCCGCCGCGGATCATCCCGAAGGACAGCGCCGAGTCGAAGAAGGCGGCGCCCTTCACCACCGTCACCGTCTCCTTGCCGGCGTTGATGAGATCCGGATCCTCCTCGCCTTCCATGGGCCAGGGGCCCATGCCGAGGATGCCGTTCTCCGACTGCAACATGATGTCGATGCCCTTCGGAATGTAGTTGGCAACCAGCGTGGGGATGCCGATTCCGAGGTTCACGTAATAGCCATCGCGCAGCTCCTGGGCGATGCGCTGGGCAATCTGCTCACGGGTCAGGGGCATGGCGTCCTCTCAGGCCTTCTTCTGCACGGTGCGGCGCTCGATCCACTTCTGGAGATCCTTCGCCTGGATGATGCGCTGCACGAAGATGCCGGGCAGGTGCACCTGATCCGGGTCGATCTCACCGGCGGGCACGATGTGCTCGGCCTCGACGATGGTGATCCTTCCCGCCATGCACATCATCGGCGAGAAGTTGCGGGCCGTCTTGCGGAACACCAGGTTGCCCCAGGTGTCCGCCTTCCAGGCGCGCACGATGGTGAAGTCCGCCTTGAGCGGCGTCTCCAGCACGTGCAGCCGCCCGTCGATCATGCGCGTCTCCTTGCCCTTGGTGAGCTCGGTGCCCGCGCCCGACGGCGTGAAGAAGCCCGCGATGCCGCAGCCACCCGCGCGGATGCGCTCGGCCAGCGTGCCCTGCGGGTTGAGCTCCACCTCGAGCTGCCCGGAGAGCATCTGCTGCTCGAAGACCTTGTTCTCGCCCACGTAGCTGGCGACGATCTTCTTCACCTGGTTGGCCTTGAGGAGAATCCCCAGGCCCAGCTCGGTGGTGCCGCAGTTGTTGGAGATGATGGTCAGCCCCTTGGTCCCCTTGCGGTGCAGCGCCGCGATGAGGTTCTCGGGGTTACCGCACAGCCCGAAGCCGCCGCTCATCAGCGTGGCGCCATCCGGGATGTCGCGGACGGCCTCGTCCGCGCTCGCGAAGATCTTGTTCATGAACCCCTCCTACGAGAACGGGGCGAGGGCCCTCTAGAAGACCCTCACCCCGCCCCTCTCCCAGGGGGAGAGGGAGTGTTCGTTACCCGCGCCTGGACTAGCGCTCCACCATCAGCGCGATGCCCTCGCCGCCGCCGATGCACAGCGACGCCACGCCGCGCTTCTTGTTCTGGTCCTGCAGCGTGTGCAGCAGCGTCACCAGCAGGCGCGCGCCCGAGGCGCCGATCGGGTGGCCGAGCACCACCGCGCCGCCGCGCACGTTCACCTTCGAGGCCTCCAGGCCGAGGAGCTTGTTGTTGGCCAGGGCCACCACGGCGAAGGCCTCGTTGATCTCCCAGAGGTCCACGTCGGTGGTCTTGTGGCCGGTCTTCTTGAGCAGGTTGTTGATGGAGTCGGCCGGAGCGATGGTGAACTCCACCGGCTTGCGGGCGGCCCCGGCGTAGCCGGCGATGCGGCCCAGGATGGTGCGGCCCTCGGCCTTGGCGCGCTCGGCGCTCATCAGCACCAGCGCCGCGGCGCCGTCGTTGATGGAGGACGCGTTGGCCGCCGTCACCGTGCCGTCCTTCTTGAACACGGGCTTGAGCGTCGGAATCTTGTCCGGCTTGGCGTTCTTGGGACCCTCGTCCTCGCTCACCACCACGTCCCCGCCCTTGCCGCCGGGCACGGTGACCGGGACGATCTCCCGGGTGAACAGGCCGGCCTTCTGCGCCTCGATGGCGCGCCTGGTCGACTCGAGCGCGTACTCGTCCTGGTTGGCGCGGCTGATGCCCTGGCTGGTGGAGCACTCCTCGGCGCAGTTGCCCATGTGGACGTTGCCGTAGGGGTCCCACAGGCCGTCGAGGATCATCGCGTCCTTGAACTCCACGTTGCCCATGCGGGCGCCGCCACGCATGGCGTGGCTGACGTAGGGCGCGTTGCTCATGGACTCCATGCCGCCGACGACCACCACCTCGGCGTCACCGAGCGCGATGGCCTGGGCACCGGCGATGACCGCCTTGAGGCCCGAGCCACAGACCTTGTTGATGGTGACGGCCGGAACGCTGTCGGGAACACCGGCGTAGATGGCGGCCTGCCGCGCCGGCGCCTGGCCCACGCCCGCCTGCAGCACGCAGCCCATGATGGTCTCATTGACCTTGTCCGGGGAGACGCCCGCGCGCTCCAGCGCCGCCTTGATGGCGATGGCGCCGAGCTGGGGCGCCGTCAACTTGGACAGGGCTCCCTGGAAGGCCCCAATGGGGGTACGCGCCGCGCCCACGATGACCACTTCACGAGCCATGAACTGCCTCCTTGGGGTGCTGGGGATGACCTTGGATAACCCCCGGGAGCGCCCTTATCACCACGCCTTGTGGGAGGGTCAAGCCTCCTTGCCTGCTCCCGGGGTCAGAGCGTCCACTGGAGCGAGAGAAGAGCTTCTTGCTCCGAGGATCAGGCGGAATCAACGCGGGACGCTCAGCGGATGACGCGCCACGTCAGGAGCGCGGTATCCGCGCCGCAGGTGCTCAGGGAGTCCGCCAGGGGTGCCCAGGACACACCGAGTGCCGCGCCCTGGTGCGCCGTGGCCTGGGAGGAGACGAGGGTCCGCGAGCGCGTGTCCCAGACCTCGAGGGAGCCATCCTGCCGGGTGCCCGCGAGCAGGAAGCTCTCGGGGTTCCAGGCGAGCGACGTGAGGGCGGCGGCCCGCCCGGGGAGCACTGCCAGGAGTGCCCCCGTGGTGGCGTTCCAGAGCCGGAGGTTCTCCGACTCGAACTCCGGCGCTCCGGCGGTGGCCAGCATCGAGCCATCGGGACTCCAGGCGACGGCGCCCACCGCCGCCGTCTGGGCCTGGGGCATCGTCCAGGTCCGGGCGCCCGTCGTCACGTTCCAGATGGAGGCGCTCTTGTCCTCACCGCCCGTGAGCAGACGGACGCCATCACGGTTCCAGGCGAGCCCCCGGAGGGCACCCCGGTGGGCCTGGAACGTGGTCAGGACGTCACCCGTCCTGGCGTTCCACACCGTCACGAGTCCCTGCTCGTCCCCCGCGGCGACGAGCAGGCCATCCGGTCCCCAGGCGACCCGGTTCACCCGGCTCTTCAGGCGCCACTCGGGGGAAGCCTCCTCGCCGGTCTCGGCGCGCCAGCGGCGCACGGTGCCGTCCTCGGCCCCGGCCACGAGCCAGGTGCCCGTGGGATCCCACGCCACCGAGGTCAGCTTCGCGCCACTGCCGGGGAACGTGCGCAGCCATTGTCCCTCCGCGCTCCAGAACCAGAGGCGTCCGTCCCCGCTCGCCGTGGCGAGCTTCGTGCCGTCCGGGCTCCAGGCCGCCGCCACGGGCCTGGACTGGTAGGGGGCGAGCGTGCGCTCCAACACGAGCCCTTCCGCGGCATGGAGCGAGATCGTCCCGGACTCGGGGTCCGAGGAGAGCAGCGTCGGGCGGCTCGGATGGAAGGCCAGGTCGCGAGCGCGAAGGGGCGTGAGCGGGCCACCCACGGTCTTGTCGGTGCTGGCATCCAGGACGACCAGCCGGCCCATGTCGCTCGCGGCGATGTACCGGCCCTCCGCGCTCCAGGCCGTCGAGAAGATCGCGTTCACGAACCTACCGCCTTCCAGGCCGCGCACGTACACGCCCGTCGCCGCCTGATTGACGTTGATGGTGGATCCACTTCCGCTCGTGTAGACATCACCCTTCGGGCTCCACGCGAGTCCCTGGCCGACCAGCGTCTGCGCCAGCTCGCCGTTGGCCTTGTAGATGGCGGACGTGCTCGAGATGGGCTCGGACCACCAACTCTCGGCGGCGAACATCGTCCCGTCGGGACTCCACGCCAGCCGATCGACGGCATCGATGGAACCCGCGGAGATCCACTCTCCCGTGGCGAGGTCGTAGATCCGCATTCCCAGGGAGAGACCACTGATCAGGGTCCTGCCATCGGGGCTCCAGGCCAGGGAGCGCGCGCCACTGCGGGTCTGCGCCTGGAATGTGCGCACCAACTCTCCCGTGTGGGTGTTCCACAAGCGGACGCTCCCCATCCCATCGCCGGTGGCGAGCTGCGTCCCGTCCGGGCTCCACGTTACCGACAGCACCGCTTCCGGGTGGGCGGGGAGGACGCTGTGCAACGCTCCCGTGCTGGCGTCCCAGATGGCCACGGAGCCGCCATCTCCGAGCGCCGCCGCGATCCGTGTCCCATCCGGGCTCCACACCGTGGAGACGGGCCCGCTCGTGCCCACGCGGCGCCAGGCCTGCTCGAAGCGGACGGCGGGGACGAAGCGGGCCGTGCACTCGAGGTTGGCCTGGGTGAGGGTGACCTGGGCGGTTCCCTCCTTCCCCGAGCACATGCCGCTCCACCTGTCGAAACTCCAACCAGCCGCGGGCTGCGCGCTCAAGCTCACGGTGCTCCCCGAGGGGAAGGCCACGCTGCAGGTGTCCGGGCAGTTCAATCCGGCCGGCGTGCTCGTCACCGTGCCCTCCCCTTCCTTCTTCATGTGGAAGAAGAAGGTGGGCGGGGTGAGCGAGAAGCGAGCCGTGCACGTGGCATCGGCGGAGAGATCCACCACGGTCTGCGGCTCCGCACCCGCGCAGCTTCCCGTCCAGCCCACGAAGAACCAGTTCGTGGCGGGCTGGGCGATCAGGGTGACGCGCGTGCCCGTGTCGAACGTCGCGCCGCACTGCTTCCCGCAGTCGAGCCCCTCCGGGTTGCTGCGCACCGAGCCCTCCCCTTCCACGCTCAGGGTCAGCGTGTGCTGCTTCGTGGGACGCGGCGAGATGGTGACCGTGAAGGGCTCGGACCAGGCGCCCATCGCGTTGCCCGTGTTGCGCGCCACGCAGCGCACCGCGTAGCTGCCGGTCTTCTCGAAGACGTGCTCCTGTTCTCCCACCTGCCCATCCGCCAGCGGCCCCGTCCATTCGGTGGGCTCGCTCGGGCTGATGGGCCCCCCCGTGTCTCCCCAGTCGAAGGCGTATGTGAGCTCCAGGCGGCGCGGATCCCTCGCGATGCACCCGACGCGCAGGGGCTCTCCCGCGATGCCTTGCGCCTGCCCGGCCTCGACGCTCGCCCTGCCGGGTGGATCCACCTGCTCGAAGGGATTCTTCTCACAGGCGCTCAGGGTCAACAGCGTGCCCACGAGCAGGTGGACGGAGAGGGGGTGGAGGCGTCGCTTGGATTCGTGCACTGCACGTCCTTCCGCACGGATGTTTGGGGGCCCAAGGGCTAATACCCGGAAGGATGTGGAGTCAATGCGCGCGCACGGTAGGCACGGATCACCGGTGCTCGATACCCTCACCCCAGCCCTCTCCCAGAGGGAGAGGGGGCATCGCACGGTGAGGAACCTGGTCAGACCCTCTCCCCCTGGGAGAGGGACGGGGTGAGGGTATGGGAAGGACTCGGGTTCCACCCCTTCTGTCCCGAAAAACAGACGGCCGGATTCCCTCTCGGGAACCCGGCCGCCTTGTGTCTCTCTCGTGAGAGGCGAACCGCTTACTTCTTCAGCTTGCTCGCCATCACGTCGCCGAGGCGCGCCTTGGAGCCCTCCGCCTGGCGGCGCAGGTACTCGCGGTAGTCGTCGCCCTCGCCGATCAGGGCCTTCATCGACAGGGCCACCTTCCGGTCCTGCGTGTTGATGTCGATGATCTTCACCTCGACATCCTGGCCCTCGTTCACCACGTCACGCGGGTTCTCGACGCGCTCCTCCTTCAGCTCGGAGACGTGCACGAGGCCCTCGATGCCCGGCTCGATCTCCACGAAGGCGCCGAAGTCCGTCACCTTGGTGACCTTGCCCTTCACGCGGCTGCCCACGGGCGTGCGCTCGGACAGGGTGTCCCAGGGATCCGGCTGGAGCTGCTTGATGCCCAGGCTGAAGCGCTCGTTCTCGACGTCGATGTTGAGCACCACCGCCTCGACCTCGTCGCCCTTCTTGAACATCTCGCCCGGGTGCTTGATGCGCTGGGTCCACGAGATGTCGGACACGTGCACCAGGCCGTCCACGCCCTCCTCGACGCCGACGAACACGCCGAAGTCGGTGACGTTGCGGATCTGACCCTTGATGACCGAGCCGATCGGGTACTTGTCCTCGAGCAGCGTCCAGGGGTTCTGCTCGATCTGCTTCATGCCCAGCGCGATGCGCTTGGCCTTCGGATCGATGTCGAGCACCACCGCCTCGACCTCCTGGCCCACCTCCAGCATCTTGCTCGGGTGCTTGAGGCGCTTGGTCCAGGACATCTCGGACACGTGCACCAGACCCTCGACGCCCTGCTCGATCTCGATGAACGCGCCGTAGTCGGTGATGGAGACGACCTTGCCGCGCACGCGGGTGCCGACCGGGTACTTCTCGTCGGCGCGGTGCCACGGATCCTCCTGGATCTGCTTGAGGCCCAGGCTGACGCGCTCCTGCGTCGGGTCGAACTTGAGGACGACCACGCGCACTTCGTCACCGACGTTGAACATCTCGGAGGGGTGACCGATGCGGCCCCACGACATGTCGGTGATGTGCAGCAGGCCGTCGATACCGCCGAGGTCGATGAAGGCGCCGTAGTCGGTGAGGTTCTTGACCACGCCCTTGAGGACCGCACCCTCCTTGAGGTTCTTGAGGGTCTCCTTCTTCATCTCCTCGCGCTGCTTCTCGAGCAGCACGCGGCGGGAGAGCACGATGTTGCCGCGCTTCTTGTTGAACTTGATGACCTTGAACTCGAATTCCTTCGAGATGTACTGGTCGAGGTTGCGCACCGGGCGGATATCCACCTGGCTGCCGGGGAGGAACGCCTTCACGCCGATGTCGACGGAGAGGCCACCCTTCACGCGGCCCACGATGGTGCCCTTGACGATCTCATCGCGCTCGCAGGCGGCGCTGATCTCGTCCCAGATGCGCATCTTGTCGGCCTTCTCCTTGGAGAGGACGACCATGCCGGTATCGTTCTCGCGGCTCTCCAGGAGGACCTCGACAGGGTCGCCCGCCTTGACGGAGACCTCGCCGCGAGGGCTGGTGAACTCGGAGATCGGAACCTGGCCCTCGGACTTGTAGCCGATGTCGACGATGGCGTAGTCCTTGGTCACCTGCACCACGGTGCCCTTGACGATCTCGCCTTCCTTGAGGATGCCTTCACCGCCACGCTCCTTGAGCGAGGCCTCGAACATCGCGGCAAAATCCTCGTCGCCGACATCTCCGATCTGCTGGTTCACATTCTGCTGCATGAGATTGGGAATCCTAACTGGGTACAGCTGCCCCCGGTTGTTGACGACAGCCACTCGCGGGGAGCTACGAGTGACCCGCGATCCAGTCCCACAATGGAACTGAATCGAAGCCGCGCACCCTAGACACCGGTTACACCGGCAGTCAAGCGAGCGCGGGATCCTTGTTCACAGTCCTGATAATGCGGCCCCAGGTGGGAGAACACCCCCCATGGTCCAGGGCCCTCGTCCGGCAGGCAGGCGCTCCGGGGTTCCGGGGGTCGGTCTGCCGCGGATGGAAAGTTGATAACCCCTCCCGGCCCGCGCCATCACCCCGGAGCATGAGGGGCGCCCGGGTCCGTGGGACCTCGGCCAGGGAGGCGGGCGGTCAGTCGAGCAGCTTGAACGTCTCGCGGGCGATCACCAGGCGCTGCACCTCGCTGGTGCCCTCGTAGATGGTCTGCACGCGGGCGTCGCGGAAGTAGCGCTCCACCGGGAACTCGTCGATGTAGCCGTACCCGCCATGGATCTGCACCGCCTTGTCCACCGCGCGGTTGGACATCTCGCTGGCGTACAGCTTCGCCATCGAGGCCTCGCGGGTGAACGGCTGGCCCTGCTCCTTGAGGTGCGCCGCCCGGAGTGTCAGCAGCTCCGCCGCCTGCAGCTCGGTGGCCATGTTGGCCAGCATGAAGCGCAGCGCCTGGAACTCGCCGATGGGCTGGCCGAACGCCTTGCGGTCCTTCGCGTACCGGATGGAGGCCTCCAGCGCCGCCCGCGCCACGCCGCACGCCTGCGAGGCGATGCCGATGCGTCCACCGTCCAGCGCGATCATCGCCAGCTTGAAGCCGTCCCCCTCCTTGCCCAGGAGGTTCTCCGCGGGGATCTCCATGTCCTCGAAGGTGAGGCCCACGGTGTTGGACGAGCGCAGGCCCATCTTGTCCTCATGCTTGCCGACGATGAGGCCCCGCGTCCCGCCCTCCACGATGAAGGCGGAGATGCCCTTGTTCCCCTGCCCTCCCGTCAGCGCCCACACCACCATCACCCCCGCATAGGCACCGGAGGTGATCCACTGCTTGCTGCCGTTGAGGACCCACTTGTCCCCGCGCCGCACGGCCGTGGTGCGCATGGCGCGCGGATCCGAGCCCGCATGCGCCTCGGAGAGCGCGAACGAGCCCACCACCGCCTCACCCGACGTCAGCCGCGTCACGTACTTCTCGCGCTGCGCGTCGGTGCCGAACTTCTGGATGAGCTCGGCGCACATGTTCGTCACGGCCATGGCCACCGAGGTGGAGGCACACGCCGCCGCCATCTCCATCATCGCCAGCGAGTACGAGACGACGCCCGCCTCGGCGCCGCCGTACTGGGCGGGGATGTTGACTCCCATGAGGCCCAGGGAGGCCAGCTCCTTGAAGAGCTCGGTGGGGAAATACTCCTCCTTGTCGAAGCGGCGGGCCTGGGGGGCGACACGCTCGCGGGCGAACTTGCGCGCGGTGTCGCGGATGAGCGTCTGCGTCTCGGTGAGCTCGAGGTTCACGGGAGCGGGTCCTACTTGAGGGCCTTGAGGTTGAACGGATACTCGATGGGGTACTCGCGCTTGTCCGGCGTCGGCGGGAACGTGATGCTGGAGATCACGTTCACCACGCACTCGTGCAGGCGCGTGTTCTTCAGCGTCGTGCCCGACTTGGCCACCTTGGCGTTGCGCACGAAGCCGTCCGGAGTGATCGTGAAGGTCGTCAGGATGCGGCCCTCCTCCACGTTGCTGCCCTTCGTCGCGAGGATCTCCTCGTAGCATTCCTGGATGTCGCGCGAGTAGTACTGCATCACCTCGCGGATGGTGTCCGGGGTGAAGGGCATGCGGTTGATGTCCGGAGGAGGAGGCCGTGCCGGCGCGGCCGTCTTCTTCTCCTGCGCGGGGGCGGCGCCGGGGTCCGGATTCGTTGCCTTGGCGGACGAGCCGCTCTTGGCGGACGAGCCTTGCTTGTTGGACGAGCCTTGCGCGAACGCCAGGCCCGCCCCGAGCACCACCACCGCGAACAGGGAGCGCTTCATACGGCCTTACTCCTTCAATCCTTCAACAGGTTGGCCGAGATGACGATGCGTTGGATCTCGCTCGTCCCCTCGTAGATCTCCGTGATGCGCGCGTCGCGCACGTGGCGCTCGACGTCCATTTCCTTGGAGTAGCCCATGCCACCATGCACCTGCAGGGCCTTGTTGGCCACACGGCTGGCCATTTCGCTGGCGTACACCTTGGCCATCGCACTCTCGGTGGAGTGGCGGACGCCCTTGTCCTTGAGCAGCGCCGCGCGATGCACCAGCAACCGGGCCGCGTCGATCTCCGTGGCCATGTCGGCGATCATGAACTGGATGGCCTGGTGCTCGCGGATGGCCTTGCCGAACGTCTTGCGCTCGCCCGAGTAGCGCACCGCCTCCTCGAACGCCGCGCGGGCGATGCCCAGCGCCTGCGAGGCGATCCCGATGCGCCCACCGTCCAGCGTGCTCATGGCGATCTTGAAGCCGTCGCCCTCCTTACCCAGGAGGTTCTTCGCCGGCACGCGCATGTCCTCGAAGAACATGCTGCACGAGTGCGCGGCGCTGATGCCCATCTTCTTGTCCGGCTCGGCGCGGATGAAGCCCGGGGTGTTGGTGGGCACCAGGAAGGCGGAGATGCCCTTGTTGCCCGCCTCCTTGTTCGTCATCGTGAACAGGACGATGGCGTCGGCCCTCGGGCCGTTGGTGATCCAGTTCTTCGAGCCGTTGATGACGTACTCGTCACCCTTGCGCACGGCGGTGGTCTTCTGGGAGGCCGCGTCGCTGCCCGCCTCGGGCTCGGTGAGGCCGAAGCAGCCCAGCTTCTCGCCCCGGGCGAAGGGCGTGAGGAACTCGGCCTTCTGCTCCTCGGTGCCGTACTTCATCACCGGATCGCAGTAGAGCGAGTTGTTCACGCTCATGATGACGCCGGTGGAGGCACAGCCGCGGCTGATCTCCTCCATGGCGAGCGCATAACAGACGTTGTCCAGCCCCGCGCCGCCGTACTGCTCCGGCACGGCCACGCCGAGCAGCGACAACTCGGCCAGCTTCTTCACCGCATCGCTGGGCCACTGGTGCGTCTCGTCCCACTTGCGGGCGTTGGGGGTCAGCTCTCGCGAGGCGAACTCGCGGCACATCCGCTGGATCTCGCGCTGGATGTCGCTCAGCTCGAAGTTCATGGCACTCCTGGGGTAAGGGCGCAGAGGTACATAGTACGGGGCAGGATCGTCGGGAACAGCGGTTGCAAGAGGGGCGGGCAAGTGCTGGTTGCCGCGCCCATTAGCCAGCACGGGCTCGCCCCGCCCCTCGTGTCCCGGCCTACTTGCCGGTGAAACCCGCCGGACGCTTCTCGAGGAAGGCCTTCATGCCCTCCTTCTGGTCCTCGGAGCCGAAGAGCACCGCGAAGCCCTGGCGCTCCAGCTCGTTGGCCGCCCGGAGATCCTGATCCGCGCCGAACTCGATGACCCGCTTGGCCTGCGATACCGCCAGCGGCCCGTTCTTGAGGAACTTCGCCGCCACCGCCTTGCAGTGGGCCAGGAGCTGATCCGCCGGGAGGACCTCGAGCACCAGGCCGATCTCCTTCGCCTTGGCGGCGTCGATGCGCTCGCCCGTGAAGATGAGCTCCTTCGCGCGCATCTTGCCCACCACGCGGGTGAGGCGCTGCGTGCCGCCGAAGCCGGGGATGACCCCCAGGCTCACCTCGGGCAGGCCCAGCTTCGCCTTCTCGGAGGCGTAGATGAGATCGCACGCGAGGGCCAGCTCACACCCGCCACCGAGCGCGAAGCCGTTCACCGCGGCGATGGTCGGGATGGGGAGCTGCTCCAGCGTGTGGAAGGCGCGGTGGCCGAGCGCGGCGAACTCGCGCGCCTGGGACGCGGTGATGGAGGCCATCTCCGCGATGTCCGCGCCCGCCACGAACGCCTTGTCTCCACCCCCCGTGATGATGAGGGCCCGGACGGTGGTGGGCAGGGAGTTGAACGCGGATTCGAGCTCCTGGAGCGTCTTGCTGTTGAGGGCGTTGAGCGCCTTGGGACGGTCGATGGTGAGGACGGCGATTGCCTCCTCGATCTCGAGCCGGATGTTCTCGTAGGCCATGTGTGTGAGCTCCTCCCTCTCCCACTGGGAGAGGGTCGGGGTGAGGGTACGTGTGCCTGCGCTCAGTACTTGTAGAAACCGCGGCCGCTCTTCTTGCCGTACCAACCGGCGTCCACGTACTGCCGCAGCAGCGGGCTCGGGCGGTACTTGTCGTCGCCCAGACCCTTGTGGAGCACCTCGGCGATGTAGAGCACCGTGTCCAGGCCGATGAAGTCCGCCAGCTGCAGCGGGCCCATGGGCTGGTTCGTTCCCAGCTTCATCGCCGTGTCGATGTCCTCCGCCGTCCCCAGGCCCTCCATCAGCGCGAAGCAGGCCTCGTTGAGCATCGGAATCAGGATGCGGTTCACGATGAAGCCCGGGAAGTCCTTGGACACCACCGTGGTCTTCCCCATCTTCTCCGCGAGCGCCCGGGTCGTCTGGTAGGTCGCGTCCGACGTCGCCGCGCCCCGGATCAGCTCCACCAGCTGCATCAGCGGCACCGGGTTCATGAAGTGCATGCCGATCACGTTCTCGGGGCGCTTCGTCGCCGCGGCGATCCGCGTGATGGGGATGGACGAGGTGTTGGTGGCGAGGATGCCTCCCGGCTTCACCACGCCGTCCAGCTCCACGAAGATGCGGCGCTTGAGCTCCTCGTTCTCCGTCACGGCCTCGATGGCGAAGTCGACATCCTTCACCTCGGTGGCGCTCGTGGCGGTGGCCAGATTCGTGTCCGCGGCCTTCAGCCGGGCCTCGTCCAGCTTGCCCTTCTCCACCAGCTTCTTCAGGCCGGCCTTGATGCGCTCGGCGCCCTTGGCGAGACCCTCCTTCGAGACGTCCACCAGAGTGACCCGCAGGCCGGCCTGCAGCGCCACCTGGGCGATGCCCGACCCCATCTGCCCTGCGCCGACGACGATGATGTGCTCCGTTGCCATGGCGTTCGAGACCCCTTGCTCGGTAAACGAGGAACCGGGCGGCGCTATAGCCCTGGCCCCCCTACCGGTCAACGTCCCTCGGGTACTCGGAGCCCGCGCTCGATGCGCACGTCTTCGTCGCCCACTGTCAGCCGCTCCACACGCGGCGGCCGGGAAGGTCCACTTTCACCCCGAGCGAACACCCACACCTCGTACACCCCCGAGGGCAGGGCTGTCTTCTCGGTGACGGAGTCCGGCGCGCCCCTCTGGAAGGAGTGCACCTGACGCTTCACCAGCTCGCCGTCCGCGTTCTTCACCTGGAACTCGACGGTCCGGATCTCACTCCAGCCGGGGCCCACCAGCCGCCACACCAGCTCGCGCTCGGGCACGTCCGAGCCCTTCCACAGCCACAGACCCATCGCCACCAGCATCAGGATCGGCAGCCGCTTCGCCAGGGGATGCTGGCGCCAGTTGCGCCGCTCGCCATCCTGCACGCCGTCACTCCTTCTTCGCGGAAGCCTTCTTGCCGCCGCGGCGCGTGTTCAGCTCGGTGACCACCACCTTGGTCCGCCGAGGGGCCTCCTCCTGCTCCTGCTCGTCGCGGTCCTCGGCATGAGGCACCAGGCGGATCTGCGCCTTCACCTCGATGGTCATCCCCGAGACCAGCTTGAGCAGCTCGTCGCGCAGCTTCTCCGACTGGAGGAAGCGCCGCACCTCCTCGGAGACGACCCGGCCCACCTCGTCCTTCGTCTTCTCCGCCTGCCCGAGGATGTGGCCGAGCATCTCCTTGGGCAGCTTGAGCTGGCCGGCCAGCGAGCGGATGCCCTCCTCCGTCATGAAGAGGGCGCCCAGCCCCGCCACGGCCACCTTGCGCACGAACTCCGGCACGAAGCCCGGGCGAGCCCCCTCCCGCTCCGGCTCTTCTCCGAGCAGCGGATCGAAGTCGTTGTCGGAGTCCTTGCCATGCGCCATGGGGGTCCTCGGGGGTGTCGGGGGCCGCTAGCGTACCACCGGCAGCTTCACCGCCACCCGCATGTTCTCGGTGGAGACGCGGCCCGCGATGTTGCGCGCCATCGCCATGAAGGCCTGGGCCTCGGGGCTGTCCGGCGCGCTCAGCACCACCGGCACGCCCGCGTCACCCGACTCGCGGATCTTCAGATCCAGGGGGATTTCGCCCAGGAACGGGATGCTGAACATCTCCGCCGCCTTGTGGCCGCCGCCCCGGTTGAAGATGGGCGTGGCCTTCGAGCAGTGCGGGCACACGAACTGGCTCATGTTCTCCACGATGCCCAGCACGGGGATGTGCACCTTGTCGAACATCTGCTTGGCGCGCACCACGTCCGCCAGCGCCACGTCCTGCGGCGTCGTCACCAGCACCGAGCCCGCCGCCCTCACCGACTGCGACAGCGACAGCGCCACGTCACCCGTCCCGGGCGGCAGGTCGAGGATGAGGTAGTCCAGCTCGCCCCAGCGCACGTCCCGCACCAGCTGCATCAGCGCTCCGTGCAGCATGGGCCCGCGCCAGATGAGCGCCTGATCCGCCTCCACCAGGAAGCCGATCGACATCACCTTCAGCCCGTGCTTCTCCAGCGGCAGCAGCGTCTTGCCATCCGGGCTCACCGGCTTCTCGGTGATGCCCGTCATCAGCGGCACCGAGGGACCGTAGAAGTCCGCGTCCAGCAGGCCCACCTTCGCGCCCTCGCGCGCCAGCGCCGCCGCCAGGTTCACCGACACCGTGCTCTTGCCCACGCCACCCTTGCCGGCGCCGACGAGGATCACGTTCTTCACCTGCGGCAGGATCGCCTGCCCCTGCTGACCGGCCATCCCCGCCGGCGCCGAGCGCACCTGCGCGCCCCACTCGATGTCGAACGTCTTCAGCCCCGGCACCTGCTTCAGCGCCGCCTCGGCGTCCGCCTGGATCTTCCCCTTCAGCGGACAGGCCGGCGTCGTCAGCTCGATCTTGAGCTTCGCCTTGTCGCCGTCCACGCGGATGTCCTTCACCATCCCGGCCTTCACCAGATCGATGTGCAGCTCGGGATCCATCACCTTCGACATCGCCGCGAGGATGTCGCGCTCGGAAACGCTCATCTTGGAGTACCTGAATCCTTTTGAATCCGGGGGGTTGGGGGCCCCCCCTCGGAAGGGCGCGGAATAGCCAGCGGCCCCCCTGGTGTCAACCTCCTCTAACCCCGCTACTCGATGGCCGCCACCTTGTACTCGCCCGCCTCCCGGACGAGCCGCACCGACCGCTCCTTGCCCAGCGGGAACTCCGCCCCCACCCCCGTCACCTTCACCTCCCCCTTCAGCGCCAGCCTCGCACGGCGGACGCGCTCGGCCGACAGGGGCTCGCGCTTGAAGTCCTCGCGCAGGCGCTCGGGCGTGTAGCGGGCTCGCAGCGGATCGCTCAGGAGCGACCAGGCCGTGGCCCAGTCGCCCGCCTCCACCGCGTCCAGGAAGCGGCCCAGTACCGCCCGGGGCGCGTCCGCCGGTTTCTCCTCGACGACCCGCCAGCCCTCGGGTGTTTGAAGCAGCGTGAGCGCTGGCGCCCTCGCCTGGAGCTCCGGGAGGGCCGCTCGCACCTCCTCGGCCCGTGCCTTGCGCACCGATGCGTCCGCGTAGTGCTCGGCGAAGGCCTGCTGCTCCTCCGGTGGGACGCTCGTCAGGGCGCGGGCCTCCGCGAGGCGCTCCTCCTCCAGGGCCCGGGCGTAGGCGGATGCCACCTCCTTGGGCCCGGGCGTGTGAGCACAGCCCGTGGCCGCCAGGGCGGCCGCGAGGGACAGCGAGTGGAGGACGTGGGAGACGGTGGAGGACATGGGAACGCGGGACCCTGGGATGACCCTCACCCTAGCCCTCTCCCAGAGGGAGAGGGGACATACACGGGCGGAAACCCCTTAGCGGCGGCGGCGCCCACCGCCTCCGCCCCCCCCGCCGCCACGGCGCTTGCCACCCCCGCGGGAGGCCTGGGCCTCACCGGGGCGCGTGAGCCGGGGCAACTCACCGGCCATGACCGGAAAAAAATCACCGGCCAGCAGGGCGGCGACCAGCTGCTCCTGGGTCTGCATGGGCTTCTTGAAGAAGGTGGCGCCATAACCCACCTCATCGAGCGAACCCCGGGCGTCACTCCCACCCGTACAGGGCAGCTTGAGCACCTCGGCGGCCTCGACGGCCAGGTCATTGGACGTCTGCTTGACGCGGGCGTTGTAGCCCTCGACGGCGCACAGCAGGCCCCCCAGGGAGCGGACATAATCCATGGCCGGGTTGGGAGTGTCCCGATCGTACGGCCGAGCGGCCACGATGGCGGCGCCCAGCGAGCGGACCTTCGGGAGACACTCGGCGGCGCTCCACGGCTTCTCGCGGTTGCTGCCCCACATCTGCACGGGCTCGGGAGCCAGCTCCGGCTTCGGGAAGAAGCACAGGTACTGCCCCCGGTCGGTGATGAGCTCCAGACCGACGAAGACCTTGACCTTGGACTTCGCGCCGATCTCGAACAGCTCGTCACAGCCGTCCTGGGTGTTGGTCTCGGTGAAGGCCACGCCGTCCAGACCGAACAGCGCGGCACGGTCGAGGACCGCGCGCGGATCCAGGTCGCAACCCTTGGACAGGTAGGAATGCGCGTGCAGATCGATGAGCATGGGCGCCGCTCCCTAACAGGCTCCCGTGGGAGCTGTCGAGCCTCGGCGCACCCTGCCGCCCGGAATCAGGCGAAAGCGTAGCCCTGGAGGCCCGTCTGCTTCGTCTGGGAGTTGCGCTCCTCGTGGGTGCGGATGAGGTAGCCCATCAGCATCAGGGAGGAGGTGTTCTCGAGGACCCGGGAGGGGTCCTTGGAGATGAGGTTGGCGCTGTAGTTGAGGAAGAACTGGGCGAGGTCCTCGCCGGCCTCCTTGACGATCAGCGCGTTGAGCGCGGCGGGATCCATCGTGCGGATCTCGTTGATGAAGTCCACCGCCAGGTCCTTCTTGGTCTTCACGTCCACGGCCATCCCCCTTCACCCTTCCCCATTGCCGGGGGCCCTTCCCCCGGGCTCCTGATCCAGCGACCCCCGAAATCTAGGCACGTCCCCCCGGGTGGGAAGTGCGGGCCCCCACCCGGTGGCCGGAGGTAAGGTTTTTTGACACCTGCGAATAGCGCGCGATAACCTTCCCCCAGACACTCAGTACAAAAACTCAGTGCAAGGAGTGGAAGGCGATGTTCACGGGCGTGAAGGTGTTCTCCGCGACGAAGGCCAAGGAGCGTGAGGAGCTGGGTGAGAATGTCACCCGCTGGATGAAGAGCAACTCGGATCTGGAGATCGTCGACCGGGTGGTGTGCCAGTCCAGCGACAACGAGTTCCACTGCTACACGCTGGTCCTCTTCTACAAGCACAAGTCGCAGCCGTAGAGCCGGGTTCCGCCCCGGCCCCGAGGGCTGGAGTCGCCCCCAGGCCGTTTTCCCCTGAGCCGCGATTTTCGCCAGGGGTGTTTCTTGTTTTCCCTTCACCGCACCCACTGCCGCCAGTCGAGCGGGTCCGTGCCTTCTTGCCCGCCGGACCTCACGAAGCGGCACAGTCGCTCCCCCACCCTACGGTTCGAGGGACCGGGGCAGGTCGAGCCGACCCTCCCGGATGTATTCGCGCTGCTCCCGGACGAAGGGCCGTGATGTCCTTGATGTCCACGAGCCACTCCTTCGAGTAGCGCCGGAGCGCCTCACCCTGCAGCCCGAGCTGGATGGCGCGCCGCTCCAGGGAACCCCCCGTGGGACCATGGTCGGGATCCCACTGCAGCCGCATGTCGGAAGTCCTATCAATCGCCATGAGCAATCAAGACTGGCGCCCTCGCCTCACGACCATCGATGACCCGATCGCAGACGATCGGTGGTCCCACACCACCCAAGCGGGAGAAACGAGGGTCTCCAGGATCGTCGTTGGCCGACCGCAGCCACTTCCAGGTGAAGCGGATAGAGCCTGGTACTGCCCGCTCTCCATCGAGGGCTACCTCCCGGGCATCAAGTGCGTCATGGGGGTCGGCCCTGTTGATGCGCTCATGAATGCGATGACGCTCGTGCGGAGGTTCTTCGAAGAGCACTCCGATGTCACGCCCAGAGCGGGAGAGCATTGCAGGCCTTGAGGCACTCGAAGACGTTCTTCATCTCGATAGGTCCACTGCCCGGCGGATTCTCCTTCGGCTCATCCGCCAGTCCCCATGTCGGGCTCAAGAGCAGCCCTGCGACCAGCATCGACGTCCACCTCTGCATCACCGAGGATCTCCCGACATGTCCGGGCCCACTGTACCTCCTCGCCCGACCGGACAGCAGGCAGCCTGTGCTCCGGGCTCCACCCCCCGCGAGCCCCTGGCCCCCTCCCCCGCCCGCCCGTCTGCCCGGCATGGAAGCCGGTCGAGGGAGCGGCCATTTCCGGCGGGTGTGCACCGCGCGGAGCCATTCCTAAGGTTGTCGGGCCAACAAACCGGACGCCTGGAGCGTTCGGAATCAACGCACGGTGAAAGACAGCGCCGGGGCATCGTGGCGCGCGACCTATAAGGGGCCGCCTTCATTTATGAGCGAGCGAATCGGAAGCACGGTCATCGAGAACGTCCGGCCGGAACTGGACGCGGGCCGTTGGGCCGTGAAGCGGGTCGAGGGTGAGACCCTCAAAGTCCAGGCCGACATCTTCAAGGAGGGCCACGACATCCTCGTGGCCGTGGTGCGCTGGAGGCAGTCCGCGCCGAAGGACAAGGCGACGGACTGGACCGAGACGCCCATGGTCTCCAAGGGGAACGATCTCTGGGAGGGCGAGTTCCTCCTGGCGCGCAACGGCCGTTACGAGTTCACGGTCGAGGCCTGGCCGGACCTCTTCGCCACCTGGGTCACGGAAGTGAAACGCAAGGTGGACGTGGGCCGGGACGTGCGCAGCGAGCTGCTCGAGGGCGCCGCCATGCTCCGCGCCCATGCCGAGCGCGCCCAGAAGGCCGGCAGCGCCGACGAGGCCCGGCGCATGGTCGAGGCCGCCGCCCTCTTCGAGAAGGGCATGAGCGCCAACGCCATCGCCGCGGCCATGGATCCGGGGCTCACCCTGGTGGCCTCCAAGTACGCGGACCGCTCCATCGCCACCCGCTACGACCGCGTCCTCGAGGTCTTCGTGGACCGGGAGAAGGCACGCTTCGGCTCCTGGTACGAGTTCTTCCCGCGCTCGGCGCTGCGCGACGGCCGCACGCACGGCACCTTCCGCGACGCCGAGAAGTGGCTGCCCTACGTGCAGTCGCTGGGCTTCGACATCATCTACCTGCCGCCCATCCACCCCATCGGCCGCAAGGCGCGCAAGGGCAAGAACAACAGCCTCACCGCCACCCCCGAGGACGTGGGCAGCCCGTGGGCCATCGGCGGCCCCGAGGGCGGTCACAAGGCCGTCAATCCCCTGCTCGGCACGCTGGAGGACTTCCGCGGCTTCGTGAAGGCCGCCAACGCGCTGGGCATCGAGATCGCCCTGGACATCGCCTTCCAGTGCTCGCCGGACCACCCCTACGTGAAGGACCACCCGGAGTGGTTCCAGCACCGGCCGGACGGCACCATCAAGACGGCCGAGAACCCGCCCAAGCGCTACGAGGACATCGTCAACTTCGACTGGCTGGGCCCCGGCCGCGCCACGCTGTGGCCCGAGCTCAAGTCCGTGGTGCTCCACTGGGTGGAACAGGGCGTGCGCATCTTCCGCGTGGACAACCCGCACACCAAGCCGCTCCAGTTCTGGGCCTGGCTCATCCGCGAGGTGCAGACCGTCCATCCGGACACCGTCTTCCTCTCCGAGGCCTTCACCCGGCCCAAGGTGATGAAGCACCTGGCCAAGGCGGGCTTCCAGCAGTCGTACACCTACTTCACCTGGCGCAACTTCAAGCAGGAGATGGAGGAGTACCTGGAGGAGATCACCTCCCCGCCCGTGTCCGACTACATGCGCGGCAACCTCTGGCCCAACACGCCGGACATCCTCCCCGAGTTCCTCCAGCGCAGCGGGCCCGGTGGCTTCCGCCTGCGCGCCGCCATGGCCGCCACCCTCTCCAGCTCCTGGGGCATGTACTGCGGCTACGAGCTGTGCGAGGGCACGCCCATCAAGCCCGGCAAGGAGGAGTACCTCGACTCGGAGAAGTACGAGCTCAAGGCGTGGGACCTGGACCGGCCGGGCAACATCCGCGACTACATCTCGCGGCTCAACGCCATCCGCCGCGAGCACCGCGCCTTCCAGCTCTACGGCAACCTGCGCTTCTTCCAGTCGGAGAACGAGCAGGTCATGTTCTACCTGAAGCGCACGCCGGACGGCTCCAGCCAGGTGCTGGTGGCGGTGAGCTTCGATCCCTTCCAGCCCCAGGAGTCCGTGCTGCACGTGCCCCTGGCGGAGCTGGGCATCCAGCCCGACGAGACTTACCAGGTGCACGAGCTGATGACGGACCAGCGGAGCCTCTGGCAAGGGCCCACCGCGCACGTGCGCCTCACGCCCGAACAGCCCGCGGCCATCTGGGCGGTCTACCGCTTCCGTCGCAGTGAACAGGCGTTCGACTACTACGAATAGACACCCTCGCCCTTTATGACCCGGTCGGATCCGCTCTGGTACAAGAAGGCCGTCATCTACGAATTGCACATCCGCGCGTTCTACGACTCGAACGCGGATGGGCACGGGGACATCCCCGGGCTCATCGAGAAGCTGCCCTACCTGCAGGATCTCGGCGTCACCTGCCTGTGGATCCTGCCGCACTACCCCTCGCCGCTGAAGGACGACGGCTACGACATCGCGGACTACTACGCGGTGCACCCCGAGTACGGCACGCTCGCGGACTTCCAGCGCCTGGTGGAGGAGGCCCACAAGCGCGACATCCGCATCATCAGCGAGCTCGTCGTCAACCACACCAGCGACCAGCACGCCTGGTTCCAGGAAGCCCGGAGGGATCCGAAGAGCCCCAAGCGCGACTACTACGTCTGGAGCGATACGGACGACAAGTACCAGGGCGCGCGCATCATCTTCACGGACACCGAGCGCTCCAACTGGACGTGGGACCCGGTGGCCAAGCAGTACTTCTGGCACCGCTTCTTCAGCCACCAGCCGGACCTCAACTACGACAACCCCGAGGTCCAGGAGGCCATGCTGGATGTCATGCGCTTCTGGCTGAACATGGGCGTGGACGGCTTCCGCTGCGACGCCGTGCCCTACCTCTTCGAGCGCGAGGGCACCAACTGCGAGAACCTCCCGGAGACGCACGCCTTCCTCAAGCGGCTGCGCAAGACGATCGACTCCGAGTACCCGGACAAGCTGCTGCTCGCCGAGGCCAACCAGTGGCCCGCCGACGTGCGCGTCTATTACGGAGACGGCGACGAGTTCCACATGGGCTTCCACTTCCCGGTGATGCCCCGCCTCTTCATGGCGCTGCGCCGGGAGGACCGCACTCCCATCGTCGAAATCCTCCAGCAGACGCCCGACATCCCCGAGACGTGCCAGTGGGCCATCTTCCTGCGCAACCATGACGAGCTGACGCTCGAGATGGTGACGGACGAGGACCGGGACTACATGTACCGGGAATACGCCACCGATCCGCGCATGCGCATCAACCTGGGCATTCGGCGCCGGCTCGCTCCGCTCATGGACAACGGGCGGCGGCGCATTGAATTGATGCACAGCCTGCTGTTCACCCTGCCGGGCACTCCCGTCATGTACTACGGCGATGAGATCGGCATGGGGGACAACATCTACCTGGGCGATCGCAACGGCGTGCGCACCCCCATGCAGTGGACGAGCGACCGCAACGCGGGCTTCTCCCGCGCGGATGGGGCACGCCTGTACGCCCCCCTCATCGCGGACCCCGTCTACGGCTACCAGAGCATCAACGTGGAGGCACAGGATCGCGTCCGCTCGTCGCTGCTCAACTGGATGAAGCGCATCCTCCGCGTGCGCCAGCGCTACCCCGCCTTCGCCATGGGAAGGCTGCGCTGGCTCAACCCGGACAACCGCAAGGTGCTCGCCTTCGTGCGCGAGTACGAGGGCCAGACGATCCTCATCGTCTGCAACCTCTCGCGCTTCGCGCAGCCGGCGGTGATCGACCTGCGTGACTTCGAGGGACAGGTGCCCGTCGAGCTGATCGGCGAGACACCCTTCCCCCGCATCTCCGGGAGCATGCCGTACCAGCTCACGCTGGGTCCCTACATGTTCCTGTGGTTCCGTCTCGAGAAGCTCGCCCCTGGGAGGGGAATGCCGTGACGACGCCGATCGATCTGACCAAGCTCCCCGACTACCTCCGCAACCAGCGCTGGTTCGCGGGCAAGGCCTGGCCCATCAAGTCGGTCTCCGTGGTGGACCACGTCAGCCTGGACCTGCCCGGCGGACGCGCCTTCACCCTCGCCGTGGTGGAGGTCCACTACGAGCTGGGCAGCCCCACCCGCTACCTGCTCCCCGTGCTCGCCTCGGACGAGGGCGTGCAGGACGCCTTCGAGGACGTGGAGGTGCTGCGCGCCTTCTTCCAGCTCATCCGCGAGAAGCGGGAGATCCCCAGCGCCTCGGGCAGGCTCGTGGGCGAGTGGCTGGACACCCCCGAGGGGTTGATGGCCCTGCCCTCCCCCCTGCCCGTGCGGCGGCTGCAGGTGGAGCAGAGCAACACCTCCGTGGTGGTGGCCGAGAAGGTCATCCTCAAGGTCATCCGCAAGCTGGAGGCCGGCATCAACCCCGAGTACGAGGTGGGCCGCTACCTGGCGACGAAGACGTCCTTCCGCGCCACCCCCACCCTGCTCGGAGCGCTCCAGTCCGAGGGCCCCGCGGGCGCCACCCTCGCCGTGGTGCACCGCTACGTCCCCAACGCCACCGACGGCTGGCGCTACACGTTGGATCATTTCCGCCGCGCTCCCCGCCTGACGCAGGACTTCCTCGGGGAGCTGCGCGGGCTGGGCCAGCGGCTGGGCGAGCTGCACCGCGCGTTCGGCTCCAGCACCGATGAGCCGGCCTTCAGCCCGGAGCCCATCCAGACGGAGGATCTGCAACGCTGGAGCGCCTCCATGGTGGGCGAGCTGGGCGTCACCATCAACGAGGCCCTGCGCCAGTTCCCCGAGCTGGAGGGCAAACGCGAGAGCCTCATCGAGCACGCGAAGCGGCTGGCGCACGTATCCCCTTCAGGGCAGAAAATCCGCATTCACGGAGATCTGCACCTCGGACAGGTGCTCCGGTCGGAGGGGGACTGGCTCATCTTCGACTTCGAGGGCGAGCCGGGACGCAGCTTCACCCAGCGGCGGGAGAAGTACTCGCCCCTGAGGGACGTGGCGGGGATGTTGCGCTCCTTCGACTACGCGGAGGCCACGGTGCAGCTGGAGGGACAGGCCGCCGGCGAGCGCGTGGGACCGGCGCGCCAGGCCTTCCTGGACGGTTACCGCGGCGTCACACGAGGGGCCGCGTTCCTCCCGCAGGACGACGCGACCTTCAACACGATGCTTGACGCCTTCGAGCTGGAGAAGATGCTCTACGAAGTGCGTTACGAGCTACAGAACCGGCCGGACTGGGTGCGCATCCCCGTCCAGGCGCTCTTGAGGATGGAGGTTCGCAAGTGAAGAAGCCGATGGATCGGCAGCAGGTGGACGCGGAGTTGCAGCAGGTGGTGGAGTTGCGGCACCCCGAGCCCCACCGCGTGCTGGGCATCCACCCTGACGGGGATGGAATGGTGGTGCGGGCCTATCGCCCGGACGCGGTCTCCATCCACGTGGTGCCGGAGTTCGGCGGGCGCATCCCCATGACGCACCGGCAGGGGGGTGTCTTCGAGGCCCGGCTCAATGGCAAGACGGAGGCCTTCAACTACCTGCTCGAGGTGGAGTACCCCGGCAACAAGACGTTCACCCTGCGCGACCCGTACAGCTTCCTGCCCACGCTGGGAGACATGGATCTGTACTTCGCGGGCGAGGGCCGGCACGAGCAGCTCTGGAAGCGCATGGGGGCGCACCCCATCCACCACCACGGCATCAACGGCGTGGCCTTCGCGGTGTGGGCCCCCACGGCCGCGGGCGTGTCCGTGGTGGGGGACTTCAACAGCTGGGACGGCCGGCTGCACGCGATGCGGCGCATGGGCGCCTCGGGCATCTGGGAGCTCTTCGTCCCCGAGGTCGGCGAGGGCACGCGCTACAAGTTCGAGATCCGCCCGGGCGCCGGTGGGCGCCTCTTGAAGTCGGATCCGTACGCCTTCCGCACGGAGGTGCCTCCGGCCACCGCGTCGGTGGTGCACGACCTGAACCACTTCCAGTGGACGGACGAGCAGTGGATGACGGGCCGCACCACCAAGAACGTGCACCACGAGCCGTGGAGCGTCTACGAGGTGCACCTGGCCTCGTGGCGGCGCGTCATCGAGGACGGAGACCGCTCCCTGTCGTACCGGGAGATGGCGCCCGCGCTCGCGGACTACGTGAAGCGGATGGGCTTCACGCACGTGGAGCTGATGCCGGTGGCGGAGCACCCCTTCGGAGGCTCCTGGGGCTACCAGGTGGGCAACTACTACGCGCCCACCGCGCGCTTCGGACACCCGGATGACTTCCGGTACCTCGTCAACTACCTGCACGAGCAGGGCATCGGCGTGCTCCTGGACTGGGTGCCGGGACACTTCCCCCGGGACGCGCACGCGCTGGGCCAGTTCGACGGCACGGCCCTCTACGAGCACGCGGACCCGCGTCAGGGCACGCAGCCGGATTGGGGCACCTACGTCTTCAACTTCGGCCGCAACGAGGTGCGCAACTTCCTCATCGCCAACGCCCTCTTCTGGTTGGAGGAGTACCACATCGACGGTCTGCGCGTGGACGCGGTGGCGTCGATGCTCTACCTCGACTACAGCCGCAAGCACGGCGAGTGGGTCCCCAACCGCTGGGGCGGCCGGGAGAACGAGGAGGCCATCTCCTTCCTGCGCGAGCTCAACGACACCGTGAACCGCAAGTTCCCGGGCGCGGTGATGATCGCCGAGGAATCCACCGCGTGGCCCAAGGTGAGCCAGCCCACCAGCGAGGGGGGCCTCGGCTTCCACTTCAAGTGGAACATGGGCTGGATGCACGACACGCTGACGTACTACTCGAAGGATCCGATCTACCGGCAGCACCACCACAACCAGCTCACCTTCGGTCTGCTGTATGCCTTCAGCGAGCACTTCATGCTGCCGCTGAGCCATGACGAGGTGGTGCACGGCAAGGGGTCGCTGTACGGGAAGATGCCGGGAGACGCGTGGCAGAAGCGCGCGAACCTGAGGGCGCTGTTGGCGTGGATGTGGGCGCACCCGGGCAAGAAGCTGCTCTTCATGGGCGGCGAGTTCGGCCAGCCCGCCGAGTGGAACAATGACCGGAGCCTGGACTGGCACCTGCTGGGGGATCCGGGCCATGCGGGCATCCAGGCGATGATGGCGGACCTGAACAGGCTCTACCGGAGCCACCCGGCGCTGTACGACGCGGACAGCGAGCCGGTGGGCTTCCAGTGGTTGCAGCCGGACTCGGCGGCGGCGAACGTGCTGGCCTTCGTGCGGCGTTCGAGACAGCCGGGAGGCCACGTGGTGTGCATCGCCAACCTGTCGCCCGTGCCCCGCGAGAACTACCGCGTCGGCTTCCCCCGGCACGGCAGCTACGTGGAGCTGTTGAACACGGATGCCCAGGACTACGGCGGCTCCGGCATCGGCAACAAGGGGCGCATCCACACCGAGCCCCAGGGCTGGGACGGCCAGGATGCCTCGGCCGTGCTGACGCTGCCCCCGCTGTCCGTGCTCTGGTTCACCCCGGGGTAGGCCAGCCCTCGAAGGCAGCCCATCCGCCTGGAGGCTCGGCGATTCCGAGAGCCTCCAGGCACTCTCGAGCCAGCGAAGTCCAGGCGGGCTCGAATGGCCGCGTGGGCTCAGCCCGGGCAACCATCTCGGCGAAGGCTCGCACCCGAGGAGCCGCGTTCCGGAAGCGCTCCGCGTCCGCGCTTCCCCAGGTTTTTTCGCAGAAAGCCGCGAGCGTCTCCAAGCGCGAACTCAACACCGAGTGCAACTCGGACGGAGACGCCTGTGTACACCATTGCGAATAGAGACGCGGAGCAGCCAGCACGTAGAGGAGGTTGAGCGCTTCGGCGACCTTCGCGGCCTCCTGTACGAACGCTTCCTCAACCACAGTAGGGCCCCAGGCGAACGTTCTCCTCACCGGCATTTGCGCTTCTCCGGCTTGTTCGCCACGCACTGCCGCATGGGCGCGAACGTCTCCTCGGCCTGCTTCAGGACCTCCTCGGCAGGCCTCGCGCACTCGCTGACGGCGAGGGTCCCCCGGATCTCGAAGAGCCGGAGGATCTCCTGGCACCGGGACTGGAAGGTGCTCACCCCCTGGAGGAAGAGCGGCCGCATCACCTCGGGCGTGAAGGCATACCCCGAGGCGGTCGCCAGGGTCGCCTCGGGTCGGTACATCCACGAGCTGCGCCAGCTCGACGCCACCTGCTCGAAACGCGCCGGCCCCACCCAGGGGCTGGTGGCGACCTCGAAGCCCGGTGCCAGCGCGGGCGGCGTGAAGCCCTCCCCCGTGCGGTTGCAGAACTTCGTCGCGTTCGCCCGCGAGGCGACCCCCGCCAGCCGATCCATGCAGAGGTTGTACTCGGTGAAGCGCCGCGCGACGGCCGCCATCTCCCCCTGCTGGACCTCTCCCACCCTCGGTTGCGCGACGAACAAGTCGAGCGTCCGCATCAGCACGCCAAAGGCATGCGGCGGGTTGGGGATCGGCTCCGGCTCCAGCCCCGCGGTGGAGATGATCAGCACGCGCTCGGCGCCACGCTGCACCGCCTGGAGCAGGGGCAGCCCCGAGCGCACCCCTCCATCCACGAACGTTCCCCGCGTCCTGCCGGACTTCGAGGGCACCCAGTCCACCGGCTCCGCGAGCACCGGCTCGACGATGGAGGCCATGATCGCCTGGATGAGGCCCTCCACGCGCTCCGACTCGCTCGCGGTGGCGGAGAAGTCCGAGGGATCCTGATCGCTGATGCCGTAGATGGCACCCGTGGCGTAGTCCACCGAGACGGAGACGAGCTCCGTGTGGTTGGTGAGCATGGCGGGGGTGATGGCGTCCTTCAGCTTGTTCTGGATGCCGTCGAAGCGCACCAGCCCGCGGACATCGTCCACGAGCTCCCAATCCCACGCGGAATTGACGCAGTACAGGTCCGACTCCACCGAGCACGTGTAGTTGCTCACGAGCAGCTCGCGCGCGGCGCGCTCCTGTCCCGGCGTGTGGAACTTGTCGATCAACGCTCCGATGAGCGTCCCCGTGCTGGCCCCGGCCACCAGATCGATCCCCGCGTCGCCACAGCCCTCGGGAGCGGCCTTTCCCCGGCACTGCTCGAGGATGCCCAGCAGCCGCCAGAGCGCCCCGGCGGTGAAGGCCCCGTTGGCCGCTCCACCACTCAGCACGAGCGCGGTGGAGGGACGCTGAAGCGCGCGGTGCCACCGGCGGGCATGGATGTACTGCGCGGCGGCCTCGGCGCCCTCCTGGATGCCCTTCTCGAGCTCCTCCTTGCCGAGCGGCTTGCCCACGGCCAGCTGAAGCGCCGCCAGCGAGGGGGCGATCGAGATGGCGTTCGCCAGGAAGCGGGCCGCGTCGATCTCCGTCGCATCGGGAGCGGAGGGATCCACCGTGCTGGGGGCCTTGGGCAGGCCCCAGGGCGACTTCGTCCCTGCGTCACGGAACTCCTGGTAGCAGGGGCCGGTGTCGGCGCCCGCCGCGTTGGACAGGCAGCCCACCAGGGTGACGAGGGGCGCGGGTGACCTGCCCAGCTCGGACATCCAGCCCGCGACCGTGGCCGGCGCGAGGTACGCGTCGGCCAGGTGATCGCGCGTCAGCCGTCCCACCCTCTCGGTCACCGTCACCGTGGGAGCCTGGCTGGGGTCGCCCTTCTCCGCGGGTTTGTTCAGCGTCTCGAGGATGAAGTCGGTCCTCGCGAAGTGGCAGGAACAGGCCGTGAGGGCCACCAGCGCGAGGAACCAGGAGAACGGCCGTGTCATGCGGACTCCTCAAGAGCGAGAGGAGGCGATACTACCCACGGGCGTGGTGCGCGCCAGGGACGGCGCGATGCCAAGGTGCTCCTTCCAATACCCGCTCAGGAAGACGCCATCCGGATCCATGCGCTGGCGCACCTCCATGAACCTGTCCCACATGGGGTATTGCCGGCGCAGGTAGTCGGTGCCCGTCAGGGAGTCCGGTCTGGGCAGGTACTTGCCCCAGTGCAGGCGGAAGCCGAACGGCGCGAGCAGCTCCCAGAACCGCTCGTAGAAGTTCTGCCGGACGTGCTCCTTGTCCGTGCGGAACCAGAACACGTCCACCCGGATGGAGTGCCGCCCCTGGCTGGGGCTCATCCAGAAGGGGCTCGCGGCGCCCGCGTAGATCTCGAATGCATACGCGCCGGTGCGCCCCATTCCCCTCGCCTCCCCGGCCCCCTGCGTGTCCGAGGGGTCGGGATTGAAATAGCCATCCAGGAGCTTCATCACCTCCGCGGACCGCGCGATGTCGATGAAGAGCTCGGTGAAGTCCGTGGGCAACAGCTCGTCCGAGACGCCATCGTCCATTGGCAGGATCTCGTGCCAGGGGCCCCGGAACTCCTTCGTCTCCTTGGAGGGCACGAAGGCATTCAGGACGAGCCGCACCACCCTCTCGGTCAGCGGACCGTAGGGCGGATCATCGTGCGCGATGAAGTTGTAGAACTGATTGACGAAGATCTGGAAGACGCGAGGGATCGCGACGAAGGGTCTGCGGGTGAGCGCGCGGCGGTAGGTCTTCGACTCCGGGCTCGTCTCTCGGCGCGCCCGCCAGAGCTGCACCTTGTCGACACCCCGCTGGGGCCACCAGAGCAGCCGGGCATAGGTGTCGTCATCCGTCTCGAGGAAATGCCGCAAGCCTCCCTCCCCAGGCTCGAACAACGCGACGGCGCACTGGCTGGTGCGGCTGGAGACCTGCTTGCCGACGACGTCGTAGCGCGGCTCGCACTGGAAGGTCACCGTGGAGATGATGCCCAGCAGTCCCATGGAGACGCCCGCGGCGTAGAAGTCCTCGTTCCCGGGTGTGAGCTCGTGCACCCGGCCCGTCCCATCGATGAGGCGGATGCCCACGATGGACGCGCCCAGCTCGTGACGTGTCGTGCCCCCCATCGAGCCCGTGGACAGGAATCCGCCCACTGTCTGATGGGTGATGCCGCCGAGGTCCGGCAGCGCCCAGCCGCGCGCCTCCAGCTGGTGCAGGAGGCTGTTGTCCTCGTTGGACAGGGGATCGGTCGGATCCACTCCCAGGTGGCAACCCGCCTGGACGGTGACGCGCATCGCCCGCTCGTCCCAGTGGACGACCCGCGTGTACCGGTCGAGCTGCACGTTGATGTGCTGTCCGCTGTCGTCGGTGTAGATGCCCCCGGGCACGCAGTGGGTCGCGCCGCGCGTCCGGATCTGGACGCCCTGGGCCCGTGCGCGCTTGATGAGCTGGACGAGTTCCTCCTCCGTCTGCGGATGGACGAACCTCGGATCCAGTGCCGGGTGGAAGTAGTCATGCACCCCGAGCCGGACCCAGAGGCCCACGCCCACGCCGGTCAGCAGCAGCAGCGAGCCCGCGACATAGGTGAGCTTCTCCTCCGTGCCCGCCCCCCGGGGGAAGCTGCCGATGAGGGCGGCGCTCTCGAACCCGAAGAACGTCAGCTTCACCGCGTTGGACAGTCCGACGAGCTCCGAGAACCGGTGGACGGTCGTGCGGTCGAGCCGGCGCAGCGCGTAAAGCGCCACGGAGCAGATGCAGCCCATCATGGGCACCTCGATGAAGTGCAGGGCCCAGGCCGCGCCCCTGCTCCGGCTCAGGGTGGTCCGCGCCCGGCCGAAGAGCCGAGGGTGTGACAGGAACACGCTCCCCACGAGCGACCCCGTCAGGCTCAGCCAGCCGTAGACCTTCGCCCGCTTCCTCAGGGTCCGCCACCTCGCCTCCTCGGCCCGGGACGGGGCTACCTCCCTTGCAGAAGAAGTCTCGAGTGCTGGATGTTGTCGCAGGGGTGGCATGGGCTTGCTCCAGGTCGAAGACTCGAGTCTCGGGACAAGACTCGAGCACCCGAGGCGGCGAGCCCCGCAACAGCGGTGGCCCACACCTCAGAGTGGTTCCATGAAAGTTGGAGAAGACCCTTCGCGGATGTGACCGATCTCCCAGGGGGCGGCGGACAGGAGCCGATCCAGCGCGTGCTCCTCGACGTGCTCGTGCTGGAGTGCGTCGAGCAGCGCCCTCGCGACGTGGAGCTCGGGCGACTCGAGGCCGGGAGGCAGAGGGTCGAGGACCTCCCTCAGCAACCGCTCCGCGTTCCAGAGCCGGCCCTGCTCCCGCTGTAGCTGGAACAGCCGCAAGGAGGCCCGAAGCTCGATGCACCGGGCGCCGGATCGCCGGGCGCACTGGAGGGACTCCTGGAATTCGTTCAGCGCCCTGGCGGTCTCGCCCCCGAGCAGCAGGAGCTCGCCCCGCAGCCGGTACAGCTCGGCCGCCTCGAGGTGCTGTCCCGTCCGCGCGCCCCAGGCCAACCCTTCCGCCACCGTCGTCAGGCCCTCGGAGATCAAGCCCAGCCTCGCGCGCGCATCCGCGAGCAGGCTCAGCAGGTAGGGCCAACCCGTCTCCGCTTGCATCTGCCGCAGATGATCAAGTCCCTCGAGCATCAGGGTGTAACCCTCGTCCCGCCGCGGGCCCAGCAGCACGAGCGCCCATCCCCGCAGGACGGGCATCCACGACTCCACGCGCAGCGACGGGTTCTGCTCGTAGACGAGGCTCTCCCGCTCCGTCACCGCGAGCACCCGCCACGCGTCGAACCGTGTCTGGTACAGCGCATTGGTCACGGTGCTGACCAGGACGAAGGTGTAGGGGTGGCCCAGCTGCTCGGCGCGGCGCAGCGCGCGATCACTGAGCCGCTGCCCCTCCCGCTGCTCGCAACGCAGGGTCAGGGCCAGGGCCGAATAGGCCAGGGCCATGGCCAACGGATCGGGCTCGAGCATGCCGAGCGTCCGTCGTGGTGCCCGCTCCACGCCCGAAGCCCCCAGGGCCACGGCCTCGTGGAGCAGGGGCTCCGCCACGAGGATCTCTCCCTGGATCAGGCGGATCGATCCCTCCATCAACCGGCCGATCACCACCAGTTGGGGCTCGTGGACGCGCTGGCCCAGGGAGACGATCTGCCCGGCCAGCTCGCAGGCCAGCGGGAAGTTCAACCGCATCAGGTTGCGGTTGAAGAGCCCCATGCTGGCCGCGACGAGGATGGGCTCGTTCCTCACGTCATGGAAGAGCTGCGCGATGCGCTCGTAGAGCTGCTCCACCTCGGGAGCCGAGTAGTTCCGGGCGGCGATCAGGGCCTGGCCGAGGAGCACCAGCAGCCGGAGCTCCTCCTCGACCCGGCGGGCCACTCCCGGCAGGCGTTTGAACAACCGCAGGGCCTGCTCCAGGTGGCTGATGGACTCCTCGAACGCCGAACGATTCAGGGCCAGCTCCCCGGCCAGGGCCCAGTACCGGATGGCGGGGAGCAGCTCCCCGGCCCGGGTGTAGTGGTGGGCGATCAGCTCGGGCGGAGCGCTGGGGGCTCCCGTCAGCGGGTGCTCCAGGAGCGTGGCGACCTGGTGGTGGTACTGCCGCCTGCGAGGCTTCACCAGGGACTCGTAGGCGGCCTCCTGGATGAGCGCATGCCTGAACTCGTAGCGGCGCTCCGGCTCCTCCCCGGTGCGCAGGAGCAATCCCGCCTCGACCAGCTCCTCGAGATCCCTCCTCAGGGTGGGGCCACCGCGCTCCGAGAGGGCCGCCAGCTGCTCCTCCGTGAAGCCGCGGCCAATCACGGCCCCCTTCCACGCCAGCTCCTTCTGCTCGGGAGGGAGCGGATCCAACCGGGCCAGGAGCAGCTCCTGCAAGGTGATGGGAAGCGCGCCCGCCGGAGTGCCGGAGGTGCCGCGCGTGAGCACCATGCGCGTCATCTCCTCGACGAAGAGCGGGATGCCCTCCGTCTTGCGCACCAGGAGCTCGATCGTCTCCGCCGGCAGAGGGAGCCGGCCCCCCGTGAGCCGCCGCACCATCTCGGCGGTCTCGTCCGCCCCGAGCCGGTCGAGCACGAGCAGGTGGAAGCCGGGATGCGAACGCCAGGAGAACCGCAGCTCGGGGCGGGCGCTCAGCAGCAGGAACAACCCGGTGCCATCGATGAGCTCTCCCAGGCGCGAGAGGAGCCGCAACGTGGAAGGATCCGCCCAGTGCAGATCCTCGAGGACGAGGAGCAGTGGACCCTGTCCGCGCGTCCCGGGGAGCCGCGCCGGCAGCCGCAGCAGCAAGGTGGTCAGCGTCTCCAGGGTCTGGACCCGTTGCTGCTCGGGAGACAGCAACAGCGGGGGCAGCTCCTCGTGAGGAGGCAGGCCCAGGAGCTGTCCGAGCAGCAGCAGGCTCTCCGGCAGGGGCATGTCGAGGGAGCGCAGCACCTCCTCCAGGTGGTCCCTCCGCCGCTCGGGAGACGCCTCTGGCTCCAGCGCGGCCAGGTGCGTCACCCACTCGAGCACCGGATGGAAGGCGCTGCGGCTGAGCTGCGGCCAGCACTGGCTGGACACGAGGTGGCCTCCCTCGCGGCCCACGTGCTCGCTCAGCTCCTGGATGAGCCGGGACTTGCCGATTCCCGCCTCGCCGCTGAGCAGCACCACCGTGCCCTGTCCCCGCCGGGCCTCCTCCCACCAGCCGAAGAGCTGGCGGAGCTCCGTGCTCCGGCCCACCAGCGGCGTGAGGCCCCGGGCCAGCGCCCGTTCGAAGCGGGTGGTCTCCGGCCTCTCGGCCCTCAACCGGTGGACCCCCACCCGCATCGGCCCCAGCGACGACTGGAAGAACCGCTGGCCCAGGGGCTCCGTCACGAAGTTTCCCCGCGCGCCCTGCCAGGTATTCTCACTGAGATCCACCGTGTGGGGTTCCGCCTGCCTCGCCAGCCATCTCGCCAGGTGGGGCGCCTCGCTCCGGATGGAGGGCGGATGTCCTCTCGGCGTGGAGGGATCGGACGCGTCCAGCACCACCAGATCCGTATGCACGCCCACCTGGACCGCGAGCCCGGCCTGGAAGGCCCCCGGCAACTCCTCCACCATCCGCGTGAGGGCGAGCGCGGCACGCACCGCGCACACGACGTCATCCTCCCGGACCAGGGGATAGCCGAAGCAGCCCAGCACCTCGTCGCCCATGCGGAGCGCGACCCAGCCCCCGTGCCGCTCGAGGATGCGCGAGCAGACCTGGTGGAACGCCGCCTGCACGTCGCTCAGGTCCTCCGGATCCAGGGACGCCAGGTGCCCCACGAGCCGGACGCACACCAGCGTCAGCTGCCGGCGGTGGGGCGTGAAGCGCGGAGGCGGCGCCTCGTCCGAGGGGGCCAAGCTCCACTCCAACACCCGCAGCCGCTCATGCATCTCCAGCGCGCTCTGGAAGCGCCGGGAGGGAGCCTTGGCCAGCGCCCGTGCCAGGAACCGGTCCACCGTCTCGGGCAGATCCGGGCGGCGGATGCGCACCGACGGCACGGGCTCGGCCGAGAGCACGCCCTTGCGGAGCGTCCGGAGGTTCCCCGGGGAATAGGGCAGCTCCCCGGTGAGCATCTGGTACAGCAACAGCCCGGCCGCCCAGGTGTCGGTGCGCATGTCCTGCGGCTGCCCCCGCCATTGCTCCGGAGCCATGAAGGCGGGCGTGCCCGATTTCAACAGGTCGAACCCGAGCGAGGAGGCCAACCCACCCAGGCCGAAGTCGAGGAGCTTCACCCGCCCATCCGGCAGGAGGAAGACATTGCTCGGCTTGAGATCCCGATGGAGGACCTGACGCGAGTGGGCATGCGCCAGCCCGGCCGTGACGTCGCTCAGGATGTGCAGGGCCCGCCGAGGCTCCAGCGCGCCGCGCCGCAGCAGTGTGTCGAGCGACTGTCCCTCCAGGTACTCCATGATGAGGAAGGGAGTGCCCTTCCACTCGGAGACATCGAAGATGCGGACGATGTTCTCGTGATCCAGCTGGGCGACGAGCCGGGCCTCCTCCTGGATCAGCCGGTCCAGCGACTCCTGGGTGAGCTCCCGGCCCGAGGAGATGAACTTGAGCGCCACGATGCGCTGCAGCAGCTCGTCACGGGCACGGAAGACCAGCCCCATGCCCCCCTTGCCGAGCTTCCCGAGGATCTCGAACCGCCTGCCATCCCGTCCTCCGAGGCGCTCTCCTGACCGGGGAGCCGGCAGGGACAGGGAGAAGCGGCTCACCTCGCGCAGGAAGGGGTCCTCGAAGTCGGACTCCAACGGGCTCCCCTGGCTGTCCTTGTCGTGCCGGGTCATGGCCACCCTCAGGGAAATACGATGAGGACCCCCGGCCCGGATGACACACTCCGAGCGAGGCCCCTCACCGCCCTTCCCACGGGAGGGACTCCGAGCGCCCGCTCCCCTGCCCGCGCACCTGGGCTCAGGCCACGTTCGCCAGCGCCGAGCACCGGCGCCGTGAACCCAGCTCGGACAGCGTGCGCAGCGTGCCCGGCATCTCCTGGCCGGGCGCCCTGCCCCGCCGCAGCGAGACGAGCGTCGTCCCGCGCCGTCCCGCCCGCTCCATGCACGACTCCAGCGAGTGCTTCACCAGCGGGTGCGGGCTGACCTCCAGGAAGACGTCGTGCCCCGCACCGAGCAGCACATCCACCGCCTCGCGGAACAGCACCGGCTCGGCCAGGTTGCGCACCCAGTAGTCCGCATCGAAGCGCTCTCCCGGGAGCCCACCGCCCGTCACCGTCGAGATCACCGGCAGCAGCCCCGGGCCGGGGCGCAGCTCCCCGAGCAGCCCGCGCAGCTCACCCCGGAGCGGATCCACCTTCGGCCAGTGCGCCGCCACCTCCGAGTCGACACGCCGGGCGGGCACGCCCTCGCGCCGCAGCACCACCAGCACCTGTTCCAAAACCTCCGGCTCCGCGGCCAGCACCGTCCACTCGGGGCTCGCGTGGATGGCCCGCCACACCCGGCCCTCGAACCCGGGCAGCGCCTCGCCGGCCCGCGCCCACGGCACGCCCACCACCGCCATGGCCCCCTGCCCCCGCAGGCGCCCGATGGTGCGGCCCTGGTGGCAGATGACGCGCATCGCATCCTCCAACGAGAGCACCCCCGCCACGTGCGCCGCCGCCACCTCGCCGATGCTGTGCCCCACCACCGCCGCCGGCTCCACGCCCCACGAGCGCCACAGCGCCGCCAGCGCGATCTCCACCGCCACGATGGCCGGGCAGCTCACCTCGATGTCGCCCAGGCGCGCTCCCTCCGCCGTCAGCGCCTCCCGCAGGGACCAGCCCATGTGCCGCCGCACCTCGGCCTCGCAGGCCTCCAGCACCGGGGCGCACACGGGAGACTCCCACAGCGCCCGCCCCATGCCCGTCCACTGCGAGCCCTGGCCGGAGAAGACGAAGACCGGCCGGCACGGGCCCTCGTCCCGGTCCGTCTGATCCTCGTGACGCATCAGGGACTCCTCGACGGTCCGCCGCATGCCCCACTCCCGCGCTGGGACTCGTCCTGCCCCGCACCCGAGCGGTCTCGGACAGTCCCGTCAAATCTCTACAACACTGTTGGACATACTAACCGTTTTTTCCTGAGAGTGAAGCGGAACCCCGGGCAACGGATTAAGTCCCTCTTTGGAGACCCCCGACTGGCGACGGGAGGGGTGAACGTCCTAGCATGTGCGCCATCTCATGCCCCCGGTTCGTCATCATCTGCTCGGTCCCCTCGTCCCGGGTGAAGGCTCCCGCCCGTTCCTCGCGCTGGCCCTCGAGGAGGGTAGACCTCCCCTTCCCGTCGTCCTCGTCTGGGCCCCACCGGAGGTCACGCGGGATCCGGTACTGCTGACCAAGCTCGAGCGGGAGACGCAGCGCGCCACGATCTTCGATCACCCCAACATCCTCCGGGTGCACGGGCTGGTGACGCTGGAGAGCCGGATCGCCCGGGTGACGGAGTACGCGGACGGAGAGCCCCTTCGCAAGGTGTTGGAGGTGGCCCATCGCCTGCCGGCCCCCTTCGCCGCGCTCGTGGTCGCCGACGTGGCGATGGGGGTGCATTACGCCCACGTCGCGGGGAGCGATGACGGCACCCCGCTGATCCACGGAGACTTGCGCCCGGAGACGGTGATGGTCTCCTTCAGCGGCGTGTGCAAGGTGTCTGGCTATGGGGCGCTGAGCGTGGCGCCGCAGGAGCGCAACATCCTGCGCAAGCGTAACCAGCGCCTCTACAGCGCCCCCGAGCAGCTCATGGGAGGCCGGGCGGCCTCCTCGGTGCTGACGGATGTGTTCCTGCTCGGCTTGCTGCTGTACGAGTGCCTCTCGGGGCGCAGGCCGTTCCAGGACTCGCTGGAGCCGGACAAGGCCATCCTCAACCGCCCGCTGCCGCCCCTGCCGGTGGAAGTGCCGGCCGTGCTCAATGACGTGGTGCGCCGCGCCACGGCGAAGCGCGCCGATCAGCGCTACCCGAGCGCCCATGCCTTCCGCGAGGCCCTGGTGGCCGCCAGCGGCGCGCTGCCCACCCCCGCCGCGTTCGCGGAGATGCTCGCGAAACTGCTGCCTCCCGACGGCGAGGCCCGGCTCGCCCGGAAGAAGCTGCTCGAGAAGGGACTGGCGGGGGGACCCATCACCCAGCCCGTGCCCGTTCCTGTGGCCGAGCGCATCACCCAGCCCGTGCCTGTCCCGGTGAGCGAGCGCATCACCCAGCCCGTTCCCGTTCCGGTGGGCGAGCGCATCACCCAGCCCGTTCCCGTTCCGGTGGGCGAGCGCATCACCCAGCCCGTTCCCGTTCCCGTTCCGGTGCTCGAGCGTGTCACCCAGCCGATGCGCGCCGTCCCCGCCGAGCGCGTCACCCAGCCCACGCCGGCCGTCGCGGACACGTCCCTCGTCGAGACCGAACGTGCCGTCCCGATCGCCGCCGCCCAGCCTCCGCCGGCCGTCGCGGACACGTCCCTCGTCGAGACCGAGCGCGCCATCCCGATCGCGGCCGGAGCGCCGCCGTCTCCAGGAGCGCCCGGGGCCGAGGCGGCCACCACCTCCTCGCGCGTGACGCAGCCCGCCGAAGCGGTGCCGCCCGCCGCGGCGACCCGGGCCGAGCGGACCGCCGCGCCCGTGCGCCCGCCGCGCGCGATGGGGCGCATCGCCATCGCCATCGGGGCCCTGCTGCTGCTGAGCGGAATTGGCGCCATCTGGAGCACCCGGCACAAGCCGGAGGTGCTCGAGGACGCGAACATCCCGGACCTCAAACCCTCCGTGATGCTCACCGCGGAGCCCGAGGCCCCGAGGGATGCCGGGGTGCGCGTGCCGAGCAAGGCCCCGGCGCCCGCGCCCGCGACCCCCTCGGTGACCGAGCTCTTCGTGAACCCCGACGTGGAGGTGTCCATCAACGGCCGGGCGATCGGCCGCACGCCGCTGACGGTTCCCCTCCCCCTCGGCCGTCACACGCTGACGTTCACCGATCCGTCGAAGAACCTGCGGACGGCCCGGATGATCGACATCACCCACGACGGCACGTCGACGTTCCACATCCGCCTGGGCATGGGCTCGGTCCTGGTCCAGGCGCCCGCGGGGGCCCGCATCACCCTCGATGGGAGGGACGTGGGGACGGCGCCGCTCGCCGAGATGACGCTGTTCGAGGGTGTGTACGATCTGCGCGTCACCTTGAACGGGGACGTCTGGGAGAAGTCCTTCCAGCTGATGGGGGACCAGCGCCTGGTCTTCTTCCCCGAGTTCGACCCGGCGCAGTGAGTCAGGGATTGAGCGCCTGACAGACGAGACTGTGCGGCCTGGTTGGATACAGTCCGCTCAATGTCTCGGAAAACGAACCCCCAGGTCGTCATCGTTGGTGCTGGTCCCGCTGGAATGCTGCTCGCCTACCAGCTGGTGACGAATGGCGTCCCCGTACGGGTGCTCGAGCGGCATCCCGACTTCGAGCGTGAGTTCCGCGGCGAGCTGCTCCAACCCTCGGCGCTCGCTCCACTGGAGCAGCTCGGTATCCTGCCGCTGCTCGTGGAGAAGAAGCTGGCGCTCCCGAACGTCGAGCGGCGGCTGTTCGTCGGGCGGACCCGGCGGGTGATGGTCCCGGGCGGCAAGGAGCGGGGCTCGCTGGTCTCCCAGGCGGGGCTCCTCCAACTCCTGCACGAGCTGTGCGGCCGTCATCCCCATTACCAGTTGGACTTCGGCACCACGGCCCTCCAGACGATTCGCGAGAATGGCCGGGTGGTGGCGCTGAAGACGCGGCGGGAAGGCGCCGAGGGCCGCGTCGAGGGAGATCTCTTCGTGGACTGTAGCGGCCGGAACAGCGGGCTGCGCAGGGACGTGGGGCTCCAGGTCCAGACGACGCAGGTTCCCGCGGACGTGGTGTGGCTGCGCTTCGATCTCTCGGACGCGCCCGAGGCGCTGCCGGAGAGCGTCGACGTGCACATGTTCGGCAAGGGCGTGGTGGTCGTCTTCGTCCCGACGACGCGGTCTCGGCTGCAGGTGGCCTACAGCGCGCCCGGGGATCTCGGCGGCCTGCGAAAGGATGTCCCCGAGCTGCGCCGTCGGCTGCTGCCGACGGTGCCCGAGAAGCTGCGGCCCCACATCGAGGCGAAGCTCGACGAGCGCACCGAGTCCCAATTCCTTCGGGTGGTGGTCGATCGCGTCGAGCGCTGGCATGCACCCGGAATCCTGTTCCTGGGCGATGCCGCGCACACGATGTCTCCCTCGGGAGGACTGGGATTGAACCTGGCGATCCGCGACAGCCTCGTGGCCGCCAATCACCTGCTCGATGCGATCCGCGCGGAGCAGCCGCTCGATGAGCGGGTCTTCCAGAAGATCGAGGACGAGCGCCGGCCCGAGACGGACATGATCCAGGGCATGCAGACGCGGGTGCACCGGATGGTGATGGCGCCGATGTTCGTCGAGCACATCATGTTCACCCTGCTCGGCCTGGTGCTGCGGCTCATGAAGAAGGCGGATCAGAGCAGCCGGGGCGTCACCCCGGTGGAGATGCGCTACGGCGTCCCGGTGTCCCGGCTCCCGTGACACATCCTACTCCGGCCGGTTGGCCCGGAGGGATGACCTACCCGGTAAGGCGGCTTCCAATCCTCCGCCCTTCTGTGTTACCTGTCGGAGTGGAACGCTGGTAACCAATGAGAGCGCCCTCCTCCTCTCACGGGCGCTACCGCGCACAGGAGAACACATGCCCATGACGGAAAACAAAGAGAGGACTCGGCTGGCCATGCACCTGGGAGAGACGCTCCGCGAGGCACGCAAGAGGGCGGAGATGACCCAGGTCGATGTCGCGGAGCGCGTCGAGCTGGCGACCGAGGTCCTCGGCCGGATCGAGCGAGGGAACATGCTCCCGAGCGTGCCGACCCTGCGCAAGCTGTGCCGCACGCTGCACGTGGACGCCAACGCCATGTTGGGGCTCGACGCCGAGACGACCTTCTCGTGGCCGGAGGAGCCCGCTCGAGAAGAGGAGGACACCCCGGAGCTGCGCCGGGTGATGCGGACGCTTCGCCGGATGGACGCCGCTCAGCTCTCGGTGGTGGGCAGCATGGCCAGCGCCTTGTTGAAATACACGGGACAACGGCCAGAGGACTCCTCCGAGTGAGAGGAGCGCGCGGTCTGGCTCAGTCCTCGGACTCGGCGGCGATCAAGGTCAGGACCCTGCTGAGCACCTTCAACCGCTTCACCGGCCAGGCCCGAAGTTGATGAAGGACGCGCCGCAGCTCGGGGGGGAGCTTCTCCTCGGGAGGAGCTTCGTCCACCTTCGCGGCGACTCGCGAAGGGTCCAACCCCAGCAGTGCATCGGAGGAGATGCCGAGAACGCGGCAGATCCGATGGAGGGTCGGCACACTAGGCATCATGTCCCCGCGCTCGATGCGTCCGTAGACGCCTGGAACGAGGCCCACCTTGTTGGCGACCTGGGTCTGCGTAAGACCCAGCCGCTCGCGGGCTTCACGAGCCACCTCGCCCAGTGCTGGCTGAATGTCCGTGTCCATGGAGAGGGCGTCTACCATAAAGCTGGTCGCAGTCGACCCGCTCTGATAAGTCGTGCTGCGCTATGTGGATTGTCCTACTTCGCCGGTCTACCTGGCTTCTTTTCCTCGTGTCGTCCGTGGCCATGGCCACGGACCGTGAGCCCAACGAAAGGAACATCTACCTCTCGCGCCCTTCATGGCTCCTATGCGTTCACTGATTCCCGCTTCCATCCTGCTGTTTTGCGTGTCCTCCAGTTGCACGACCACTGGAGGCGTCTCCCTTCGCCCGGACGGCACCCCCGGACCGGAAACGTGCCCGGAAAAGGCGCTCGAAACCATGCGGCGTCTTGGATTGACCGTCGGGGACGCTTCGGATGTCGAGCTTGACGTGAACCAGACCGACACCAGCCCCGTCACCCTGTACGACGGTCCCGTGGAGAGCATGTTGAACAGCCCCCTCGGGATTCTTCCGGCGGTAACCCGTCTCTATGGACGCGTCTGGACAGGTGGCCCACAGGTCGTCATCCGTTATTACGAGGCGCACGTACCGGACGAAGAACCCATTCCCATTTGCGCCGTGGCTCGGCTCGCACGCGGTCAACTCAAGAAGAAACCCGAGTCCAAGCCGGGGACAGCCATCCTCGAATTCTCCAGCGCGGGGCTCTACATCGTGAACTCGTTCCGGTGAACCACCGCACGCGCTGAAGCGACCTGGCAACGAAGGTCAGGTGCGTGCGGCGCCTACTCTTGCGCCCCCTTCCGCCGAGCAAGCTCAGAACACCCGAACGCCCGTTGAGTACGTTATAAAGCCGTCCCTGTTGTCTTCCTCGATGGAGACGCCATGACGGACCCGAAGCAAACCCCCCCGGACGAGCTGGCAACCCAGGAGGCTCTCGCGGACGAGGCCCCGGGAGCCACCCGCCGTGAATTCCTCGTCACCGCCACCGCGGCCACGGTCGGCAGTGCCATCCTGTTGGAGGCCTGCGGCCACGTGGCTCCCGCCACGGAGGGCTCCGCGCCCGCCGCCACCCCGCCCGCCGCCGGCGCCCCCGCCACTCCGGCCTCCGAGGTGGAGGTGGCCCTGAAGATCAACGGCCAGCAGCGCACGCTGAAGGTGGATCCGCGCACCAGCCTGCTGGACGCGCTGCGCGAGCGCATGCAGCTCACCGGCACCAAGAAGGGCTGTGATCACGGCCAGTGCGGTGCCTGCACGGTGCTGGTGGATGGCCGGCGAGAGCTGAGCTGTCTGTCGCTCGCCGTCATGCAGCAGGGCGCGGAGGTCGTCACGGTGGAGGGCCTGGCCAAGGGCGACACGCTGCACCCTCTGCAACAGGCCTTCCTCGAGAACGATGCCTTCCAGTGTGGTTACTGCACCCCCGGCCAGCTCATGAGCGCGGTCGGCCTCATGTCCGAGCCCTGTGGTCCCTCGGACACGGACGTGCGCGAGTGCATGAGCGGCAACCTCTGCCGCTGCAGCGCCTACCCCAACATCGTCGCCGCCATCCAGCAGGTGCGGCAGATCTCCAAGCCCAAGCTGTAGCCCCAGGTCCCGAGCATGAATCCCTTCAACTACGTGCAGTCGCTGGAGGTGGACTCCAGCGTCGACAGCGTCAGCCGTGCGCCCGAGGCCACCTTCCTGGCCGGCGGAACGGGCCTGTTGGACTTGATGAAGCTGGGGGTGGAGAACCCCGCCTCGCTGGTGGACGTGCGCAAGCTGCCCCTGGCGAAGATCGAGGAGCTCCCCGATGGCGGCATCCGCCTCGGCGCCCTCGCGCGCAACAGTGACGTGGCCCACCACCCGCTCATCCGCGAGCGCTATCCGTTGCTCTCCCAGGCCCTGCTCGCGGGTGCCTCGGGGCAGATCCGCAACATGGCCACCGTGGGCGGCAACATCCTGCAGCGCACGCGCTGCTCCTACTTCCGCGACACGGCCACCCCCTGCAACAAGCGCGAGCCCGGCTCGGGCTGCTCCGCGCTCGGGGGCATCAACCGCGGGCACGCGGTGCTGGGCACCAGTGACGCGTGCATCGCCACCCACCCCTCGGACATGTGCGTGCCCCTGGCGGCCCTGGGCGCCACCGTGCGCGTCAAGGGACCCAAGGGCGAGCGCACCCTCCCCTTCACCGAGCTGCACCTGCTGCCGGGCAACACGCCCCACCGCGAGACGGCCCTGGAGCACGGCGAGCTGGTGCTCTCGGTGGATCTCCCGGCGCTGACGGCCGCTCGCCGCTCGCTGTACATGAAGGTGCGTGATCGCGCCTCCTACGCCTTCGCCCTGGCCTCGGTGGCCGCGGTGCTGGACGTGGAGGGGGGACGCATCCGCGAGGCCCGGCTGGCGCTGGGCGGCGTGGGCACCAAGCCGTGGCGCGCCCTGGGCGCCGAGCAGAAGCTGAAAGGCCAGGCCCCCTCGCCCGAGGTGTTCCAGGCGGCGGCGGAGGCGGCGCTCGAGGGCGCCCGTCCCCGCGAGCACAATGGTTTCAAGGTGGAGCTGGCGCGGCGGCTGGTCGTGCGCGCCCTGACGACGCTGGGAGGTCGCTCATGAGTGACAAGGTCATCGGCCAGCCCCTGGATCGGGTGGACGGCCGGCTGAAGGTGATGGGCCAGGCGCAGTACGCCGCGGAGTTCAACCCGCCCAACATGGTCTACGCCGTCATCGTGCAGAGCACGGTGCCGCGCGGCAGCGTGCTGCGCATGCAGACGGCGGAGGCGGAGAAGGCCCCGGGCGTGCTCTCGGTGCTCACCCCGCGCAACGCGCCCAAGCTGCCGGGCCTGGACAAGTTCTCCGCCGTGCCCATCCTCCCCCGGCTCACGGTGATGCAGGACAGCGAGGTGCTCTACAACGGCCAGCCCATCGCCCTGGTGGTGGCCGACACGCTCGAGCGCGCCACGCACGCCGCCTCGCTGGTGCGCACCTCCTACGTGGACAAGCCCGCGAAGCTGGACATGGAGGCGGAGCTGGGGAACGCGCAGCCGGCCCCGGCCCAGTTCGGCCCGCCGCCGGGCCACACCCGAGGGGACGTGGAGGCCGCGCTGAAGGCGGCCGCCGTGCGCGTGGAGGCCTCCTACAGCACCCCCACCGAGCACCACAACCCCATGGAGCCCCACGCCTCCATCGCGGTGTGGGACGACCCCGAGCACCTCACCCTGTACGACTCCAACCAGGGTGTCTTCTTCACGCGTCAGTTCATCTCCGGCCTCATCGGACTGCCGCAGGAGAACGTGCGCATCATCTCGCGCTACGTGGGTGGAGGCTTCGGGTGCAAGGCGCTGCCCTGGTCCCACCTCATCCTGAGCATCATGGCCGCCAAGGCCGTGAGCCGGCCGGTGAAGCTGGTGCTCAGCCGCCGGCAGATGTTCACCCTCGTGGGCTACCGGCCCAAGACGCTCCAGAAGTTGGAGCTGGCCGCGGACGCCAAGGGCAAGCTCACCGCCATCCGCCACACGGGCTACTCGGAGACGTCCGAGAACGACGGCTTCAACGAGCCCTTCTCCAACACCAGCGGCATGCTGTACGCGTGCCCCAACGTCACCTCGTCCCAGAAGATCGTCCGGCTGAGCGCGAGCACCCCCACCTTCATGCGAGGCCCGGGTGAGGCGCCGGGCACCTATGCGCTCGAGAGCGCCATGGACGAGCTGGCGTACGCGCTGAAGATGGATCCGCTGGAGCTGCGGCGCATCAACCACGCGGACAAGAATCCCGAGGACGGCCGCCCCTGGTCCAGCAAGTCGCTGCTGGAGTGCTACCGCTGGGGTGCCGAGCGCTTCGGCTGGAAGAAGCGCCCGCTGCAGCCGCGCTCGATGCGCGACGGGGACGTGCTCGTCGGCTGGGGCATGGGCACAGCCACCTTCCCCGCCTACCGCAGCCCGGCCTCCGTGCTGGCGCGGGTGATGGCGGATGGCAACGCGGTGGTGCAGTGCGGCGCCGCGGACCTGGGCACCGGCGCCTACACCGTCTTCACCCAGGTGGCCGCCGAGGAGCTGGGGCTGCCGCCGGAGAAGGTGCGCATGGAGATGGGTGACACGGTGCTGCCGCCCGGCCCGCTGGCGGGTGGCTCCTCCACCACCGCCTCCGTGTCCCCCGCCGTCCGCGACGCCGCCACCCAGGCGCGCCGCAAGCTGGTGCAGCTGGCCGTGGCGGACAAGGCCTCGCCGCTGCACGGGCTGGCCGAGAAGGACGTGGAGGTCGCGGGCGGACGCCTCTTCTCGCGCAAGGACAAGGGCCGGGGCGAGACGTTCGCCCAGCTGCTCGCGCGCCAGGGCCTGCCCCACGTGGAGGCCAAGGCCGACGCGGCGCCCCTTCCGGAGGAGCGCAAGTACTCCTCGTTTGCCTTCGGCGCCCACTTCGTCGAGGTGCGCGTGGACGAGGCGCTGGGCATCGTGCGCGTCAGCCGCATCGTGTCCGCGATGGGAGCGGGCCGCATCCTCAACCCCAAGACGGCGCGCAGCCAGATCATCGGCGGCGTCATCTTCGGCCTGGGCATGGCGCTCACCGAGGAGACGCTGCGCGATCCGAAGATGGGACGGGTGATGACGGCGGATCTGGCCGACTACCACGTGCCCGTGCAAGCGGACGTGCCCGACATCGACGTGCACTTCGTCGACGAGAAGGATCCGTACATCAACCCCATGGGTGTGAAGGGCATTGGAGAGATTGGCGCCACGGGCGTCGCCGGCGCGGTGGCCAACGCCGTCTTCCATGCCACTGGCAAGCGCGTGCGGGATCTGCCCATCACCCTGGACAAGCTGCTGTGAAGGAATCGCGAGCCCTGATGGAGTCGTGGGAGGCCCTGCGCACGCAGGGCACTCCCTGTGTGCTGGCCACGGTGGTCGGAGTCACTGGCTCGGCGTACCGGCGCCCCGGGGCTCGCATGTTGATGACGGAGGAGCACTGGCACGCGGGCAGTGTCAGCGGCGGCTGCCTGGAGCGGGAGCTGCTGCGCAAGGCCTTCTGGCTCACCTCCGAGGGACGGCCGGCGCGCCTCGTCTTCGACTCGCTGTCCGAGGACGAGGCGGTGTTCCTGCGCACCGGGTGTGGAGGCCGGGTGGAGCTGCTGCTGGAGCGGCTGCGGCCGGACGACGCCCTCAACCCGGTGGAGTTCGTCTCCGGCTGCGTGCGGCGGCGCCAGGCGGGACTGATGGCCACGGTGCTGCACACCGAGGGCACCTCCCCAGTGGAGCTCGCGGCGCGGATGCTGTTGGACGCGGAGGGCCAGGTCCGGGCCACGCCGGGGCTGAGGGAGGTCGTGCCGGGACTGGAGGCGGACGCGAGGGCCGTGCTGGCCGAGGGCGGCTCGCGCGTGCGCACCTACGAAGTGGACGGAGGGAAGCTGGAGATCTTCCTCGAGGTGGTGCAGCCCCCGCAGCCGCTGGTGGTGTTCGGGAGCGGGCATGACGTGGTGCCGCTGGTGGAGGCGGCGCGAGCGGTGGGCTGGCACGTGACGGTGGTGTCGCGCCGGCCGCAGGAGCTGAGCGCGCGGCTGTCGGGCCGGGCGGACGCGGTGGTGGGCAGCCCTCCCGAGACGGCGCTCTCGGCGCTGGAGCTGGGCCCGCGCACGGCGGCCGTCATCATGAGCCACGGCTACGAGACGGATAGGACGCTGCTGGAGGCGCTGCTGCACTCGCCGGTGCGCTACATCGGCGTGCTGGGTCCGCGCAGCCGCACCGAGCGCATGCTGGGGGAACTGGCTCGCGAAGGACGGGCGGGCACCGAAGCCCAGCGAGCGCGGGTGTACGGGCCGGCCGGGCTGGACGTGGGCGCCGAGGGCCCGGAGGAGATCGCCGTCTCCATCATCGCCGAGGTGCGCGCCATCATGGCGGGACGGAGTGGCGGCTTCCTCAAGGATCGCAAGGGCCCCATCCACGGCGGGCCCTCGGGAAGCTGAGACAATGGCCACCACGGGATTGGTGTTGCTGGCGGCTGGAGGCTCCACGCGGCTGGGGCACTCCAAGCAGTTGCTGCGCTGGAACGGCAGGAGCCTGCTGAGGCGCGCGGCCGAGACGGCACTGGCCTCGGGCTGTCACCCGGTGGTGGTGGTGCTGGGAGCCGAGGCCGACGCCCACCGCGCGGAGCTGGCGGGCCTGTCCGTGCGCGACGTGGAGAACACGCGCTGGCGGGAGGGCATGGGCGGCTCGCTGCGCCTGGGGATGGAGGCGCTGAGGGAAACACCGTCGCTGGAGGCGGTGGTGCTGATGGTGTGCGATCAGCCCGCGGTGACGGCCGAGCACCTGATGGCGCTGAGGCGGACCCACCAGGAGCGGGGCCAGCCCATCGTCGCCTCGGGGTACGCGGGGACGGTGGGAGTGCCCGCGCTCTTCGACCGGAGCCTCTTCGCCGAGCTGGAGGCGCTCCCGGCCAGCGCGGGGGCACGGCCGCTGCTCGCGAAGGATCCGGGCCGGGTGGCCGTGGTGCCGCTGCCCGGAGGCGAGCTGGACGTGGACACTCCCGAGGACGTCGAGCGCCTGCTCCGGACGTGAGCGGGCGCGCTCAAGCGTCCTCGTGGGCCTGCAACCGGCCGCCGCGCACCGCCTTCTGGAAGGCGGCGAAGTCCCGCTCGGTCTGGTCGGCGTAGGCCCGCGCGAAGCGGCACAGGGCCTGATCGAACACCTCTCCCCGGCCGAGATAGCCCCGCAGCATGGCCGCGTCTCCCCCGCGCGCATGGGCCCGCGCCAGCGCCCAACCACACAGCGACGCGTACTCACGCAGCCCGCGGGGTGACAGGCGCTCCACGTCGATGGAGCCCTTCATGTCGCGCAACTGGCGCACGTAGAAGTACCGCGTGCCCACCTGGCACCAGCCGAGGAAGATGTCGCTGGCGGCCTGCATCAACCGCTGCCCCTCCACCACCCGCTGCCCGGGATGGTCGTAGGCACTCTTGCCGGCGAAGGGCTCCAGCACGGACGGCCCCGCCTCCTTCACCTGGAGGAAGAGCGGATCCTCCGCGTGCGCGCCGAGCAGCAGCGCGATGTAGCAACGCGTCCCCACGCTGCCCACGCCGACGACCTTGTGGGCCACGTCCACCGTCTGGTAGCGCCGCACCAGCGTGCCGCGGTCCCCCTGCAGGGAGGACAGGTAACCTCCGCCCATCACCTGGAGCACCTCGGCCAGCGTCTCCGCGTGATCGCGCGGGGTGCGCACGATGAGGGGCGGCTCGTGGATGATGCAGCGGCGGCCCTCGCGCAGCTCGGTGAGCTTGGGCAGGGTGGCCAGCTGGGTGCGCCGGCGCGCCTGGGCGAGCGTCTTCTCCGCGCTCCCCCGCTCCTGCTGGTCGATCATCTCCAACAGGTCCTCCGCGTTCACGCGCGCGTACCACACGTCGAGGAAGGACCAATGGGACATCCGGCGCATCCAGCGGCGGTAGCTGCGCACGCAGGCGGCCACGGCCTCCTCGCACCCGGCATCCGTGGCACCACAGGAGCAGCGGCCCGCGACCCAGATGCTCGCCACCAGCCGCTTGAGATCCCACTCCCAGGGCGCGGGGAGCGTCTCGTCGAAGTCGTTGACGTCGAAGACGACGTTGCGCTCGGGGGTGGCGTACATGCCGAAGTTGGCCAGGTGCGCGTCGCCGCAGGCCTGCACCTTGATGCCCGTATGGGGCGTGTGCGCCAGGTCGTTCGCCATGATGACGGCCGAGCCGCGCAGGAAGGCGAACGGATCCTCGAGCATGCGCGCGTGGCGGATGGGCACGAGCGAGGGGATCCGTCCGCTGTTGCTGGCCTCCAGCAGCGCGATGGGATCCGGCCGGTCCGCCGGTGGCTGCCACCGGGCGTGCGCCTCCCGCGGCGTCTTGTCCCGGAGGACACGGCCCTGGCGCTTGCGCTCCCCGCGATCGGGGACGTGTTCGGGCACGAGCGGTGGGCCGGGCTCGGGCTCGGTCAGGTCATGGCGCACCACGACCTGGGGCTTGCGGCGGGAACGGAGGGACGCGGTCCGGCGCGCCCCGGCACGTGTCTTGGAACGGACGGCCATCGCCGGAAAGCTAGGCATCGCGAACGGATCGGTCACCCCGTGGGGCGGGCAACGCCCTACGCTCCCCTCCCATGCACCTCCCCCCCATCGCGGGCAGCGTCGTCTGGTACGCCATCGGACGCTTCTACGAATCCCAGGACGGCAGGTTGAGGGATCTGGGCTACTTCGCCCACCTCGGCGGCATCGAGCCCCTGTTCGCGGGCCCGCCGGGCGAGTCCACGGCCTTCTTCACCTTCCGGGCCGAGCCCTTCACCAGCCAGACGCTCCAGAACGGAGACCTCTCGGTGTCGCTCGAGGCCCGGGGCGGCTTCACGCTGTACCTCAACCGGGAGCCACGCGGAGACTTCTCGAAACCGGACACGTTCTCCCAGGGGGAGCCCATCGCCACGTTCGAGCGCCTCTCTCTCGTGGTGGGGACGACGGTGGGACCGGTCGTGAACAACCTGTTCTCGGCGGCGCTGCGCTCCAGCGCCGACTTCACGTTCGGGGGCAGGACCTGGAACCTGGCGAACCTCATTCCCCAGGGAATCACCCAGATGGGGACGGCCAGCACCACGGAGATTCCTCCACCGTCCGGATACACGAAGGTGCTCCCCTTCGTCGGCTCGGCGATGGCGCTCGGGCGCGAGCCTCGCCAGGCTGGCAGGTGAGCGGAAGTCCGGCAAGGAGTAGAACGTGGACTCCATGACGCTCGAAGGCACACGCATCGGTCCCTACCGGCTGAAACATCTGGTGGGCAGCGGTGGGATGGGACAGGTCTTCGCCGCGGTAAATGAGCGCATCGAGCAGGAGGTCGCGCTCAAGCTCCTCTCCCCTGAGGCGGCGAGGGATCCCCAGCTCGTCGCGCGTTTCCTCCAGGAGGGGCGAGCCCTGGCACGGCTCCAGCACCCGGGGGTCGTGCGCATCCACCATTGCGATCAGCGCGACGATGGCACGGTGTACCTCGCCATGGAGCTGCTCCAGGGCCTCTCCTTGCGCGAGTGGATGCGAAGTCACCCGGGACCCGCGCCACGCGACGAGGCCCTGGCGATCGGACGGCGGATCGCGGAGGTGATGACCGACATCCACACGAAGGGGATCGTCCACCGCGATCTCAAGCCCGAGAACGTCTTCCTGTGTTCCGACACGAGCCTTGCTCCGGAGCACCGGCTCAAGCTCCTGGACTTCGGCATCGCCAAGGTACCACCCGCCGTGAGTGGCAACCTGGTCGACACCCAGGTCCAGACCCTGGCGCCGGCCTTCCTCGGCACCGCGAGGTACATGGCCCCCGAACAGTTCCGCAACGCGGCGACGGTGGATGGCGCCGCGGACGTCTATGCACTCGGGGTCTTGCTCTTCGAGCTCCTGGCCGGGAGACCGCCTTTCGATTCGAGCGATCTGATCGAGGTGATCTCCATGCACGTCCAGGGGGAGCCTCCGCCGCTGCGGGAGTTCGCGCCGGCAATCCCCGGGATGCTCTCCACCTTCATCGCCTCCATGCTCGCGAAGAATCCGGCGGAGCGGCCCACCATGCTCCGGTGCCAGGACATGCTGGGCCGTTCCTGGGAGGAGATGCAGGACAGGTGTCCCCTCCCCGGGCTCTCGCCCTTCACGGAGGCGCAGGCCGAGCTCTTCTTCGGCCGGCGGACGGAGATCGACGAGGTGCTCGGCCTGATCGAGGAATCGCACACGGGCCGGCGGCGCTGGGTGCAGCTCGAAGGGCCCAGCGGCATCGGCAAGTCCTCCCTGGTCCAGGCAGGGCTCCTCCCGCGGTTGAAGGAGCAGCGGACCGGAGACACGCCGCGATGGCTCATCGTCAACCCGCGGCCCTCCCATGCTCCGCTGCGCGGCCTCGCGCTGGCGCTCCACGCCACGTACGCGGACGAGGGCCTCGCGCGCTCCCCGGAGGAGCTCGAGGCGATGCTGCTCGGAGATCCCCAGGCGCTCCGAACCCTGGTGACGGCCCATACGCCCCCCGGGTGCTGTCTCCTGCTGGTGCTCGAACAACTGGAGGAGCTGTTCACGCTCGGAGAGACGGAGCGGCGGCACCTGGACGGGCTGGTGTCGGCCGCGCTCGCCGCCCCCGACTCTCCGCTGCGGCTGCTCACCACCCTGCGCAGCGACTTCATCCACCAGTTCGAGCAATGGCCCCGCCTCGCCCAACAGCTCAACGAGGCGGTACGCCACTACCTTCGAGGCATGGACGAGGGGGCACTGACCCAGGTGATCCAGGGCATGGCGCAGCGCGCCGGGCTGAGGCTCTCCGAGGGGCTCCCGGAGCGGATGGTCCGTGATGCCACGAGCGTAGGCAGCCGGCTCTCCCTGATCGGCCATACGCTGCGGGGACTCTGGGCGCAGCGCAGCGGCACGCTCCTGACCCATGAACGTTACGAGCAGCTCGGCGGCGTGGGCGGCGCGCTGGTGCGCCAGGCCGAACAGCTCCTCGATGGGCTCGGAGTGGAGAAACGGGAGCGCGCGAAGTGGCTGCTGCTCGATCTGGTACAGGTCAACCGTGGCAGCTCCGTCATCCGCCGTTCCCGTTCGAGACAGGAGGTATTGCTGGCGGCGGGAGGCGACGCGCTGGCCGAGGAGGTGTTGCGCCAGCTGTCCGGAATGCGCTCCGGGTCCGTGAACCCAGAGGAACAGGCCCCGCGGCTCATCGTGGTCTCGGAGGAAGCGGACCCGTCCCAGCAGCGCGTCGATCTGATCCACGAAACCCTGCTCCAGCTGGTGCCCTCCATCGCTGGCTGGATCGAGAAGGAACGCACACGGCTCGAACGGCATGCGGAGCTGGAGGCCTCCGCGCACACCTGGGAACAGGAGCCAGGGTATGGACTGCCCACGGGCACCCTGCTCGAGCACTATCTCCAGACAGTTGGCTCCTCCTCACCGGGGCTCGCCGTCCGGAAGGCCAGCGAGACAGCGATGCGCTTCCTCGAAGCCGCGCGGCGGCTCGAGCGGCGACGCACCTGGATCCGCAGAGCGGCCCTCTTCGCCTCCGTCGCGGCGGTGTTGGCCATCACCCTCAGTGCCGTCCAGGCCATCCGGGAGCGGCTGCTCGCCCAAGCCACGCTCCAAGAGATCCTCGACCTCACGAATGGTTTCGTTTCGAATACGGACTGGGAGCTCAGCAGGCGTTCCTTCACGCTCCCGGTGCGCCAGCAACTCCTCGAGAAACTCGACGAACGGCTCGCGAATCTCCCTGAGCAGTACCGTGATACTTCCGAGGTACGCTTGGCCACCATCGAGACACGGCAAAGGCGTGCCGATCTTGCCTTCCATGACGGGACGCTTGCCCAGGCCATTGCCTTCCTGGACACCTCGCTGAAGTCGCTCCAGCAGGGCCTCCGTGAGCAGCCGGAGAACACGGGCTTCCTGTTCCTGCTCGGACTGGAATATTCGAAGAGGGGAAAGATCGTGCAGGCACTTGGACACCCCGAGGCGCGCTTGTACTTCACCCAGGCCATCAAGCTCTTCGAGCGACAGCACCCGAAGGATGAGCCCAACGACAGACGAACGCGAGCGACGAGCTACTCCGAGCTGGCCGATCTGGAGCTCGCGACCGGCCGGCCTGACATAGCCATGAAACTGTACGATCGAGCCCTCCCGCTCCTGGAGAAGAACAAGAACAAGGGCGTCTATGACCAGTCGCTCCTGGCGGAGACGCTCGGCTCTCGCGCCAAGGCAGCCCACCTGGCGGGAGCCCCGGATGCGAAGGCGTTCTTCGTTCGAGCGCTGGACCTGGGACGCTCCGTCAAAAATGCCGAGCCAGAGAACACGTACTCCCTCTGGGTACTGGCAGGGATTCTCGTCAAGAAGGCGGAGTTCGAGATGGCCCGTGGAGAGCACGGTGCCGCAGCCGAGCACTACCAGGAGGCCCAGGAACTGGGACGCGAGCTTCACGAAGGTGAAAAACCCAACAAGCGCTATGCGCTGGTCCTGGGCGAGAGCCTGCTCGGAGAAGAGAATCTGGCGCACTTTCGTGGGGATTGCGGTCTCGCCACACGCCTGCGCGATGAACGATGTGCGCTGATAGTCGGCTTCCGGCGCAAGGACCCGGAGGATGTTCGCTTCCGGCCTCTGGCCTGCGATTGAACCGGGGCCCGAAAAAATAAAAAGAAATCTCCGCGCTCGATCCTTTCGCGGATGGCGTCCATGGAGATCAGGAACCCGATTCCTCCTGGACCGGAACTCCATGATCGAGCCGAACGACATGCCCCCGAGCGGGCTCATCCTCCTGTCACAACCCGCACAGCTCGGCATCACGCCGAGGGACATGGCTGGCGCGCTGCCCGAATCCTACAAGGCCCTACCCCGGCTGGATGTTGAGCTGGACATGACGGAGCTTGCCTCACACGCACTCCGTTCGCGCGACTGGGGCGAGGCCCAGCGAGCGCTCGAGGACCTGTTCCGCGCGAAGCTCGCTCCGATCCGGGAGAAGCACCCCGACTACCGGCTCGTGTACTTCGGCTCCTCCCCCATCCCCCTCGCCATCTACCTGGGCTCCCTGATCTCCACCTGGCAGCAGGTGGAGGTCATCCCGCACCACCACGTGAGACGGGCCTGGGGATGGTTCCCCGAGCCCGGAAGACCCCCTGCCCGCCTCGCGCGGGTCCACCTGCCGGAGCACTGGGAGCGATCCTCGGGTGATGCGGTCATCCGGGTCTCGACGTCGCACCGCGTCGACCGGCACATGACGGAGCGGGTGATTCCCCAGCCCCTGGTGGAGATCGACATCGCGCTGGAGTCGCCGGCGGAGGACGCCTTCACCCGCATGGAGCAGATGCAGGAGGTCGCCCACGCGTTCCGGGAAGCCCTGGACATCATTGGCACCCGGTTCCCAGGCATCCAATGCGTCCACCTGTTCGCCTCGGTCCAACCGGGAATGGCGCTCCTGCTCGGCGCCCAGATCAACCGGACGATGCACCCACCCGTGCAGACGTACCAGTACGCGCGGCACGAGGAGAACGAGCCGTATCACCAGCGGGCCTTGCTCGTGAACGCCCCGAGCCTCCCCGAGCCCCTGCCCCTGACCGAGGAAGAGCGGGCCCTGGCTGATGGCGATCGCGGGAACCTGCTGCGGGACCTCGAAGGGATGAAGGAGTTCACCCGGCGGGAGCACGAGCCCTCCGCGCGAAACTGGCTCGCGGGTCTCCTGTCGAGCCCGGGAGGGCATCCGGAGTTCTCCGGCCATTGGCTGCACCTGCCGGCCCTGCGCGACACGCTGTTGTTCGAAACGACGGTGGATGTCGAGCGGCGGACCGTCACGGACAGCTTCCTTCTCGACTCCTCCAGCAATGCCTGGCAGGTGGACGCGCACTGGCTGGCGCGGCTCGCGCGGAGGATCCCCGAGGAGGTGCGGAGACAGCGCGCCCTGCGCATGCTCGTATTGCACGAGCTGGCGCATCGTGGGCCTCAGGGACTCACCAGCAGATCGAGCAGGGAGATCGGGCGCTTCCCCAAGGTGCTCGAGGAGATCGATTATCACGCGGACGTCTGGGCGATGTTGCACGAGTATGCGCTCGCGCGGGCAAGGGACCCGGGCGAGGTCGCCGATCCACGAAGGTTCTTCATGGATCTGGTCCGGATCGCGACCGAGACCATGTGGGCCTTCGATGACGGCGGTCCGCCGCTGCGGGAGATCCAGATCCGCCGCCTCAACCGGTATCTCATCTGGTACTGGCAGTACCTGCTCCTGGAGCGCGGCGCCGGACGGGGACACAAGACGACGCTCGAGTTCCTCCTGTCGATCCTCGCGCAGCGCCCCCTCATCGAGCTGGCGGGCCCCACCGTGGTCGCCCATGACGAGCGCGTCTACTTCGCCCTCGACACCGCGCGGGTGAAGGTGCCCGAGCTCGGGCTCTACCACGAGGGGCGCCTCCATCGGCACGGGGCCCGGTCCGACTTCGAGCTCCACGCGCTGCTCGAGGGAGCGCGGAATCGCGACGGGAACGGGATTCTCGAGGTCCTGCGATCGGCCTTCGACCTGACGGTGCGGCGTTGAGAGGAGCCCCCATGTCCTTCCAACCCCTGTTCCGGCGGTTCCACGAGACCATTCAACTGAAGCGGCACGGAGAGACCGCGGAGCTCATCCAGAAGAGCGAACGCATCTTCAAGCGGCTTCGGGACAACCTGCCCGTCTCCTTCCGACCCTTCTACCAAGGCAGCTACGTCATGGGGACGGGCATCAAGCCGCTCAACGGCCATTACGACCTCGACGTCGGGCTCGAGTTCGATCTGGACCCTCGGACGAACGATCCCGTCAAGGTGAAGGAGTGGGTCTACAAGGCCGTGAGCGAGCACACCACCAAGGTGGAATGGCGCCGCCCGTGCATCACGGTGTACTACCAGGAGGCTCGCGAGATCCGTTACCACATCGACCTCGCCATCTTGGCGAGGGCGCCGTCCACCGGCACGTTGTACCTGGCGCTCGGCAAGCAGAACGCGCTCCCGGAACAGCGCAAGTGGCAGCCCGACGATCGCAAAGGCTTCATGGAAGCCCTCGAGCGCAGGTTCACGGGTGAGGACGCCGGGCAGTTCTGCCGGGTCATCCGCTACCTGAAGCGCTGGAAGGACGTGCACTTCCCCAGCGAGGGGCGAGCGGCCCCCACGGGACTCGGCCTCACGGTCGCCGCGTACCACTGGTTCCAGCCCGTGAGGAACGGCCGGCAGCAGCCCGCCGACTACGATGACCTGGCGGCGACCACCGTCCTAGTGCGTTCGATGCGTCAACGCTTCGGCTCGCGCCTCTCCCTCCAGTTCCCCAGAGCGCCTCAGGATGACGTGTTCGCACGCATGAACGACCAGCAGATGAAGGAGTTCCGTGAGCGCCTCGACAAACTGCACGGATGGCTGGAGGAGGCGGCGAGGACCCAATCCGTCGCACCGCTTCAGCGGGCCTTTGGTGGGCACTTTCCCCCGAAATAAGGACATCGGACGTCAGCACATGGACCACGAAGCCATGCCGGAGGTGTCCTTCGAGGAGCTGCTCCGCCGTGCGCGTGCCGGGGACGAGAGAGCGCGCGCGGCGCTCTTCAAACGGTACGAGCCGATGCTCGGGAAATGGGCCATGGGGACACTTGCCCGTGTGCCGCCGGGCGTTGCCCACCCTTCGGACATCACGCAGGACACGGTGGAGCGCGCGTTCAGCCGTTTCTCTTCCTTCAAGGGCGCCACGGAGGCCGAGTGGATCGGCTGGCTCAAGAGCATCCTCCGCAACCGGGCGGTGCAGTCCGTGCGGGAGGCGCGGCGACAGAAGCGCGGCCCATCTAGCACCGTCCCCCTGGACAGCCCCGAGGCCCTGACTGCGGCCGCACGGCAGCAGAGCCCGAGCCAGGCCGCCGCCGTCCAAGAGGATTGGCGGATGCTCCTCGCGCTCCTCTTTCAACTCCCGGATGACCAGCGCCAGGCCATCTGGCTCTGCCACCTCAAGGATCTCCCGGTCGCAGAGGCCGCCCGGCACATGGGAAGGACGGAGCCCTCCGTCGCGGGACTCCAGCAGCGGGGATTGGAGGCGCTGCGCGCGCGCAGGGCGGAGAGCCTGGGCCTGAAGCCCGGGGAGCCGTCCACCGTCACCAACACGGTGAATGACGCGGCGGCCGCCCTGCTGACCTATCTGCGGCGACGCGATGCGAGAGAGAAGGTGGAGCCGGCCTCGTTCCTCGCCGAGCACCCGGACTGCGCGGACGAGCTGCGCGACATGCTCGATTGGATCGAACGTCTCCAGGCCCTGCGGCCGGCGACCCCCCCACGGAAGTGAACCGGAAGACGGGAGTGAGAGGTGCCCATGCTTTCACCCGGGTTGCGTATTGGAGAGCACGTGCTGGTCCGCCGCGTGGCGATTGGCGCCATGAGCGAGGTGTACGAGGGCCGCCATGAGACCCTTGGGCATCCGGTCGCGGTGAAGGTCCTGTTCCCCGAGTGGTGCGCCCACGAGGAGGTAGTTGCCCGCTTCCTCAACGAGGCGCGTGCGCTCCAACTCCTGCGGCACGCACGCATCGTGACAGCCTTCGAGTATGGGACCCTACCCGGGGGAACGCCCTTCATGGTCCTGGAGTGGCTGCCCGTGGACCTCCACCGGGTGCTCACACGAGCAGGCGGACCGCTCCCCCCTCGGGACGCGGTCCGCGTCACCACGCAGCTGGCCGAGGCGCTGACCGCGTTGCACGAGCGCGGCATCGTCCATCGCGATCTGAAGCCAGCCAACGTGCTGCTGGCGCGGGAGGAGCCCTCGGCGCTGGAGGTCAAGCTGGCCGACCTCGGCCTCGCCAAGATGCCTCCCAGCGAGGTCGAGGCTCGCGCGGAAGAGCCCACCCTCCCCGTCTCGACGGGCGGCGGCGCGTTGCTGGGGACGTGGGACTACATGGCCCCGGAGCAGTGGGTCCAATCCAAGAGCGTCGACCCGAAGGCGGATGTCTATGCGCTCGGGGTGCTCCTGTTCCAGATGCTGACGGGCCAGCTGCCCTTCCCCGCAGAGCAGCAGAAGGACCTGATGTACTTCCACCTGCTGGAGCCACCCCCGCTCGACCTGCTCGAGGGCCGCGTGCCCCCGACCATCCGCGATCTCGTCGCGGAAATGTTGGGCAAGAAGCCCGCGCAACGCCCGGCGATGCGCGACGTGATGGAGCGGCTCGCCGTCTGACACTTTCACAACGAACCAAGGCACGGACATGTCGCTGGTGGATTTGAATGGTTGGTGGAGGAGACGTTCCCGTCAGGTCTGGGAGGGCTTGCGTCCCCCTCCGCTCGGGCTCACCGAGCTGTGGAGGGATCTGTCCTGGCACCGGGCGCTCTACGCCGAGGACGGACTGCCCCTGCGCGACCAGCTCGCGTTCCTCGGGCTGCGGGTCGTACAGCGCGTCTCCTACAACCTGGGTTGGCACCTCGGAGGGCGGCGATGAGCGCACTGCCCCCCGAGTCCCACGCCCTGGTCCTCGCCCAGCGCAACTTCGAGGCCCTGCCAGAGGCGGAACGCGTTCATTGGAGCAGCCGTTTCCAGAAGGTGCGGCGTGCACCGGAGGATCTCCCCTGGCCCGAGCGCGTCATCATCGAGCTCGCCAACACCTGCAACCTCGACTGCCCCATGTGCCGGGTGGGCGCCAATGGGGTGAATCTGGCGCGGGTCATGCCCCTCGGCGCCTTCCGGGAGCTGGCCACGCAGCTCTTTCCACATGTCCGGGAGGTCCGGCTCAACGGCCTGGGGGAGAGCACGCTCATTCCGGACTTCGGCGCGTACCTCGACGTGCTCGGGGAGTATCCCCTCCAGGTGGAGCTCATCACCAACGGGACGGGAGCCGTGCCGCTCTACACACGCATGGTGGACGAGGGCGCCACCCTGCTCTTCTCCTGGGATGCCGCCCACCCCGCGCTGTTCGAGCGGTTGCGGCGTCCCGCGCGCTGGGACGTGCTCGAGGCAACCCTCCGGGCCGTGGCGAAGCATGCCCGGCTCGCGCACCGCGAACGGCAGCTCTTCCTGCTCTTCACGCTCCAGGGAGCCAACCGCACCGAGCTGCCCGCCCTCGTGGATCGGGCAGCGGAGTGGGGCATCCCCCACCTCCTCGTCAACGTGGTGAAGCAGCGCAGTGACACCTGGATCCAGCCCTGCATGGAACAGCTCATCGCCGTCTTCGCGGAGGCGGAGACACGGGCCCAGCGCTCGGGGGTCCGGCTCTTCCTTCCGGACACCCTCGCGGGGCACCGCGTCCCGCTGGCCTCCGCTTCCCGCACGGCGGGCTCGGGTTGCGATCGTCCCTGGAAGGAGGCCGTCATCCGCTGGGACCTCGATGTGCAGGTCTGCAACATGTTCAACCCGTACACCTACGGGAACCTGTCGCTGCGCCCGTTCGAGCACATCTGGCGCGGGGCCTTCGCGCAGCTCTTCCGGGAGAACCTCAACACCCCTCGATGCCACCCCTACTGCCGGGGCTGCTACTACCTGAAGGACGTCCATGTCCGGAAGGACTGAGCACCCACCGGACCGGGCACTCGCGATGCCATCCGCTCCGCCCCGCACCCTCTTCATCGAGGTGACGACCGAGTGCAACCTGCGGTGCCGGCAGTGCCACATGTGGCGCTCGCGGGAGCCAGCCACGGCCCTGCGCACGGAGGAGAAGACGGCGCTGATCCACCCGTTCGCCACCTGGTCACCCGGCGCCACCGTGGTGCTCACGGGAGGCGAGCCCCTGCACAAGAAGGACGAGTTCTTCTCGCTCACGCGCACCTGCCGGCGGAGCGCCTTGCCCGTGGCGGCGAACACCAATGGCACCCTCTGGGATGACGTCACCCTGGACCGGCTCCTCGCCGAGGGGCCTCGCTACCTGATTGTCTCCCTCGACTCCCATCGGCCGGAGCTGCACGACTGGATACGTGGGGTGCCGGGGACCTACGACCGGGCGGTCTCGATGATCCGCCGGCTGCTCGCCCGGCGTCGCGAGTCCTTCCGGGACTCGGACCTGCGGCTCCTCACCAACACCATCCTCTTCGACGGGAACGTCGATAGGTTGGAGGCATACGTGGAATTCGCGCGGGCGCTCGGCGTGGATGGAATGACGTTCCAGATGCTCTCCCGGACATTCATGAGGGCCTCCCGCCGGGACACCTTCTTCGAGCGGCATTTCCCGAGAGAGGTCTCTCGTGTGGACGCCGCGATCGACCGGCTCCTCGGACTGAAGGAGTCCGGAGCCCCCGTGGCCACGTCCGAGAACGATCTGCGCTGGATGAAGCTCTACGCCAGGGATCCGGACTTCATCGGCGAGCAGGTATGCGGTAGCGCCGAGCGCAACATGATGGTGGACCAGCACGGAAACGCGCAGCTCTGCTTCTTCATGCGCGAGCTCCTGGACGGGCGGGTGATTGGCAACGTCCGCCAGTCGGGCCTGCGCGAGCTGTGGGAATCGGACCTCGCGGCCCAGGCCCGGGACGTGATGGCCGGGTGCCGGAAGAACTGCGGAATGCTGAACTGTCACCGGAAGCAGGAGGCATCATGAGCCAGACAACACGAGGTCGTACGCTCCCCCTGTCCGTTGTCGTCCCCTGCTACGGCCGGCTGGATCTCACCCGGCGGTTGTTGTCCTCCCTGGCGGCCGCGCCGGAACACTTCCAGGTGCTCCTGGTCGACGACGCCTCGCCCGAGCCTGTCGCGCGGGTCCTGGACGGCTTCGACTCCCATCTGGACATCGAGTGTCTCCGCCAGCCACGAAGGCAAGGTCCCGCCGCGGCGAGGAACCGCGGCATCGCGGCGGCCCGGCATCCCTTCATCGCCTTCACGGACAACGACTGTGTCGTGCGGCCTGGGTGGGCCAGGGAGTTCGCGACCCATCTTCAGGATGCCTCGCCCAAGGTCGCGGGCGTGGGGGGCCGGACGCTCGCGGTCGGCGACGACGTGTTCAGCCGCTATTACAGCTACCACAAGCTGCTCGATCCCTACCTGAACCAGGGCCGCTACCTGTATGTCGTCACGGCGAACAGTGCATTCCGGCGGAGTGCCCTGGAAGAGGCAGGCGGGTTCGACGAGGACCTTCGCGAGCCCGGCGGAGAAGACCCTGGGTTGTGCTTCAAGCTCCTGGAGCGCGGCTTCGTGCTGAACTACCGGCCGGAGGCGGTCGTCCACCACCATTACCGCCCCGGCCTCGTCGACTTCGCCCGGACGCTGTTCCGTTATGGCAAGGGCTGTCGGCTGCAGACCGACCGTTACGTCTCGAGCCTCAATCGGCCACCCACCACCGCACCGGTGGAGATGCATTTCGGAAACCTGCCGGATGCGGAGTCAGCCTGAAGACCCCACCGAGCCACCCATTCCGTAGAGAGCTGTACCCGCCGCCCGATGATGGGCGGACCAACCCGAGGAGAAGGCCATGGCAGACAAGGACAACACGAGGAAGCCCAACGACGAGCGGTCCGACACCCTCAATCCGAACAATCCGAAGCACCAGTCCGCGCTCGACGAGCACTCGCGCCGCAAGAACCCCCAGGAGCCGGCCAACACACCTGGCACGACCCGGCCGTCCAACCCGCCGGGCAAGGGCAGATAGGCCCCTGACTCACCCGGACCAGACGAGCGCCAGCTCGAGCTCGATGGCCTCGAAGGGTTCGGCGCGGACCGTCTCCTCTCCGGAGAAGGCATGGACGAGGACCCACTGGCCCTCCGTGAGCCGGAAGATGTCGAGCGAGCGCGCGAGCGGGTCCACGTGCCACACGTGCCGCACCCCTTCGCGGGCAAAGATGCGCATCTTCTGGCCCTTGTCCCTGTTGCGCGTGCGCGCGGAGAGGACCTCGCAGACCCAGTCCGGGGCGAGGTCGTAATGCGCCGGGGCATCCTCCCCTCCGACCGCATGGGGCAGGCGCTCGCGCCTCCACCCGGCGAGGTCCGGCACCACCTTGTCCGGGCGGGGACCGAGGTGCAGCTCTGGCTCACCGATGATGACCCACCCACCCGGACCTCCCCTGCCGAACTTGAAGGGTGCCAGGAGGATGCCGCCCAGGTTCGACGCCACGTTGGCATGGGGGCGAGCCGGTCGAGGGCTGACGTACAACTCCCCGTCGAGGATCTCCGCCACCATCTCTGGCGGAACCGCCTGGAAGGCCGCCTCGACGGACGGGGCGTTGCGCTCGGTGGACCCATTCTCGGGAGATCGACGGGTGCTCATGAGAGGAGATTTCAGCATGACCCTCGATCAGAGCAATCCCGAGGCCAGGGCCGGTGCACCCCGGTCCAGAATTCGAGACGGTGGAGCGCGAGGCTCAGGCGGGCTTCGGCCTGGAGCGCAGGAGCCGGGTGAGCTCGCGGTCCAGGGTGGCGGCGAACTGCTGGCGATCCTGGGCGGAGAAACCACCGGGGCCGCCGGTCATCACACCGCTGTCGCGCAGCTCCTGCATGAAGTTCCGCACGGAGAGGCGCTCGGCGATGTTCTCCTCGCTGAAGAGCTCTCCGCGCGGATCGATCACCACCACGCCCTTGGGGACGAGCAGCGCGGCGAGGGGGATGTCCTGGGTGACGGCGAGATCCCCGGCCTGGGCCGAGGAGGCGATGTAGCCGTCCGCCACGTCCAGCCCGGCGCCCACCTGCACCGTGGAGACGAGCTCCGAGCGGGGCAGCGACAGGCGCTTGTTGGCCACGAAGACGGTGGACACCCCCAGGCGCTGAGAGGCCCTCAGGAGGATGTCCCGTACCGGCCCCGGACATGCATCGGCGTCGACCCAGATCTTCATGCGGCCGGGCATCCTCGCAGAAGGAGCGCGGGGGGACACGGGATCTCCGCAATCAGTGAGCAGGCGGCCGAGCCCTTGTGGTAGACGGCACCGGCACGCGCTCGCCAGGCAGGCAGGTGAGCGTCAGGAGACGTCGTCACCGCCGGGCGGGCAGGTCCGCTCCGCATGCAAGAGCACGTGCGCAACCCCATCATCAGCCAGGTGTGGCAGGAGTCCCCTTCCCCCTCGCTGCCACGCCCGAGGAGGGCATCCATGGAAATCGCGAAGGACAGCGTCGTCTCCATCGAGTACCGGCTGCATCTGGGAGACGGGAAGACCATCGACGAGAGTGACGAGGGCGATCCGCTCGTCTACCTGCATGGCCACGAGCAGATCGTCCCAGGGCTGGAGAAGGCGCTCGCGGGCAAGAAGGTGGGCGATTCCCTGAAGGTCCAGGTCACTCCCGAGGAGGGCTACGGGGAGTACGATCCGGATGGCGTGGAGGAGGTTCCGCGCGAGGACTTCCCGCCGGACATGGAGCTGGAGGCGGGCGGCATCGTGAGCGCCACGGATGACGAGGGCGACGATGTGGACTTCCTCGTGAAGGAGGTGCGCCCCAACACGGTGGTGGTGGACTTCAACCACCCGCTGGCGGGCAAGACGCTCCACTTCGAGGTGACGGTGCGCGAGGTGCGCAAGGCCACCGAGGAGGAGCTCGAGCACGGCCACGCGCACGGCCCCGGCGACGAGCACTGAGCCGGACGTCCACCCCGCGGGGAGAGCCGCTGGCCTCATGCAGATCGTGATCTGGTTCATCGTGGTCGGCGTGCTGCTCATCGCCATGGCGCTCGGGAGCTCCGTCCTCAAGCGCCTGCCCCTGTCCACCTCGCTGCTCTACCTGGTGGTGGGCTTCGTCCTGGGAAAGCTCGGCCTCGGGCGGCTGGAAGCCCAGGTGCAGACGAAGTTCCTCGAGCACCTCACCGAGGTGGCGGTCATCGTCTCCCTCTTCACCGCGGGCCTGAAGCTGCGGGCGCCCCTGCGAGACCCGCAGTGGCGCATCGCCGTGCGGCTCGCCTCGCTGGCCATGGTGCTCACCATCGGGCTCGTGACCGCCGCGGGCGTCTGGCTGCTGGGCCTGCCCCTGGGCGCGGCCATCCTCCTGGGCGCGGTGCTCGCCCCGACGGATCCGGTGCTCGCCTCGGACGTGCAGATGGAGCACCCCTTCCAGCGGGATGCCCTCCGCTTCGGGCTCACCGGCGAGGCGGGCTTCAATGACGGCACGGCCTTTCCCTTCGTGATGCTCGGCCTGGGGCTGCTCGGGCTGCACCCGCTGGGCGAGAACCTGTGGCGCTGGGTGGTGGTGGACCTCGTCTGGGCGGTGGTGGCGGGGCTCGGCGTGGGCACCGCGCTGGGCAATGCCGTCGGGCGGCTCGTCCTCTACCTGCGGCGCACCCATCGCGAGGCCGTGGGGCTCGACGACTTCCTCGCCCTGGGCCTCATCGCGCTCTCCTACGGGGTGGCGCTGCTGCTGCACGCCTATGGCTTCCTCGCGGTGTTCGCCGCCGGGCTCGCGCTGCGGCGCATCGAGAAGAAGTCCAACCACGGCAAGCCCCCCGAGGCCGTGGAGCAGGCCGCGCGCGGCGGCATCCACCCGGAAGCCGCCATCCACCCGGAGCACGCCCCCGCCTACATGGCCAACGCGGTGCTCAACTTCAACGAGCAGATCGAGCGCCTGGGCGAGGTGAGCCTCGTGGTCATCCTCGGCATCCTGCTCGCGAGCGTCCCGCTGCCCCCGGAGGCGCTCTGGTTCACGCCCCTGCTCTTCCTCGCCATCCGCCCCGCCTCCGTGTTCCTCACGCTCCTGGGCTCCAGCACCTCCTCCGCCCAGCGCGGGTTGATGGGCTGGTTCGGCATCCGCGGCATCGGCTCGCTCTACTACCTCTTCTATGCCCTCAACCACGGCGTGCGGGGCGCGCTGGCGCACCAGCTCGTCGCGCTCGTGCTCACCGTGGTGGCCGTGTCCATCGTCGTGCATGGCATCTCGGTGACGCCCCTGATGCAGCTCTACGAGCGCCACCACGCGCAGGAAGGCTCCACGCCGGGATGAGCTCAGGCGGTGCGCTGGGAGAGCGAGGAGAGATGCTGCCGCACGCGCTCGGCCTCGGCCTTGAAGCCGGTGCTCTCCATCCGCTCCGCGATCCACACCAACGCCGAGCCCATGTCCGCGACGGAGACATGCGGGACGTGCTGGGGCCGGACATGGAAATAGAGGCTCATGGCCACCCGCACGAAGGGCGAGGTGACGATGAAGACCGTTCCGCGCCCCCACGTCCGTTCCAGCTCATCGTGCGTCCGGCTCCACTCCACCTGCCGCTGGCGCTGCGCGCTGTTCGGCAAGCCGGACTGGCTCGTGTCGACGATGCTGAAGTAGGGCTCCCTGCGATTCAGGACGCCGGCCAGCTGCTCGAGGAACTTCTCGTATTCCACATCCGTCGAGGTCCCCGACAGATGGATGACGAGCAGCGGCCAGAGCGAATCGTCGAGGGTGAAGGGCATGCGCCTTCCTCATCGTCTCCATCCTAGGGAGAAGGCGGGAGCGCGAAGAGCGACCATGAGTCCCGACTTCTCACACCAGGAGAAGAGACCCTTCGTGAAGTTGGTGTTGAAACATGTTGGCGATTCCCGCTACCATGTTTTCACCGGAATCCTTCGTTTCGGAATGGCGAGGGATGGCGATCGTGAAGGCGCTGCTCGGCATCTGACAGGAGCGGAGGCCTCGAGCGACGGAGGTGCTGGCTGAGTGGCGCCTCCATTCACACCTTTCCCCGGTTATCGGGTTGGGATGGTGCGGAGGGCCAGACGGATGGCACGGAGTGGGTGGTGGGCGGGGGGATGGGGACTCGTGGTGGGGCTGCTCCTCACGGCGGGTGTGGCGGAGGCCCGGGAGCTGGCGGGAGTGCGGGTGCCGGACTCGCTGACGCTGGAAGGACGGCGCGTCTCGCTGGCGCACATGGAGCTCAAGGAGAAGCTCTTCTTCAAGGTCTACATCTGGTCGCTGTACCTGGAGCAGGTCTCGCCCAAGCAGTCCGAGGTCGTCTCCGCCAACTGCGTCAAACGGCTCCAGTTCCGCTTCCTGCGTGACGTGCGGAGGGATCAGCTCGTGGAGGCCTTCCGCGAGGGACTGGCCTCCAACCCCGCGCTGCGGAACACGCCGCTGAGAGATCACCTGGAGCAGCTGCTCGCCTCGCTGAGGGACGTCCCCGAGGGAGGAGAGCTCGTCCTCACCTACGTTCCCGGTGGAGGGCTCCACGTGAGCGGTGAGGCTTCCCATGGCCTCACCATTCCCGGCAAGCCCTTCGCGGACGCGCTCTTCGTCTCCTGGCTGGAGACGCACCCCATCTTCTCGCGCTGAGGATCGGAGCACCCCAGCCGAATCACCCTCGCCTCTGCGGGCCCGCGGGCGAGCAGCTCCAACACGGGCGCCCCCGGGCTCTCACGACACCCGGGTGAGGCTCGGCATGGGCGGCCAGGGTATGGCTCACGTGAAGACCGTACATCCACGCCGCTCGAGTCGCTCGAGCCACGCGGGAAGGGACGACAGCCGGTTGCGGCGCGCGTCCTCTCGAGGCTCGTGGGGAAGGCGGTGAGCCGACTGGCGCCTTCGGCCTCGCTGTCGAGCCGGTCCCGTGTCACGACAGGAAGGGATTGCCCGTCAGCCAGGAGACCGGTGTGCCGGAGCAGGGCCTCGAAATCGTTCAGGGTGGGCATGGGGGAGCGTTAGAGTCCACTTGCACTGCGTCCGCAACCAGTTGGGTCACTACTCCCCGTTGGTTGAATCTCGCCCGAACGTTTCCCTAACGTAGAATATGGAAAGCATGGCGGTGCCGAAACGACGATGAGAAACGAACGCGACCTGCTCCTGCGGGCGATCGCCATGCTGGAGCAACAGCGCCCCACCCTGGGCGACGAGGCCATCGAGGCCGCGCTGGTGGCGTTGCGCGCACGGATCGCGGCGTTGGCCTCCCAGGTGCCCCTGGAGCGCCGCCACGTCACGGTGCTCTTCGGCGATCTCTGTGGCTTCACCGCCATGAGCGAGCGCATGGACCCGGAGGACGTCAGCGAGCTGATGAACGCCCTCTGGGAGCGCGTGGACGCGGCCATCGTCCGGCACGGGGGGCGGATCGACAAGCACATCGGTGATGCGGTGATGGCGCTCTGGGGCGCGGGCGGAGCGCGCGAGGACGATCCGGAGCAGGCGCTCCACGCCGCCCTGGACATCCAGGCCCAGCTCTCCTCCTTCCTCGCCGGTCCCCCCGAGGGCCTGCGCATGCGCATCGGCGTCCATACGGGCCCGGTGCTCCTGGGCGTGGTGGGCACGCTCGGGGAGCTCACGGTGATGGGCGACACCGTCAACACGGCCAGCCGCCTGGAGCAGGCCGCGGCCGAGGGCACCATCCTCATCTCGCACGGCACGTACCGCCACGTGAGCGGGGCCTTCGACGTCGAGCCCCAGCCTCCCTTGCGCGTCAAGGGCAAGCAGGAGCCGCTCCTGGTGTACCGGGTGACGGCGGCCCGGCCGCACGCCTTCCGCCGGCAGGGCCGGGGCCTGGAGGGCATCTGGTCCCGGCTGGTGGGCCGCGAGGAGGAGTCCCGCCGCCTGCGCGACGCCCTGTCCGCGGCGCTCTCCGGGGCCGGTTGTCAGCGGGTGACGCTCACCGGCGAGGCCGGCATGGGCAAGTCGCGGCTGCTCGGGGAGTTCGAGACCTGGCTCGAGTCCCTGCCCCAGCCGCCCCGGTGCCTGCGAGGGCGCGCCAGCCCGGAGATGCGCAGGCACCCCAACGCCCTGCTGCGGGATCTCTTCTCCTTCCACCTGCAGCTCCAGGAGAGCGATCCCCCCAGCGTGGTGCGCGACCGGATGGAGGATGCCTTCCGCGAGGCGCTCGGCCCCGAGGACGCGAGCCGCAGCCGCGCCCACCTCGCCGGCTCCCTGCTCGGCTTCGACTTCAGCGACAGCCCCCATGTGAAGGGCACCCCGACGGACGAGCAGAGCCGCCGGGCCCGGGGCCTCGCCGCCCTCAGCGAGTACTTCCGGGCCCTGCTGAGCCGCGAGCCCATGGTCCTCTTCCTGGAGGACATCCACTGGGCCGATGACAGCGCGCTGGATCTGCTGGAGCGCCTGCTCCAGACGCTGGCGCCCGAGCGGCTCCTCGTGCTCTGCACGGCCAGGCCCGAGCTCTTCGAGCGGCGGCCCGAATGGGATCTGGATCCCGCCCACCTCCGGCTCGAGCTGCGGCCCCTGTCTCCGGCGGACAGCCACCGGCTGGTGGCGGAGCTGCTGCGCAAGGTGGAGGACATCCCCCCCGCCCTCCACGAGCTCGTCGTCAGCCGCGCCGAGGGCAACCCGTTCTACCTGGAGGAGCTGATCCAGATGCTCCTCGAGGAGGGCGTCATCCTCGAGGAGGGCGAGCGCTGGCGCGTGGAGCCGGGACGGCTCACCTCGCTCAAGGTGCCCTCGACGTTGAGCGGCGTCCTCCAGGCCCGGCTGGACAGCCTTCCCGTCCACGAGCGGGAGATCCTCCAACGGGCCTCGGTGGTGGGCCGCATCTTCTGGGACGAGGCGCTCGCGAGCATGGGACGGGAGGGGGCCGCGCCCATCGCGGTCCACGAGGCCCTGCTCGCCCTGCAGGAGCGGGAGCTCATCTTCGAGCAGTCGAGCCCCGCCTTCGCGGGCACGCGCGAGTACATCTTCAAGCACGCCATCGTCCGCGAGGTGGCTTACGAGACCGTGCTCAAGCGCGAGCGGCGCGCCTTCCACGGGCGCATCGCCGAGTGGCTGCTGGCGCGCGGAGGCGAGCGCTCACGGGAGCACCTCGGGCTGATCGCGGATCACCTGGAGGCCTCGGGACAGTCGGTGCGGGCGGCGGTCTACCTGCGGCGTGCGGGAGAGGAGGCGCTGGTGCTGTTCGCCAACGCGGAGGCGCGCTCGTTCCTGGAGCGGGCCCTGGCGCTGACGCCCGAGACGGACCAGGCCGAGCGCTACGCCATCGTGGCGGCGCGCGAGAAGGTCCACGCCGTCATGGGCGAGCGCCGGGCGCAGCGGCGGGACCTGGAGATGATGGAGGTGCTGGCCGACATCCTCGGAGATCCGCGGCGGCAGGCCGAGGCCGCCCTGCGCCGGGCGCTCTACGCCTCGGAAGTCGGGGAGCTGGCGTCGGGCGTGGAGGCGGTGCGCAAGGCCATCCGGCTGTCCCAGGAGACGGGAGACGTGGCCAGCGAGGCGCTCGGCCACCTGCGGTGGGGACGGATGTTGAGACACCACCAGGGAGACTTCGTGGGCGCCCGCAACCACTTCGAGCGCAGCCTGGTGCTGGCGGAGTCGGCGAGGCTGGCGCACCTGGAGGTGGAGAACCTGCTCAACCTCAGCGCGGTCATCCACGAGACGGGAGACATGGCGACGAGCCTCGCCTACATCCAGCGGGTGCTGCCCTTCTGCCGGGCGATGGAGGATCGCTGGCTGGAGTTCTCGGCGCTGCGACACCTCGCGTACGTGCGCAAGAGCCTGGGGCAGTACGTCGAGGCCCAGGTCGACTTCGAGCAGACGCTCCAGTTCAGCCGGGTGATTGGCTACCGGTTCTGGGAGTGCGTGGACCGCTGCAACCTGGCGCTGCTGCACTATTTCCAGGGGCATGCCTCCACCGCGCTGGAGCTGGCGGATCAGGCCTTGCGCATCGGCCAGGAGATCGGCAGCACGCGGTACCAGGGCTTCGCGTGGATGACCCGGGGCCATGCGCTGGCCGCCCTGGAACAAGCCCCGGAGGCCCGCGAGGCCTACCTGCGGGCCCGGAGCATCCGGGTGGCGGCGCGGCTGCCGCACCTGGAAATGGAGTCCGTCGCGGGACTGGCGGCCTTGGCGCTCACCACCGGCGAGGTGCGTGAGGCCCTGGCGTACGTGGAGGAGATCCTCGCGCACCTGGAGCGAGGCGGGAGGCTGGATGGAACGGAGGAGCCCTTCTGGATCCGGCTGGTCTGCTTCCGGGTGCTCCAGGCCCATCAGGACTCGCGCGCGAAGGGAGTGCTGGAGACGACCCACCGCCACCTCCAGGACTGGGCCCGGAGGCTCCACGACGAGGGGCTCCGGCGCTCGTTCCTGGGCATCACCGCGCACCAGCAGATCCTGCGGGAGTGGCAGCACCTCGCGAAGACCGGCTAGTGCTCACATGATGATGCAGACGGGTGGACCATCAAATGGAACAGCCCCCGCTTCTCCAGCAGCTTCTGTGTGCGCCAGGCGAGCGCAACGTGCTCGGGATTGCTCGGGGTGAGCCGCTCGGGGGTAAGGGTAACGAGCGTTCCCTTCTCTTCCACCGGCTCTACGCGCACGGGCGCAGGCAGGGCAGGCACCTCGCCCCGTTCCCGCGAGAAGTACGTCATCCAGCCCACGAAGCAGCCGAGCCGACTGCCGCCGGAGAGCTCGTCCCATAGTCCGTCCGCCGTCGCCACTGCCCACTCTGGCTCCCAGGCCACAGCAACGGCACGCATGGCACCAGAGACGACAGGCTCCGTGACTACGCGCTCCTGACCCAGGGACTCCTTGGGGAAGAAGATCCAGAGACGGTTCGGTGAAAACTCCGCCTTCGACCCACAGGCGAGCATGACCATTCCGCCCCGGCCCTGTTCCACGTGCCCGGTCCAGGCGTCGAACGCAAAACCGTCATCACCAAGCTGGTACTTCTCGCGGCCGAAGAAACTCACGAAGGTGTCGCGGGTGGGCTCGAAGCCGAGTTGAAGGGCCTTGCGAGCGGAGTTGCTCTTCTCGTACCAGCGGGCGAAGTCGGGATGGCACTCCCCAAGGAGGCGGAAGAACGTCTCCGCCCGCCGTGCGCACTCCTCGGCCGACTCTGGGCGGTGCCCCCAATACGCTTTGATTCCGTACCTCTCGCTCATGCTTGGCAGCCTCACTTCACCGGTTGAGTGTAAACCACCTCGATGGAATGAAGACCATCAGCGTCGAAATGCTTCCGAAGCACGGACACCATCCGCGGCTCGGCGACGTGCCAACGGATTGGCCGCCCGGCAGCCACCCGAAACTGACGCCGGGCCTGCTTCACCAAATCCCCGATGCCCTCGTAGAAATCGTGCGTGGGGTTGAGGTCCTCGTCGAACCACTTCTGATACCCGCGCGCCTTGCCCTCGAGCAGCGTGCCCGTCTTCGGATCAAATCCGTCGAAGTCCGCGACGTCGTTCCCGCGCGTGACCCTGTATGCCCACCCTTTCGGGGCCCCGGTCACCTGGGCCTGGTAGTCCCGGGCCTGCTCCGACATGCTGGAGGTGTCCTCAATCCACTGCCCGGGCCCGCCAACCGGTGGCCACCCACCGCCTCCCGCGCCCTGGGCGCCGGTATTGGCCATGTGCAGGACGTAGGTGGCACTCAGCGCTGGCGCCGCCGCGGTGACAACGCTCCCCACGGGCACCGCGACCAACCGCACCGCCAGGAGCCCATCGCCCGTGAGCGACAGCAGGGGCACCGTGAGGCTCCCGAGCTTACCGCCCCAGGCCGCTACCTTCGCCGTGCCAGCACCGGCCGTGCCCACCGCCAGCACCGCGCCCGTGGCAAGCCGCGACACCGTGCGCACCTTCTCAGCGTAGGGCTTGTAACGGAACTCCTCCCACAACTGCGGCGAGTGCTCGTAGAGCTGCCTCACCGCGCCCGGCAGCTGCGCGAGCCCCTCCAGCGTCTCGCCCGTGTAGAACACGAGCCGATAGAGGCCTTCCACCATGTCCACCACGGCGAGCACCGCCCCCTCGGCCACCGACAGCGCCGGGTTGTCGTCGGGCTCGTAGAGGCCCGCCGGACGCGCCCCCTTCGGCACCTCAAGCCCCTGGTCCACTGGGAAGAGGCGCTCGCCCTCGATGGCGTAGAACGGCCCCACCTCGAAGCGCCCGGCCCGGAGCGTGCCATCCTCCGCGAGCACGACTTGGCCGGCCTTCTGGACCGCGACCCCCGTTGTGGCCCTCACCAGGTATCCGTCCGGACGCAGCACCAGCAGCCGCGAAAAGCGCCGCATTCGCGCGTGGAGCTCATCCCGCGTCACAACCTCGCCGCCAGCGGCCACCTCCAGGAGCAGGTGCGCCGCCATCCTCCGGAGCCCGAAGTTGCCCAGTGTCAGCGGCGTGGAGAGCAGATGGGGCAGCAACTCCATCGCCTGCTGGGGTGCGAGCGTGCGCCCGTCCTCAGGCAACGCCGTGCTGGGGACACCTGCCTGCGCGAGGAAGCCCTGATGGTAGTCGAGCGTCATGGGCACCTCGAAGGGCCGTCCGTCGCCTACTCCATCGGGCCATCCAACGCCCTTCCCCACCAGGTCCTCCTCCTCGTCGGCCGTGCTCACGCGCCACGCCCGATGCCGGACCTGCCCAAGCGCCCCGGCACCGTCGGCAACCACCACCGGAACCCCGGCCTCGCGGCCCCCGACCTCCACGGCAGCACCCTCCAGGTCCTCGTCAGCGCTGAGGGCCCCCGATGCCGACGCCGCCAGGGTGTGGCTCTCGACCTCCTGTGACCTGAGACTGACCCCCTGCACCCGCCACCGCTGTCGCCCGCCCCCCAGGTACCCGCCCATCGGGAAGCCCGTCGCGCACGCCGTCTGCAAGAAGAGAACGATGAGCCCAAAGGCGCCTACCCGGCTCCGGCACTCCTTCACCATGATGGTGGCCTCTCTCCCAGGTGCAACAGCCCTCGAGGATATGCCACTACCCTCTCAACCCAGCACCTCGCGAAGACCGGTTAGCTCACGCTCTCGGCGCTGTAGCGGGCGATGAGGCCGGTGCGCACGGCGTGCCGGTAGACACGTGTGAAGAACCAGCACGCCAGCAGGATGTAGAGCACCGCGAGCCCCACGCCCCACAGCAGCGTGGTCCCCGAGAACACACCACCCGAGACGATCGTCCGCATGCCCTCGAAGACGTAGGACGGCGGCAACAGGTGCGCGATGACCTGCATCCACTCCGGGAGCGTCGCGAGCGGGTAGAACACACCCGCGAACGGCGAGACCACCGCAGGAATGGGCCAGACGAACCACTCCGCGGACGGCCCGAGCCGCAGCACGATGGCGCTGCCGAAGATGCCCAGGGCGATCCCGAACAGGAAGAGCACGAACAGGAACGGCACGAGCAGGATGCCGTAGGAGAACAGGGACAGCTCGAACACCGTCCCCGCCACGATGATCATCACCACGAGCCCGACCGAGCTCGTCGCGATGCTCGTGAGCACCAGCCCGCCGACGTACTCCGAGATGGACAGCGGCGTGGCGAAGACATTGAGGAAGTTGCGTGACCACACGTCCTCGAAGAACGCCATCGTCACGCCCTGCATGACCCGGGTCAGGAAGTCCCAGAGCAGCACCGCTCCCAGGAGCGACGGGACGAAGTCGAGGCCGGAGCCGGACACGGCATTGAGGTACCGGGTGATGAAGCCCCACAGCACGATGTCGATGGCCACCCAGACGAAGAGTGGGAAGACGCGCGAGGGGCTCCCACGCAGCAGGTAGAACTGGCGGAGGATGATGGCGGCGGCGCGGTTGAGGAACATGACTCAGGCCTGCTCCAGCGCGAGCGGCTCGCGCGCCACGGTGATGAACAGCTCCTCCAGCGTCGCCTTGCCGTGCTCGCGAGGCAGACTCCTGGGATCGCCCTCGAGCAGGATCTTCCCGTGCGAGACGAAGAGCACGCGGTCGCAGACCTCCTCGACCTCGTACATGTTGTGCGAGGTCCACAGCACCCCGCCCTCCCCCTGCGTGGCGAACTCGCGGATCCGCGCGCGGATGTCGCGCGCCGTCGAGGGATCCAACGAGGCCGTCGGCTCGTCGAGCAGCAGCAGCCGGGGATGGTTGATCATGGCCTTGGCCAGGGCCACCCGCGTCTGCTCTCCCGAGGAGAGCACGCCGCACTTCACGTGACGGAAGCGCACGAGGTCGAACTGCACGAGCAGCTCCTCGATGCGCTTCGACAACCCCTTCACGCCGTAGATGAGGCCGAAGACGCGCAGGTTCTGCTGCACGGTGAGATTGCCGGGCAGGGGCGCGTAGACGGCGGCGAAGTTGGTGCGCGCGAGCGCCTGGGAGCGGCGCTTCGAGAGATCCACGTCCTCGATGCGGATGGTGCCCGAGCTCGGCTCGAGCACACCGAGGACCATGTTGATGGTCGTGGTCTTCCCGGCGCCATTGGGCCCCAGGAGCCCGACGATTTCATTGCGGCCCACGTCGAACGAGATGCCGCCGACGGCGACGGTGTCACCGTACTGCTTGCGCAGCTCCTGGACCGAGAGGACCTTCGATGCGGAAGGCATCCGCCGCCCATAACCCACTCGAAGGCCCTTGGCGAGACAGCAGCGCTACGCGGGCAGCGTTCCGTTACCGGTGGAGATGATGTCCGCGAACTGCTTCACCTTCTGGACATACGTGGCGTCACCCGTGCCCGCGGGGATGGCGTTCGGGTTGGAGCGATCGACGCCGTTGGGGCCGGAGTTGTAGGCGCGCAGGGCGAGATCCCAGTTCCCGAACTGCTCCTTCATGTCCTTCATGTAGTAGGCGCCCGCGAGGATGTTGGTCTGGGGATCGGAGAGGTTCTTGCCCTGAAGCTCGGGGTACTTGGACTGGAGCTCCTTGAAGGTGTTGGGGTTCACCTGCATCAGGCCGGTGTCCGTCAGCCCGTTGCCCCCGTTGGTGGAGACGGCCTCCAGGTTGCCACGCGACTCCTGCCAGATCTGCGCCGCCAGCATGGACGCCGGCACGCCCGTCTTGGCCGCGGCGGACTCGATGGAGTCCTTGAACTTCCCGAGGGCCGGCGGCATCCCGGCGCCCAGGCGCGCGTCGCCCGAGATGGGGGCGCTCTCCCCGGGTGACTCCGTCCCCAGCTTGGAGTCGGCCGAGAAGCTGTCCGCGAAGGGCGACAACCCGGACTCCGAATCGAGGCCCAGGGACTCCCCGAGTCCCTCGAGCTCGGAGCCCTGGAGCGCCTGCAGCACCTGCAACGTCTCGATGATGGCCGAGGCTCCCTGGAGGAACTGCTCCCACTGCGCCCCGCGCTGCGGACCCGCGCTGAAACCGTCCTGCTGGAGTCCCAGCGCTCCGCCCGGGCCCCCCTTCAGCCCCGGCGGGGAGAGGGCCTCGGAAGGCGTCTGGACAACCCCGCCCACACGGGCGGTGGCCACGTCCTGCTGCGGGATACGGCAAGCAACCGGATTCTGGGAGATGGGGGAGAGAGCCATGGCGGTCATTCCTTTGGGAGTCGGGTGGCGATGCGGCCCCGCGAGGCCGTCATGCCCTGACCCAAAGCACGACCCGTGCCAGTCCCACGCGGCAGGGAAACACCCGTGGATCGGGCGTGCCCTGGTGACTCCAGTCAGTCCTTGGAGCCATGTCCCCTGGTGACAGGAGGCATCCCTGATGACTCCCGTCACCACCGTGAACTACCCTGCTCGCGGGGGGCCGGCCCTTTGCCTTGGGGGAATGATGAACGCCATGAAGTACCTGGTTCCGGCCCTCCTCGCTTGCGCCCTGTCCCTGCCAGGCTGCGGGCCGAGTGAACTCGAGCCCACCTCCTACGCCACCCGCACCTCCCAGCCGCTCGTGCTCCCGGGCTCCAAGCCCGTGCCCATCCCGAGCGTCCCCACCACCAATGCGTCCTCGGACCCGTCCGTCCCCATGAGGGTGAATGGAACGTGGCTCTTCGTGGCGGACGATGGGGTCTCCGGCCGCGAGCTGTGGAAGACGGATGGCACTCCCGCCGGCACCGTCCTCCTCAAGGACATCCGGCCCGGCGCCAACTCCTCCTCGCCCTCCTTCCAGGTGAGCGTGGACGAGGTGCTGTTCTTCCTCGCCGACGACGGCACCCACGGCTTCGAGCTGTGGAAGACGGATGGCACCGCCGAGGGCACCGTCCTCGTCCGGGACATCCTGCCCGGATCGAACAGTTCGGCTCTCGGAAACCTGACGAATCTCAACGGGACCCTCTTCTTCGGCGCCGACGACGGCACCCACGGCCGCGAACTGTGGAGGAGCGATGGCACCGCCGAGGGCACCGTCCTCGTCCGGGACATCCGGCCCCGCTCGAACAGTTCGGATCTCGGGAACCTGACGAACATCAATGGGACTCTCTTCTTCGCCGCCAACGACGGCACCCACGGCGTCGAGCTGTGGAAGAGCGATGGCACGCCGGACGGCACCTCCCTCGTCAAGGACCTCCAGCCAGGCGCGGCGAGCTCGTGGCCCCATGCCCTGATCGACTTCAACGGCGCCGTCTTCTTCGGCGCCAACGGATTCAGCACGGGTAACGGGCTGTGGAAGACGGATGGCACCGCCGACGGCACCGTCCTCGTCAAGGATCTGCCCACCAGCTCGGCCCACGTGGACATGCACTCCCCGCTCATCGTGAACGGCAGCCTCTTCTTCCTGTGGGACACGGGCTACTACGCCAGGCCCGACTACGAGCTGTGGAAGACGGATGGCACTCCGGCCGGCACCGTCCTCCTCAAGACCTTCCCCTCCCCCCTATTCGACAGTACGCTCGCGCAGCCCAGGTTCCTGACGGACGTCAACGGCACCCTCTTCTTCTCCGCGAGCGACGACGCCCACGGCATCGAGCTGTGGAAGAGTGATGGCACTCCGGACGGCACGAGCCTCTTCGAGGATCTCCAGCCCGGTCCGCTGGGCTCGCAGCCCACGGAGCTGCGGGTCGTGGAGGGGACGCTCTTCTTCTCCGCCTGGACCGGGGCGACGGGACGCGAACCGTGGAAGACGGATGGCACCACAACCACCCTGGTCAAGGACCTCACGCCCGGTCCGGAGGGCTCGGAGCCCCGGTTGCTGTCGTACTCCGACGGCACCCTGCTCTTTTCCATCCTGGATGCCTCGGTGGGCCGCGAGCTGTGGAGGACGGACAGCTCCTTCACGGACACCGTCCTGCTCCAGGACATCGCCGTCCAGAAGCTCTCCTTGAGTCCCCAGGAACTGACCCGGGTGGGCGACACCCTCTTCTTCACCGCCCACGACATCGCCTTCGGCAGGAGACCGTGGAAGCTCGAGCCCGGCTCGCTCACTCCCACCCGCCTCTCCTTATCCTCTCCCAATCTGCCCGTGAACACGGGGAACCTGAAGGAACTGAACGGCCTGCTCTTCTTCACGTCCGGCCGGAACGGGGGTCCGGGGGGTGATCTCTGGAAGAGCGATGGCACCCCCCAGGGCACCGCCATCGTCAAGAACCTCGGGGACTACGGCTACGCACAGTCCGGACCGCTGACGAGTGTGGGCAACAGCCTCTTCTTCATCGGTGTCAACTACGGATTCGATCCGGTGATCTGGACGAGCGACGGCACGGAGGCCGGTACCACCATCGTCATGTGGTTTCACCAGCGCATCAACCACTCCTTGCAGCCGAGCAATCTGACGGAATTGGATGGCACCCTCTTCTTCAACCTCGAGGCCTCGGGTTCTGGCACGGAGCTGTGTAAGTACGACGGCCTCCCCAAAAGCTACCAGCGAGTGAAGGACATCAACCCCGCCGTCTGGGGGTCCTCGGAGCCCCAGGAGCTGACCGTGGTGGGCCACCACCTCTTCTTCTCCGCCGATGATGGCACCTCCGGTCGCGAGCTGTGGAAGAGCGATGGCACCGAAGAGGGCACCGTCCTCGTCAAGGACATCCACCCCGGCTCGGGCCCCTCCGAGCCCCAGCAATTCCTGAGCGCCGAGGACACCCTCTTCTTCTCCGCGGATGACGGCACCTCCGGCCGCGAGCTGTGGAAGAGCGATGGCACCGCCGACGGCACCGTCCTCGTCAAGGACATCTACCCCGGCTGGGGCTCCTCCGCCCCCCAGGCGCTCGCGCGTGTCGGCGGCGTCCTCTTCTTCTCCGCCGATGACGGCACCTCCGGTAGGGAGCTGTGGCGCTCCGACGGCACCCCTGACGGCACCTTCCGCGTCCGGGACGTGCGCCCGGGCCCCGAGTCCTCCTCGCCCACAGCCCTGACGGATGTGGCGGGTACGCTCTTCTTCTCCGCCAACGACGGCGTCCACGGTGCCGAGCTGTGGCAGAGCGATGGCACCGAGGCCGGCACCCTCCTCGTCGACGACCTTCGCCCCGGCCCCCAGGGCTCCTCGCCCCGCGGCCTGTTGCATCTGCCCGGCAGGCTCGTCTTCCTCGCCGATGACGACACCCGCACCGGTGAGCTCTGGGTGCTCGCCCTGCCACGCATCGCGTGCCCCGCTGGCCAGGTGGTGGAGACCCGTAGCGACCAGGGCGCCGCCGTCTCCTACCCTCCCGCCCAGCCCGTGGACGGTTCCCCCCAGGAGGCTCGCATCGACTACAGCCATGCCTCCGGTGCCACCTTCCCCGTGGGCTCGACGACCGTCACCGTCACGCTCCACGAGGAGGGCCGCGAGCCCGAGAGCTGTACCTTCACCGTCACCGTGCGCGCCCTCCCTCCCCAGGAAGACCCCCCCAAGGAGGAACCCTCCGAGCACGACGGGTGTGGCTGCGCCTCGGGCGCTCCGGGTGTCACCGGGCTGTGGCTCCTGCTCGCGCTGGTGCCCCTGAGCTCCGGCCGGCGGCGCGCCAGCCGGAGCTGACGGGCCTCGGAAAGCGGAGACACGCCCTCCGCGATGAACTACCTTGCTCGCAGGGGGCCGGCCCTTTCCCTTGGGGGAATGATGAACGCCATGAAGTACCTGGTCCCGGCCCTCCTCGCGTGCGCCCTGTCCCTGCCGGGCTGCGGGCCGAGTGCACCCGAGCCCACCTCCCACTCCACCCGCACCTCCCAGCCGCTCGTGCTCCCGGGCTCCAAGCCCGTGCCCATCCCGAGCGTCCTCACCGCCAATGCGTCCTCCAACCCCTCCGACTCCGTGAGGGTGAATGGAACGTGGCTCTTCGTGGCGGACGATGGGGTCTCCGGCCGCGAGCTGTGGAAGACGGATGGCACTCCGGCCGGCACCGTCCTCCTCAAGGACATCCGGCCCGGCGACGGCTCCTCCTCGCCCTCCTTCCGGGTGACCGTGGGCGGGGTGCTGTTCTTCCTCGCCGATGACGGCACCCACGGCTCCGAGCTGTGGAAGACGGATGGCACCGCCGAGGGCACCGTCCTCGTCCGGGACATCCGGCCCGGCCCGAATGGCTCATCGATCGATGACCCGACGAACGTCGACGGGACCCTCTTCTTCACCGCCAACGACGGCACCCACGGTTCCGAGCTGTGGAAGACGGATGGCACCGCCGAGGGCACCGTCCTCGTCCGGGACATCCGGCCCGGCTCGGAAGACGCGAATCCCGACTACCTGACGAATATCAATGGGACTCTCTTCTTCGCCGCCAACGACGGCACTCACGGCGTCGAGCCGTGGAAGAGCGATGGCACGCCGGACGGCACCTCCCTCATCAAGGACCTCCAGCCAGGCACGGAGAGCTCGTGGCCCCACGCGCTGATCGACTTCAACGGCGCCGTCTTCTTCGGCGCCACCGGAGCCAGCTCGGGTAACGGGCTGTGGAAGACGGATGGCACCGCCGACGGCACCCTCCAGGTCAAGGACCTGCCCACCAGCTGGGTCTACGTGAAGATGCACTCCCCGCTCATCGTGAACGGCACCCTCTTCTTCCTGTGGGACGCGGGCGCCGGTACGCCCGACGGCTACGGGCTGTGGAAGACGGATGGCACCACCGACGGCACCGTCCTCCTCGAGGCCTTCGCCTACGCCTACTCCGGCGATACGCTCGCGCGGCCCAGCGCCCTGACGGACGTCAACGGCACCCTCTTCTTCACCGCGAGAGACGCCACCCATGGCGTCGAGCTGTGGAAGAGCGATGGCACGCCGGACGGCACGGGCCTCGTCGAGGATCTCCAGCCCGGTCCTCTGGGCTCGCAGCCCACGGAGCTGCGGGTCATGGAGGGGACGCTCTTCTTCTCCGCCTGGACCGAGGCGACGGGACGCGAGCCGTGGAAGACGGATGGCACCGCGACCACCCTGGTCAGGGACTTGATGCCCGGTCCGGAGGACTCGGCTCCCCGGTTGCTGTCGTACTCCGACGGCACCCTGCTCTTCTCCGTCCTGGATCCCTCGGTGGGTCGCGAGCTGTGGAGGACGGACAGCACCTTCACGGACACCGTCCTGCTCAGGGACATCGCCGTCCAGAAGCTCTCCTCGAATCCCCAGGAGCTGACCCGGGTGGGCGACACCCTCTTCTTCACCGCCAACGACATCGCCTTCGGCAGCAGACCGTGGAAGCTCGAGCGCGGCTCGGTCACGCCCACCCGCCTCTCGTTCCCCTCTCTCGAGCCGCTCCTGAACACGGGGAGCATGGAGGAGATGAACGGCCTGCTCTTCTTCAGATCCGGCCGGAACGGGGGTTCGGGTGGTGATCTCTGGAAGAGCGATGGCACCCCCCAGGGCACCGCCATCCTCGCGAACCTCGGGGACTACGGCACCGTGCAAGCCGGAGAGCTGACGCGTGTGGGCAACCGCCTCTTCTTCACCGGTCTCGACAGCAACTACAAACAGGTGCTGTGGGAGAGCAACGGCACGAGGGCCGGTACCACCATCGTCATGAAGCTCATCCATCGCTCCATCTCCGCGGATCCGAGCAATCTGACGGAAGTGGGTGACACCCTCTTCTTCACCCTCTGGTCCGGGGGGATCGGCACGGAGCTGTGGAGGTACGGCGGCCCCTCCGCGGGCTACCAGCGCGTGAAGGACATCAACCCCGCTTCCTGGGCGTCCTCGGAGCCCCGGGAGCTGACCGCGGTGGGCCACCACCTTTTCTTCTCCGCCGATGATGGCACCTCTGGTCGCGAGCTATGGAAGAGCGATGCCACCGAAGAGGGCACCGTCCGCATCAAGGACATCCACCCCGGTGCTGGCTCCTCCGAGCCCCAGCACGCCCTGAGCATCGAGGGCACCCTCTTCTTCTCCGCCGATGATGGCACCTCCGGGCGCGAGCTGTGGAAGAGCGATGGCACCGAAGAGGGCACCGTCCTCGTCAAGGACATCCACCCCGGCTCGGGCTCCTCCGAGCCCCAGGCGCTCGCACGGGTCGGCGGCGTCCTCTTCTTCTCCGCCGATGACGGCACCTCGGGCAGGGAGCTGTGGCGCTCCGACGGCACCCCCGACGGCACCTTCCGCGTCCGCGACGTGCGCCCGGGTCCCGAGTCCTCCTCGCCCTCCGCCCTGACGGATGTGGAGGGCATGCTCTTCTTCTCCGCCGACGACGGCACCCACGGCGCCGAGCTGTGGCAGAGCGATGGCACCGAGGCCGGCACCCTCCTCGTCGACGACATTCGCCCCGGCCCCCAGGGCTCCTCGCCCCGCAACATGTTGCAACTGCCCGGCAGGCTCGTCTTCCTCGCCGATGACGACACCCGCACCGGTGAGCTCTGGGTGCTCGCCCTGCCACGCATCGCGTGCCCCGCTGGCCAGGTGGTGGAGACCCGCAGCGACCAGGGTGCCGCCGTCTCCTACCCTCCCGCCCAGCCCGTGGACGGTGCCCCCCAGGAGGCTCGCATCGACTACAGCCATGCCTCCGGTGCCACCTTCCCCGTGGGCTCGACGACCGTCACCGTCACGCTCCACGAGGAGGGCCGCGAGCCCGAGAGCTGTACCTTCACTGTCACCGTGCGCGCCCTCCCTCCCCAGGACGATCCCCCCAAGGACGACCCCTCCAAGCACGACGGGTGGGGCTGCGCCTCGGGCGCTCCGGGTGTCACCGGGCTGTGGCTGCTGCTCTCGCTGCTGCCCCTGACCTCCGGCCGGCGGCGCGCCAGCCGCGGCTGACGGGCCTCAGCGGGACTTCGGTCCGAACGAAGGGGGAGCGTCCTCGCGGGCGCTGCCCCAGCGTTCGTCCGGCGTCTTCGACAGGGTGAAGTCCAACGTGCCGCCCGCGAGCGCGAAGGACTCCGGCAGCCACGGGCGGGTGCTGGCCTTTCCGTTCACCTTCAGCGCCGTGACGTAGGGCGAGTCCATGGCGGCCCCTGGCGCGCGGATCGTCAGGGTTCCCCCGGGGCGGGTGATCACCGCCTCGGGGAACAGGGGGCTGCCGAGCACCAGCTCCGCCCGGCCCGGGATGACGGGGTACATGCCCAGCGCGGACCAGACGTACCAGGAGGACATCTGGCCGAGATCGTCGTTGCCGGAGATGCCCTCGGGCTTGTTGGTCCAGATCCGGCGCATGGCCTCGCGCACCACGGCCTGGGTCTTCCAGGGCTGACCGGCGAAGGCGTAGAGCCACGGCGCGGCGATCGAGGGCTCGTTGTCGAGCTCCGCGTGCAGCGGGCCGGATTTGGTCACCGCCCAGCTGCCATCCTCCTTCCGGAAGAACCGATCGAGCCGGGCCACGGCCTTGTCCGTTCCGCCCATGGCGTCGAACAGGCCCTGGGCATCGAACGGCACCATCCAGACGTACTGGGCTCCGCTGCCCTCGACGAAGCCGTCGTCCTGCTCGGGCTTGAAGGCGGGCCAGGTGCCGTCGGCGTTGCGCGGCTGGATGTAGCCGCCCTCCGGGGTGGCCTTGGGGTTGAACAGGTTGCGCCACCAGCCCGCGCGCTCGCGGAAGCGCCGGAAGTTCCGGGTGTCACCCGCGCGGCGGGCCAGCTCCGCCACGCCGAAGTCGGCCGCCACCATTTCGAGCGTGTCGGACGCCATGCCCCAGCCGGGCGCGTCGACGGGCATGTAGTGCAGCTTCAGCCACTGATCGAGACCCGGGCGCTGTCCGACGCAGAGCACCGGACAGCCCTTCTTGCTCAGGTCCTTCGCGGTGGGGACGGTGGCGGCCTTGAGCAGCGAGACGTAGGCGCCCTTCAGGTCGAACCCGGTCCCGCCGAACGCCGCGATGGCGGCCACGGACGGCGGTGACGGGTCTCCATTCATGACGCCGGTCGCGCCGGTGTTGTGCGTCCAGCGGTCCCAGACGCCTCCGTTCTGCTGGGCCTGGTTGAGCAGGGACTGGGCGATGTCCGCGCCGATCCGGGGATCCAGCCAGGTGACCAGTTGGACCTGCGAGCGGTAGACATCCCAGCCCGAGAAGTTCGCGTACTGCGCCTTCTGCTGCCCGGAGACCTGGTGCACCTGCTGGTCGAAGCCGCGGTAACGGCCGTCGACGTCGCTGTAGACGTTCGGGTGCAGCAGGGAGTGGTACAGCGCGGTGTAGAAGACGGTGCGCTCGTCCTCGGTTCCGCCGGTGATCCGGATCTGCCCCAGCCTGTCATTCCACGCCCGGCGCGCGGCCTGCCGGACCGTGTCGAACGAGGTACCGGCGGGGTTCTCGGCCCGCAGGTTGGCGCGGGCATTCTCCTCGCTGACGTAGGAGATGCCGACGCGCACGCCCACCACCGGGGTCTTGCTGGAATCGAAGCGGATCCACGCGCCCGAGCCCTTGCCTCCGGGCGGGTGGCCGCGCTCACCGTACGTCGTGCCGCCCCGGGCCTCGGTCGAGCCCGGCTTCAGCTCGCCATCGACCCAGGTGCCGCCGGCCGTGAACGGCTGGTCGAACTCGGCGACGAAATAGAGGGTGTAGTAGCTCTCGTGCCGGTCGGGGGCGAGGTAGCCGCAGAAGTTGCCGCTCGTCACCTGCCCCGAGACGGTCCGGTGCTCGGGATCGACCTTCACCTGTGCGTCGCTGCTGCCGATCTGCGAATCGGAGGTGCGGATCAGCAGGTGCGCGGGACGGTCCGGCGGATAGGTGAAGCGGCCCGCGGCGGTGCGGAGGGTGGCGCTCAGCTCCGCCTTGACCCCGTTGCCGAGCTTGACCGCGTAGTAGCCCGGAGAGGCCTCTTCGTCGGCGTGGGAGAACAGGCTTGAGTAGGCCGTGAAGGCGTAGTCGAGCGCCGGCGAGGTGGACACCTCGGTGGTGATGGGCATGAGCGGGATGTCGCCGCTGGCGCCGGTGCAGCCGGTGCCGGACACGTGCGTCAGGCTGAAGCCCTTGATGCCGATCGACCGCCACTCATAGCCACCGGGCGCGGCGATGGGGAAACGCCTGCCGGGCAGCGGCGTCTGCTCGGGGCTGAAGGCCGCCATGCCGAACGGCAGCACCGCGCCGGGAAAGACGTTGCCCCCATTGGTCGTGCCGATGAACGGATTCACATGAGCGGCGGGCTCCGCCGCCCGAGCGGCCCCGGCGAACACGAGCGCGCTCCAGGCGCACAGGGCGAACCGCCGCGCTGCCCGCGCGAGATGTCGTTGCTTCATTTATCCAGCTCTCCTTCCGTCCCGAGGTCACGCCCTACTATCTCGATGCCATCGTGTTCCTCGGAGATGGTCGCCTATGAAGGGCCGGGGCTTGTGGTCCGGCTCGGCCCTGACGTCTATCACGTCAGCGAGGAGGGGGCGGCAGCACTCGGGCAACCTTCTTCGCGTGCGAGATCGACTCCAGATGCTCCTGCCGCAGGGGGCGCTCTCGGCGGAGTCGGCGCACCCTTCGCTCCGTATCCTCCAACATGGCCCATGCCTCGCGAGCCTGCCGGGGGAAGAGGTGAAGGGATTGTACGTAGAGGCAGGTGATGTGGACGCGCAGCGCGAGGTTGGAGAAGCCGAGCCGTTGAACACGGCGAAGCCACTTGCCGAACTCCACCCAGGGCTTGTTGAACGAGTACGCGAGGGTGACGAGATCCTCCGCCATGCCGCGCCGGGTCTGCTGGCGCTCAGCCTCGGTTTTCGCCTCCCGCAGCCACCGTTTCTCCAACTCCAGCAATGCACGCTTGACTTCCTCGTAGGGGGCTTTGTCCTTCAACAGCTTCACGAGGATCCGGTCCTTCTCCTGTCCATGTTCCAGTCCGCGCTCTCGTTGCGTGCGCCGCATGCTCATGCACCAGGGCAGGGCTTTTCGTTAGCTCGCAGGGGCCAATACCCGTGACGCATACAGGCGTCGTAACAGGCTGGTGGACAATCTCGGGTGGAATCTGCTCGGTCGACAACCCACCAACAGAGCATCCAAGAACAGGCCGGAAGGCCCGGCCCCCTCCCCTCCCCCCGTCCGGCATTGTCTGGAGATCCAACGTCTGGGGTCGTGTCGCATGGCGGAGAAGGGCCCGAGCATGATTTGACTAGGGGTATGCGCATCCCGTCCCCCGCCGCGAAACACGGGCCTGGCCTCCCCATGCTCGAAGCCTCGCTCCGCAGAGACCTGGACCGCCTCGAGTACCCGAAGCGCTCCTGGGTCCTGCCCCGCCACACGCGGGATGGCCAGCCCATCCTGGACGTGCTCATCATCGGCGGGGGTCAGAGCGGGCTCGCGGCGGCCTTCGGGCTGATGCGCGAGAAGGTGACCCGGCTGCTCGTCGTGGATGACAGCCCCCCGGGGCTCGCCGGGCCCTGGAAGACGTTCGCGCGCATGCACACGCTGCGCACGCCCAAGCACCTCACCGGGCCGGACCACAACCTCCCCAACCTCTGCTTCCAGAGCTGGTACGAGGCCCAGTACGGCGAGGAGGCCTGGCACTCCCTGGGGCTCATCCCCAAGGAGCTCTGGGCGGACTACCTCAACTGGTACCGCCAGTTCCTCGGCATCCCCGTGCGCAGCCACACCCGCGCGGGCGCCATCTCCTGGCGGGCCGAGGACTCCTGCTTCGTCATCCCCGTCCAGCCCACCGACGGCAGCGGCCCCGGGGAGACGCTCCTGGCGCGCAAGGTGGTGCTCGCCACCGGAATCGACGGCTCGGGGCGTTGGGAGACGCCCTCGATGGTGGCCCGCCTGCCCCGAGAGCTGTGGGCCCATACCCGCGATGACATCGACTTCGAGGCCCTGCGCGGCAAGCGCATCGGCGTACTGGGGGCGGGTGCCTCGGCCTTCGACAACGCCTCCGTGGCACTGGAGCGAGGCGCCGCCGAGGTGCACATCTTCTACCGCCGCAAGAGCCTGCCCACGGTGAACGCCTACCGCTGGGCCGAGTTCGTCGGCTTCCTCAAGCACCATGCGGATCTGCCGGACGCGGATCGCTGGCGCTTCATCCGCCGCATCCTGGAGATGGGGCAGCTGCCGCCGCACGACACCTATCACCGCGCCCGCGCCTACCCCCACTTCCACCTCCACGGGGACAGCCCGTGGCTGGATGCACAGGCGGTGGACGGAGCCGCCCGCGTCACCACGCCGCATGGCACGTTCACCTTCGACAAGCTCATCGTCGGCAGCGGTACCGTGACGGACCTGTCGCTGCGCCCGGAGCTGGCCCACCTCATCGAGGACATCGCGCTCTGGAAGGACCGGTACACGCCGCCGCCCGCCGAGGCCAATTCGGACCTGGCGCGTCACCCCTACCTGGGCCCGGGCTTCGAGTTCCAGGAGAAGGTGCCCGGCCGCGCGCCCTACCTCGGCTCCGTCTTCAACTACACCTTCGGATGCCTGCTCTCGCTGGGCTTCGGTGGGGCGAGCATCTCCGGCATGAAATACAGCCTGCCCAAGCTGGTCTCGAGCATCACCCGGCAGCTGTATTGTGAGGACAAGGACGCGTTCTTCTCCTCCCTGATGGAGTACGACGTGAAGGAGTTCGAGCCGTGAGCGGAAACCAGGTACTGCGCAGCAAGCGGGTCGTCACCGAGGGCGGCGTGCGCGAGGCCGCGGTGGTGATCCGGGAGGGCAAGGTGGCGGCGGTGGTGTCACCGGCGGACGTGCCGGCGGGCCTGCCGGTGACGGACGTGGGCGACAAGGTGGTGATGCCGGGCGTGGTGGACTGCCACGCGCACATCAACGAGCCCGGCCGCACCGAGTGGGAGGGCTTCGAGACGGCCACGCGCGCGGCGGCCGCGGGCGGCATCACCACCGTGGTGGACATGCCGCTCAACTCCATCCCCGCCACCACCACCCTGGACGCACTGCGGCAGAAGGCGGCCTCCGCCGAGGGCCACTGCGCCATCGACCATGGCTTCTGGGGCGGCGTCATCCCCAGCAACACGGGCGAGCTGGAGGCCATGGTCGACGCGGGCGTCACCGGCTTCAAGTGCTTCCTCATCCACTCGGGGGTGGACGAGTTCCCCCACGTCACCCGGGAGGACCTGGAGCGGGCCATGCCCATCCTGGCGCGGCGCGGCGTGCCCCTCATCGTCCACGCGGAGCTGACGCCCCACGAGGCCCCGCCCCAGGGAGACACGCGCACCTACCGCAGCTATCTGGAGTCGCGCCCCCGCCGCTGGGAGGACGACGCCATCCGGATGATGGTGGAGCTGTGCCGGAAGCACCGCGGACAGGTGCACATCGTCCACCTGTCGTCCTCGGACGCGCTGCCGGACATCGCCGCCGCGAAGCGCGAGGGCCTGCCCTTCAGCGTGGAGACGTGCCCCCACTACCTCACCTTCGACGCGGAGCACATCCCCGACGGCGCCACGCACTTCAAGTGCGCACCGCCCATCCGCGAGGCGGAGAACCGCGAGGCGCTCTGGGCGGGACTGGCGCGCGGTGACATCGACATGGTGGTGTCGGACCACTCGCCGTGCACCCCCGCCCTCAAGCACCTGGACCGCGGAGACTTCGGCGCGGCGTGGGGCGGCATCGCGTCGCTCCAGTTCAGCCTGCCGGCCGTGTGGACGGGCATGCGCGCGCGCGGCCACGGGCTGGAGTCCCTGGTGCGGTGGATGTGCCAGAACCCGGCCCGGCTCGTCGGCCTGACGGGTGTGAAGGGCTCGCTGACGCCCGGCGCGGACGCGGACCTCATCGTCTTCGATCCGGAGGCCACCTTCACCCCCGAGGCCTCGGGCGTGCTGCACCGCCACAAGCTCACCCCGTACGCGGGCCGCCCGCTGGTGGGCGTGGTGGAGCAGACCTGGGTCCGGGGCGAGAAGGTTCACGACCGGAACGAGCCCTCGTCCCGCACGGTGGGCCGGTGGATTCGCCGCCCTGGAGTGGCGGCCAGTGGACTAAGGTAACCGCGAGGAGACCCCTGCATGAACGCACCCGAGGAAGGCAAGGTCCGCGTCGCCTTCGCCGAGCTCATCGACCTGGCAGCCGAGAAGGTGGGCGGACGCGCCCTCTACGCCAACGACGAGTTCTTCGCCCCCAAGGAGAACCTGCTCAAGCCGGGGCGCGGCGTCTTCATCCCGGACAAGTACACGGAGTTCGGCAAGTGGATGGATGGCTGGGAGACGCGCCGCAAGCGCGTGCCGGGCCATGACTTCTGCATCATCCAGCTGGGCCTGCCGGGGGTCATCCGCGGGGTGAACGTGGACACCAACCACTTCATCGGCAACTTCCCCGAGTACGCCTCGGTGGACGGCCTGGAGATTCAAGGCCAGCCCTCGGGCGAGTCCCTGGTGGACGCGGCGTGGACGGAGATCGTCCCGAAGACGAAGCTGGCCGGCGGGACGCAGAACTATCTGCCCGTCGCGAGCGAGCGGCGCTGGACGCACCTGCGCCTGCACATCTACCCGGACGGGGGCGTGGCGCGCTTGCGCGTGCACGGGGTGGTGACGCCGGACCTGGCGAAGCTGCGCTCCGGGGAGCTGGTGGACCTGGCCGCGGCGGAGAACGGCGGCCTCGTCGTCACCTGCAACGACGCCTTCTTCGGCCCCAAGGACAACCTCATCCTCCCCGGCCGCGCCAGCACCATGGGCGAGGGCTGGGAGACGCGCCGCAAGCGCGTGCCGGGCTTCGATTGGATCGTCGTGAAGCTGGCCGCGCCCGGCACCGTGCACCGCGTGGAGGTGGACACCAACCACTTCAAGGGCAACTTCCCGGACATGTGCTCCCTGGAGGGCTGCACCCTGAAGGAGGACATCCTCGACTTCGCCAACGCCAAGGACATCGCGTGGCAGGAGATCCTCCCGCGCACGAAGCTTCAGGCGCACCACCGCCACTTCTTCGAAACCGAGCTGCGCGCCGCGGGGCCCTTCACGCACGTGCGGCTCAACATCTTCCCGGACGGAGGCATCAGCCGGCTCCGGGTGCACGGGCGGGCCACGTGACCCGGCTCGACTGGCTCAACCGCCTGCCCGTCGAGGACGCCCAGGCGGAGTTCCTGCGCTGCTGCGGCTCCGGCCGCTGGGCCGAGGCCATGGCCCGCGCGCGCCCCTTCCCGAGCCAGGACGCCCTGTTCGCGGAGGCCTCGTGGCTCTGGTCCCAGACGGGGCCGGATGACTGGCGCGAGGCCATGCTGCACCACCCGCGCATCGGCGACGTCTCCAAGCTGCGCGAGAAGTACGCGGGCACCGGCGCCTGGTCCGAGCAGGAGCAGCGCGGCATCGAGGGCGCTGGCGAGGACGTCATCCAGGCGCTCGCCGACGGCAACCGCGCGTACGAGGAGCGCTTCGGCTTCATCTTCCTCGTGTGCGCCACGGGGAAGAGCGCGGCGGAGATGCTGGCCCTGCTGCGCGAGCGCATGAACAACGCGCCGGATCAGGAGCTTCGGGTCGCGGCGGACGAGCAGGCGAAGATCACCCGCATCCGGCTGGAGAAGCTCCTCGCGTCCCCATGAGCACCCTGTCCACGCACGTCCTCGACACGCAGTGGGGCCGCCCGGCGGCTGGCGTCCCCATCACCCTGGAGCACCAGGCCGGTGACGGCTGGCGGGAGCTGGCGCGCGGAACGACCAACGCGGATGGCCGCGTGCGCGACTTCCTGCCCGCCGGCACGCGACTGGAGCCCGGCACCTACCGGATGACGTTCCACACGGCGGAGTACTTCCGCGCGAACGCCGTCCGCGGCTTCTACCCGTACGTCTCGGTGGTGTTCGAGCTCGCCTCCCCGGACGAGCACTACCACGTGCCCCTGCTGCTGAGCCCCTTCGGCTACTCCACCTACCGGGGCAGCTGACGCCCCCCTCCCCTCCCATGAAGACGACCCTGACGCCCAATCGCCTCGCCGCCGCGCGCGCGGCGTTGAAGAAGGCCAACCAGGAGTATGCCCGGACCTTCCCGGGCGAGTCCGCCCGCCGCCAGCCCGTGCACACGGTGTACGGCGGCGCCCAGCTCTTCAAGGCGGAGACGGCCCGGAAGATGGGACAGATGGCCCTGGCCGCGCTGCACGAGTACGCCCCGGATGCCACGGCGCTCGCCACGTGCCTGGAGCTGGACGCGGACATCGCCCGGCGCGTCCACGAGCGCATCCTCGCCAAGCTCGAGCGCGAGCCGGTGGAGGACTTCCGCATCGACTTCGAGGACGGCTACGGGCACCGGCCGGCCGAGGAGGAGGACGGGCACGCGGTCTCCACCGCCGGGGAGGTGGCCCGGGGCATGGAACAGGGCTCGCTGCCGCCCTTCATCGGCATCCGCATCAAGTCCCTCTCCGAGGAGCTGTTCGACCGGAGCGCGCGCACGCTGGAGCTCTTCGTCGGCACGCTGCTGGAGCGCACGGGCGGCAGGCTTCCGGACGACTTCGTCGTCACGCTGCCGAAGATCACCGTCCCCGAGCAGGTGACGGCGCTGGTGCGCATGCTGGAGCTGCTCGAGCAGGACCGGGGCCTGGAGTCCGGCGCGCTGAAGCTGGAGCTGATGGTGGAGACGCCGCAATCCCTCTTCGACCGGGAGGGACGGCTGGCGCTGCCCGCGCTGGTGGCGGCGGCGGAGGGACGCTGCGTCGGAGCGCACCTCGGGGTGTACGACTACACGGCCGCCTTCAACATCACCGCGGCGTACCAGAGCATGACGCACCCGTCGGCCGACTTCGCGCGGGAGATGATGCAGGTGTCGCTGGCGGGCACGGGCGTGGCGCTCTCGGATGGCGCGACGAACGTGATGCCGGTGGGCCCGCACAAGCCGGGCCAGAGCCCGCTGACGGAGGCCCAGAAGAAGGAGAACCGCGAGGTGGTGCACCGCGCGTGGCGGCTGATGCACGGGCACACGCGCCACTCGCTGGAGCGGGCCTTCTACCAGGGGTGGGACCTGCACCCGGCCCAGCTCCCGGTGCGCTACGCGACGGTGTACGCGTTCTTCCTGGAGGGCCTGGACGCGGCCTCACGCCGTCTGAAGTCCTTCATCGAGAAGGCGGCCCAGGCGACGCTGCTCGGCGACGTCTTCGACGACGCGGCCACGGGCCAGGGCCTGCTCAACTACTTCCTGCGCGGCCTCGCCTGCGGGGCCCTCACCGAGGAGGAAGCCCGGGCGGCGGGGCTGACGCTGGAGGAGCTGCGCAGCCGCTCGTTCCTGAAGATCCTGGAGGGCCGCCGGAAGACGGACGCCCCGGGGGCGCCTACACCGTCAGCGGCTCGGAGGTGAGGGCCTCCGAGCCCGGCGGTACCTCCGCGTCCGGCGAGTCCAGCAGCACCAGCAAGGGGATGGCCGAGCCGGTATCCCCGAAGCTGGCCATGCCGCGCACGGTGCCCTCCACGCGAGAGCCGTCGGGCCGCTTGAGCGAGAGCGTCTGCCCCACGCGCACGATGGGGGCGCGCCGCGGGATGCCCGGTGAGAGCAGCACACCCCGCCCCGCCAACCGTTGGATGGCCTCCACGGTGAAGAGGTAGCGCTCTCCTCCTCCCGCGCCCACCTGCCGCGCGAAGAAGGCCGCCAGCCGCTCCATCATCAGCATCGAGTGCTGCTGCACCCGCGCCACCCGCGGCCCCTCCCGCTTCAGCAGCTCCTCCATGGTGAGGCCCACGCGGGCCACGTCTTCCCCTGAATGGCGGACCCAGCGCTCGAACATTCCCCCATCCACCTCGGGATGGAAGCGCACCCCGTAGGAATTGCCCACGCGGAAGATCTGATGCGGGTAGCGGGCGGTCGAGACGAGCTCCTGCGCGCCGTGAATCGGCTCGAAGGTGTCCGCCTGCCAGTGCAGGACGTCGAAGAACTCCTCGAAGCCGGCGAACAGGGGATCCGCCAGCCCTTCCGCCGTCAGCGACACCGGATGCACCCCCAGCACCGGGCCCTTCTCCCCCGGGCGGACGCGAGCGCCGGCCGCGGCGGCGAGCAGCCCCGCGCCCAGTCCGATCCCCAGACTCGGCCGGCCCGCTTCCAACCGGCGCGCCAGCAGCCGGCGCTCCTCCTCCAGGAGTGGCGGGGGCTCCGCCTCCTGAAGTCCCAGGGACTTCCCCATCACCACGACCAGATCCGCCTCGGTGTCCTCGGGCTGGGGGGCTCGCGAGCGGATGTCCAGGGAGAAGCCCGAGCGCCGCAACGCGGGCCCGAGCTGCCCGGGACCCGCTTCTTCCCCATGGATCAGGATGACGGCGGTACGAGGAGACGGGGGAGTCACGTTCATTCCGGGAACATTTGCACGCGGGCGGCGCGATGCAGGGCCCGCATTCTCCGGCAAGGGGACCCCGGCACCGGACTCCATCGCCTTGATGACAGTGGCGGGCCCCGGATGTCCCGCCTACCGGCGGAGACAGATGCCGTTGCAGGTATTGGGCATCACGCAGACGCCCGAGTCCCCGCAGCGGGTGACACACTCCGCGTCGGTCTTGCGGTGCCAATCGTGGCAGATGCTCTCGGGCTCGGACGGCTTGAACCCCAGCGCCCCGCCCACGCCTGCGCCGCGTTCGTCGAGGCGATGCCGGAGGGAAGCCGGGGTCCCCGCCTCACCGAAATATCGGTGCCCCTGAACATACCGACATTCCGGTGGCACCCGCCACCCGGATTTCGGTGTCACCACCGGAATATCGGTGCGACAGGTGAGGCCATCAATTCCAAGTGCTTGATTTCACGAGGTTCGGGTCCCTGGCACATCCCCTGCTCAAGGAGCTGCATGCCTTAACCCCCCACGCATCGGAGGCTCGTATGAACCTGAAGTCCGTGGTCCTCATGGCGCTGCTCACTGGCGGTCCGGCCCTGGCAAACCCTCCGCCGCTCACCACCGACTCGGGAGCGCCGGTCGGCTCCAACCAGAGCTCGAAGACGGCGGGTCCGCGCGGCGGAATCCTGCTGGAGGACTTCCACCTGATCGAGAAGCTCGCGCGCTTCGACCGTGAGCGCATCCCGGAGCGCGTGGTGCACGCCCGGGGCGTGGGCGCCTACGGTTTCTTCGAGAGCTACGGTGACTTCTCCCAGCTCACGCGCGCGTCGATCTTCTCCGCCAAGGGCAAGAAGACGCCGATGTTCGTGCGCTTCTCCACCGTCATCCCTTCGCAGGGCTCTCCGGAGACGGTGAGGGATCCGCGCGGCTTCGCGCTCAAGTTCTACACGGATCAGGGCAACTGGGACCTGGTGGGCAACAGCCTGCCGGTGTTCTTCATCCGGGACGCCATCAAGTTCCCGGACATGGTGCACTCGCTCAAGCCGTCGCCCATCACCAACCGGCAGGATCCGAACCGCTACTTCGACTTCTTCTCCCACGTCCCCGAGTCCACGCACATGCTGACGCAGGTGTACTCGGACCTGGGGATTCCGGCGAACTACCGGCAGATGAACGGCCACGGCGTGCACGCCTTCAAGTTCGTCAACGCCCAGGGCGAGGTGCGCTACGTCAAGTTCAACTGGAAGTCGTTGCAGGGCGTGAAGACGCTCACGGCCGAGGAGGCCACGCGCATCCAGGGCGAGGACTTCCAGCACGCCACGCATGACCTGTACACGGCCATCGGCAAGGGGCAGTTCCCGTCGTGGGAGATGAGCGCGCAGGTGCTCGATCCGAAGGATCTGGACGCGTTCCCGTTCGATCCGCTGGATGCCACCAAGGTGTGGCCGGAGGACAAGGTGCCCTCCATCAAGCTGGGGAAGTTCACGCTGGACCGGATGCCGGACAACTTCTTCGAGGAGACGGAGCAGGCCGCGTTCTCCCCGGGCGTCCAGCCGCCGGGCATCGAGCCGTCCGAGGATCGGCTGCTGCAGGGCCGGCTGTTCTCCTACGCGGACACGCAGCGCTACCGGGTGGGCGCCAACTACCAGCAGCTGCCCATCAACCGCGCCCGCGCCCAGGTGAACAACAACAACCAGGGCGGCAACATGAACGCCGCCAACACGAAGTCGGACGTCAACTACGAGCCCAGCATCACCCGGGAGACCGAGGACGCGCCGGCGTACCTGCTGTCGCGCGCGCCGCTGAGCGGGACGACGCAGCAGGCGCCGATCGCCAAGACGGACAACTTCTCGCAGGCGGGCGCCTTCTACGCGGCGCTGTCCGCGGCGGAGAAGGAGCGGCTGGTGAAGAACCTCGCCGCGGACCTGGGCCAGGTGCGTGACGCCCGGGTGAAGGCGCGCATGGTCGGCTTCTTCTTCAGCGCGAACGCGGACTACGGCACGCGGCTGGCCAAGGCGGTGGGCATCAAGGTGGACGACGCCAAGGCCGCCATCGCGCCGCTCGCCGCCCGCTAGTGGAGTGTCCACGAAGTTCGTGGACATAGTCGTGTTGCGCATGCTCCCTCTCCCTCTGGGAGAGGGCGGGGGGTGAGGGTCGTCACCCGCGTGTTCCTCGCCCCGGCTTGCATCACGGCACGCAACCGCCCCCTCGCCGTCCTCTGTGAACTCCCATGGGGTCATGCGCTCCAGGGGGAAGACCCTCACCCTAGCCCTCTCCCAGAGGGAGAGGGGACATCCACGGGCCCTCGGACCATGTCCAAAGACTTTGTGGACACTCCACGAGCCCCTCCCTCCTCCCCTCCCCCTCGAAGTCCTCGCATGGAGTGAATCGATGCTGCGCAAGATGATGGTGCTCCTGGGTTCGGTGGCGCTGGTGCTGCTGGTGAGCTCGGCGCTGATGGCCGGCTACCTGTTCGTCTGGGATCGCCCTTCCCAGGGGCGCGTGCTCGCCGTGAACGACGCGGAGCGCTACCTGCTCGCGGCCGCGCGCGAGGGGGATGTGGAGGTGGTCGCGGGCCTGGTGAAGGCCGGAACGCCCGTGGACGTCCAGAATGAGCGGGGCTTCTCCCCGCTCATCCTCGCGGCGTACCACGGCCACACGGAGGTGGCCCGGGTGCTGCTCGCGGCGGGGGCGAACGCATGCTCCGGCGACTCACGCGGCAACACCGCGCTGATGGGCGCGGCCTTCAAGGGCCACGCGGACATCGTCGAGCTGCTCCTCCAGCAACCCTGCGCGGTGGACCAGTCCAACGGAGTCGGCCAGACGGCGCTGATGTTCGCCAGCCTCTTCGGCCGCAAGGACGTGGCGGAGCGGCTGCGCCAGCACGGCGCCTCGGCCCAGAAGCGGGACGCCAGCGGGCGCACGGCGGAGGACTGGGCGCGGACCCAGTCCCCCGAGCCTCCCATCACCGCGCCCGTGGCCCCCGCGAGGGACGCGGCCACCACCGCGGCGAGGTGATCAGCTCACGGGTGCGTCTGGAGGTAGATGTGTGAGCTGCACGGGTGATCCCCGGCCACCACGTCGGCGAAGTCGATCGGGTTGCCGCCCGAGTCCTTCGGGTAGCCCGCCACGGCGGCCGGCGCGCCCGTGTTGTATCGCGTGGCCCCGCCCGTGGCCCAGTACACCGGGAAGCCGGAGCTGGGCGCCGGGGTCGAGGTGATGGACAGGTTGCCAGCGCAGTAGGCGGGCGCGCCCGTCGGGAACTCCATGGACAGATCCAGCGGGGTGTTGCCCCTCATGTTGTAGAGCACGATGAACGAGGCGCTGGAGCGCACCGCCGCGCTCTTCGACCAGGGTGCCCCGCTCGTGAGCGTCTGCTGGAAGGCCAGCTCGATTCCCGGCTCGGGAGTGGTACCGGGCGGAGGGTTGTAGCAATCGAGCGGGATGTTGACGAACTCGATGATCGAGCAGGACGGGCTGGTGTGCTCGATGTCGGCGTTCCAGGTCCCCAGACCATCGGAGGGATCGATGGTGCTATTGCGGAGGCCCGTGATGCGGAACGACGTGCCCTGGGTGTTGAACTGGGCGTTCGCGCTCTGTTCGTTCCACAGGCCCGTCGCCGGAGTGAACCGCCACATCGCGGTCCGGCAGGTCGCGTTGAGCACGCAGGCCGGCATGGTGCCTCCAACGGAGGCCGGTACCGGCAGGCTCACGTTCATCGTCGCCCCGGGAACCAGCGTGAGCGTGTTGCCCCGGCCGTCCACGGCCGACAGCGTCACCGCGCCCACCGATTCGAGCGCCACCGTCTGTCCCAGGGAATTGCGGGCAGTGAAGTCACCGGGCATCGTGGCCGGGTCGTGCGGCACGATGGAGAACACCACGGTGCCGGTCGCGGGAGCACCCGTGGCGGTGCCGAGGCTGTTGGCGAGCACCTCCACGCGGATGCCGGAGGCCGTGTCCACGATCAGGTTGTTGACCGCGGGGTTGATCTGGCGCACGTAGGCCCTCCCGAGCACGTGCACCTGGTTGAGCTCACCCGACAGCTTGAACTGGTTCACCGGTCCATGGCCGTCCTTGCGGATGTCGAGCCGGTAGCCCGCCGCCGATGACTCCACCGAGAGGGAATACGCACCGGCGCTGTTGGTGAGACGGACGATCCCATTCACCGTCACGCGCGCGTTCGGGACGGGCCTGCGGTTGGCGTCCAGGACCGTGCCCGAGAACACCGCTGACACCGCGGCGGACTCGAGCTGCCGCTCCTCGAGGGTGGAGGGGATCCCACCGCTCTCGCCACAACCGAGGCCGAGCAGCGCCGGGAGGAGTAGAAACGCGGAGCGCCTCATCATCTTCATCATCGTCGTTCTCCGGGGTAGGGAGACCGGAGGGGCTGCACGGCGCGTACCAGCACGGGCGGGTGCGTCCCCCACCCTCTCCTCCGAGAGACGGGTCACGCCGCGCGCGGAGAACCTGTTGACGGAGGAGCCACAAGGCGGGCGCGCGTGAGTGGCTCACGTGGCTACGAGAAGCCGCCTCTGGCCTTGCCCTTGGATCATCGGCCCGCTAGGAGAGCCAGCCCATGGCGGACTTCGGCATCGACGTCGACCCGGGTGAGGTCGGACTGGACACGCAGCGGCTGCGGCGCATCGACACACACTTCCGGCGGTACGTCGACGACGGGCGGCTCGCGGGCTGGCAGGTGATGGTGTCGCGCCGGGGCAAGGTGGCGCACCTGACGTCGTACGGGCTCGCCGACCGGGAGGCCGGCCGCGCCGTCGAGACGGACACCGTCTGGCGCATCTACTCCATGACGAAGCCCATCACCTCGGTGGCGGCGATGATGTTGTGGGAGGAAGGCGCGTTCGAGCTCTCGGATCCCGTCAGCCGGTGGCTGCCCGAATTCGCCGCGCCGCGCGTCTACACCGGAGGGCCAGCGAGCAAGCCGGTCACGGTGCCCGCGACGGAGCCCATCCGCGTATGGCACCTGCTCACGCACACCGCGGGGCTGACGTACGGCTTCCACCGGGTGCACGTCACCGACGAGCTCTACCGGCTGCTCGGCTTCGACTTCGACGTGCCAGACGGCTTCGATCTCGCCGCGATCGTCCGCGCCTGGGCGGAGCTCCCCCTGATGTTCCAACCCGGTGCGGAGTGGAACTACTCGGTGGCGACGGACGTGCTCGGCCGGCTCGTCGAGGCCGTGTCCGGACAGTCACTCGATACCTTCTTCGCCGAGCGCATCTTCGGCCCGCTGGGGATGAAGGACACCGGGTTCTGGTGCCCCGAGGACCAGCAGGGCCGCCTGGCCGCGCTGTACGCGGTGGCACCCGGGCAGCCCCGGCCGGTCCGGGCCGATGGGACTGGCAAGCGCGTGACGAGGCCCCCGACCTGGCTGTCCGGTGGCGGCGGGCTGGTGTCGACGACGCGCGACTACACGCGCTTCACCTGGATGCTCCTGAACGGCGGCGAGCTCGAGGGCGCGCGGCTGCTCTCACCCCGGACGGTCCGCTACATGACCCGGAACCACCTGCCCGGAGGTGACGATCTCGCGACATTCGGCCGGCCGCTGTTCGCCGAGACGCGGTTCGATGGGGTCGGATTCGGGCTCGGCTTCGGCGTGGTCATCGACCCGGTGGCCTACCGCTCGCCGACGAGCGTGGGCGAGTACCACTGGGGTGGCATGGCGAGCACCGCCTTCTGGGTCGATCCGGCCGAGCAGTTGAGCGTCGTGTTCATGACCCAACTGCTCCCCTCGAGCGCCCATCCGCTCCGCTCGCAGCTGCGACAGCTCGTGTACCAGGCGCTGGTCGACTGATATGGCTCGCCACCAGGAGGAACGAAAAATGAGTCCTGTTCGCACGTCCGCCGTACGTCCCCCATCCATCCTCGTTGGCCTTCTCGCGCTGATCCTGGCGAGCGGCTGTGCCCACAAACCCATCGTGTCCGAGAACAAGGGCCGTGAGTCGCAAGACCAGGGTCCGGTGCTCGCGAACACCGCCCAGGGCCAGGTTCGCGGCTCCATCCGCGACGGCATCAACACCTTCAAGGGCATTCCGTACGGTGGGCCCACCTCGGGCCGCAACCGCTTCATGCCCCCGACGAAGCCCGAGTCGTGGAGTGGCGTTCGCGATGCGCTCGAGTATGGCCCTCGCTGCGCCCAGCGCAGTGCCATCGGCTCGGCGGTGGATCGAGAGGTCGTGGCGGCGATCATCGCCCCCGACACCCAGGCCATGAGCGAGGACTGCCTGTTCCTCAACGTCTGGACCCCGGGCGTGGGAGACGGCCGGAAGCGGCCGGTCATGGTCTGGCTGCACGGCGGTGGCTTCGTGGAGGGCTCCGGCTCTTCCGCCCTCTATGACGGGCACGCGCTCGCCCGGCGCGGCGACGCCGTGGTCATCACGCTCAATCACCGGCTCGGGGCGCTCGGCTACCTGTACACGGGCAGCGGCGCCAACGCGGCCTCGGGCAACGCCGGCATGCTCGACATCGTCGCGGCGCTCCAGTGGGTGCGCGACAACATCGCCGCCTTCGGTGGGGATCCGGGCAACGTCACCATCTTCGGCGAGTCGGGCGGAGGCATGAAGGTGACCCTGATGCTCGCCATGCCCGCGGCCCAGGGGCTGTTCCACAAGGCCATCAGCCAGAGCGGCGCCCTGGTGCGCGCGTTGAAGCCGGAGCAGGCGGCCTCCATCACCGGCGAGCTGACGTCCGAGCTCGGGGTGAAGCCTGGAGACCTCGAGGCCCTGCAGAACGTGCCCCTGGAGAAGTTCCTGGATGCCCAGGGCGTGGTGCTGAAGAAGGAGCGCGAGGGTGGCTTCACCTTCAACTCGCCGTTCACCCCCGTGGCGGATGGGACCGTCCTGCCCCGGGATCCGTTCGATCCGGAGGCCCCCGCCGTCTCGGCGGACGTGCCGTTGTTGATCGGCTCCAACAGGGACGAGATGACGCTGTTCCTCTACGGGAAGCTGGGGCCCATGACCGATGGCATGGCGCGCATGGGCCTGGGGCGGCTCGCCGGCGACGCGAAGGATCAGGTCTTCGAGCACTACCGCAAGCGCATGCCCGACGCCTCGGGCGCGGACCTGATCATCGCCGCGGGCAGTGACATGTTCCGGGCGCCGTCGCTCCTGGTCGCCGATCGCAAGGTGGCCCAGGGCAAGGCCCCCGTCTACGTGTACCTGTTCACCTGGGAGACGCCGGTGCTCGAGGGCAAGCTCAAGTCCGCCCACGCGGTCGAGATCCCCTTCGTGCTCGACAACACCGACCTGGTTCCCGGCCTCACCGGCAAGGATCCCGAGCGCTTCAAGCTGGCCGAGCAGATGAGCACGACGTGGGTGACCTTCGCCCGCACCGGCAACCCGAACAACCCGGGCCTGCCCGAGTGGCCGGCCTACACCACCGAGCAGCGCCCCACGCTCCTCTTCAACCTCCCCTCCACGCTCGAGAACGATCCGAGGGGCGAGGAGCGCCAGCTCTGGCAGGGCATCCTCACGAAGTGAGCCGAACTTCGTCTGGACACAGGCGGCTCGCACTGGACGAGCCGCCTTTTTCAGGCGGACGGAAGGAAGCACCGGAACAGGGTGCCACGGCCCGGCCGAGGCTCCGCCTGCAACCGGCCCTGGTGCACCTCGAGGATGGAGCGGCTGATGGACAAGCCCATGCCCAGTCCCGCCGGCTTGGTGGTGAAGAACGGCTCGAAGAGGCGCTTGTGCGCCTCCGGGCTCAAGCCCACGCCCGTGTCCTCCACCACCAGCTCCACGCGCCCCTCCGTCCGCTGGGTGCGCACCCACACCTGCCGCTCCCCGGACGGGCACGGGCTCACCGCATCCAGCGCGTTGATGATCAGGTTGAGCACCACCTGCTGGAGCTGAACCCCATCTCCCTTCACGGGCAGCGGGGTGTCCGCCAACTGCAGTGAGAGGGTGGCGCCCCGAAGCTGCGCGTCATTGCCCGCCAGTTGCGCCACCTGGCGGACCAGCGCATTGAAGTCATGGGAGGCGAAGGGCCCCTGGTCCTTCTTCAGCAGCGCCCGCGTGCGGCGGATGATCTCTCCGGCCCGCTTGTTGTCGGCGACGATGTCATCGATCACCTCCCCCAGCAGGGTGAGATCCGGCGGCGTGCGCTGCAGCAACCGCTTCGCCATCTCGGCGTTGGTGAGAATGGCCGACAGGGGCTGGTTCAGCTCATGGGCGATGGAGGCCCCCAGCTCGCCCACCGCGGCGACCCGCTCCATGTGGGCCCGCTCGTCCCGGGCCCGGCGTGCCTCCAGCTCGGCGCGCCTGCGCGGAGTCGCGTCCACCACCGTGACCACGGCGCCGCCACCTGGCAGCTCCAGCCGCCGGGCGCGCAGCTCGAACCAGGTGTCCGCCCGGGGGCCACGGAACTCAACCATGCCCTCATCCACCCGGCCCGAGAGCACGTCCTCCAGCAGCGTGGCCACCCCCGCCGTCTCGAACTCTCCCGCGTGCGCCAGCTTCTGGAGGGACTGGAGGTAGGAGCCGCCCGGAAAGAGGAGCCTCTGGGTGGACAACGCGCCCAGCCCCTCGCGCTGGGCCGAGGGGGCGCTGGCCCGAAGCACCGCGCCCTGCCTGTCCAGAATGGCCACCGCGCCCGGGAGCGAATCCAGCACGGCCAGGTTCAGCCGCTGGGCCCCCATGCGCCTGCGCCGCTCCAGCAACAGCACGACGATGAGCGCCGCCTGGAGCAGGCCCGCCGCCACCACCGCGATCACCCCCCAGCGGTAGCGCTCCCAGAGCTCGAGCTCGCGAAGCTCGGCGGCCGCGAGCGGGGTGGCCATCAGCCACAGCATCGAAACGCCCAGGGCACGCATCCCCATTCTCCATGCTGGCCGCACACCTGCCTCCTGCCATCGCGCCCATCATTCCATCTCGTGCGCTCCAGGTCGATTTGACAGGCACGCGGAGGTGTGGATCGGCTGCGTGGATGAGTGAGCCCAAGCAGGAAGAGAGCGCGGCGGACCTCGGGGAGGCCCGCACGGTCATCAGCCCACGGCCAGGCTCCGCCCCCGCCGGGGTCGAGCCCTCCACGGGGCCCACGCTCCCTGCTTCAGGGGGGGATGGCATCCACGTGGCTCCCGGGCGCGCCCTGGCGGGCCGCTACACCGTGCTGGACGTCCTGGGTCAGGGCGGCATGGGCGTGGTGTTGGCCGCCTATGACGCGAGGCTGGATCGGCGCGTGGCCCTGAAGCTGGTGCGCTCGCGCGAGGCTGACGGCGATGATGGGTTGGCCCAGGTCCGCATGGTGCGTGAGGCGCAGAGCATGGCCCGCCTCAATCACCCCCACGTGGTGGCGGTCTATGACGCGGGGACGCTCGAGGATGGCTCCGTCTTCATCGCCATGGAGTACGTCCAGGGACAGACGTTGCGGAGCTGGTGCCAGCACACCCCGCCCCGCTCCTGGCGGGAGGTGATCGCGGCCTATCTGGCCGCGGGGCGCGGACTGGCGGCCGCGCACGCGGCGGGCCTCGTTCACCGCGACTTCAAACCAGACAATGTCCTGGTCGGCGAGGACGGCCGGGTGCGCGTCACGGACTTCGTGAAGACGCGCGGCTGCGGTTCGAGCGCGCGCTGGCCATTCACGAGAAGACCTTCGGGCCAGAGCACCCGGATGTGGCGGCCGTGCTCATCAACGTGGGGGGAGTGCTCGCGGACCTGGGCCGGTATGAGGAGGCCAGGGTCCGGCTGGAGCGCGCGCTGACGGTGCTGGAGAAAGCGCTGGGTCCCCAGCACCCGGTGCTCTCCATCCCGCTCACCCTGTTGGGCCGGGCCCTCACGGGTCTGGGCCGGTATGAGGAGGCGCAGCGCCGGCTGGATCGCGCTCTGGTCCTGCAACAACAGCCGGAAGAGCACGCCGGGCTGATGGAGCCACTCACCGCGCTGGGGTTGCTCCAACTGGCGCGCGGCAGGCCCGCGGCCGCCGTGCCGTTGCTCGAGCGGGCCTTGCGGCTCGCGCCGGAGGAGGCGGCCACGGAGACGCGGTTCGTGCTGGCCCGGGCCCTCTGGGAGTCGAAGCAGGATCGCCCTCGCGCCCTCGAGCTGGCCGCCCGAGCCCGGAGTGACTGGCAGCGCCGCGGCAATGCCCCCCGGCTGGCCGAAGTGTCCCAGTGGTTGGCTTCACGGAGATGAGCCCAGCCGCTCCAACAGCCGCACCAGCTCTGGCACCGAGTCCACCGCCAGCTTCTCCATGGCACGGCCGCGCTGCAGGCGCACGGTCTGCTCGGCGGTGCCCAGCTCGGCTGCGATCTGCTTGTTGAGCAGCCCCCGCGCCACCCGCTGGCAGACATCCCACTCGCGGGGTGTCAGCTTGGAGAAACGGACCCGGAGCGCCTCGCGCTCCTGCTCGGAGGCGATCGCCGCCCGGTCCTGCGCCTGCGCCCGTTCCACCGCCTCCAGCAGTTCCGCCGTGCCGACCGGCTTGGACAGGAAGTCCACGGCTCCAGCCTTCATGGCCTTCACCGCCGCCGGCACATCCCCGTGTCCGCTGATGAAGATGATGGGCTGCTTCCACCCCGCGCGCCGCAGCTCCTCCTGAAGCTCCAGCCCGTTCAGCTCCGGCATGCGCAGGTCCATCACCACGCACCCCGGACGCCGTCCGGGCTCCCGCTCCAGCATCTGTCGCGGGTGGTCGAAGCTCTCGACCGTGTACCCTTCCAACTGGAACATGCGTGAGAGGCTGCGCAGCACGGAGGGATCGTCATCCACGATGAACACCGTGGAACGCTCTTGGCTCGAAAGACCGTGCACCTGATGGCCCCTTGCTCGTACCGAGCGGCACACGCTACCACGACACGCACAGCGAGTGAGAGGGTGTCAAGTCTGCGAAACGCCTGTTGCGACTCGCAGTGAACTCCCCTCCCCCTGGCGTCATGGCAACCACTTCGAGGCGAGGCTTCCTCCAGTTGCCGGCTCCAGGGCTCACGCCAGCTGGGCGAGCGCCTCCTTGGAGAAGTCCTGCAGCTCGCCATGGCGGCCCTCGCGCACCTTACGGGCCCACTGCGCATCGGCGAGCAGCGCGCGGCCGACGGCCACCAGGTCGAACTCCTCGCGCTCCAGACGGACCAGCAGGTTCTCCAGGGACGCGGGCTTGGAGCTCTCGCCACGGAACGCGGCGATGAACTCGCCGCTCAACCCCACCGAGCCGACGGTGATGGTGGGCTTGCCGGTGAGCTTCTTGGCCCAGCCGGCGAAGTTGAGCTCCGAGCCCTCGAACTCCGGCTCCCAGAAGCGGCGCTGCGAGCAGTGCAGGATGTCCGTTCCGGCCTCGACGAGCGGCGTGAGCCAGGCCTCCATCTCCTTGGGCGTCTGGGCCAGCCGGACGGTGAAGTCCTGCTGCTTCCACTGGGACAGGCGCAGGATGATGACGAAGTCCTTGCGGACGGAGGCGCGGATGGCCTTCACCACCTCGGAGGCGAAGCGGGCGCGCTCGGCGAGGGTGGCGCCACCGAAGGCATCGGTCCGCTCGTTGGTGCCGGACCAGAAGAACTGGTCGATCAGGTAGCCGTGCGCGCCGTGAATCTCCACCGCGTCGAAGCCCAGCCGCTGCGCGTCCGCCGCCGCCTTGCCGAAAGCGGCGATGGTGTCGGCGATGGCCTCGTCGGTCATGGGCTCGGTGAAGCGCTTGCCCGGCGAGGACAGGCCCGAGGGGCTGTCCACCGGAGGCGGCGCGACCCAGGTGGTCTGGGGATTGCGCGCGGAGCCCACGTGCCAGAGCTGGGGAGCCATCACCCCGCCCACGGCGTGCACCTCGTCGATGACGCGCTTCCACCCCGCGAGCGCCTGCTCCCCGTGGAAGTCGGGCACGTTGGGATCGTTCTTGGCGGAGGGCCGGTTCACCACCGTGCCCTCCGAGAGGATGAGACCCACCTCCGCCTCGGCGCGGCGGCGGTAGTACGCGGCGACCTCGGGGGTCGGAACACCGTCGGGAGAGAAGGAGCGCGTCATGGGAGCCATGACGATGCGGTTCTTCAGCTTCAGCGACTTGTGGGAGAAGGGGCGGAACAGGGCATCTACGGACATGGGGGGGAACTCCGGGGGCTACACGTTTCGGAAGCGGCTGATTAATCAGTCCGCCGTTCCCCGGCCGTTAGAAAATCCGAAGCCCCCGAGAAGAACGGGCCCGGTCCCGCCGTGCACTGGTGTATATCGCCCCGACTCATGAGCCCCATCGACACGAAGGCCATGAGACGAGCAGGTCACCTCTTTGTCACATCCCTGATGCTGCTGGCGGGAGGAGAAGCACGCGCGAACGAGCTCACCGTGGGAGCAACCTCGTTCCTCTCTCTCGCCTCGCTGAGCTCCACGGCGACGCGCCTCACCCTGGATGTCGCCTGGCACCACACGCTGGGCCTGGGGGAGCGGCCGGAGGGCGTGCGGCTGACCGCGGGAGTCCGCGCGAGCACTCCGGGTAGCGCCGAGCTGCCGCTGGAGGGCTACGGACGCGTGGAGCTGGTGGCGCGAGTGGGGTCCTGGGTGCCAGCCCTGGGCCCCGAGGTAGGGGTGAGCGGCTTCACCCACCTGGACCGCTACAGCGAGAGCCCCGTCTATCCCCGAGGCGTTCTCGGGGTGGTGCAGGAGCACCAGGGGTACGTCTATGCCGGCCTCGCGCTCGCGCCCCTGCGCTTCCAGCTCGGGCGTTTCACCGTCAGCGCCGCGGAGCTGCAGGCGGCGACTCCCCTGAAGGACGTTGGCTCGGCCGTCCGCCTCCAGTTCGGCCTGCTGCACCTGGGAGGAACCCTCTGATGCGCACCGCGAGATACCTTTCCCCTCTGGTGACGGCCATGGCCCTGTCGGCGGGCTGTGCCACCGAGTCCATCCCCCTCGACGAGGCACGCCTGTCCGGACTGCCCGAGCTCTCCGCCGCCGTGGACGAGGCGCGGCTGAAGCGCGTGGTGGACGAGCTGGTGGCCGCGCACCGGAGCGACAGGCCCCTGGACTGCACGCGGCTCGGCATTCCCAACGCCACTCCCGACCACCTCTTCTGCCACCACACGCGGGAGAAGGCGCGTGAGTACATGCACCGCGAGCTCCAGGAGATGGGCTACACCGTGAACGACCAGGTGTCGCGAGACGGTGAGCTCGACATCGCCAACGTGGTCGCGGAGAAGCGGGGCACGCGCTACCCGGACGAGATCGTGCTGGTGGGCGCGCACTACGACGCCTTCTACGCGGGGGCCGATGACAACTCCACCGGGGTGGCCGCGGTGCTGGAGCTGGCGCGCATCCTGTCGTCCCACTCCTTCGAGCGGACCGTGCGCTTCGTGGGGTTCGACCTGGAGGAGCTCGGCCTGGTGGGGAGCACCCGGTACGTGAACGAGCAGGTGAAGGACGAGAACGTGGTGGCCGCCCTCATCCTCGACAGCATCGGCTACCGCGACACCACGCCCGGCTCGCAACAGGGAGTCCCACCGCTCTCCTTCCCCTCGGCGGCGGACTTCATCCTCGCCACCACCAACGCGCACTCCTCGCGGCAGGCCGACGAGATGTGGGCCCTCAACCAGCGTCTGGGACTCACCCGGATGATGACGCTCGGCGCGCCGGGCCAGGGCAACGGACCGGCGACGGGAGACCTCATGCGCAGCGATCACGCTCCCTTCTGGCTGGCCGGCAAGCCGGCGATCTTCCTCGGAGACACGGCCGATCTGCGAAGCCCCCACTACCACCGGCCCACGGATACGCCCGACACCCTCGACACCGCCTTCGTCGCCGAGGTGGTGAGGCTGTCGGCCGTGTCGCTCGCCTACTGGGCGGGAGGTGTCCGATGAAGGCGCTTGCGCTGGGGTCGCTGCTCGGTGCGCTGTACCTCCTCCCCTTCCGCGCCCATGCACAGGAGCCCGAGGCCCATCGGCTCTCGGTCTATCTCCGGGGTGGCGTCTCGGCCGTGCTCGCCCCCTCGCGCGCCATGGGAGGACTGGGCGTTGGCGTGGGCGTGCGCGACGTGCTGAAGGACCGGTTCATCCTCCAGGCGGACGTGAGCTACCTCACGCTGCTCGGACACGTGGGCGAGGTGCGCCTGGGAGCGGGTGTGCAGCGAGGCGGCACCTGGTCGCCCGCGGCGCTCGCCACGGTGTCGGTGCTGATGGGGGATGCCCTGACCACGCGCACCGTGGACATTCCACGAACACCCCGAGGGCCGGCCGGAGCGCTCGGGGTGGTGCTGGCACCGCTGCGCTTCTGCTCGGACGCGGGCAGCTGCGTGTCGGTGTTGGAGCTGGGCGCGGGGTATGGGACGGACTTCGCCACCGCGGGCCCCTCCATCCAGGTGGGGCTGATGGAGCTGGCACTCGCCTTCTGAAGGACTACCCGGCGAGCAAACGGCCCACTTCCATGAGGAGTTGGTCGAGCTCGAAGGGCTTGCGCAGGAAGGCGGAGGGCTTGCAGTCCGGGGGGATGCTGGAGCGGGGCATGGCACTCATCAGGAGCACCGGCAGGTCCTGGTACGCGGGGTCCGCCCGGAGGGCCAGCAGCATCTCCCGCCCATCCATCACCGGCATCATGTAGTCGAGCAGGACGAGGTCGGGCCGTTTCTCGGCGATGCGCTTGAGGCCGTCCTTGCCGTTGCGAGCAACCAGGACGAGATAGCCCTCTTCGCTCAACAGATCCGTGAGCGCATCGGTGATGCCAACCTCGTCGTCCACCACGAGGAGGATCTTCACGGCTACCGGCTCCGCTTCTTGAGCAGGCCCTTGCGCTTGGACCGTGGCGGGTCCTCCACCTTCGCATTACCCGTCAGGATGGACTGGGCACTGTGGAAGGTGTCGGCGAGCTCGATCCCCTGGGAGGTGATGCGGAACTCCCGGAGGGAGGAGTCGTAGTCGCTATCACGCACCTTGACGATGGACAGCATCCGGTAGAGCTGCGAGCGCAGCTCCACGAAGCGCAGGAAGAGGATGTTCTCGACGAGGCTCGAGACACCACTGATCGGCAGCCTCACCTCGGAGGTGAACATGTCTTGCAGCTCGCTGGTGTACACCGTGGTGACGCCCAACACCCGCAGCTCATTGGTGAGCGCGGCCAGGAAGTGGCTGATGCGCTCGGGATGGGCGGCCGACTGCATGAAGCCGTCCACCCCGTCGATGAAGAGCCTCTTCACGCCCCGCTCGTGCACCGCCGCGAGGAGCTTGTTGCCGAGCCCATCGAGGATGCGCTCGGTGGGTGGATACCACAGCATGTCGAAGACACCCTGGGCCTGCTTCTTCGCCAGATCGAGCCCCAGCGCCCGGGCCTTGAGGAAGATGCGCGGCGGCGTCTCGTAGAAGCCGAAGAGGAGGCCCGGCTCCGACTTGCTCGACTCGTCGAGGAACTGCAATCCGAACGTCGTCTTGCCCGCCCCGGTGGGACCGAAGAGGACGGAGGAGGACGCGCACGGAAGGCCCCCCTTGAGCATCCGGTCCAGCTGGGCGATTCCCGTCGACACCCGCTCCGTCTTGCAGGGGTCCTCGCGGGACGGCTCCTGCAAGAGCGCCTCGATGCGCGGGAGCACCACGATGCCGTCGCGGGTGATTTGAAAGGCGTGGCCGCCGCGCAGGTAGCTGCTGCCCCGGAACTTCTTCACCTCCAGCTCGCGCTCCGCGCGCCGGCCCAGCCGGTTGTCGGTGAGCTCGAGCACGCCGTCCACCATGGTGTGCTCTGGCCCCACCGGCTCCGAGCTCGCGCTGGTGAGCAGCAGGATGGTGCAGCCGGCGAAGCTGGCGTGGATCTGCAGCTCGTGGATGAACTTCTTGAAGTCCTTCTTCGTCTCGGCGCTCTCCTCCACCGTCACCAGGCCGTCCACCACGAGCAGGGTGGCCTTGCGCGCACGTACCTCGCGCCGGAGCACCTCCACGAGCCCCTTCAAACCGCCCCCTTCCAGCGTCGAGAAGGCGCTCAGGTAGGAGATCTGCTCGGGGATGCGTGACGCATCGTAGAAGGAGAGCGGCTCGAGGTTGAAGAGCAGGCGCTCGTGCGTCTCCGCCAGCAGCGTGGTGTAGAGGACGCGGCCTCCTTGCGCGGCATGATGGAAGCACATCTGGTTGGCGAGGATGGTCTTCCCCGCCCCGGGGCGGCCCTGGAACATGTACACGCCCCGGCGCAGGAAGCCGCCGTGCAGCACGAGGTCCAGGCCTGGTATCCCCGTGGGAACCCTGTCTTGGGGCCGCTCCGTCATCGGCTCGCGCATCCCGCCTTTCCTCCTTCCGTTCCGCTCAAACTATCCATCACGCGGAAGTCTCACCGTGAAGGTCGTACCCTCGTTGACGCTCGACCGCACGCTGATCTTGCCGCCGTGCGCCTGCACGAGGTGGTAGGTGATGTGAAGGCCCAGGCCCATGCTGCGGCCTCCATCGGGCCGCGCATTGCGGCCCCGCTGAAAGGGCTCGAACAGCCGGGGCAGATCCTCCGCGGGGATGGGAGCACCCCCGTTGTGCACCTCGAGCACCACGTCCCTTCCTTCTCCCCATGTCCGCACCCGGACGGGAGCCTCCTCGGGGGTGTGCTGTAGCGCATTGAGGACGAGGTTCTGCACCACCTGGGAGAGGCGGTCCGCGTCCCAGGCTCCCCGCCCGTCGCCGGAGCGCTCCACCGCCACGTGACGCTCGGGCCGGGTGACGCGCACCTCGTCCACCACCTGGGCGACGAGGAGATGGAGGTCCACGGCCTGGCCGCGCTCCACCGCGATGCCGCCGCCCAGGCGGACACGGGTGAAGTCGAGCAGGTCGTTGATCATCCGGAGCGCCCGGTCCGAGGAAGAGAGGATGCGCTCGAACGAGCGGCGCTGCCGCGCCTCGAGCCCCGCCGCCTTGAGGCCGTGCGTCGCCGAGAGGCGGATGGCCTGGAGGGGATTGCGCAGATCGTGGCTGACGATGCCGATGAGCTGCTGCTCGAACTCGGCGCTCAGGCGCGTCTCCTCCATACGGCGAAGCGCTTCGGCCCGCTCGGCCTCGACACGCTTCTGCTCGCTCACGTCCCGGAAGAACACGGACAGGCCCCCACTGCGGGTGGGATAGGCCCGGACCTCCGTCCATACGTCCAAGAGGGCGTGGCGCTCGACGAACAGCACCGGCACGTCCTCCTCCATGCACCGGTGGAGCTCCGTCCAGGACTTCGTGCCCGGGGCCGTCACTTCCGGCCAGACCTCCCAGAGCACGCGGCCCAGCAACTCGCCTGGGCTCCTGCGGGACACCCGCGTCAGGCTCGGGTTGACGAGCGTGATGCGCCAGTCCTTGTCGAGAGCGAGGAAGGCGTCGCCCATGGACTCGAGGACTTCCGCCATCCGGGACGCCAGCACCTCGGCCTCCGTGACGGAGAAGGCGTCACCCACCTGTCCGGGACCTGCCACTGTCTCTGGGGCTGGGCTCTCCACGGGGATCCGCCATACCACGAGCGCCCTCCCCTACAACCACAAGAGCCAGGGGAGTCCGGTCCCGGGCCCCGGAGCCCCGGCGAACTGTCGCGCGACGTACAGACTCAGTGTTGCTCGGCGGGAGCTTTCACGAACCCCTTGCGCGCGACACGGAGTTGGAGCACCAGCGCCGTGACCGCCGTCACGGCCGCACAGAGACCGAAGGGGCGGAGCTCGAGGAAGTGCTGGAAGCGCGCGCGGCCGAGGATCTCATAGGCGAGCAACCCCATGAGCGTCCCGAGCCCCGGAGCGGCCAGGGCCCAGGCGAAGGTGGCCCGGGAGCGCAGCAGCAGGGCCGCGTCGAGCAGCAGGAAGAGCAGCGGCACGAGCATCACGAGGTTGTTGCGCCAGCCGAGCGGTGACAGGACGGCCGTGCAGTACACCGCGACCGCGGTCACGGCGAGCCGGCCGAGAGCGGCGTCGGTCCGGGCCAGGGCGGCGAGGAGCGCCGACAGCACGGTGGCGAGCGCGAGGCCGAGGCCCGCCGCGAGCAGCGTGTAGCGGGCACCATCCGCGGGAGAGAGGAACCAGCAGGCGATGCCGAAGACGCCCTGGTTCTGGTTGGCGCAGATGAGCGGGCCGGTCGAGTCCTCGAGCATCTTCCGCCAGGCGAGGATCTCACTCCAGGCGAACGAGGGCCCCAGGAAGAACACCGGGAGCAACAGCAGCGCGAGCCCGAACACCCCCACGGCGGCCACCCGCCGCCACTCCCGCGAGAAGACCGCCACGAGCGCGAGCAGGGCGAGCGGCGGCTTGAAGAGACACGCCACCGCCAGGAGGGCACCGGACGCGATGGGCCGTGCGCCCCGCAGGGCCTCGCTCTCGAGCGCCAGCCACAGGAGCAGCGTGTCGCAATTGCCGTAGAGGAACACCTGTTTGATGAACGGGAGCGCCAGCACCACGACGAGCGCGTGCGCCCACCGGGGAAGCGTGCGCGGCATCATCGAGGCCCAGACGTGGAAGGCGCGCACGAGCACGGCCGCGTTGAGGAGCACCCAGGACCACCGGGCCACCGTCTCCGGCAGGGCCGCGAAGGGCGCGAAGAGGTACGCGGTCACGGGCGCGTACTTGTAGACCCAGGGGAGGTCCTCGTAGCGGTAGAGCGGCTGGCCGGCGAGCGCGTTCGCACCCGCCTTGTAGAAGACGGCCCAGTCCGCCTGCACCTGGAACACGACCGCGTGGAGCGCCAGGGCGAACACCCCGATCGACACGACGACCCACGCCGCGAGGGGCTTGCGCTCGCCAGCGTGGGTCATCGGGTTCACGGGTTCCTCGGTGTCGGTACGGAGCACGGGCCGGTGAGTGCCACAAGCCCCGACCTCCACACAAGCCGCCCCATGTGTCCTTCCAAACGGGACGGGCGACCCTGTAGCAGGAGCGCCCGCCCCGGGGAAAGACCTCGTGCCGCTACTTCCGGATGAGCCCGCCGCTCACCACCAGGCCGTAATCGGCGTCCACCGCCGCCGTCTCGAGACGCGCGTCCTGGACGATCTCGTCACCCAGCACCTCGACCTTCCACGCACCGGCCGCGGGGTTCTGGAGGAAGACGTTCTCGACCGTGTCGACGGTGTTGGAGCTGCCGCCCGGCGTGGAGAAGTTGCCCGCGGTGAGACCGTTGTTGCCCCAGTACACCACCCCCGAGGGAGAGGTGACCCGCAGCGACAGGTCGTTCACGCGCGCATGGGCCGCGCCCACCGTGCCCATGGGGTCCGTGTAGACGAGCGTGACGTTCAGCTCGGTCTGACCGGCGGTGACGTCGACGGTGTAGCTCTTGACGCCCAGGGGGGTGATGACGTCGGTCTCGTCGATGACGCTCGTCACCGGAGCGCGGGAGAGCAGGCGCTTGAGGTCGGACGTACCCCAGCCCTGCTTGTAGCGGTCGAGGTCGGCGTTGGTTCCGCCCGCCACCCAGTTGTAGCGCCACGCGTTGTTGATCATCAGCGCCTTGGCCGTGGCCATCTGCGGGCGGCTGGTGAAGACGTCGGTCTTGAGGCCGTGGCCGGCCCAGACGCCCTCGTGCCACATCTGGAAGAGCAGGCCGAAGTGGCCCGCCGTCTGCGGGGTGGCGGAGCTGGTGCCGCTGAACTCGGTGTAGCTGGTGTTGCTGGTGCCCGAAGCGCCCCGGACGGAGTCGTAGTAGAAGGACAGGTCCGGCTTGATGCGCCCATCCGCCGCCGGGCCGATGCTGCCACCGGAGCCCCAGTAGTCATCCGTGCGCGCCAGGGTGTTCCTGTGGCGCACGCCGCCCACCGAGACGATGTTCTTCGCCCACGCCTGCGGGCGCGAGTTCCGGGTGCCGGAGTTGCTCTGCGACTGAGTGCTGAGGATGGGGTGCTTGAAGAGGTAGTCGTCCACCTCGGCCGAGATGGTGGTGTACGAGGTCGTCAGCGCGCTGCCCACGCTGGACGTCTGGAAGACGGCGCGGTAGCGCCCGGCCGGATCCGTCAGCTCCTGGTTGATGGTGTAGCGGGACTTGGAGCCACCGAACTGGGAGGACTCGCTGTAGAGGAAGAAGATGCCCTGGCCGCTCGGAATCAGGCCGCGCGCGCCCGCGTTCACGCCCTTGGCGAAGTTGTGGCTGTAGCAGCTGGTGCCGTGATAGCTGCTGCTCGAGGAGCTCGTGCTGTGGATGAGGGGGGCGGTGGACCACTCCTGGTGCGTGGTGAGCAGCTCGGTGTCGAAGATCTCCCCGCGCACGCCCTGCCCCGTCCAGCCCTTCAGCGTCTCGACGTAGTTGGCGCCGCCCGTCTCGCGGACGATGTCCATGTCCACCTCGCCGGGGCCACCCCACCGGTCGATGAACTGCACGTCGTTGGAGCGCGCCAGCGCCTGGAGCTGGGCCTGGGTGAGCGTCGCCTCGACGCGCAGGCCTCCCGGCTCGATCAGCTCCACCTTGCCGCCCAGGCGCCGCACCTGCCGGGCCACGTCCGCCTGCCGCCGCTCCCCGCCCTCGCCGAGCATGATGGAGTAGCGCTGCTCCGGCTGGGCCGCCTTCAGGCCCACGAGCGACTCGCGCAGCTCACGCTCCAGCCGGTACTCCGGGTGGTAGGGGCCAATCCACCGCACGTAGGGCAGCTCCGCCACGCTCGCCCGCGAGCGCGCGCTCATCTCCACCAGGAAGGTGTGATCGGCGAGGAAGCGCAGCACCTTGCCGCCCTGGGCCTCGATGGCCTGACGGAACTCGGGCAGCGGCGTCGCCAGGAACTGCACCAGGTGCAGGGTGTTGTCCGCGCTGGCCGCGAGCTCCGCGTTCGCGACGAGCCCGGCGTTCTGGAGCGGATCGAACGAGGCATCCTGCAGGCGCACCACATAGCTCGTGGGACGCACGCGCCCGATGGCGGCGACTCCCTCCCGGCTGTAGGCGTAGTGGGGCTGACGGCCTCCGATGGGCAGCTCCTCCTCCCACGTGTAGAGCTCGACCGCCGAGCCGGACACGGGAACCGTCCGCAGGCCGTGAACGGGCTGGGAGGTGCGATGGAAGGCGAGCCCGGACCCGGTCACCAGCAGGTAGCGGCCCTCGGACGCCAGGGACGCGCCCTGCAGCGACTGGATGGCGGTGATGGCCGTCCGGGTCCCTTCGAGATCCACGACCCGCGCGGGCGAACGGGCGGCCTCCCGCTGGGCATCACCCTGTCCCGGTGCCGCGAGCACCGGCAACGGCGTGACGAGAGAGCAACCCAGGGCCAGGGCAAGAGGACGCCACATGCCCGCGGATCGTGAGAACACGCTTCGCATCTCGGTAACTCCTTGGCTGTATGTGATTGGATCAGCGCGCCAGGACAGAGCTGGAATCCGAGAAAGAGTTTCTAATGAAATATCCACCATCCGTCAATACCTGACGAACGTGGCGCGAATGATAATGGGGTTGCTCCTGCAACTTTACATCAACAGCGCCAGACACGGTGCCTGGCGCTGACGGACCCCGGTTCAGACGGCGGTCCAGCCACCGTCGATGTCGAGCACCATTCCGGTGGCATACGTGCACGTGGCCAGGAAGAAGGCCGCGTCCGCCATCTCGCTCGCGGAAGCCGCGCGCTTCATCGGGATGTTGCTCATCAGGCCGGCCATGAACTCGTCCAGCTTCTCGGGAGGGACCTGCCAGTCGATCGCCGTGCCGCGGGTCAGCCCGGGCGAGAGGACGTTCACCCGGATGCCCTTCGGGGCCAGCTCGACCGCGAGTGAGCGGCCCATGGCGTTGACCGCGCCGCACAGGCCCGCGCCCCCGGCGTAGTTCACCAGGGCGGCATGGCCGGCGATGCCCGAGCAGAACATGATGGAGCTGCCCGGAGGCATCTTCGGGACGGCGTAGTGGCAGGCGGAGAGCTGCCCGAAGAAGCGGCCATCGAACAGCTCACGCCAGGACTTCGTGGGGACCTGCTCGACCGGGCCGAACACCGCCCCTCCGGCACAGGTCACCAACAGGTCGATGCGAGACTCGGAGTCGATGAGCCGCCGCACCTGGGCCTCATCGGCGACGTCCGTGACCATGCCCCGGGCATTGCGTCCGAGCTTCTCCACCGCCTCGTCGAGCCGCTTCTGGCTCCGCCCGGCGATGACGACGTTCGCCCCCTCGTTGACGAAGCGCTCGGCGATTGCGAAGCCGATTCCCGAACCGCCTCCCGTGATGATCGCGGTCTTTCCATCCAGCGCGCCCATGAGCCTCTCCTCTGCATGTTGTGTGGCCTTCACGACGGGGGGGACAGTACCAGTGCTCCCTACACCCCCCCCCAAGGACCCGGCCCGGGGCCCGGGTGGAGGGCGCACCTGTTCACCCCCAGTGTTTTTTTCCTCCTCCCTGGACCCCCAACTCACGGAATTGGGTGCCATGGGGCGGGGTGTGCGCTAAGGCTGGCGGTCTTCCACGGTGAATGCGTCCATGCACTCCTCTCCCTCCCCTACCGGCTCCGAACCCGACTCCCCTCGTAGTATCGCGCTGACGGCGCTGGGAGCACTGGGCGTGGTCTACGGGGACATCGGCACCTCCCCCCTGTACGCACTGCGCGAGTGCTTCCACGGGCCGCACGCCATCGAGCCCTCGGCGGCCAACGTGCTGGGGGTGCTCAGCCTGTTCTTCTGGGCCCTCATCATCGTCATCTCGATGAAGTACCTGGCCTTCGTCATGCGCGCGGACAACCGCGGCGAGGGCGGAATGCTGGCGCTGATGGCGCTGGTGATGCACCGCACGCCCGGTGGAACCCCGGACCGCAAGCGCCGGGTGCTGGTGTGGATGGCGCTGTTTGGCGCGGGCCTCATCTACGGTGACGGGGTCATCACCCCGGCCGTCTCGGTCCTGTCGGCCACCGAGGGCCTCAACGTGGCCACGCACGTGTTCGAGCCCTATGTGGTGCCCCTCACGCTGGTCATCCTGATCGGCCTGTTCCTGGTGCAGAGCCGGGGCACGGCCGGCATCGGGAAGATCTTCGGGCCGATGATGCTGCTGTGGTTCGGCACCCTGGCCGTGCTGGGCGCGCGCTCCATCCTGGCCTACCCGGACGTGCTGAGGGCGGTGTGGCCCGGCCACGCGGTGGAGTTCTTCCTCCACAACGGCGTGCACGGCTTCCTGCTCCTGGCGGTGGTCATCCTGGTCATCACTGGTGGCGAGGCGCTGTACGCGGACATGGGCCACTTCGGCCGCAGGCCCATCCGGCTGGCGTGGTTCGCGGTGGCACTGCCCTCACTGCTGCTCAACTACTTCGGGCAGGGCGCGCTCCTGCTGCGCGACCCCACGGCGGAGAACCCGTTCTACCAGCTCGCCCCGCAGCCGCTGCTCTACCCGCTGGTGGCGCTCGCCACGCTGGCGGCGAGCATCGCCAGCCAGGCGCTCATCTCGGGGGCGTTCAGCCTCACGCGCCAGGCCATCCAGCTCGGCTACAGCCCACGCATGGAGGTGGTGCACACCTCCGAGCAGGAGGAAGGGCAGATCTACCTGCCCGGCCTCAACCTCGCGATGCTCGTGGGCGTGGTGTTGCTGGTGCTCACCTTCCGCTCCTCGAGCGCGCTGGCGGCCGCCTACGGCATGGCGACCACGGCCGCCATGTCCATCACCACGGTGCTGGCGTATGTGGTGGCCCGTGAGCGCTGGAAGATGAGCCGCGCGGTGGTGCTGCCGGTGTCGGCGGTGTTCCTGGCCATCGACCTGTCGTTCCTGGGCGCCAACGTGGTGAAGGTGCCCGATGGCGGCTGGTTCCCGCTCACGCTCGGGTTGATCATCTTCACCCTGATGACGACGTGGAAGCGCGGCCGCGAGCTGCTGGCCGAGCGGATGCGCGCCGCGGCGCTCACCATCGAGGCCCTGTTGGAGAGCTTCGGGGATCATCCGCCCACGCGAGTGCCCGGCACGGCCGTCTTCATGACGGGCAACTCGGAGATCGCGCCCTCCGCGCTCCTCCACAACCTCAAGCACAACAAGGTCCTGCACGAGCAGACGGTGCTGCTCACCATCCAGACGCTGGACGTGCCCCACGTGCCGGCCAGCGAGCGCGTGGAGATCGAGTCATTGGATCTCGGCCTCAAGCGCGTGTACGCGCGCTACGGCTTCATGGACGATCCGAGCGTCCCCGACATCCTCAAGCGCATGCGGGAAGCCGGGCTGCAGTTCAATCTCATGGGCACCAGCTTCTTCCTGGGCCGTGAGACGCTCATCGTCACCAAGAAGCCGGGCATGGCCCGGTGGCGCGAGGCGATCTTCGTGTGGATGAGCCACAACGCCCGCTCGGCCACCGCCTTCTTCCGCATCCCGCCCAACCGCGTGGTGGAGATGGGCACGCAGGTGGAGCTGTAGGCTACCGGCCCCGCCGTCCCCCGCCGCCGCGGCCACGAGGGGACGGGCCCGCTCCGCGCGAAGGACCCCCCTTGCGCCCTCCTCCCGTGCCTCCCGGGCGCGCCGTGCCACGGGCGCTGCTCCGCCCCTGCCCGGCGCTCCTTCCCCGCGTCTCCTTCGCTCCACGGGCGGTGTCCCGGCCCGCCGCGCGCTCCTTGCGCGGAGCGGACGGGCGCTCCGTCCCGCGAGTGGACGCCCTGCCACGGCCCGGAGCCTCACGGCGGCTGTCGTCCCCGCCGCGGCGCTCCCGGCCCTCGCTCGCGCGGACGGGGCGTGCACGGGCCTTCTCCGGGGCGCGGGGGCGTGCGTCCTCCAGGGACTTCAACAGGTCGTCGTCCTCCCGCCCGGACCGGAACGCCTCCAGCTCCTCGAGGAAGACGGAGTCCTCCCGCGGCACCTCGGCGCGCGGCAGCTCCATGCGGATGATGCGCTCGATGGCGCGCACCGTCTCCTCGTCCCGCTCGGTGACGAAGGTCGAGGCACGCCCGCTGGCGCCCGCTCGCGCCGTGCGGCCGATCCGGTGGACGTAGTCCTCCGGGGAGTGCGGCAGGTCGAAGTTGATGACGTGGCCGATGTCATCCACGTCCAGCCCGCGCGACGCGATGTCGGTGGCCACCAGGCAGCGGTACTGCCCCCGCCGGAAGCCCTCGAGCGCCTGGCGGCGCTGTCCCTGCGTGCGGTCCGAGTGGATGAGGGCGCTCTTGTGGCCCGCCCGCTTGAGGACCTCCTGCACCTTCTCCGCGCGCTCCCGGGTGCGGGTGAAGACGATCGCGCTCAGCTGATCCCTCGCGAGCAGGCTGAGCAGCAGCGGGTACTTCTCCGACGGATCCACCTCGTACGCCCGCTGCACGGCGCGCGCGGCGGGAGTCCCGCTCGGAGTGACCTCCACCCGGACGGGCCGGCGCAGCACCTCCTGGGCGAAGCGCGTCACGTTGTGGCCCAGGGTGGCGGAGAACAGGAGCGTCTGGCGCCCGCGGGGCAGCGCGGCGAGCACCTGTGACAGCTCGGGCATGAAGCCCATCTCCAGCATCCGGTCCGCCTCGTCCAGCACGAGCATGCGCACCGTCGAGAGGTTCACCGCGCCCGCCTTCAGCAGGTCGGCCAGGCGGCCCGGGGTGGCGAGGATCAGCGAGGGACGCTGGCGGAGCGCCTCCACCTGGGCGCCCATGTCCGTGCCGCCGATGACCACCGCCCGGGTGACACCGCGCGGCTCGCCGAAGAAGGCGGCCTCGTCGGCGATCTGCTGCACCAACTCGCGCGTGGGGGCGAGCACCAGCCCGGCCGGGCCCGGCTCACCGGCCAGACGCTCAACCAGGGGCAGCAGGTAGGCCGCGGTCTTGCCCGTCCCCGTGGCCGCGCAGCCGATGACGTCCCGTCCGGCGAGCGCCGGAGGGATGGCCTGGGCCTGGATGGGGGTGGGCGAGGCGAAGCGGGCGCGCCGCACCGCATCGAGGGATTCAGCGGACAGACCGAGGGACTTGAAGGAGTTGCTCACGAACGAGGGGCTATCACGCCCGGACGCGCGGGGCGACCCACAACGCCCGGAGCCTGTCCGCTGCATCGCGGATCCGGGACGCCCCCCTCGGGGGGGCACCCCGTTCCGCCGTTACCTGGAATTCAGCGCTTGACGTACCGGACGATGCCGCCCTTCGGGGTGACACCCCACACCGTTCCGTCGGCCGCCGCGGAGATCTGCTTCAGCGCGCCGGGCATCCGGGTCCAGGCGGAGCCGCTCCACTTGTAGACGTTGTTGGCGTCGTCGAGGGCCCAGATGTTGGCGGCGTTGCCGACGGACACGGAGGTCATCCCCGTGGGGATGCCACCGTACGCCCACTGGGTGCCATCCCACCTCAGGACACGCAGGGAGTCCGCCGGGTTGACGCCCCACAGCTCACCATCGGAGCCAGCGGAGATCTGGGTGACGCAGCAGATCTTCTTGTCCCAGTTCGAGTTGGCCTCGTTCCACAGGAACAGGAAGCCCTCGTCGTCCAACCCCCACACGGTGTTCGCGTTGACGACCGCGACCTGCTTCATCCCCGGGGTGATGCTGAACGCGTCCCATTCGGTGCCAGCCCACCGGAGGACGCGCATCTGGTCCGGAGGATTGGTGGCCCACAGCGTGCCATCCGCGGCGGCGGAGAGCGTGGAGACGCAGCACAGCTGATAGTCCCAGGCCGACCCGTTCCACTTGTAGTGCTTGCTATCGGTGTCGAGCGCCCAGATGGAGCTCGCACTGCCAACGGAGAGCTGCATCGTGGTGCCGCCCGTCCCCGCCACCTCGACCCAATCCCCCTCGAAGGGGATGACGAGCGAGTAGAGCAGCCGGTTGGGAGAGCCCTTCACGTCCTGCACTGCGTCCGGGGTGCTGCCGTCGAGGATGGCCCGCGCCACGTTGGCGGGGGGGGCCGTGGGGTTCTTCTCCAGGTAGAGCGCCGCCACGCCCGCCACGTGGGGCGCGGCCATGGAGGTGCCACTGATGGTGTGGGTCGCATCGTTGGCCGTGTACCAGGTGGACGTGATGTCCTGGCCGGGCGCGAAGAGGTCCACGCAGGAGCCCCAGTTGGAGAACCAGGCGCGCTTGTCCTCGCGGTTCGTGGCGCCCACGGTGAGGGCCTCGGGGGTGCGCGCCGGGCTGAAGCCGCAGGAATCCGCGTCGCTGTTGCCCGCCGCGAGGACGTACGTCACGCCCGCCGCGATGGACTTGCGGACGGCGTCATCCATGAGCGCGTAGGCACCGCCACCCAGGCTCATGTTGGCCACCGCGGGCTTCTGGTGGTTCTTGGTCACCCAGTCGATGCCCGCGAGGATTCCGCTGATGCTCCCCGCGCCAGTGCAGCCCAGCACGCGCACGGAGTGGAGGGTGACGTCCTTGGCCACGCCCCAGCTGGAGCCTCCGATGGTGCCGGCCACGTGGGTGCCGTGCCCATTGCAGTCCTCCGCGCCCCGCCCGTCGAGGATGGCCGTCGCGCTCTTGCCGACGCGCCCGCCGAATTCGGCGTGGGACGAGCGGATGCCCGTATCGAGGACGTAGACGTGAACGCCCTTGCCCGTGGTGCTCTGCACGTAGCGCTGGTCGAGCTCCCGGGGACGCGTATCGATGCGATCCAGGCCCCAGGTGGCGCTGTCCTGGATGCCCTCCAGCTTGACCCAGCCATCCTGGCCCACCGACTTCACGCGCGAATCCGAGGCGATGGCGAGCGCCTTGTTGTCATCGAGCCCGTTGGCCGAGAAGCCCAGCAGGGCGCCGTCGTAGACTTCCAGCAGGTAGCCGCCGCGCTTGCCGAGCAGCTCCTGGGCCGTGGCCCGGACCATGTCCGGCGTGACGAGCGCGTCGTCGAAGACGAAGAGGTACTGGCCCGCGATGGCGTCAGCCGGCCGGACGATCTTGGAGACATCGGGTTTGTCGTCCGGCTCCTCCTGCGCCGGGGGCTTGTTGTTGCAGGCGGCGAGCCCGAGACAGGAAGCGAGCATCAGCCCCCGGGTGAGGCGAGACAGCGGACGGAACGCGAATGACATGGTGGGTTCTTCGAAAGGTGGTGAGAAGTTGAAGCAGGCAGGAGTCCCTGCACTGCCGCTCCGGCACCTTTCAAATCCCTGGCCAATCTCGAATGAGGGAAGACCCGAGAAAAAACAGGGGGTTGCATGTGGTCTCGCGTGCCGGTCCACATGTCGGCACCGTGCCCTGACATGTCAGCCAGGACCCGGCTCAGGCAGGAGCAATGGGAGTCGGCGTTGCTCCGGAACGGGGCAACCACAGGGCGCCGAGCCTCAACGGGACCGCGTCGAACGGTTCGGCGCGCACCTCCCCGTCGCCGCGGTGGCTGGCGGCGAGCAACCAGTCCCGCTCCCGGCGGCGGTGGATCTCCAGGGTGCGCGTCGGCGGATCGATGAGCCAGACATGGCTCACACCCTCACGGTGGTAGAGCGGCAGCTTGCGCTCCCTGTCGACGTGGACGGTGGACGGCGAGAGCACCTCGCACACCCAATCGGGAGCCACCGTCGAGAAAGGCTCGTCCATGAAGGAGGGGTCTGGCATCCGTTCGCGTCGCCAGCCCGCGAGGTCCGGCACCACGATGTCCCGACCGAGATGAAGCTCTGGCTCGGAAAGAATCCACCACCCGCCCCGGATCTCCGGGTGGCCCAGATCGAAAGCCGTGCTCAACAAGGCATTGAGTGCCGATGCCACCCGGGCATGAGGCAGGGCCGGTCGCGGCGAGGCCACCAGCTCATCCCCCAGAATCTCCCCCACCCACCCGACCGGCAGCGCCTCGATGTCCTCATAGGTTGCCGGCTTCTTCCCCTTCCCCATGCCCGCTCCTCCTACCTTCGTGGTCAGGACCCGCGAAGCGGCCTCCCGCTTCCACGGCTCCTCCGCAGTCTACACCGGATTGTGACTTTTCGGGTAGGGTTACACGGAGGAGCCGCCAGCGCCGCGAGGCAGCTCGTACCGCAGCTCGAGCGCCCCACGGCCGAAGCGGGTGAGGTCCTTGAGCTCGAGCACCCCCGAAAGACGGGTGGGCAGCAGCGGAATCCCGCCTCCGAGCACGACGGGCATGACTCCGAGCAGCAGCTCGTCCAGGAGGCCCCGCCGCGCGAACTGGGCCACGAGGTTGCCGCCCCCCACCAGCCAGATGTTCTTCCCCCCCGCCGCCCGGACCATCTGCTCGTGGACGGCCCCCACGTCCTCGGCGGTGAAGCGGATGTCCGCACCCGGGAAGCGGGGCAGCTCGCGATGGGTGAACACCCACGTCGGGATGCCGGCGTAGGGCCAGCTCTCCAGCTTCTCGCCCAGGACGAACTCGTAGGTCGCCGCGCCCATCGCCAGCGCGCCCACGCCCGCGAGGAACTTCTGATAGTGCTCCGTCACTCCCTCGACGTCATTGAACTGGAAGAGCCAGTCCAGACGGCCCTCCGCGTCGGCGATGTAACCATCGAGACTGGCCGCTACGTAGTATTGGGTTCGTGTCATGGTCCCAGCCTGCCAGGGTATCCCTGACAACTCCTGTCAGGGATTTTCTGGCAGTGTCGCGGGCGATGAAATCCAGCCGGTTGCTCGCCCTCCTCCTCACCCTCCAGCGGCGCGGACGTGCCACCGCGACGGAGCTCGCCACCGAGCTGGAGGTCTCCGTCCGCACGCTCTACCGCGACGTGGCGGCGCTGATGGCGGCCGGCGTCCCCGTGTGGACCGAGCCGGGTCCGAACGGCGGAATCCGTCTGGTCGAGGGCTGGCGCACGCGCCTCGACGGGCTGACCGCCGACGAGGCCACCGCCCTCTTCCTCTCCGGGGCGCCTCAAGCCCTCACCGACCTCGGCCTGGCCACGGTCGCCGTGAGCGCCAGGGCCAAGGTGGATGCCACCCTCCCGGTGGAGCTGCGAGGCCGGGCCAGCCGGATCCGGGAGCGGTTCCTGCTCGACGCGCCCGGCTGGTTCTCCCGCCCCGAGCCGCTCGACGCACTGCCGGCCACCGCCGAGGCCGTCTGGACGGGCCACCGGCTCGACATCCGCTACGGCGATGGAGCCGCCAGCCGCCGCGTGGACCCGCTCGGGCTCATCCTCAAATCGGGCACCTGGTACCTGATCGCCCGGCACCGCGGAGCCCCCAAGACGTACCGGCTCAGCCGGATCCACCGGGCCGAGGTCCGGCCCGAGACCTTCGTCCGTCCGGAGGACTTCGACCTCGCCGCCTGGTGGGCCCGCTCCTCCGCGGAGTTCGACAGATCCCTGCTCACCTGGCCCTGCCGCGTCCGCCTCTCGCCCCGCGCGTACAAGCGCCTCCCCCACCTCGTCCCACATGATGCCGTCCGCCGGATGCTCGACGACGCCGGGCCACCGGACGCGGACGGCTGGCGCACGGTGGACCTCCAGTTGGAGAGCGAGGACGTCGCCGTCGACCAGCTCACCGGCCTGGGCGATGGCGTCGAGGTGATCGAACCCCTGGCCCTCCGCCACCGCCTGCACACGGTCGGCACGCGGATGGCGGCCCTCAACGCCCCGAAACTCGGATTCTTATAATTGTAGAATTCTCAAGTTTTGTGAGCGATAACTGTTCCTGGGGGTCCTCCATAAGAAGTTCGGGACCTCAAGGAGCCGTGAGATGCGTTCGCAGAAGAGCTGGCGCCGGTTGTTCGCCGCCGCCATCGCCGTGACCCTCGCCCCCCTGTCCTCGCTGGCCGAGGAGCGGGACCATGACCGTGACGACGCCAACGCCCGGCGTGAGTTCCGGGACCAGTGGTACAACGAGGCCTACGGCAAGGCGAAGAAGGCGAAGAAGGGCGGGCCGTGGTCGCTCGAGTTCCGCAAGTTCATGAACGAGGCGGCGCGCAAGGAGCGTGAGAAGTATGCCTCGCAGCTCCCGGGCATCTCCTCGGCCATCGCCCCGGTGACGGATCCGACCGCGACCATCGCGGCTACGGGCACCACGTGGGTGAACATCGGTCCCACCAAGGCCGACTACCTGCAGAACGGCAGCTACTCGCTCAACAAGACGGACGCGGGCCGGGTGCGCAACATCATCGTCGACCCGACCAACCCCAATACCCTCTACATCGCCTTCTCGGGCGGCGGCGTCTGGAAGTCCACCGATGGCGGCACCACGTGGACGCCCAAGACGGAGACGCTGGGCAGCCTGTCCGTCGGCTCGCTGGAGATGGATCCCAACAACAGCCAGGTGCTGTACCTGGGCCTGGGAGATCCGTTCGACGGCACCGGCATCGGCCTGGTGAAGTCCACCGATGGCGGCAACACCTGGTTCGCCCCGGTGTACCTGGGCAACGCCTCCTCCATCACCGACATCCAGGTGGTACCGGGCAACGGCAACATCGTGCTGGCCACCACCAACGCGGGCATCTTCCGCTCCGTGGACGCGGGCGCCACCTGGTCCCAGGTGAGCCTGTCCACCGGCTACACGGAGACGCCCTCCGGCTGGTCCATCGCCCACGCGGGCGGCTCGAAGTTCGTCATCACCCTCGAGGCCCAGCCCTCCGCCGCCAGCGGCAACACCCAGGGCCAGGTGTGGGTGACGGCGGACAACGGGGCCACGTGGACGCGCGCCACGGGCGTCACCTCCACGGCCGGCCTGGAGCGCATGACCGTCGCCACGGCGCCCTCCAGCCCCACCACCGTGTACGTGCTGGCCTCCAACCCCAGCGGCAACCTGGCGGACATCTTCAAGTCCACCAACGGCGGCACCAGCTTCACGGCGCTCGGCGCGGCCGGCAAGCGCTACTCCAACGGCAACACCGAGGCGCGCCAGGTCAGCGCCCTCTTCAACACCCAGGGTTGGTACGATCAGATGATCGTCGTCCACCCGACCAACCCCAACCTGGTCTACTTCGGCGGCGCGCTGCACATGGCGAAGACCACCGATGGTGGCTCGACCTACTCCCAGGTCACCAACTGGCTCGGCCAGTTCAGCCTGCCGTACGTGCACGCGGACTTCCACGCCGCGGCCTTCGACCCGACGGGCGGCAAGCTGTACGTGGGCAACGACGGCGGCGTCTTCATGACGGCCAACGGGGGCACCAGCTTCAGCGACGCCCTCAACGTGGGTATCGCCTCGCACCTCATCTATGACATCGGCTCGTCGGCGGGTGACCGCAACGCCGTCATCGCGGGCATGCAGGACAACGGCACCCGCGTGCGCGTGGGCGCCACCAGCGTCTACAACCAGGAGCTCGGCGGCGACGGCTTCGGCTGCGACATCCACGCCACCAATGGCAAGCAGATGCTCGGCACGCTGTACTACGCCCGCATCTACAAGAGCACCGACGGCGGCCTGAACTTCGCCTCCGCCAGCACCGGCATCACCGAGAGCAACAACAGCAGCACGGCGCCGTTCAACACCGTGCTGACGACCTGGAAGGGCGACGCGACGGGCAACACCGTCTACACCTTCGTGAACACCAAGGTGTACAAGTCCACCAACTACGCCACGTCGTGGACCGCGCTCGGCACCACCGGCCTGCCCACCGACATCTTCATCCGTGGCATCGGCACGGCGAAGAGCAACGGCAGCGTCCTCGGCATCGTCGCCAACGCCGGCCGCGTGTTCCTCACCAACAACGGCGGCACGAGCTGGACCCAGGCCGCGGCGCTGCCCAACAACGGCCTGAGCCTGAGCGACGTGGAGTTCGATCCGGCCAACCCCAACACCCTCTACGTCTCCTCGGTCGCGCCGGACGGGACCAAGGCCCACACCTGGAAGTCCACGAACTTTGGCGCCGCCTGGACGGTGAGCGAGACCGGTCTGCCCGCCGGCGTCCCGGTCAACAGCATCACCGTGGATCCGGGCAGCAGCACCACGGTGTACGCCGCCACGCACCTGGGCGTGTACCGCTCCACCGACGCGGGCGCCACGTGGAGCCGCTTCGGCACCGGCATGCCGCTGGTGAACGTGACCGACCTGGAGATCCTCCAGGACTCCAGCCTCGTGCGCGTCGGCACCTTCGGCCGCTCGGTCTGGGAGCTGACGCCTTGATCCAGAGCAGTCAGAGCTGACGTCACCGGGGGTCCGGGCCACGGGGCCCGGGCCCCTTCTGCTTCACACGCCCCTCAGCCCGCGCAGGTGCCGTCGAGCGCGGAGCCACTCGCGCCCTCGCACCTGCCCGTGGCGCAGTCGCGATCCTGGAAGCACGCCTCGCCCGAGGCCCGCCTGGGCACGCAGCGGCCGTAGCGGGTGTTCGGCTCGAAGTGGTTGGAGCACGTCAGGGCCGTCTCGCACTCGGCGGCCTGGGAGCAGGGCTCGTCCAGGCCCCGCGGCGGGTAGTCACACAGTCCCTTCAGGCCCTCCCCTCCCTCCTTCGGCGGTGGCGGGAAGGAACACACCAGTCCCTCGGGACACGTCGTCTCCGCGTCGCACGCAGTCCCCAGGCCCGAGTGGCAACCCAGGGCTCCGAGCATCACGGCCCACAGCAAACCCTTCCTCACAGGCGGCCCTCCAGCGCGAGCGTCACCGAGCGGCCCGGCGCGTCCACGCCCGAGGCGTGCGAGCGGTACGAGGCATCGGTGAGGTTGCGCAGCTCCAGCGTCGCGGTGAGCCAGCGCCAGCTCGCGCCGGCCCGCAGGTGCACCGCCGCCCACCCCGGGGTGCCCTCGCAGCCGGGCGACTCCGGGCAGATGCGGATGTCCTCGCGGTCCGCCGCGCTCAGCCGATCCTGCTTCGCCGCCCACTGGAACACCCCCTCGACGAAGGCGAAGTCCACCGGCTCCCAGGTGGCCCGCACCAGCCCGTTGAGCGGTGGGGACTTGGAATACGGCTCGGTCTCGGCCGGCGCCTCGGGACGCAGCGGATCCAACCGCTTCTGCGTGGAGAGGACCCACGCGGCCTGCGCGAGCAGCGTCACCGAGCGCACGGGCCGCACCTGTCCGGAGAGCTCCACCGCGTGCACCTGCGCGTTGTCCGCGTTCGTCCGCGCCAGGTAGGCCAGCCCGTCCGGGGTATGCGTCTCGCCGTTGAGCGCCCCGGGCACCGCCGTCACCAGCCCGTCGATGAAGGTATAGGCATACACGGCCTGCACCCGCGCCACCTCGCCCCGCTGGAAGCGCCCGCCCACCTCGGCGGTGTACGAGTTCTCGGGGGACAGCTCGCGGCTGGGCAACACGTAGCCCGGACCCTCCGCGCCCAGGCGCAGGTAGTCGTCCACGTTGGGAGCGCGGAAGCCCGTGCCGAGGTTGGTGAAGAGCGTGAGATCCTCGCTCACCCGCTGTTGAAGGCCCAGCTCGCCCGCCACGCCCAGCGCCTGCGCGGTGGAGGCCGCCAGCACGGGGCTGCCGGGGAACTGCAGGGCCAGCCGGTCGTCCTCGGGGAGATGGGTGCGGTTGAGCTGCGCCCTCGCGCCCACGTGCCCCGTCGCGTTCGAGCCGAGGTCCATCTGGAAGAGGCCGAAGAGGCCCGCGGCCAGCGAGGTGGGCGAGCCGGGGTAGCGCGCCAGCTCCGGACGCGGAGAGAAGTCCCCCGGCACGAGGATGGCTCCCCGGGTGGCCCCGCCCGTCACCTTGTCGTGGAAGACGTCGGCGCCCACGCGCAGGCTCGCGCCGTTCCACGCGAAGCCCCGCTCGCCCTCGGCGCGCAGGCCGAGCGTCCACACGTTCGAGTCCTCGCGCTCGATGCGGTCCCGCGAGACGCGGAAGCGGTCCGTGCGCTCGCCCTGCCGCAACGCGCTCGCGTCCACGCGGAGGCGGTGGAAGGGCCCGGCCCCGCTCACGGTGAGCTGGCCGTGGAGGAAGTCCCGCTCCTGGAGGGAGAAGACGCGGAAGTCGCCGGGCACCGAGCGATCCGTGCGCGGAGCATCGCTCTGGCGCGCGGCCTGGTACTGCACCAGGAGGATGGCGCCGGGGGCCAGCCGCTGGCGCACCTTCACCGCCGCGTCGTACTCGGAGTAGCCCGTGTAGCGCTGGACGCCGATGGCCGCCCCGCCCCGCAGATCATTGAAGTCACGCCCCGTCACCACGCCGAGCGCCGCGGTGTCCGGCAGCTCCACGCCCAGCCGCAGGCTGCCCTGGAGGCTCAGGTCCGCGCTCCCGGCCTGAAACCTCGCGCTGGCGGGAAAGCGCTTCTCCCCTTCGGAGGCGAAGCGCGGCGTCAGGGTGAGGACGTTGACGACGCCCCCCAGCGCGTCCGAGCCGTAGAGCACCGAGGACGGGCCGCGCACCACTTCCAGGCGATCGACGAGGAACGGGTCGACGGTGTTGAGGTACTGGTTGGGGCCCGCGCGCGTGACGGCGTTGTTGAGGCGCACGCCGTCCACGAGGATGAGCACCTGGTGCCCGAGCAGGCCGCGGATGATGGGATGGCCGCCCGCGTGGTTGGTGCGCTGGACGAAGATGCCCTCCTCCTCCAGGAGCGCCTCCGGCGTGGAGCGCGCGGGGCGGCGGGACAGCTCCTCCGCCGTCACCTCCGAGCCCACGCGCGAGGCGGGCAGCAGGGGCTTGGGAACGCTGGAGGACGTCACCAACGTCTCGCCCTGGGAGTCCGGGCCGGCGGGAGCACCCTCCCCGGTCCGCTCCTGGGCTCCCACGGGGAGGGCGTGGCACAGCAGGGAGAGCGAGCACGACCAGAGGAGGGCCCGTCTGGCGCGAGGAAGTCGAAGCATGGTCATGAGCCGCGAGAGGAAGAAGCGGAGCGCCGGGTCAGCCGGGGCCCCCACCAGAGCCAGAGCCCCGAGAGGGAGAGCACCAACAGGCCGAGCCCCAGCACGGTGCTCCAGGTGACCCGGGAGCCCTCGCCCTGGAGGATGGAGCCGTCATGGAGGGCCTCGATGAAGTCAGAGGCCCGACGGTCCACGGAGAGCACCCGGGCGGTGGTCAGGTCGACCTGCACCTCCCAGAAGCCCTCGCGGAAGAGGACCTTGGCCACGCCCTTGGAGGGACGCACGTCGAGCCGGTCGATGGGACCGGGAGGCGCGCCCAGGTGATCGCGCAGCCCCGCTTCCGCGGCCGAGGAGATGAGGTGGAGCGGCTGCCAGTCGCGGGCCTCGAGCGAGGCACCGGTACGCAGGGGCGGCTGGAGCACCGCGAACTGCTTCTTCCAGCCCAGCAGGATGCCGGTGAGGCTGCTGATCAGCACGAGCAGCGTGAGCGGGACGCCCACCCAGCGATGGAGCGGGCGTGCGCGGCGCAGCCAGACCACCACGCGCGAAGGGCCACGGAGGGAAGCGACGGCGGGAGACGGAGGGACCTCGGCTTCCGAGGTCCGGGGGACGCGGGCGGGAGACGGCATGGGGGCGCGGAGCGCCAGATCATATCCAACGGGCCTCGCGGCACAAAGGCGCCCCCTCATACTCCAGGAGTGGAGGGAATGACGGAGCGCGAGGGCCGCGAGGCCGAGTCCTGACCTCAGTGCGAGGGGAACACCGGGACGGTGAAGGAGACGAACGCCTCCGAGCTTCCCGCCGGGAAGGACCGGAGGTTGCCCAGCGTCAGGTCCGTGAGGACGACCTTCCCGGACCACGAGCCCACCGCCACCTGGGTACTGGAGGGCGAGATGTCGATGTCGACCAGGCTGCCCACCCCGCTGGGGACGCTCCCGAGCTGCGCACCGGTGGAACTGAACCGGTAGATGGGGCCATTCCACGAGGCGCCGTAGATCTCCCCCGTCTTGCTGACGGCGATGCCGCGGATGCCCAGGTTGAAGGGCAGCGAGACCGTGCGCACCTGCGCCAGGGTGACCGGATCGTAGACGTAGATGCGGTACTCGTCATACGCCAGACCGTACAGCAGCCCATCCAGTCCCTGGGTGACGTCGATGAAGTCGAGGGTGTCCGCGAAGCGCTGCGCCGCGCCCGTGAGGAGATCGAAACGCACCAGGCCCTTCGGTGTGTCCCCGGTCCCGTAGGTCGTCATGTCCGTGACGAAGACGGAATCGCGGTAGCTGGCGATGCCGCCGTAGCTCACGTTGTTGGCCGTGCTCCAGCCCGCGTACGTCCAGTGGGCCCAGCCCTCCGAGGCCACGTCGTACCGGCTCAGGTACGGATCGAACGTGCCGTTGTAGATCTCGACACGGTTCCTGGAGCTGACGATGAGATCCCTCGCCCGGTCATTCGAGGAGATGGGAACGCTCCGGACCGGGCTCCCGGCCAGGGTGTACTCGGTGAGGGAGTTCCCCGAGGAGACCAGCAGGCTGTCGGTGCCCAGGGAGGGACCAGTGGGCGGAACGAACGTGACGAACGCCCCCGAGTTGCCCACGTTGAAGGAACGCATACCGCTCAGCGACAGGTCCGTGAGGATGACCGTTCCGAAGCGCGAGCCCACGACCAGCGTCCCGTCCTCCGAGAGATCGATGTCGGTCAGATCGGAGACCCCGCTGGAGACGATCCCGAGCGGCGTTCCTCCGGTGGAGCTGAACCAGTAGATGGAGTCATTCCACGAGGCGCCGTAGATCTCCCCCGTCTTGCTGACGGCGATGCCGCGGATGCCCTGGTTGAAGGGCAGCGAGATCGTGCGCACCTGCGCCAGGGTGACCGGATCGTAGACGTAGATGTGGTACTCGTCATGGGCCAGACCGTACACCAGCCCGTCCAGGCCGACGGTGACGTCGATGAAGTCGAGGGTGTCGGCGAAGCGCTGGGCCGCACCCGTGAGGAGATCGAAGCGCACCAGGCCCTTCGGTGTGTCCCCGGTCCCGTAGGTCGTCATGTCCGTGACGAAGATGGAGTCGCCGTGGCGGGCGATGCCGCCGTAGCTCACGTTGCTGACCGTGCTCCAACCCGCGTACGTCGAGTGATCCCAGCCTCCCACGGCCACGTCGTACCGGCTCAGGTACGGATCGAACGTGCCGTTGTAGACCTGGAGGTTGCCATTGCCATCCACCACCAGGTCCCGGACGTACTCCGTCGTCGGCCGCGTTCCCGTGGGATGGGGAACGGGGAGCGTGCGCACCCACGTGCCCTCCCGGGTGTACTCGTAGATGGAGTTCTCCGTGCTGATCAGCACGTTGCCCTCCTGCAGGGGCTCGGCGGCGGCCTGGCCGATTCCCACGAGCGTCAGCATCAACGGCATCCAGCGGATGCCCGAACGGATTCCCTTGCCTTCCATGTTCATCCCCTCTTTTCAGTGCGTCTGCACCGCGGGGAATCTGCAATCCGGGTCTGACATGACGGGCACGCCAACAGCCCATGCGGATGGGACAGGGCCCGCCCTGCCCTACTTCCGCTTGTCCGGTGCCAGCGCGCCCAGGAGGATCAGATCGACCAGCTGCGCGAGATAGCCCTCGTCGATGTCCCGGCCTTCCATGAAGAGCCGATGCTGAATGGAGGCCGCCAGGACACGGAAGGGCAGCACGGACTCGAGGCCCGGGGCCAGCTCGCCTCGTGTCCTGGCCGCCTCGATGACGGGGAGCGGCAGGGCGTCCATGGCTCCACGGAGCAGACTCGCGATGGCCGTGAACTCCGGGTTGCGCTCCTCGGCGATGAGGATGCGCCTGAGCGCCTGGCCTTCCGCTGAGCGCATGAGCGAGGCCATGTGGCGCCCGGTCTCGAGCAGATCGCCCCGGAGCGAACCCGTGTCCGGCGGCACCACCCGCGCGACGACGACGCAGTGGAGGGCCGCCTCCACGAGCTCCTGCTTCGTCGGCCACCGCCGGTAGATGGTGGTCTTGTTGACCCCGGCGCGCGCGGCCACGTCGTCGATCCGGAGCGCGCCGTAGCCAACGACGGCGAGCTCCTCGAGCGTGGCCTCGAGCACACCTCTCACCACCGGCTCGCCGCGCACCAGCGCACGCTTCTTCCTCGAGGTCTTCCGCTTCGCTCCCATGGGCCGCTCGCTCGGCGCCCACTGCATCACACACATTCCGTCTCGCGCAATCTCAACATTCGCGACCGCAACTCTTCGTTGCGATGCGGGAATTACGTGGCTATACAGCATCGCAACTTTCAGTTGCGGTTCATCGCGCGGGGTCCGAGAGCCCTCCCCCGCCCCACGATCAGAGCGAACATGACCTCGACCACCAACGCTTCACGCAAGCCCGCGACGTTCCTGCTGACGAGCTCGACCGCGCCAGGACACTTCCTGCGCATCCTCGACCTGGCGCAGCAGCTCACCTCCCGGGGCCACCGGGTGCTGGTCAAGGCGAAGGCCGCCGCCGCGGCCGAGGTGAAGGCCTCCGGCGCGGAGCACCTCCCCTACGAGCACCAGATGGATCTGCAGGACCTCACGGTGCTGGCGAAGAACGCCGAGCTGCCGCGATGGATGCCGAAGTTTCCCTTCTTCCTCGCGCAATTCCGCTTCATCGCCCAGGCGAACAACGTCCAGCTGGCGCGAGAGCTCGAGCCCGTGCTGCGGCGCGAGCAGGTGGACTGCGTGCTCTACGACTTCTTCGAGGTGGGGGCGGCCTGGGCGGCGGAGCGCGCCGGCATTCCCTGGGCGAGCGCGGGGAACCTGGGCACCATCCTCACGCGCGATGAGCTGCCGCTGATGTTCAGCGTGCAGCCGCCGATGCGGCATTTCAGCAAGGTGCCCGCGGTGGCGCACGGGTTCCTCAACCAGTTCCTGCCCCTGCGCGAGCCGCGGGTCCGGCTCGGCCTGCCGCCCTATACCGGCCGCACGGCGGACCTCATCCGGGCGATGGTCTCGCCCAGGCTCCACATCATCATGGCCCACCGGGGTCTGGCCGGAGACGTCCCGCTGCGCGACAACCAGGTCTTCGCCGGGCCGACGACCTTCAACGTGCCCACCAAGGCGCACCAGGAGGTGCCGCGCATCGATCCCGGGACCGTGGTCATCAGCACGACGACGACGCCCAAGGATGACGGCTTGTTCCGGAGGGTGCTGGAGGCCGTCGCGCCGATGAACGTCCCCGTCCTCGCCACGGCCGCGGGCGCCCAGGACATTCCGGTCGGACTCGGTGCCCATGTCCGCATCGAGCGGTACGTCCCGCACGACACGGTGTTCCCCCAGGCGCGGGCGCTGATCACCCACGGTGGCTGGGGCGCGGTGGGGCGTGCCCTGACCTACGGGCTGCCCATGCTGGTCATCCCCCTCTTCGGCGACCAGCATCTGAACGCGGCGATGGTCGAGCGCGCGGGACTCGGGCGCCACCTGCCCCTGGACCAGGCGACGCCCGAGAGGATCCGCGCCGAGTTGCAGACGCTCCTGGCGGACGAGAGCATCCGCGCCCGCGCACGGCGCTCCGCCGCCGAGATCAAACAGCTGAAGGAAGAGCAGGTCGCCGCCCAGGCACTCGAACGGCTCGCCATCGAGGGAAAAGCGGGCGCCACGGCCCGGGCCTCCGCGGCCTAGCGACCGCCCAGGGTATCATCCATGAATCTGACCGCTACCACCCCCGTGACGACGCCCGGCGAGCGCATCGATTACGCGAGTACGCTCTCGCCGCGCACGAAGGCGCTCGTCCTCGCGGGCGTGATGATGGGCCTGTTCCTGGCCGCGCTCGATCAGACGATCGTCGCCACGGCCCTGCCGCGCATCGTCGCCGAGCTCCAGGGCATGGAGCTCTTCGCGTGGACCTCGACGTCCTACCTGCTCGCCAGCACCACCCTGGTGCCCATCTACGGCAAGCTGTCGGACAGCTTCGGCCGCAAGGCGGTCATCCTCGCGGGGATCGGCATCTTCCTGCTGGGCTCGGTGCTGTGCGGCCTGGCGGGCTCCATGCTCGCGCTGGTCATCTTCCGGGGCATCCAGGGGATGGGGGCGGCGGCGATCACCTCCACCGCCTTCGCCGTCCCGGCGGACCTGTTCGTCCCCGCCGAGCGGGCGCGCTACCAGGGCATCTTCGGCACGGTGTTCGCCGCCTCCAGCATCATCGGCCCCATCCTGGGCGGCACGCTCACCGACACGGTGGGCTGGCGCTGGGTGTTCTTCATCAACCTGCCGCTCGGCGCCATCGCGGTCGCGTTCATCGTGGGCAAGATGCCGCGCCTGCACAGCGGCGTCTCCAGCAAGGTGGACTGGCTCGGGGCCTTCCTGCTGATCGTCGCGACGGTGCCCTTCCTGCTCACGCTGAGGGGGGATCGGCCGCTCGAGGCGTGGCTGTCGCCCGAGGTGCTCGGGATGCTGGCCCTGTCGCTGGTGGGGCTGGTGCTGTTCATCCTCGTCGAGCGGCGCACCCCGCATGCGATCATCCCGTTCGCGCTGTTCCGGAGCCGGGTGTTCGTACAGATCTGCCTGACATCGGTGTGCACCGGCGCGGCGTTCTTCGCCGCCCTGCTCTTCCTGCCGGTCCTCGCCGTCAACGGGCTCGGCGCCACGGCCCGGAATGCGGGAGTGGCGATGATGCCGCTCACCGCCGCCGTGGTGCTGACGTCGCTGGTGACGGCGCGCTGGGTGGCCCGCACCGGACGCTACAAGGTGGTCATCGTGGGCGGCCTCGTGATGCTGTGCCTGGGGTTGTTCCTGCTGAGCACGCTCTCGGTGGAGAGCACGCTCTGGGACATCGGCATGCGGACGTTCGTCTTCGGCTGCGGCATGGGTCCCGTGCTGCCGATGCTCACCCTGTCCATCCAGAACGCCGTGCCACCCGACCAGGTGGGCAGCGCCACGGCGGGGCGGCAGTTCTTCCAGCAGCTCGGGCAGGCCATGGGCAGCGCGGTCTTCGGCATCATCCTCACCAGCGCGCTGGCACATGCGCTCACGAACGAGCTCGAGCCCGTGCGCACGGAAGTGCCCGTGGCCATGCGCGAGCGGTTCGATCACTGGTTCGATCCGGTCCGTCTCCAGAAGGGCGGGATGGTGCGGGAGGGCCCGGGTGAGGACCACGGCACGGGCGGCGAACGCCTCATGGAGGAGGTGCGTGCGCTCGCGGTGGAGGAAACGAAGGCGCGCGTGCTCGTCCGCGCTGGTCAGGAGGCGGTGAGCCGCTCGTTCGTCAAGGCGGTGACGCGCGTCTATGACTGGGCGCTGCCGCTGGGGCTGTGCGCGCTGCTGCTCGCCCTGTTCACCCGGGAGATCCCCCTGCGCAAGGCGAACCGTCCGGAGCCTCCCATCGTGAGCGAATAGAAAAACCTCGCCTCATTCTTCAGCACCATAGGAAGCCACATGCATCTTGCTGTCATTGGAACGGGTTATGTCGGCCTCGTGGCCGGCGTGGGATTCGCCGACATCGGGAACGACGTCACCTGCGTGGACGTGGATGCGTCCAAGATCGAGCGCCTGAAGCGCGGTGAGGTCCCCATCTACGAGCCCGGGCTCGACACCCTCCTGGCCGCCAACGCGAAGGCCGGACGCCTGACGTTCTCGACCGACATCGCCGCGGCGATCCGCGCCGCCGAGGTCGTCATCATCGCCGTGGGCACGCCGCCCGCGGCGGACGGTTCCGCCGATCTGTCCGCGGTGTTCGCGGTGGCCGAGACGATCGGCAAGAACCTGAACGGCTTCAAGGTGGTGGTCACCAAGAGCACCGTGCCGGTGGGCACCGCCGATCGCATCGAGGAGATCATCCGCCGCTATGCGGAGCAGCCCTTCGGCGTCGCGTCGAATCCGGAGTTCTTGAAGGAGGGAGCGGCGATCGAGGACTTCATGAAGCCCGATCGCGTGGTGATCGGCTCGAACAACGCGCGAGCGCTCGAGGTGCTGCGGAGCCTGTACACCCCGCTCGTGCGCACGAGCGAGGACATCCACACGATGGACGCGCGCTCGGCCGAGCTGACGAAGTACGCGGCCAACGCGATGCTCGCCACGCGCATCTCGTTCATGAACGACCTGGCGGTGCTCAGCGAGAAGCTGGGCGCGGACATCGAGCGGGTGCGCAAGGCGGTGGGGGCGGATCCGCGCGTGGGCCCGAAGTTCCTGTACCCGGGAGTGGGCTTCGGCGGCTCATGCTTCCCCAAGGACATCTCGGCGCTGCAGCACATCGGGCGGAGCGTGGGACACGAGCTCGAGGTGGTGCGCGCGGTCGAGTCCGTGAACAAGCGGCAGAAGCGGCTGCTGTTCGAGAAGCTCCGCCGTCACCTGGATGGAGCGCTCGAGGGCCGGACGGTGGCGGTGTGGGGGCTCGCCTTCAAGCCGCAGACCGACGACATCCGCGAGGCGCCCGCGCTGGTGCTGATCCACGAGCTGCTCGAGGCCGGGGCCAGGGTGCGCGCGCACGATCCGGAGGCCATGGACAACGTGCGGGCGCTGCTCGGGGACCGCATCACGTATTGCGAGGACATGTACCAGGCGGCCGAGGGTGCCGACGCCCTCGCGCTCGTCACCGAGTGGCGGGAGTACCGGCAGCCGGACTTCGAACGCGTCAAACGCCTCATGAAGACCCCCGCGCTGCTCGACGGCCGCAACATCTGGAGTCCCCAGGAGCTGCGCGCGCTCGGCTTCTGGTACACCGGCATCGGGAGGCCATAAGCTGGGGCGTGACATGCTCCACCGCGTCGATCGAGTGCTCGCCTGGGGCCTCCTGGTCCTGGGCGTCATGCAGTGGGCCTCCACGCCCGTGTTCTTCCCCGTGATTCAGGAGCCGGCCTTCTGGTGGTTCAATGGAGGCACGACGCTGCTCTTCACGGGGATCTTCCACCTGCTGAGGATCCACCATGGGCACGTGCTCCCCGTGCTGCGCACCGTGGCGCTGGGGGTGACGATCCTCCAGGACGTCTTCTGGGCCGCCATGGTGGTGGGCCTCTGGGAGAAGTTCGCGCGCCTGCCCGGGACCTTCACCGCGCCCGTCTTCCTGCTCGCACTCACGGCGACCACGCTCGCCCGCCCCGCGAGGGGCACCCCCCTCCCCTCTTGAGCAACTCCGTAGGTCAATGCCAGGAACCCGCTGGCGGCTCGTCGCTCGTGAAGGACATCAGCCAGGCGCGCAGCTCCTCCGGCGTCCAGGGCAGCTCGTCCGGCCAGAGCCGGATGCTACCGTCCTGCCCCGTGGACGCGAGCGTCTTGCCGTCCGGGAAGAAGGCCACCGCCTCCACCTGCCCCATGTGGCCTCGCAGTGCACGGCTCTCCCCGGTGGCCAGGTCCCACAGCCGCACGGTCTTGTCCAGGCTCGCCGAGGCCAGGCGCGTTCCATCCGGCGAGAAGGCGAGGTCCAGGACATCGCCCTGGTGCCCTCGCGGCAAGGGGCGCGGCTCTCCCGTTCGTCCGTCCCAGAGCATGACGCGGCCATCCTTCTGGTTGCGGCTGGCCACCACATCCCCCAGCGGCGAGTAGCTCAGCTCCAGCACGCCTCCCCCACTCGACTCCTGGCGGCGGCGTTGGCCACTTCGCACCTCCCAGAAGATCACGAGCTGATCCATTCCGCCCGTGACGAGCAGATCGCCCTTCGGGGAGAAGGCCACGGCGCGCACGGCGTCCTGATGACCGAGCAGACTCCGGAACCCGCCCGTGGTCACGTCCCACAGCCCCACTTCCTTGTCCTCGCCCGCGGAGGCAAGGTGCTCGCCGTCGGGTGAGAACGCGAGCTGCCACACCTTCCCTCCGTGTGCTCCGAGACGGTGTTCCTTCCCCGAGGCGGGCTCCCACAGCCGCACCTCTCCGTTCTCATCCGCCGTGGCGAGCCGCTGTCCATCCCGCGAGAAGGCAACCGCCGTGACGCGGGCCTCATGTCTTGGCGGGAGTGGCCACTCCTTCCCGGTGGCGGAGGCGAACAGGTGGAGCCGTCCATCGAGTCCACCGGCGGCCAGCCACTGGCCATCCTGGGAGAAGCTCATCGCGCCCGGGGCGAAGCCGGGCGCCTCCAGCAGGGGTTTCCCCGAGGAGGCCTCGAGGAGCCGCAGGACTCCCTGCTCGGACAGCGAAGCCATCCGCTGGCCTTCGGAGGAGAGCAGTAGCGAGACCTGGGGGTCGGAACCCGCCGTGAGCACACGGTGGAGCTTCGCCTCCATGGAGAACACGCGCACCTGCCCGGTGTAGCTGGCAACGGCCAGCCGCCGGTCATCCGGGGAGAACAGGACGAGGTGGGCTTGTTGCCGGGGCCCGCGCAGCACGCGGGGCTCTCCGGTCGCCAGTTCCCAGAGGACCGCGGTCCGGTCGGCGCTGGCCGAGGCCAGGTAGCGGCCATCCGAGGTGACGTCCAGGCTGTTGACGAGCCCCTCGTGGTGGTGGAGCTCCCGCGTCTGGCCGGTGGCGGAGTCGAGCAGCCGGATCACCCCCTCCTGGGTACCGATCGCCACCCAGGAGGTACCCGGGATGAAGGCGAGCGCCGTCCCGATGCCGAGGTTGCGTGCGAGCAGCTGTCCCTCGGTGGTTCCCGGCTTCCAGGCGTGGAGCTCTCCCCGCATGTCCACCGTGAAGAGGCGGCCATCCGCGGAGAACCCCCCCACGATGGGGCGGGCCTGCTTCAACACCTGGAAGGAACCCGTCTCCACGTCTCCCAGGGCCGAGAGGGCGTTGCGATGGCCTCGCACGAACACCCAGGAGCCGGACGGCGAGACCAACAGCTCCTCGATGCCCTGGACACCCGTGTGGAACGTGCGGGTCTCACCCGTGGCCAGGTCCCAGCGGTGCAGCACGTCATCACTCTGGGAGGCGGCGAGCAGGCACCGGCCCTGACAACCTACCGTGAGCGCCGAGACGGGACCCGGGAGGGATGGGAAGACCTTGACCGCGACCTTGCCGTCCCTGGCGTTGGGGTTCCACTGGAGCAGGACTCCATCCTTGTCGCTGGAGATGAAGCCCTGGCCCTCCGGGAGCATCCGGATCCTCCACACCTCGTCGGAGTGACCGTGCAGGACCCGGTGTTCCCTGCCCAGCTCGAGGTCCCAGACACGCAGCGTGCGATCGTCGCTGGCGGAGACGAGATACCTGCCATCGGCCGTGAAGGCGATGTCGTTGACGTGCTGGGTGTGGCCGCGCAGCACCCGGGCGAAACCCTGGGCCTGGGCATTGGCCGCGATCGTCCGCGCCACCGACCACTTCTCGAAGCCGGGCGAGAGCTGCCGCAGCGAGTCGAGAGAATCGTTGGGCGCCTCATCCACCATGTCCCGCGCCTGGGTCAACAGGAGCTCGTCGGACTGGGCCTGCGCCTGCCGCCGGGCCTCCTGGGCGTCATCCCGCTCGGCCCTGACCTGGCGGAAGCTCTCCGCGCCCAGGGCGGCGAGCAGCACCAGGGCCACCGCCGTGACCATCACCGTGGCCCGGTAGCGCCGCACGAAGCGGCGCAGCAGCTCCATCCGCGAGTACTGGTAGGCTCCGACGATCTGTCCCGTCTGGAAGCGCCGCAGATCCTCCGCCATCTCGCGCGCGGTGGCGTAGCGATCGGCGGGGTTGCGCGCCATCGCCTTGGTCACGATGGCCAGCAGATCCCCCGGGATGCAGTCCTGGATGCTGGCCAGGGGTGGCGGTGGGCCCTTCATCACCCGCGCCAGCACCTGATCCGAGGTCGTCCCATCGTAGGGACGGGAGCCCGCGAGCAGGTGGTAGAGGATGGCCCCCAGGGCGTAGACGTCGGCGCGCTCGTCCACGGGCTGGCCCGCGGCCTGCTCCGGAGGCATGTACGCGGGTGTCCCCATCACCGTGCCGACCCGGGTCATGGCGCCGTCCATGGCGGCCCCCACGGGGACGGGGGCATCCGTGGACGCCGTGTGCTCCGCGCGCGAGAGATCCTTGGCCAGACCCCAGTCGATGACCACCGTCTCGCCGAACCCTCCCACCAGGATGTTGGCCGGCTTGAGGTCCCGGTGGATGATGCGCTCGGAGTGCGCGTAGGCGATGGCCTCGGCCACCGCGAGCACGTGGGGCAACAGGGCCAGCCGCGCCTCCAACGTCTTGCACTCGGAGACGACGTCCGCCAGCGAGCGTCCGGAGACGAGCTTCATCGAGTAGAAGAGCTCGCCGTCCGGCCAGCGTCCCGCCTCGTGCACCGGCACGATGGCGGGGTGTTGCAGACGGGCGGTGACGAACGCCTCGGTCATGAAGCGGGACTCGGCCTCCGGCGAGGGCGAGAGCATCTGCTTGAGGGCCACGGGCCGGCCGAGCCGCAGATCCCTGGCGCGGAGGATGCGGCCGATGCCGCCGTGCGCGAGCTCCCCCTCGATGGCGTAGTGCGCGGGGTCCACCACGGGCAGCAGGTGACCTGGCGGAGGTGGCTCCAGACACGAGGAAGAGGACGCCCGCAGCGTGGGCGCATCCCCGATGCCGGAGGCGTCCTGAGCGCGGTCGGGGTCGGTGGGTACACCCATCCCCTCATCCACGGGTCTGGCCTGGCTCATGATCCACTCCCTGTCACTTCCGGATCATTGATGAAGTGCCAACTTCCATGACCCGCTGCCGATTCAGGGTACTCATACCCCATTCCGGGGACCACGAGGTGGGCCGCGTCTACTTCATGGAGCGGAGCGGCCCTCGAGTCGAAGTCAGGCCGCCATGCGGACGCTGGCCCGGCTCATGACGTGCTCCACGGCCGTGAGGTGCCAGGCCACCTGATCGATCCGGGCCAGGTTCTGGGGCTCGGCGCCCAGGGCGGCGACCACCTGTTCCACCGGCAGTCCGGCGGCGTTCGCCTCGTCCCGGATGAGCTTCTCCACCTTCTCCCGGCTCGGGGTCACCCCGTCCCGCTTGCAGATGGCGCCCAGGGCCAGGGCGATGCGCAGCCGCAGCTCCACCTCGGCCCGCGTCGACTCGTCCCGCAGCCACGCGCGGAGCGACGCCTCCCGGAGCGCCTCATCGAAGCCAAGCCTGCTCATCGCGCGGCCCTCGCTGGTGCTCCAACGGCGGCGGATCTCCTCGTCGATGAGCTCGGCGGGGACCTTCACCCGGGTGCGCGCGGCCACCGTGGCCAGCACCTGCCGCTGGACCTGGCACAGCAGCAACTGCGTGGCCTCCGCCTCCATCTGCCGCAGGACGGCACGCGTGGCCTGCGCGAGTGTGTCGCCGTAGCCGAAGGCCCGCAGGAAGGCGGGGCTGCTCAGCTCGGGATAGGTCACCTCACGTGCCCCCTTGAGTTGCAGGGAGAAGCGCGCGGGAGCCCCCCGCAGGGACTCGACCGGGTAGTCGCCGGGCAGGGTGATATCCACGGCGAGATTCTCCCGGGGCGAACGGCCCACGAGCGCTTCGTAGAGCCCGGGCAGCAGGGGCTCGGGCGCCAGGGTCATCCACACGTCGGTGCGCAGGCTGAAGGGGATGAGCTCGCCGCGGCTGTAGCCCACGATGTCGAACAGGATCTCGTCCCCCCACGCCAGCTTCTCGCTGGGATAGCGGTAGCGCTCGGTGGCCAGGGGGCGCGCCAGCTCCAGGAAGCGCTCCTGGACCTGCTCCGGGGTGAACGCCGCCGGGGGGGAGAGCGTGATGGAGAGCCCCTCGAGCGAGGGCGCCTCCACCTGGGGCAGGGACATCGACAGCGAGAGATCGTCCTGCTCGTACGACGCGGCCAACTGCGGAATCACGATGGAGCTCATGGCGTCACCCTTGGGAACACGGAGGCGGAACTACCAGCCCTTGAAGAAGTCCTTGATGCCCTTGCCGACCTTCTCGGCGGTGTCCTTGATGCCCTCTCCGACCTTTTCGGCGGTGTCCTTGATGCCCTTGCCGACCTTCTCGGCGGTGTCCTTGATGCCCTCTCCGACCTTCTTGGCGCCCTTCTTGATGTCGTCCCCGAAGTTCTTGACCACCTCACCCGCGATGGAGGCGCCCGTCGAGATGGCCCCACCGATCTGGGAGATGACGGGGATGTTGGTCGCGGCGATCACCGAGCCTCCGGCGACGATGCCCGAGGTGATCTTGTCGCCGAGGCTCGCCTTGGGGTCCTTGATGGTGGTGACGGCGTTGGCGACGTCGAGGCCCGCCATGGCGACGTTGAGGCCCGGGACGAACCTGCCAGCGGCCTTCCCTCCCGCCTTGGCCAGGCCCTTGGCGAAGTCATCGGCCTTGCCGGTCACGGAGGAGGGCTTGATGTCCGGGGCCGAGGCAGAGGGCCTGGTGTCCGGAGCGGAGGGCTTCGCCGTGGGCCTGGACTCCGGGGCGGAGGGCTTGAGCTCCGGAGCGGAAGGCTTGGAGGCCGGCTTCCTGAACATGTCACCCAGGCCGCCCAGGTCGCTCAGGCCACCGGCCAGGTCGCTCACGCCGCCGAGGACCTGACCCGGGAGGGCGGTGGTGTCACCGTAGGCGCCGTAATCATCGTAGGCGCCGTAATCATCGTAGGCGCCGTACTCCCCCAACTGCTCGGCGCTGTACGGGCCTGCTTCGAGGTTGCCCGCGGCCAGGGGACCCTGGGTATGAGCGATACCCTGGAGGGCATCGAGCTGGCGCAGATCCGTGCCGCCGTTGATGGCGCCAGCGACCCTGTTGGCGATGTCCAGGGGCATCCGGGCCGTGGCGCCCGAGAGAGCGCTGGTGGCCTCGTTCCTCAGTCCGGCGAACTGCGGACGCGAGGCGAGTCCCGCCGCGAGCTCGAGACCCGCCTGGGCGGTGGCCAGCGCGTTACCGGCGATCTCGAGGTTGTTGCCGATGAGGGCCTGCTTCCCCAGGCTCTTCTGGAGGTTGTCGCCAGCGCCTCCGATCAGGGCGGGCATGGCGCGGCGCGCGGACACCTGCTCGAACGCCGAGGTGTCCTGCGGGGTGAACATCTTCTGGGCCGGCGCCAGCTCCTTCGCCCCGAGGTCGGACTTCTTGACGACGCCCTCCGAAGGCAGCGTCTGGGACTGGGGGAGGATCTGGGGGCGAAGGGATCCGGAAATGGGGGCGGTCATGGGCGTCTCGGAGAGAAGGATTTGGAGAAGAGGAGTCGGACACGAACCAGAGCAGGTCTCGTGCCAGCCTCTTCCGAGGAGGAGGAACACCCGGTTTCCCTCGGGAGCCCCACGATGAAGACCCGAGCCCTCCCCTCTTCCACCTGGTGACTGCCGTTCGAAGGTGGTGACAGTTGTCATCACCCCCCGGCCCGCGGGTGGAGCTTCCGGTGAGGAGCCGGGCCGGTAGACTCGGCGGGGCGAGGCGGTCGCGCTCCAGCACCGCGGAAGAAGGAGGAGACATGGATCGGCTGCGGGAGGCGCTCGAGGCGTGGCGTCGGGAGCTGGGCGGGGACAACGTGCTCACCGACGAGTCGACGCTCGTCCGGGCGCGCACGGCGACCTTCGCGACCACCCAGGATGTCGGTGCGGTGCTGCGTCCCGGAAACACCGAGGAGGTGCGCGCCTGCCTGCGCATCGCCCAGGAGATGCGCATCCCCGTCACCCCGGTGAGCGCCGGGCGCAACCAGGGCTATGGCTCGCGAGTGCCGGCGCGCAGCGGCGTGCTGCTGGACCTGGGCCGGATGAATCGCGTGCTCGAATTCGACGAGGAGCTGGCGTACCTCACGGTGGAGCCGGGCGTCTCGTTCGAACAAGCGCATGCCTTCCTGGAGGAGCGAGGCTCGCGGCTGCAGCTGGCCACCATCGGCGGGCCGCCCCAGTCGAGCCTCATCGGCAACGCGCTCGAGCGGGGGGACGGAACGGGGCCTCACGGGGACATCTTCCAGTACGTGTGTGGCCTGGAGGTGGTGCTGCCCACGGGCGAATGCCTTCGCACCGGGCCCGGGCGCTATCCCCATGCCCAGGCGGCGTCCGTGCTGCGCTGGGGCGCGGGCCCCGGCCTGGATGGGCTCTTCAGCCAGTCGAACCTGGGGGTCGTGACGCGGATGACCTTCTGGCTGGCGCCGCGAGCGGACTGCCTGAGGCTGGTGTCGGGCGTGCTCGAGGATCCCTCGCAGCTGGGCCCGGTGGTGGAGCGGCTGCGGCTGCTGCGGATGGAGGGCACCCTGCGCGAGGCCTTCTCGCTGTGGAACGACTACAAGGTGATGTCCGTGCTCGGCCAGTATCCGTGGGAGGCGACCCGGGGGCTCACGCCGCTGCCGGAGTCGCACCGCGCGAGGCTGCGCGCCGAGCTGAACGTCTCGCCCTGGCACCTGAGCTTCGTGCTCGAGGCCCCGAGCGAAACACAGGCACGGGCGGCGCAGGAGCGGGTGGAGCGCGTGCTGGAGGGGGCCGTGCCCACCCTCTCCTGCATGCGGGAGGACGAGGTGGGGCCGGGCTCACTCCGGCAGGTGCCCTCGGCGCGCAACCTTCGGATGATGTACTGGCGCAAGCGCTCGCCCCCACCCGAGGTGCCGGAGCCGGAGCGCGACGGGTGCGGCTTCATCTGGCTGTCATGCGCCGTGCCGATGACGGGCCCCCACCTGGAGACGGCGCTGGCGCTCGCCGAGCCCCTGCCGCTCCGGTTCGGCTTCGAGCCCAACCTGTGCGTGCTGGGCGTCTCGGCGCGCTGTGCCTACCTGGTGGTGGCGATCATCTATGACCGGGAGGTGGAAGGAGAGGACGCTCGTGCGCTGGCCTGCCACCAGGCGTTGCAGCAGGTCCTGGGAGAAGCGGGCTACTACCCGGCGCGGTTGGGCATCCAGTCGCCCGTGCTCCCCTTCGTGCCGGAGGATGACTCGCCGAGGGTGTTGCGGACGCTCAAGGCCGCGCTGGACCCCCACGGCATCCTCGCCCCCGGGCGCTACCTGCCGTGATGCTTCATGGGAGTTCGAGTCTCACTGCTTGACTGGCGTACCGGTTCGTCATGAGGAACTGACAGATGAATGGAGCGAAGCGGCCGTACGTGATTTGTCACATGATTCCCTCCGTCGATGGGCGGATCGTCACCACGAGCTGGAAGCTCCCATCCAGCGCCCATGCCGAGTACGAGCGTACGGCCCGGACCTTCGACGCCGATGCGTGGATGATCGGCCGGATTTCGATGGAGCCCTACGCCGGGAAGGCAAGGGTTCCGGCGCGCAAGGTGCAGCACCCGATTCCGAGGACGGACTTCATCGCCAGGCGCGATGCGGAGTCCTACGCCATCGCCCTGGACCCCTCCGGGAAGCTCACCTGGAAGTCGAGCTCCATCGACGAGGAGCACGTGATTACGGTCCTCACCGAGGCGGTCTCGGACGACTACCTGGCCTTCCTTCAATCCAAGGGCGTCTCCTACCTGTTTGGCGGCAAGACGGACTTGAACCTGAAGAGGGTGCTCGAAAAGCTCAGGAAGGAGTTCGGCATCAAGAAGCTGCTTCTCGAAGGCGGCGGGAAGATCAACGGCTCCTTCCTGGCCGCGGATCTCATCGACGAGCTGAGCGTGCTGGTGGCGCCCATCGCGGACGGTGCCATCGGTACCCCGGCGCTCTTCGATGCGAGAGAGGGAAAGGGGCCCGCTCGCCACCTGAAGCTGGTGTCCTTCGAGAAGCGCAGGGGTGACCTGCTCTGGCTGCGCTACAAGCTGAAGCGCTGACGCACCGGTCACACTCGACAGGACAGGTTCTCGGGCCTGCCCGCCAACCCGCTTCGTTAGCGGACGCGAACGCGCATCCCGACGCCGTCGAGGATACGCGCCAACCCGAAGTCGAAGTCAGCGGCTCCGTCGTCACCGTCAGCGCTCGGCTCGAAGGAGCCAGCAGCGGAAAGCTCAGCCAGCGCGGGAAAGCGCTCGGCGTCGATCAATCTGGCCAGCGTCCGACCGTACCAGGCCTTCGCCTCCCGGCTACCCCAGGAGGAATGCCCGTTCGTCCGCGGCAGCCCCGCATGGAGCTGCGCCTCACCGCGCACGTAGTTGAGGACCAGGAGTATCACCCCCAGCTTCTCGTTCGGGCTCAGGCCGGTACCGGCCAGGGTGCGCAGGCCACAGTCGAGCCAGGCGAGCTGGCCCGGTTCCAACGGTGGCCGGCCGATGGTGACCTCCAGAGTCCAGGGGCGCCGGTAGTAGACCGACCGCAGCGCCCAGGCCCAGCGCTCCAGCCCGCCGCGCCAGCCGTCGGCCGCAACATCAATGACGGGCGGCTTCCCTGGCGCGGCATCTATCATGAAGACCAGGAGATCCTCCTTGCTCGCGACATGCCGGTAGAGGGACATGGTGGCGCACCCCAGCCGCTCGGCGAGGTGGGCCATGGAGAGCGCCTGAAGGCCTTCAGCGTCGGCGATCTCGATGGCCGCGGCGACGATGCGCTCCAGGCTGAGCGCCTGTGAGGGTCCACGCGGGCGCCGGTCGGTCCTTCCCCAGAGCACCGCCAGACTGCGCGGAAGTTCGTCGTCGGTCTCTCTTCCCATCGTCACTCCTGTTCCCTGCGCACGGCGACAGCATCACACGCCAACGTACACCCTACGCATTGCGTACGACATACGCAAGGCGTATGCTATACGCAGACAGGCGTCGATCCGCTCTGATGCCAGACGAGAGCCACGCGCTTTTCCCGGTGCCATGGCCAGACAGGAGCCACTCATGATCACGAAGACAGAAACGACGGACGCAAGGACGCCTCCCGCCCAGCACACCGCTCCGGCCGCCTGGCCTCCTGGACGGCCACGCTGGTGGCAACGGCCCTGGATCGCCCCGCTGGCGCTCATCTCCATCATCTTCGTCGCGTTCTCGCTGCCACCCTATCTGTCACTGAATCCAGAACGGTCCCGGGTACCGCAGCCGGACAACTTCGCGGCGCATTACCCGCTCTTGATCGCGCACGTGGTCTTCGGCTCGGTGGCGTTGCTGACCGCCAGTCCTCAGGTGTGGCCCTGGTTCCGCCAGCGTTACCCGGTTGCCCACCGGCTCATCGGCCGGGTGTACGTCCTGGGGGGTGTGCTCCCCGCCGGAATCACCGGCCTGATCATCGGCGCGTTCAGTCCCTTCGGCCCGCTGGCCCGGGTGAACAACGTCCTGATGGCTTCGCTCTGGCTGCTCTTCACGGTCACCGGTTACCGCATGGCGCGGCGGCACCAATATGTCGAGCACCGCCGGTGGATGATCCGCAGCTTCGCGCTCACCGCATCGATCATCACCAACCGGCTCTGGGCGGTGATCGGATTCATCATCCTTTCGCCGCAGCTGGACACGACCTTCGAGGGCAGCGAGAAGATGCTCACCTGGACCATCGCGGGCCTGTCCACCTCGCTGGGCTGGGTGATTCCGCTGCTCATCGCCGAGTGGTGGCTGGATCGCGGCGAATCAGTCAGCATTCAGGTGCGGCCCATGAGGGCTGGCCCGAACGCATGGGCCAGCAGCCCGGCCACGGGGGGAAGCAGGAGCGAGATCAGCAGCCGCAGTCCGGTCAGCCGGCCGCCATAGATGGCGACCTCCATCGGCAGGCGGATGAAGGACAGCAGGGAGAGCGAGGTCAGGTAGGTGACGACGACGCCGAGCCCCGCCCCGGAGCGCACTAGGGCCGCGGCCAGGGGCATGCCGATGGGGCCACCTCCGGGGGTGAGCGCGCCCGCCACCCACGCCACCCCGATCCCCCGCCAACCCGCTTCGTCGGACAGCCAGTGCGCCACCAGCTCGCGTGGCAGCAGCACCTGCACGAAGCCGGTGAGCACGAAGACCACCACCAGCAGGGGCAGCAGCGTCACGCTCTCCTGCCCTCCCCGCTTCAGTCCCTCGGACACCAACGGCCAGCCACCTCGCCATGCCGCCAGCCCCACCACGCCCAGCAGCAGCACGCCCATGAAGATCAGCGCGGCCTTCACGGAGCACCTCCGTCCAGCAGCTCCACGAAGCCGCGAGTCCCCTCCACGCGGATGCGCTGGCCGGTGCGGATGCGCTGCGTGGCGCCCGTCACGCTGACCACGGCCGGGATGCCGTACTCGCGGGCCACGACCGAGCCGTGCGTCATGAGCCCTCCCACTTCCGTCACCAGTCCGGCCGCATGCACGAACAGGGGCGTCCAGCCGGGGTCCGTATGGGGTGCCACGAGGATCTCACCCGCGTGGAGCACCTCGCTCGCCGGATCGAGCACCACGCGGGCCACTCCTTCCACCACTCCGGCGGAGGCCGCCGTCCCGGACAAGGCACCCGGGGGCAGGTCCACGCGGGCCGCCAGCGAGGGAATCTCTCCATCGCTCGCCATCACGAACGGCGGCGAGCGCCTGGCGTCGCGCCGGAGCGTCGCCCGCCGCTCCTCGGCGAGGGGACGCAGATCCGGCGCCGGGGAGGCCTCGAGCGCGGCGATCAACTCCTCGAAGCGGAACAGGTACACGTCGTCCGCCGTCGCGAGTGCCCCGCGCTGTACCAGCAGGGCTCCGGCCTCGCGCACCGAGTCACGCACGAGATCCAGGACGCGGACGAGCAGGAACTTGGGATGCTCTCTCAGCCCCATGCCCGCGCGGGTGACGCGCACCAACCGGCGAGCCAGCGCCGCTCGCAGCCACCCGGTCGGCCCGCGCCGCGATGCGGCGCACAGGCGCTCGCAGGTGGCTTCGGCCTTGGCGGCCAGCGCCGCGTGGTGGGCCCGGTGCTCGCCCGCGGAACGGTGGGCCGTGGAGGGCCCGATGCCTCCGACGATGGCCGCGATGAGCGGCGCGGGCTCGTCCTTGTAGCGGGGCCGGGACAGATCGATCTCCCCGGGTCCGCGCATGCCATAGCGCGCGATGAAGGCCCCCCAGGCCTCGAGGAACTCGGGTCCGCCCTCCACGTCGCGAACGGCGGCCAGGGCCTCGGTGGCGGGACGGCTTCGCAGCAACTCCGCCAGTGCCGGATGAGGACGCACCCGGTCCATCAGGTCGCCCACGGCCAGGTCCATCTCGGTGGTGATGTTGCCCGGCAGGCCCCGCTCCAACGCGGAGAGGTCCTCCTGCGTACCGGCGAGCACCCCTCGTTGGACCAGCCGGTGGAGGAGACGGTTCCCGATGACCCCCACGGCGATGTTCGGGGCCAGGATGGAGATGACGCGGGAGAAGAGCTCGGAGAGCACGCGCCGCGCCTCGCGCAGCCGTGCCGCTCCTGGGGCCACCGCCGCGAGCCGGGCACGCGCCTCGGCGAGCCTCGCTTCGCCGAAGGCCTCGACCCCGGGCAGGAGCCGGGCGGGATTCAAGACGATCAGCCGGGCCAGGACCCGGGCCATGATGGGGAAGAAGAAGCGGCCGAAGGCTTTCATCGACGCCCGTCCCCTGCTCGCGCCGCGCTGGAAGGCGGGCCGGCTGGCCAACGTCTCCAGGCCCTGGCCCACGTTCTCGTAGACGTGACCGAGAACGCCCCCGATCACCCGCCGCAGGGTGGGATGGCGCAGCACGGACGTCAGGTCCACGAAGAGCCGGCTGCCCGCGAGGGCAAGGGCCCGTGTCTCGATGGGAGCATCCCCCGGGCCCGCCGGTGGTCTGCCGAACGGGATCATCAACTGCCACACCTGGGCGGCGAGCGGCGGCATGGGGTCCGTCATCATCTGCACGTGGCCGAAGCTGGCGTAGACGTGCAGGCCCTCGTCGTCGGGGGCGGGCTCGGGCAGCGGGTAGAGGCTCGTGATGGGCCGGGTCTGGACCACGTAGAGCCTTCCGGCCTCGATGCACCACTCGATGTCCTGCGGCTTGCCGTAGTGCGTCTCGATCCGCACACCCAACGCGACCAGCTCCCGCAGGGCCGCGTCATCCAGGGCCCGGGCTCGGCGAGTGGCTTCGGGCAGGCGCTCCTCCCAGGTTCCGCCCTCGGGCCTGGGACGGATGGCGAGGGCCTTGTCGCCAACCCGGACCTCCAGAATCCCTCCCGTCTCCTTGTCCACCTTGTAGAGGTCGGCGTTGATGAGCCCGCTGACGAGCGCCTCGCCCAGGCCGAAGCCGGCATCGATGGAGACGGTGCCCCGCCGCCCGGAGATGGGATCGGCGGTGAAGAGGATTCCGGACACCTCGGGCAGCACCATGCGCTGGATGACGACGCTCAGCTTGACGCCGCGGTGCCCGAAGCCGCTCCGGGCCCGGTACAGCACGGCGCGCTCGGTGAACAGCGACACCCAGCACCGCCGGACCGCGTCGAGGAGGGCCTCGGCCCCGCGGATGTTGAGATAGGTGTCCTGCTGGCCCGCGAAGCTGGCGTCCGGGAGATCCTCCGCCGTGGCGCTGGAGCGCACCGCCCAGCAGGCCTCGGTCCCCAGCTCCCTCCAGGTGGCGAGCACCGCGTCGGCCACGGCCGGGGGAATGGGCGCGCGGCCGAGCGCGGCGCGAGTGGATTCGGCGGCACGGCGGGCCGCCTCCACATCCTTTCCATCCAGCGCCTCCAGCCGCGCGTACAGCGCCGGGAGCTCCCCGCAGCCAGCCAGGAAGGCATCGAAGGCGGCCGTCGTGACACAGAAGCCGGGAGGCACCGGGAACCCGGCGCGGGCCATCTCACCCAGGTTGGCCCCCTTGCCACCCACGCGGGGGAGATCCACCGCGGAGATGCGTTCGAAGGGGAGGATCAGCGGCTCCATATTCGTGCTCATGGGGTTCTCCGGGCCTTCTTGGACGCGACGCCGTCCAGGAACACATGGGTGACGAACCGGGCGGCCTCCCCGGGCTCTGGTGGGGGCTGGCCCTCGAGCACCGTGCCCATGAAGGAGGCGAAGAGCATCCCGACGAACGCCATGGCCATGCGCCCGGGGTCATCGGGCCCGAGCGCACCGCTGGCCGCGTAGGACTCCAGAAGCTGGGTGAGGGTCGTCCGGACACGTATCGGGGAGGCGTCCAGGAGTTCCGCCCATTGCCCACCGCGCATCTTCTCCAGGAGCGCGAGCTTGAGCAGATCGAGATCCTGCGCCATGTAACGCAGCAGGGTCGCGGCGACGCGCTCCAGATCGGCGCGCAGGTCACCGGTGGGATTCAGGGCCGCCTCCTGCATCGCCCGGCGCGGGCCGATGTGACTGGCGAACGTGGTGATCAGCCCCTGCTTGTCTCCGAACTGGCGGTAGACCGTGGCGGGGCCCACGCCGGCTTCGCGTGCGACATCCTCGAGCGTGGCCGCCTCGAAGCCGGCCCGGGTGAACACCACCCGGCACGCCGCCAGGATGCGCTCCCGCACATCGGCTCGCCTGCCGACCTCGATCCCCTGCTCGGAGAGCGTGGCGAGCACGGCTTCGCGGCTGCCGGCCTGCCGGTACAGCGTGGCGCGAGACAGCCCGGACTCCCGCGCCAGGTCATCCATGGTGAACCCGTCGGGCCCATGGAGGGCGACCAGGCGGGCGGCGGCTTCAATGATGTTCTCGGTCAGTGGCATGGCGTGATGAGTCGATACGAGAGATAGATATCTCTCTCGTCTCATCCTGTCAACACAGACTGAGAGACACTTCTCTCACGCCGTATCAAGAGAACATCGGGACCTCCGGGCTTCCGCTCACCCCTCGTGCTGCCGGAGGCGTTCCAATTCGGCCTGGGAGTCCGCGAGACGGCGCTCCAACTCCTCCCGTCGCCGCGTCTCTTCCGCCAGCCGCCTCTCCGTGTCCTCCAACTGCCGGGCCTCTTCGTCCGCGCGCTGCTGCAGCCCCGCCACCAGCGTCTCCATCCGGTCGATGAGCTCCTCGTACTCCAGCAACATCGCGTGCCCCGCCCAGAAGCGCAGCCGCCCCTCCTCCACCTGCAGCTCCAGTCCCAGCACCTGCGAGGCGTAGCGGCCCTGCGCCGGGGCGATGGGCACATACGCCTTCGCGTCCGCTGAGGGCAGCCGGTAGGCCTCCAGACGCTGCCGCGCCCGGTCGTAGATGAAGTACTCGGGGATGCCCACCCGGGCGTAGCGCCTCACGTTGTACTCGGCGTCCTTCTTCCGGTCGCCGCCCACGTGGACCTCCATCACCCAGTCCAACCCCTTGCCCTCCTGGCTCACCACCCACTTCTGACGCGGGTGGGGATCCGCATCCAGCACCGCCACCAGGTCCGGCGCGAAGCGTCGCTCGGCCGGGTAATACACCGGCAGCTCGGTGCCCAGGTACACCCGCCGCCGTTGCCGCGAGAAGTACCCCTTGAGCGCCTGCAACGCTCCCATCTTCGCCTGGGAGTGCAGGTCCCCCTCGGGCATCGCCATCTCGTCCCACGTCACCTCCCCGGGCAGCTCTTCCACCACCCGGGCCCTCTCCGCCTCGCTCATCCTCGCCCACTCTTCCCGAGAGGGCGCCCGGGGGTAGGCGTCCTCTCGTCCTTCTTCGTCCCGTGCCATGCCCGTCAGGGTGCGGCGAGCAGCGGGCCCGGTCAATCGTCCCCGCTCTGCCCGTGAGCAAGCGGTGGACCATGAAACACAGGCGCGCCGCTCCGAGTGGACCAGGGTGGCAGGAGCGACGCGGCCCGTCCCTCCAGCGCTGGGGGCGTCCCATCTGGTGGACGCATTGTCAGAGCCCCCTCCACCTCAAACGGACAGTGCTCGGGCGCCGACCATCCAGCAGGCAGCGGTGAAGCGGACTTCCGCTCCGTGCACATAGGGCTCAAAAGCGGCGCGGACCGTTTCGATGACCCGGGTGCGAGTCCGGTCGTCCGCCTCGTGAAGAATCAGGCCGAGGGGACCGAGCCGGGTCAGGTAACGGACCAACTCCTTCTCGGGCAGGGTGCAGGCAACGTCGATCGGCCGGATGTCGATCCCGGCCCAGCCGCTTTCCTCCAGGATGCGGTAGACCCGGCGCTGGTCCGCGAAGGCGAACTGCCCCGGCGCGTCCGGCTTGCGGGCGGGCAGGTTCGGCAGGAGCGGTGCCGCGGCGCGCTCGGCCGTCGTCATGAACGGATTTTCCGAAGGACTCCGCCAGGCGACGAACCGCAATTCGGCGTCGTCCTTCGCGGCACGCCTCAGGTTCGCGAAGGCCCGGACGGAGTCGTCGAAGAACATGACGCCGAAGCGCGAAATGATCATGTCGAAGCTCGCGGGCTCGAAGGCGTGGTTTTGCGCGTTGGCGCGGATGAAGCTTGCCGGCGTGCCTTCCCGTTCGGCGCGGGCCTGGGCGGCGGTGATCATCGGCTCCGAAATGTCGATGCCGCTGCAGTGGCCCTTCGCGCCGAGCAGCCGCGCGACGGCGAGCGTCGTGCTGCCCGTACCGCAGCCGACGTCGAGCACCCGGCTCCCGGAGCCGGCGAAGACCGCTTCGACGAGCAGGTCTTCCAGCGGCTTGAACATCTGGTCGAGCAACTCCTGCGCCTCGACCCAGGCGCGTCCGGCGGGGCCATTCCAAAGCGTCGTCTGCCCGTCATCGGTCTGGCGGGTGGCATTCATGAGCGTCTCCTTTTGCGTGCCTTCAAGAATCGAAAGCCGTACTGTGCCAGTTCAAGTCGACTTGAGGTCAAGAGGGTGAAAGACCTGGACATCACCGAAGTGGCGCGGCGGTCCGGCGTTCCTGCCTCGACGCTGCGGTTCTATGAGGAAAAGGGGCTGATCGCCTCTATCGGCAGGCGGGGCCTGCGCCGTCTGTTCGAGCCCGGGGTGCTGGAACGGCTGGCGCTGATCGCGCTGGGGCGCGCCGCCGGCTTCTCGCTCGATGAGATCGCGCTGATGTTCGCGCCGGACGGGCGGCTGCGCATCGACCGACAGATGCTCGCGGGCAAGGCGGAGGAGCTGGACAGGACGATCCGCCAACTGAGCGCCATGCGCGACGGCCTACGGCACGCCGCCGCCTGCCCCGCGCCGAGCCACATGGAATGCCCCACCTTCCGCCGCCTCCTGCGGGCCGCCGCGTCTGGCTCTACCGAGCCGGCCCCACCCGCCTCCGGGTCCTCGCCTGGAGCACGCCCGCGACGGCGAGCAGAACCACCGCCGCGGCGCTCGTGAGGGCACCGGCCACGAGCCCCGGCGTCCGGTACTCGAAGCGCACCACGTGCCGGCCCGCGGACAGGGGCACCGCACGCACGGCATGGTTGGCCGGGTACACCGGCAGCGGCTTCCCCCCCTCGGTGGCCTCCACGCCCGCATAATAGGACTCGTTGAGCACCAGCATGCCCGGCGCCTCGAGCACGGCCTCCACCTCGACGGCGTCTCCGTCACGGCGGATGCGCTCCACCGGTTGGGCCGGGCCCGTGGGCTCGTGCGCGAGGCCCGGGCCGACTCCCTCCGCCTCGGCCTCCAGCACCACCTCGCCACCGGGGCGGAAGCTCGAGGAGCCCAGGTAGTCCACCACCTGCGCGCGCGGCAACACCCTCACGCCCTGGGTGACGTAGGCGCGCGGCAGGAAACGCCGGAAGGGCACCGCCATGGCATCGGCGCGCTCGTCATACCCCACCGCCTGCTGGCGCTGGTCCGGCCTCAACACGGCCGGCGAGGCGATGAACAGGCGCGTGCCGAAAACGCCCGCGAGCTTCCCCACCCAGAGTTCCTGGTGCCCGAGCACCAGCTCGTTGTACCGGGCGGAGAAGCCCTGCAGGTACACGTTGGACGTGGGCAGCCCGTGCAACGAGCCGCGCAGGGGCGCGAGCGCCGCGTTCTGCACCAGGTCCAGCTCCGTGCCGGACTCGTAGGGGCGCTCCGGCTTCCACAGGAAGAAGTAGGAGAAGCCCTCGCCCGACACGCCGCCGCGCCGGAGCGCCTCCGCGAGCGGCGGCGGTTCGTAGAAGTCCGTCGGGGCGGTGAGCACCAGCCGGGAGTTGGCGAGCCCCAGGTCCAGCGCCAGCACCGCGAGCGCCACGTGCGACAGCAGCGGCACGAGCGCCCGGCGCCACGCCGCCGCGCCCAGCGCCCCCGCGAGCAGCAGGGCCAGCAGGGCGGGCTCCCAGGCCCCCACCGCGGCACCGGCCACGGCCGCGAGCACACCCAGCGCCCCCGGGAGGAAACGGAGGGAGTCCCGGCGCAGCACCTGCTGGGCCCCCCGCGCGGCGAGCAGCGGGAGCACCAGCATGGCCGGTCCCATGGCCTTCACGGGGAACTGGAAGGACTTCCAGAACGGGACGACGGCCGAGAAGAGCGACCACAGCGGCGTGGCCGAGCCCGTGGCGAGCACCAGCGAGACGGCGGCGATGCCCACCAACTGCGAGCGCAGTCGGCCCCGCGCCGCGGCCCCCAGCAGCACGAGCGCCACCACGCCGAGCCCCACGTACGTCGTCTCGAACATGACGTCGCGGCCCGCGAGCGCCTCGGGGTTCACCAGGCCGAACAGCTGGTGGAGGTCGAACCGCCAGTAGTCCGGGCTGACGATTCCGGCCCCGCTCGAGCGTGGGGACTCGCGAAACAGGAGGAGCGACGGCACGAGCTGCACCGCCGCCAGGGCCACCGCGAGCACCGTCCCGAGCGCGAGCGACAGGGCCGGGCGCAACAGCCGCTGGGGCCGGGTGCGCCGCACCATCAGCGCCGCGGCCCCGAGCAGGCCCATGATGGACAGGTGCGGGTCTCCCGCGAGCAGCATCCATGCGAGCGACAGCGCGAGCACCAGCGGACGCAACCTCCCGCCGCTCCGGCACCGCACGGCGCCCCACCACATCCACGGCAGCGCCGCGGCCGCGAGGGACATGGAGGTGAACTCGGTGAGGCCCAGGAAGTAGGGGCCGAGCACGTACGCGGTGGCCGCCATCGCCGCGAACACCGGGCGCAGGCCGAGCGCGCGTCCGAGCCGCCACGTGCCCAGCAAGGCGAGCGGCACCGGCAGCAGCATCTGCGACACGAAGGCCACCTGGAAGGGCAGCGCCAGGAAGAGGAGCGTGCTCGGGTGGAACGCGCTGATGACGGGCACGGAGACGAACGGCATGCCCAGGCCATCCCACGGCCACCACTGCGGCAGGTGACCCGAGCGCAGCGATTCACCGAGCACGCGCTTGAGGGGCACGAACAGCCGCCCCATGTCGCGCCGGAAGGGCAGCTCGCCCAGGAAGAGGAGCCCCCGGAAGACGAAGAGCGCGACGGCCGCCGGAACGAGCAGTGGCCCGAGCGCGCGCAGGCGGCGCCCGCTCATAGAGGCTTACGGCCCTCGACGAGAAATTCCGCCGAGGGCGCGGAGTCCCCGTGGAGCGTCAGCAGCCCACGCACGAGCGCGTAGACGGGCACCGCCTCCAGGCTGCGCAGCCGGGGGAAGAGCGTCCAGCGCCCCGTCAGCTTCTTGCTCATCAGCCCGAGCAGCGACGGCAGGAGGAACATCTCGAAGGTGACGGTGGACGCGGTGGAGCCGATGGGGTCCACGCGCGGCACCTCGAAGCCCGCCTCGCGGAACCAGCGCGCCCAGCCCTCGGCGTCCTCGAGGTGCTCGTGCCGGAACTGCTGGTCGATGGCCTCGCACACCGTATGAGAGAGCGACTCCAACCCCAGGCGCTTGAGGGCGCGCGGCGTGGCCATGTACGAGGCCCACTCGCGGTTGGGCAGGAACGCATAGACGACGCCGCCCGGCTTCAGGGACTTGTAGATGGTGCGAAGCGCGGCGCCGAGATCGGGGATGTGCTCGAGCGAGCAGTTGGCGACGCAGCTCCCGAAGAAGCCCTCCGGCAGCCGCGCGCGGGTGATGTCGGCGAGCATCACCTGCGAGTAGGCCCGCGACGCCTGGGCACGCCGGCCCTCGTTGCCGTCGATGTCGATGCCCCACACCTCGGCGTCCTGGAAGGCGAGCCGGGCGAACAGGCCGTCACCACAGCCGACGTCGAGGATGGGGCCGTCGCACCGCAGGCCGCGCATCGCGTGGAGGCGCACGCACTCCTTGATGGCCAGCGCGGTGGGGGCGTAGGGGTAGTAACTCTGGAAGTCGCGGAGCGTGATTTCGTCGCTCATGAGGCATGTGGCCGGCGCGCCGTGGCGGCGAGCACCCAACCGAAGGAGATGGTTTCGACCCGGACGTCGACGGCACCCGCCTCGCGCAAGGAGGACACCAGGGACGGCTTGTCGAAAGGAGTGGGATGAAGACCGCGGCGCGTGAAGCCCTGCACCCGGGCGATGGCCTCGAGCACCGTCTTCTCGATCAGCGGCAGGAGTGAGAGGGAGCCGTAGTTGGGCGTGGTGAGGAAGACCTGCCCGCCCGGGCGCACCACGCGCATCAGGTCCGCGAGCCACGGTCCGGGCCGGTGCAGGTGCTCGATGACGTCCATCGACAGGACCAGGTCGAAGCGGCCACCCGGGTAGGGCAGCGGCGCGTCTGGCTGGATCACGTCCGCCCCCGCCAGCTTCTCCCCGTGGAGCGAGCGGGCGAGCGACATGGCGCGCGGGTCGATGTCGCAGAGGGTGTAGCGGCGGCCCTCCTGGGGGAGCGAGGGGAACTCGAAGAAGGGACCGGAGCCGACGTTCAGCACGTCAACCGCGCCGGACTCGCGGACCACCCGTGCCGCCGCCTGCACGATGGGGCCATGGTACAGGCGCCACGGGAGCCTGAGCTTGAGCCGGTGATTGGAGAAGTAGTCGACGGCTTCGGGCATATGGAGGGGGCGGAACTCCGAACGGTCGATGCTTCCCGTAAGGGAGACGCCGAGTCAAGCACGCTTCGCCCAGGGTCCGCCCTCCCGGCGGCCCTCCAGGCGGTCGGCGCAGCTCAAGGGCTGTAGGTCGCGCACGCGTGCTTGCCACGGTAGGTCATGCAGACCTGCGCTGCCACGTCCGGGCGCGTGAGGAGTCTGCATTCGTAGCGGGTGTCTGGCTGGACATACAGCGCACTCGCGGGGGAGACGGTCATCTCACAGCCATTGAGGCCCCAGACCGGGCTCCCGTCCTGGGCGATTCCCCTACCCGAGAACCCGATGACGTGGACGCCGTCATGGAACACATCGACAGTCTCGATCTGGAGGGAGTACTGGTCATCCGAGACGACCGTGATGGGTACCTCCAGCTCGAGCGGCCCGGCGCGGAAGCGGGCTCCCCTCCCCGGCCGAACCGTACGGGCATGGAGGAACTCGTTCGCACTGACTGGCAAGGTCATCACCGGACCATCGACATCGACCTGCCGGATGCCTCGACCCCTCAGTTGCCGCGTTCCGGCGGTGAGCCGCGGCATGGCATTCAGCAGTATCCCCGTGACGTAGGTGCCCCTCAAGCCGCCAGCCTCGAGTTGGAATGACGTCGCCGCTTCGCAGGGAAGAGCGTAGGAGCCCTCGTATCGCGTCTCTCCCTGGGAGACGACCTTCACGTCGAGGCGCTGCGCGGCGGATGCGTCCTCACCGCAACGGTAGTGGATGCGGTGGAAGGTGTTCCCACGCAGCGAGGTCGGCATCGATTCCGTCCAGAGGACCTCGACCCCTCCCTTGGCCTGGATTTCGAGCGTGGTCCTCTCGAGATCATGGGTCTGGGTCATCCAGCCGCCGTCGTTGTACACCCTGGCGGGAATATCGACATAGGACTCCAGCCCGAGCGCGATGGGCTCGTCCTTGTACTCTGGCACGAAGGTGAGGGCCGGTGAGGTCTCGGGGGGGACGTCACAACCCGGCCCGAGGCCGAGTACCGCGGCGCAGCAGAGTGTGGCTATCGAGTGGTTCCACTTCATGGTGCGTCCCTCCCTCACGGCTGCGCGAATGGGGCAATGCGGACGGTCAGCCTGGCGTGCTTGAGCGTCTGGGCAATGCACGTGGAGGAGCAGCGAGACACCCCCGAGACGGCGGTGGCACGCAGGGAGAGCTCCGCCTCTCCGGGAGGTACCGAAAGGGGCACCGTGAACGTGAAGGTCGCGCCCTCCTGTCGCGGGCGGGTCGTGCCCCTCAGCCAATTGATTCCGCTCCCGTCATTCCGGCCGAGCTCCAGACCAGGTTCGCCGAGCCGATCCGTCTCCGGGGCGTATGCCACCACCGCTGTCTGGCCGGGCCGCAGCAACCCATCCTGGGGACTCACCAGCCGGAGTGACAGCGGCGTGTTCAGGTTCAAGAATTCGGCGACGATCTCGTCATGCCCGTCGGAGAAGATGAAGGTCGTCACCTCCTCGGTGATGTCCGGCGCGAAGGACTCGAACGTCGGCATGCTACAAATCACGCCCTGCGGGGTGTACGAGGAGGACCACACCAGGGTGTTGCCTCCCCGGGAGACGAAGGTGAGGGGCTTGCCGTTCTGGGTGGCGGTCCAATCCTCCGGCCAATTCACGCAGCCATGGGCGTTGGCGTCATAGGACAGCGTGGACGGAGCGGGATTGGAGCTGGAGGGTGAAGGATTGAGGTACACCTCCACGTCTCCCAGATCCCGCAGGGCCGGCCCACAGCCCGCCGCTCCCACGAGCGCCGCGCCGAGTGCCAGAAGTCGCAAGCCACTGTTCGTCATTCCCGCTGCCTCCCAAGGAGTCCCCTTAGCAGCGGACATGCCATGCGGCGCTTCGCAGTGCGGCGTGCACGAAGGGGCCGGCGCGCCGTGCCGGTCGTTGCTCAACGTGTATTACCAACTACACAGTCCGCGCACCCAGTTAGACTGGCGGTGCGGCGGCACTCTGGCCGTCCGTCACCCATAGGGAGGGGTACGATGAAGACGACCCGATTGTCGCTGTTGCTGGCGGGATTCGCATCCATGGCGGCTGGATGCCAACCCGAGACCGAGACGCCCGAGCAGGCCCCCACCGCAATGCTGGGGTCCCACGAGGCGGCGCTGGCCACCCCCGTCGGCACCTGGACGCGCGATGCCTCCTCGCTGTCCGCACACCGTAACCACACCGCCACGCTGATGCGCGGCACCGGCGATGTCCTGGTGACGGATGGCAGCGGAGCGGAGGTGTACAACCCGTACACCAACGTGTGGCGGCGCACGGCGTCCCTCGGCACCGCGCGTTACTACCGCCCCGCGACGGAGCTCGCCTCGGGCAAGATCCTGGTGTCCGGTGGCCGTACCAGTGACTGGTCGACCCTGTTCTCGAGCGCGGAATTGTATGACCCGGCCACGGAGACGTGGAGCCCCACGGGCTCCATGGCCACGCCCCGTGCCGGCCACTCCTCCACGCTGCTCGACTCGGGCAAGGTGCTGGTGGTGGGCGGCAACACGCCCGTACGCGGGCAGGCACCGCAAGCGGAGGTGTATGACCCGGAGACGGGCACCTGGAGCGGCGTCTCGGGCGCATTCACCCCTCGTGCCCGCGTCTCCGCGACGGTGCTCTACTCGGGCAAGGTGCTGGTGACGGGCGGCTACCTGTGGTGGACCTCGAGCTCGAATGACACCTCCGCCGAGGCGAACATCTACGACCCGGCCACGAACAGCTGGTCGCCCGCGGGCAGCCTCGCCAGGGCCCGCCACGGCCACTTCGCCATCCGTCTGTACTCGGGCAACGTCCTCATCGTCGGTGGCATCGGCGGCGGCAACACGGTGGAGCTGTACGACCCGTACAACGGGACGTGGTCCCTGGCGCCCCCCTTCCCCTTCGACTGGACGCCCCTCTTCTCCGCGACGATGCTCTACTCGGGCGAGGTCCTGGTGACGGACGCCAGCGGACAGGCGGCGCTGTATGACCCCACGACGAACACGTGGCTCCCCGCTCCGAACATGAACCAGCACCGCTTCGACCACACGGCCACGCTGCTCCACACCGGACAGGTGCTGATGGTGGGCGGCGACAGCAGCGGTGGGCGCACCGTGGAGCGGTTCACGCGCTGAGGTGAATCCCGGCAGCGCGAAGCTCCTGATAGAGCATCGAAGCCCATGAACAGGAACATCCCAATGACATCCCATCCCCAACGGCCCCCCCGGGCCGTCCAGCACCTGCTCCGGTGCGTTACCACGGCGCTCGCGTTGACACTCCTGGCCCTCCCCCCCGGGAGCGCGCACGCGCAGACGACCTTCTCCCTCTTCGCGCCCAACAGCACGCCCGCCGTGCCCTCGGTGACGAATGACTCCACCGCGGTGGAGCTGGGCGTGAAGTTCACGTCCGACGTCGCGGGCGACATCGTCGGCATCCGCTTCTACAAGGGCGCGGGCAACACCGGCACCCACGTGGGCCACCTGTGGAGCGCCACCGGGCAGTTGCTCGCCTCGGCCACCTTCGTCAACGAGACGGCCACGGGCTGGCAACAGGTGACGTTCGCCACGCCGGTGCCCGTCACCGCGGGCACCCCGTACGTGGCCTCGTACCATGCGCCCAACGGGGCCTATGGCTTCACGGACTCGGGCCTCATCACGGGCGTGGACAGCCCTCCCCTGCACGCGCTGCCGGGCAGCACCACCAGCGGCGGCAACGGCGTCTTCAAGTACGGCCCCTCCGGCACCTTCCCCACCGACAGCTTCCGCAACTCCAACTACTGGGTGGACGTGGTCTTCCGGCCCGCGGCGCCGGTGAGCATCTGGCCGTCCACCGCCACGCCGACCATCGCCTCGGTGAGCAATGACTCCCGCCCCGTCGAAATGGGCGTGAAGTTCCAGACCTCCGTGACTGGCAACGTGGTGGGCGTGCGCTTCTACAAGGGCGCGGGCAACACGGGCACCCACGTGGGCCACCTGTGGAGCGCCTCCGGCCAGCTGCTCGCCTCGGCCACCTTCGTCAACGAGACGGCCACGGGCTGGCAGCAGGTGACGTTCTCCAACCCGGTGCCCATCGCCGCCAACACGACGTACGTGGCCTCGTACCACGCGCCCAACGGGGCCTATGCCTTCGACGACGCGGGCCTCGTCAACGGCGTGAATGCCCCGCCCGTGTCCGCGCTTCCCGGCCCCACCAGCGGCGGCAATGGCGTCTACGCATACGGGCCCTCGGGCACCTTCCCCACCGGCAGCTTCCGCGACTCCAACTACTGGGTGGACGTCCTGTTCCAGGCCACGGGCGCGCCGCCGCCGGAGCCGCCCCCGCCGGGCAACACCTTCAGCCTCTTCCCCGTGAGCGCGACGCCCGGCACCCCCACGGCCAATGACACGTCCTCCAGCGAGGTGGGCGTGAAGTTCCGCTCGGACGTGGACGGCCGGGTGAAGGGCATCCGCTTCTACAAGGGCGCGGGCAACACCGGCACCCACGTGGGCAACCTGTGGAGCGCCTCCGGCCAGCTGCTCGCCTCGGCCACCTTCGTCAACGAGACGGCCACGGGCTGGCAGCAGGTGACGTTCGCCTCGCCGGTGTCCATCACCGCCGGCACCCCGTACGTGGCCTCGTACTTCGCGCCGGCCGGCGGCTACTCCGCCGACCTGGGCGGGCTGGCCAACGGCGTGGACGCGCCGCCCCTGCACGCGCTGCCGGGCAGCACCACCAGCGGCGGCAACGGCGTGTATGCCTACGGCGCGGTGTCCAGCTTCCCCACCAGCAGCTACCAGAACGCTAACTACTGGGTGGACGTCCTCTTCGAGTCGAACGGCCCGCCGCCGCGCCCGGGCGTCACCGGCTCCGGCCCGGTGCTGCTGGCCACCGACCCGGCCAACCATTTCACCGACTACTTGAAGGAGATTCTCGAGGCCGAGGGCATCGCCTCGTTCGCCACCACCGACGCCGGCAACATCGGCGTGTCGGTGTCGCTCGATGACTACCGGGTGCTCATCCTCGGCGAGACGACGCTGAGCGCCGCCCAGGTGACGCTCGTCACCAATTGGGTGAACGCGGGCGGCAGCCTCATCGCCCTGCGGCCCTCCGCCAACCTCGACGCGCTGCTCGGCCTCAACCCGTCCACGGGCACGCTGTCCGAGGGCTACCTGCTGCTCGACACCACCCAGGCGCCGGGCGCGGGCCTCACCGCGGAGACGATGCAGTACCACGGCACCGCGGACCTGCACACGCTGGCCACCGGCACGCGCGCCGTCGCCACGCTCTACTCCAACGCCACCACGCCCACGTCCTACGCGGCGGTCAGCCTGCGTCCGGTGGGCAGCGGCACGGCCATCGCCTTCGCGTACGACCTGGCGAAGTCCGTCATCCTCACGCGCCAGGGCAACCCGGCGTGGCAGGGCCAGAACCGCGACGGCTCCGGCATCGGCCCGGGGGCGCGCTCCAACGACATGTTCTACGGCAACGCGTCCTTCGACCCGAAGCCGGACTGGGTGGACATGAGCAAGGTGCAGATTCCCCAGGCGGACGAGCAGCAGCGCCTGCTGGCGAACATGCTCCACCTGACCAGCGCCGTCCCGCTGCCGCGCCTCTGGTACTTCCCCAGCGCGAAGAAGGCCGTGGTGGTGATGACGGGTGACGGGCACCCGGGTGGCGCTACCGTGCAACGCTGGCAGCAGTACCTCGACGCCAGCCCCGCGAGCTGCAACGTGGACGACTGGGAGTGCGTGCGCGGCACCGTCTATGACTTCATCGGCGGGCTGACGGCGGCGCAGGCCGCGGCCTACGAGGCCCAGGGCTTCGAGTACGCCCTCCACGTCAACACCGGCTGCGCGGACTACACGGCCGCCACGCTGGACCCGAACTTCTTCACGCCGCAGCTGGCGAACTTCGCCGCGTCGTACCCGGGCATCTCCGCGCCCACCACCAACCGCACGCACTGCATCGCCTTCAGCGACTGGGCCACGCAGCCGAAGGTGTCGCTGCGCCACGGTATCCGGCTGGACACGAACTACTACTACTGGCCGGACTACTGGGTGCAGGATCGCCCGGGCCTGTTCACCGGCTCGGGAATGGCCATGCGCTTCGCGGACGTGGACGGCACGCCCATCAACGTCTACCAGCTCGCCACGCAGATGACGGACGAGTCCGGCCAGTCGTACCCGCTGCACATCGACACGCTGCTGGCCAATGCGCTCGGCCCCAAGGGGTACTACGGCTCGTTCAACGCCAACATGCACGTGGACGCGGACCCGTCGGCGGGCTCCTCGGGCTCGGCGGCCATCATCGCCTCGGCCCGGCGCGAGGGCGTGTCCGTCATCACCGCGAAGCAGCTGCTCGCCTGGCTCGACGCGCGCGAGGCCACCCGGGTGTCCTCCGTGGCTTTCACCGGCACCTCGCTCACCTTCACCGTGGCCACCCCGGCGCGCAACCTGTCGCTCATGATTCCCACGCGGACGGCGACGGGCCGCACGCTCGTGTCCGTGAGCGTCAACGGCACGCCGGTGACGACGGTGCCGCAGACCATCAAGGGCGTGGGCTTCGCGTTCATCAACGGCGCGCAGGCCGGCACGTACACGGCCACGTACAACTGAGTCGCGCTCCACCCCGTCCTTCGGGGTGACGCAAGCGGCCCGGCGCGGAGTCCTCGCGCCGGGCCCACCCGTCAGCAGCCCTCCTCAGCCCCTCAACAAGGCCCCCATGCCTCTTGGCTGACCCGACATGGAAGACTCAGCCTACATCCTCTTCTTCACGCTCCCGCCAGACGCCAATCGAGAGCTGCTTCTCGCGGAGCTGGGTCAAACATCCGTCAGCGGTCTGGTCCTCAAGCACCGACCCTCGGAAACGAGCCCACACCGTTACTCCATCCAATCCAAGATCGACGGCCGCCGTTTTGACGATGAAACGGTCGAGGAGATGATCGAGATCATCCGAAAATCCGGCGGCGAATGGGCAGGTCAACGCATCTTCTATTCCGACGAGGACTTCCAGTAGTCGAGATGTGAACCAGGGCCAGGACCGCCTACGGTGAGGTTCTCCGACTACGACGAGGGCCTGGAGCCGCGAGCCGGTTCCAGGCCCTTCGCATCGACGGCCGTGGGCCTACCGCCGCGAAGCCCTCCGACGCAGCCGCAGCGCCAGGCCGAGCAGGAGGAATGGCGCGACCCCCGGCAGGCCAGGGACTCCCGCGCAACCTCCACACCCTCCGCCCTCGCCCTCCCCCTCGCCCGGCCGCGGCTCCTCCGTATAGGTGAAGCCCCCCGCCAGATGGCCGTTGGCCCCATCCGGGTTGAGGACGAACACATCCACCGTCCCCGGCGTGGCGCGGAGAGGTGTGGTGGCCGTGAGGGAGGTCGAGCTGGCCACGACGACGTTCGTGGCATCCGCCCCTCCGAGCGTCACCCGGGCGTTGGGGGCGAAGTTGCGGCCTCGAACGGTGATGACGGTGCCCCCCTTCGTGGAGCCGGTGTTGGGGCTGACGGAGGAGACCGTCGGAGGCCCGTCCACCTCGTAGAGGAAACCTCCCGCCAGGACTGCCCGACCCCCGTCCGGGTTGATGACCTCCACGTCCACCCGACCCGGCTCGTGGGCCGGCGAGAGGGTACTGATGGAGGTGCCGCTCACCACGAGCACCGAGGAGGCCGCCACGCCTCCGAAGCGCACGGAGGCGCCCGGCACGAAGCCCGAGCCCCGCAGGGTGACCGAGATGCCGCCCCTGGACGGGCCCGCGGCCGGAGAGACGGAGGAGAGGACCGGAGGAGGCGCCGCCTCATAGGTGAACGCCCCAAACAACGTCGCCCTCTGCCCATCCGGATGGGTGACGGTGACGTCCACCCGTCCCACCGTGTGAGCCGGCGTGGTGGCCGTGAGGGAGCTCGAGCTCGCCACCTCCACCACCGGGGCCGCCACACCCCCGAACGTCACGCGGGCCCCCGGCGCGAAATCGCTGCCGCTGAGCGTCACCATCGTCCCGCCATTGCCCGAGCCGCTCCTCGGAGAGAGCCCCACGAGCGTGGGGGCCGGAGCCGCCTCGTACGTGAAGCCCCCGAGCAGGGCGCCCTCCTGCCCATCCGTGTTGCGCACCACCACATCCACCCTGCCCGGCGCGTGCGGCGGGAGGATCGCGGAGAGAGAGGTGTCACTGGTGACGGTGACGCCGCTGGCGGCCTCACCGCCGAAGCGCACCGAGGCCCCCGGGCCGAAGCCCGTTCCCGTGACGGTCACCCGCGCCCCTCCCGTCGAGATGCCACTGCCCGGAGCCACCGAGACGACCGTGGGCGGAGGCGGCATGTCGTAGGTGAAGGCCCCCGCCAGGATGGCGCCCTGCCCGTCCGCGTTGCGCACCACCACGTCCACCTTGCCCTGCGCGTGCGCGGGCGTGGTCGCGGAGAGGGACGTCGCGCTGGTCACGCTCACCTCCGTGGCCGCGACATCCCCGAGGAGCACCTGGGCCCCCGGCGCGAAGTGGGCACCGGTGAGGGTGACGCGCGTACCTCCCGTGGCGGGACCGTGCCCCGGGTTGATGGCGGCCAGGGTCGGCGCCGGCGCGGGCTCGTACGTGTAGGACCCGGGCAGCGTGGCCTGTTGCCCATCGGGGTTCCTCACCACCACGTCCACCGTGCCCGCCGCCCGAGCGCTCGTGGTCGCGGTGAGGGAGTTGGAGGCCCCCCACGTCACCTCGGTGGCGCTCGCACCGCCGATCAGCACCGTGGCACCCGGTGCGAAGTGGCTCCCCGTGAGCGTGACGCGCGTCCCGCCGGTGCTCGGACCCCTTCCGGGACTGATGCCCGAGACGCCCGGCGCGGGAGCCACGACGTACATGAACCCGTTCGCCAGGGTGCCGGTCTGCCCGTCGGGGTTCCTCACCACCACGTCCACCGTCCCCGGCGCATGCGCGGGCGTGGTCGCGGCGAGCGACGTGGCGTCGTTCACGTAGACCTCCGTGGCCGGCACTCCGCCGACGTGCACCGTGATGCCCGGGACGAAGTACCTGCCGGTGAGGAAGATCCGCGTGCCACCGTTGGAGGAGCCCTGGCTGGGGCCGAGCCCCGCCACCACCGGCGCCGGGGACAGGCTGTAGGTGAAGGAGGCACCGAGCGTGGCCGTCTGCCCATCCGGGTTGCGCACCACCACGTCCACCGTCCCCGGCGCATGCGCGGGCGTGAGCCCGGTGAGGGTGGTGGAATCGACCACGGTGACGCTCGTCGCGTTGGCGCCGCCCATGCTCACGGTGGCTCCGGGCGCGAAGTATCCGCCGCGCAGGGTGAAGGACTCTCCACCCGAGGACACGCCGGTGTTCGGGCTCACGGACGTGAGGTACGGCCCACGCGAGGCAACGTACGTGAAGCCACCTCCCCGCGTGGCCGACTGCCCGTCCGCGTTCTCCACCTGCACGTCCACGACGCCCGGGGCATGCACCGGCGTGAAGGCCGAGAGCGAGGTGTCACCGAGGAGGGACACGCCCTCGGCCTCCACCCCACCGAAGCGCACCTTCACTCCCGTCCGGAAGCCCGAGCCGGAGATCGTCACCCGTTGGCCCCCGTTGCTCTCGCCCGAATCCGGGGTGATGGAGGAGATCGCGGGCGGCGCCAGATAGGTGAACCCCCTGGCGAGCACCGCGGACTGCCCGTCCGGGTTGATGACCGCCACGTCCACGACTCCCGCCGCGCGCGCCGGAGCGGTGGCGGTGAGGGTGTTGGCACTGACGACGGTCACATCGGTGGCCTCGACGGTGCCCAGGGTCACCCGGACCCCCGCCACGAAATGCGAGCCCGTGAGCGTGAGCGCACTCCCTCCCCGCGTTGAGCCGGAGCTCGGAGCGACGCCCGTGAGCACCGGCGCGGGGGCCTTCTCATACGTGAAGCCCCCGCCCAGGGTGGCGCGGCTCCCGCTCGGGTTGGAGACCACCACGTCCACCACTCCCACCGCGTGCGCCGGAGTCGTGGCGCTGAGGTGCTCGCCATCCGCCACGGTGACCCCGCTCGCCGCCACCCCACCGAAGGACACCGTGGCCCCCGGCTCGAAGCCCGAGCCGGTGAGGCTCACCCGCGTCCCTCCGGTGGAGGGGCCGGACGACGGGCTGATGCCCGTGATGCGCGGCGGCGGCGCCAGTTCGAAGTGGATCCACGCCGCTCCCGTGACACAGCGCACCTGGAGGTACCCGGACGCCGAAGACTCCGGCACGACGACCTGCATCCGCGTCCCCGTATTGGAGAGGACCCTGGCTCCACTGGAGAGGCCGGGGAAGAGGGCCTGACACCCGGACAGGTTCGTGCCGGACAGCTCGACGGTGGCGCCCACCGCTGCCCTGGCGGGGCTGATGCCGGAGAGCGATACGGCGCTCCCGGAGTCGACGATGAGGCTGGCCGAGGAGGTCGCGCTGCCCCGGGTGTTCACCACGGTGATGGGACCGGTGGTGGCTCCCGGAGGCACCACGACGAACAGCCGCGTGTCACTCCCGGTGTACGAGAAGAGCTCCGCCTTCACTCCGTTGAAACGGACCTCGGTGAGCCCGGTGAAGCCGGAGCCTTCGATCAACACCTCCGTACCGGGGCCGGCCCGGGCCGGGGCGAAGCCGGTGAGGGTGGGAGCATTCACGGCCTGGACGGTGAAGCTCTCCGTGGAGACCGCGCTGCCACCGCGCGTCATGAGCGAAATGGGACCCGAGCGCCCACCCCAGGGGATGGTGACGACGACCTGCGTGTCGCCGAGGACCTCATAGGAGCCCGAGCTCCCCCCCGGCACGCTCACCCAATACGTATCGGCGAGCCCCGTACCGGTGATCGTCACCTGGGTGCCGGGCGGGCCACTCGTGGGCGAGATGCGGGAGATGGCCGGTCCCGGCACCACCGTGAACGGCCGACTCGACGTGGCGGTGCCCAGCGGGTTCCGCACCGAGATGGGACCCGAGGTCGCTCCCTCGGGTATCCAGAGATAGAGGGACTCGTCGGAGCCCATCGAGAACCGGGCCGGTATGCCATTGATGCGCACCTGGGTGGTCCCGGTGAAGCAGTCACCCCGCACCGTGACGGTCACGCCATTCGGCCCACCGGATTCCGGAGAGAATTCGGTGATGAAGGGCGCACAGCCGCTCACCACGGAGAAGTCCACGGAAGCCAGGGAGTAGCCCGCCACTCCGTAGAGCGTCACGGGCCCGGAGACCGCTCCGCCCGGCACCTCGGCGGTCATCTGGGTATCGCTCAGCACCTCGAACCGGGAGGAGGAGGCGCCTCCGAAGCGCACGGTGCTGGTGCCGGTGAAGCCCGTGCCGGTGAGCGTCACCCGGGTCCCGACCGGGCCACTCGTCGGTGAGAGGCCTGTCACGGCCGGCAGTGGGAGGACCGTGAAGGAGGTGCTGGACGTGGTGCTGCCCACGGAGTTGGTGACCTGGACGGGCCCGCTCGTGGCTCCGGGCGGCACCTGGACGGTCAACGCGCCATCGCTGGAGGGGGAGACGTACCTCGCCGGGATGCCGTTGAAGCTCACCCGCGTGGTGCCGGTGAACCCCGAGCCGTAGAGGTAGACGATCGTGTCGACACCGCCCGCCGAAGGGCTGATGCGCGTGAGGGAGGGCGCGCTGTTGGCATCCACGACGAACTCGCCATTCGAGTAGCTGGTGGACCCGGCGAGGAGCGTGATTCGCCCGGTGCTCGCCCCGAGGGGGACGATGAGCTTCAGCTCGGTGTCGCTGACCACCATGAAGGTGGCGTCCACCGACCCGAACCTCGCCAGGCGGACCCGGGTGAAACCGGTGCCGGTGAGCGTCACCGTGGTGCCGATGGTGCCGCGCGCGGGAGTGAAGCCAGTGACGACCGGCGTCGAGAGCACGGTGAAGGACGTGCTCGAGGTGACCGCCCCCGCGCTGGTGACGACCCGGATGGGGCCTGTGCTGGCACCGGTCGGCACGGACGCACTCAGCCGCCCATCGCTCGTGAGGGAGACGTACGACGCCGGGACTCCGTTGAACTCGACCCGGCTCACCCCGGTGAAGTTCGCCCCATCGATGGTCACCTGGGTGCCCACGTCACCGCTCGTCGGGGAGAAGCGAGCGAGGGTGGGCACGGCGCCGCCGAGCACCGTGAAGCTCTCCGTGGAGGTGAGCGAATGCTCCGCCACGGAGACCACCAATTGCCCCGACTCCGCTCCTGCCGGAACGATGGCGGTCAACTGCGTGGCACTCACCACGGTGGCGTCCACGTACTCTCCCCCGAACCGCACGGACGGGGACCCCGCGAAGTCGCTGCCGGTGAGCGTCACCACGGTCCCCACCGCGCCGCTCTTGGGACTGAACCCGGTGAGCGTGGGTGACGGCCTGACGGTGAAAGGGGGCGTGCCCAGTTGCCCCTTCGTGTTCACCACGCGGATGGAGCCGCTGGTGGCACCACTCGGAACGTCGACATAGAGGCGACCGTCGCCACTGAGCGAGAAGTCCGTCGCGGGAGTGCCGTTGAAGCTGACCTCCGTGGTTCCGGTGAAGTTCGTGCCGTCGAGGGTGACGCTGGTGCCGACCCAGCCGGCATTCGGAGAGAGGCTGCTCAGGGTGGGGCTGCCGCTGCTCTGCACGGAGAAGGTCGAGTCGGAGGTGGCCCGTCCGCCCGGAGCGTCGACGCGGAAGGTTCCGCTCAGGGTTCCGGCCCGAACGGTGACGGTGAGCTGGGTATCGCTCTTGGGGGTGACGGTCAGCGTCGTGTTCCCCAGGCGGACATCCGTGACACCCGTGAAGCCACTGCCGTTCAGGGTGACGACCGTACCGACGGGGCCGGACGTGGGACTGAAGCCGGTGATGCGAGGGGCGGGCAGGACGGTGAAGTCGGACGACGAGACCCCCACGCCCTGCGTGTTGTACACGCGGAGACGGCCGGTGGACGCGCCCGTGGGGACGTAGACGTAGAGGCTGGTGTCGCTCTCCACGGAGACCGAGGAGACATCGGTCCCGTTGAAGCTCACCGAGGTGGCCCCCGTGAAGCCCGTCCCGGTGAGGGTGACGCGCTTCCCCTCACCCGCGGAGGTCGGGCTGAAGGACGTGAGGGTGGGCACGGCGCTGCTGAGCACGGTGAAGACACCGAGAGAAGAGTACCCGCCCGGCGTGTACACCCGCACCTCTCCGGTCGTCGCGCCTGGTGGAACCGTGGCGGTGATGCGGGTGCTGTCGACCACCGTGAAGGAGGTGGCATCGACCCCATCGAAGCTGACCTCCGTCGCGCCCGTCAGGTTGTTGCCGGTGAGGGTGACCAGGGTGCCGGCGGCGCCATACCGCGGCGAGAAACCGGTGAGCTCCGGCTCTTGAATTACCGTGAAGGAGGTCGAGGAGCTCACCGAGCCCGCGTCCGTGACGAGGGTGATGGGTCCGGAGGAAGCCCCATAGGGCACTTCCGCCGACACCCTCGTGTCGCTGTCGACCTCGAATTCGGCGGCCACGCCGTTGAAGCGCACCACCCGCGTCCCGGCGAGGCCGGTACCGGTCAGGGTGATGGTGCTCAACCAGGCCCTACCACTCGTCGGGCTGAAGCTCGTGAGGGTCGGAGCGGCCAACTCCTGACGAGCCTCTCCCCGAGATACATCCGAGACCGGACGCGCGTCCCCACATCCTCCCAACACCAGCGCAGTGACCGCCAGGAAGAATCCCCAGAACCGTGACATGCCTTGCTCCTCCGCGAGGGGCACGCATCCTCGGGGTTCCACGGAGGAAGATCCAGGGACAGATTCACGTCCGCCTCACATCGCTTCGAGAGGAGCCCTCGACGCGAATCGCTGCTCGTGCTCGAGCAGCCATTTTTCTTATGCTCCGGGCCATGACTACGAGCTCGAGGAGGATAGCGGGCATCTTCGCCGCGGTGCACGTCACGGATTTCCTCCTGCTGACCGGCAGCGTGCTACTCGCCACCTGGCCGGAACGACGCCGGAACGGCTAGGATCGCCGTCCATGAAGGCTTGGTTCTCCTGCACGGGTGCGGAGCTTTTGACTCGCGCGCCGGAAGATACACTCGGCCGCCTCGCTGCCGCTCAACAGGCGCGTGGCCACTCTGGCTCACAGGACCAGGACTTCGCTTGGCAGACGGAGCTCGCCGCACTGAGGGCCGCCGTCGCTGAGGCCGGCGGCGCAGGGTGGACCATCGCGCTGGAATACGAGTTGCTGCGCCTCGAGAAGCGCGTGGATGCAGTGGTGCTGACCGACCGCTCTATCCTCGTGCTCGAGTTCAAGACGGGCGCGCCGAGCCGCGCCACCATGGCAGAGGCGGAGGATTACGCGCTCGACCTGCGCGACTTCCACGCCGGCAGCCGCGACCATCCGGTCCTGCCCGTACTGGTCGCAGGCGATGGCGGCTTCGTGCCGCCGGCCCAGCCGCCGCTGCGCTGGCATGGCGTGCTACCGACCATAGCTTGCGGCCATCGCGGGCTCGGTGCGCTGCTGCGCTGGGTGCAGTCCGCAGCACCGGTCGCTCCGGCGCCGCTCGACGGCACCGCCTGGCTCAATGCGCCCTATCGGCCAGTGCCGACCATCGTGGAGGCTGCGACGATGCTCTACGCCCGCAACGGGGTGGCCGAGATCGCCACGGCGCGCGCCGACACCACCAACCTGACCCGTACCGCGCTCGCCATTGCCCGGAACGTCGCCGCCGCGCAGAAGGCAGGAGACAAGCGCGTGGTCTTCGTCACTGGCATCCCCGGCGCGGGCAAGACGCTCTGTGGTCTCAACGCGGTCTTCGCGAACGAGGCCGGCGCACATAGCGCCTTCCTCACCGGAAATGTGCCACTCGTCTCTGTTCTCCGAGCGGCACTCGCCGCCGATGCGGTGGCCCGCGGCGAGTGTAACCGCGCTGAGGCGGATCGGCGCGTGAAGGGCCGGCTGCAGAACGTGCACCGCTTCCTTGAGGACAACGCAACTAACCAGGAACGCCGCGCACCGTCCGACCGACTGATCGTCTTCGACGAGGCGCAGCGCGCCTGGGACGAGGACAAGGCGCGCATCGGCACGCGCAACAAGCCCTCGCGCCTCACCATGAGCGAGCCGGCGCACACGCTGGAGATCATGGGCCGGCATGAAGGATGGGCCGTGATCGTCGCACTCATCGGCAACGGACAGGAGATCAACACTGGCGAGGCCGGCCTCGCGGAGTGGGGTCGCGTCGTCGCTGCCTCGAACGGCACCTGGCGCGCCGTCGCGGCTCCTCGCGCGGTGCAGACCACTGACCCCGTGCAGCGCTTGGCTGAGGGCTGGCCGGGCTGGCTCGACCGTGACGACGACCTCGACCTGACGGTACCCGTTCGCAGCGTGCGCGATGTCGCTGGCGCCTCCTGGGTGGATGCGCTGCTGCGCGGCGCGGTGAGGGAGGCGCGCGAGATCGCGGACAGCGCCGGTGCCCTACCCTTCCTGCTCGCGCGTGATCTCGATATGGTGCGAGCGGCGCTGCGGCGGCTCGCGCGGGGGCAGCGCCGCGCCGGGTTGATTGCGGCAGCGGGGGCGAAGCGGCTGCGCGCCGAAGGACTTGGTGTGCAGGCCGAGGACGTGGCAGACTGGTTCTTGAGGCGCTGGCCGGATGTTCGCGCCTCCGATGCGCTTGAGAGCTTTGCCACGGAGTACGACTGCCAGGGGCTGGAACTGGACCTAGTCGGCCTTGCCTGGGGCGGCGACCTGGTGTGGCACGAGGGCGGCTGGCTGCCGCGCCGCTTCGTCGGCGACCGCTGGCAAATCGTGCGCAGCGCCGAGGAACGGCGCCACATCATCAACACTTACCGTGTGCTGCTGACCCGCGCCCGCTACGAGACGGTGATCTGGGTGCCGCGTGGCAGCCGGCGCCACGATCCCTGGCACGACGCCACACGGGACGCGGCGGAGATGGATGTTATTGCCGAACTGCTGCTGGCCTGCGGCGTCCGGCCGCTGGAGGACACTGCGCCCGAGCCCGCCCGGGACGATGCCCTCGACCGACTGCCATAGCCGTGTCATTCGCAGCGCTCGAGACCGGCCAGCCGCTTCATCCCCGCTATACTTTTCGCCGATCGTGGGCGCTGCGCCCTCATGTCGTTGCGCCTGGCGAGGTGAGGTGAGGCTTGGGCTCGAAGAGACGCGCGCCCCACGCGCGAGGTATCCGCGATGCTGGCGCGGCTCGAGGCGGCCGGCTACGTGCGGCCCATCGCCTCGGCGGACCGCGGCGCAGGTCGACAGCGTGCGCTGACCGAGCACGCCCGCGAGTGGATCGAGAGCCTGTGGGGCCCCATTCGGGACGACGGCGCGCGCCTGCTGGAGCAGTTCTCCACGCGTGACCTCGCGGCGTTCGCACGGTTCCTGAAGGTGGGGAGCACGCTGCAGGAGCGACACGCCGCACGCATCCGGGCGCTTGCCGAGTTCCCCGCCTCCAACCGGCCGCGCGCCATTCGGGCTCTCACCTGCGGCGCTGCGGCGCGTCCAGCTCTGCGCGCTGGCCCATCTCGACGGGCGCATCACGCTCGAGGATCTCGCCGCTCGTGCCGGGGTCAGCCGCTTCCACTTCGCGCGGGCGTTCCGTACCTCTACCGGTGAGACGCCGTACGGCTTCGTGCAGCGGCTCCGGGTGGGGAAGGCCCAGCAGCGCCTGCGCGAGACCGACCTGCCGCTCGGGCGCATCGCCGTGGTGTGTGGCTACAGCTCGCAGAGCAAGCTCACTCACGCCATCCGCCGCGCGACCGGACTCACGCCCGCCCGGTATCGCCGCGCGTACCGATAAGCGCAAGATCCGGCAATAGGCGCCAACGACCGGAAAGACGCGTCGCGTGGACGGCGACAGAGTCTTACCCAGAGGAGGAACTCGTCGTGACCTCCATGCGAAACCGGCTTGCAGCCGGACTGGTCTGTTTCTCCGCAGCCCTGGAGTTTCGCGGAAATCCGCGGAACTCCAGGGCTTTCAATGGTCGGCCCTACCCCCTCACCAGGTGACGGGCAGCGAGGCCAGTCCGCGGTACACCAGCCCATGCCGGCGCCAGACGGGCTCGGCCGCCACGCGGAGACCCGGCATGCGCCGGAAGAGCTCTCCGAAGGCCCGCTCCGCCTCCATGCGCGAGAGGTTGGCTCCCACGCAGTAGTGGGCGCCACCACCGAAGGCCAGGTGCTGCTTCGCGTTGGCCCGGCCCACGTCCAGGCGGTCCGGCTCCGAGAACACCCGGGGATCCCGGTTGGCCGCCGCGAAGTTGATGTAGACGAGCTGGCCCTTGCGCATCCGCTGGCCACCCATCTCCACGTCCTCCGTCAGCAACCGGTGCATGATCTGCACGGGGCTCTGGAAGCGCAGCAACTCCTCGATGGCATTGGTCAGCAACTCGGGCGACTCCTGGATGCGGCGCAGCTCGGCCGGGTGCTCCAGGAGCGCGAGCATGCTCGTACCGAGCATGTCCAGCGTGGTGAGGTGGCCGGCGGCGATCAGCATCACCGCCTGGACCACGAGCTCCTCGGCGGTGATGCGGCCCTCGCTCTCGCCCCCGATGAGGTAGCTGAGCATGTCCTCGCCGGGCTCGCTGCGGCGCTTGTCGATCAGATCCTGCAGGTAGGCACCGAAGTCCCGGGCGCCCGCCTCCGCGCGCTGGGCGCCAGCGCGGTCCGAAACGCCCTGGCTGAAGAAGAGTGTCAGATCCTCGGTCCACTGCTTGAAGCGGTGCCGGTCCTGCACGGGCACACCGAACATGCGAGCGATGACGATGGCCGGCAGCGGCTCGGCGAAGTCCTTCTGATAATCCATGCTGCCCCGGGCCAGCGCCTCGGCCACGAGCTGGTCCACCGTGTCGCGCACCAGGGAGTGATAGGCCTCGAGCGCGCGAGGCGTGAAGGCCCGGTTGGCATGGCTGCGCAGGCGGACGTGCGCGGCCCCGTCCTGGAAGATGATCCCCAAGGTGTTGAGGCGGAAGGAGAACGGCATGTCGTCCGGTCTGACATCCGGCGCCTGCGCCGCCACCAGGTGCGCCATGCGCGCGGCCGAGAAGCGCGCCCCGTCTCGCAGCGCCGTCACGCAGTCCGCGTAACGGGAGATCATCCAGCCCTGCAATGGCTCACACCAATAGACGGGATCCGCCTCACGCATCTCATTGTAGAGACGGAACGGATTGTCGAACATTCCCGGGTCGAAGAGATTGTAATGACGGGGAGACGATGCACTCGCGGCCAATGTCATGAAGCGCTCCTTCGCGAACAGCCTGGCGAGTGAAAGTATCACGAGCCTCCATTCCCATGGGATGGGGGGCCCGGAGCTGAAGACCAGACTGAGGGTATGGGTCTATGCTCTCTTCGTCCAACCAGGAGAGCACGCTTGCACCATGCCGCCGACATGCAGACACCACCCCGCGTCCCAGGCCTCCCTCTGCTGGGGACCCTGCCGGAGCTGCTGATCCGGAAGCTCGATTACGTCTCCGAGCTGCGCGAGCGGCACGGAGACATCTTCACGCTCGACCTGAAGGTCGGTGAGGTGGTGTTGCTCTGCCACCCGCGCCACGCCCAGCACGTCTTCGTGGACCGGGCGCGCAGCTACGGCAAGAGCGGTCCCGTGTTCGACTCCCTGCGCACCCTGCTGGGCAACGGGCTGGCCATGAGCGAGGGGGACTTCTGGATGCGCCAGCGGAGGATGATGCAGCCGGCCTTCCATCACCAGCGTCTCGCGGCCCTGACGCAGAAGATGGTGGAGGCCATCGACGAGTGCCTGGCGGGCTGGGAGGCCGCCGCCGCGCGGGGCGAGCCCTTCGACATCGCCCGGGCCTTCAACCGCGTGACGATGAACGTGATGGTGCGCACCATGTTCGGCACGGGGCTGGAGCCCGGCGAGACGGAGCGCGTGGCGAGCGCGCTCGTCTACGTCATCGACTTCATCCTGCTCGGCTTCGCGACCCAGGCCCTGCCCGCCTGGGTGCCCGTGCCCGGCCGCGCCCGCTACCGGGAGGCCTTGCGCACCATCGACGAAACGGTGTTCAGCGTCATCGAGCGGGCGCGCCGGAACACGGACGGAGAGGCCACCCTGCTCTCCCTGCTGCTGGACATGGTGGACGAGGAGTCCGGCGAGCGGATGAACCAGCGGGAGCTGCGCGACGAGGCGGTGACGCTCTTCCTCGCCGGCTACGAGACGACGTCGGTGGCCATGGCCTGGGCCATCCACTCCCTCACCCAGCAGCCGCACCTCTTCCAGCGGCTCCAGGCCGAGGTGGAGCGCGCGGTGGGCACGCGCGTGCCCGGGTTCGCGGACCTGACGCCGCTCGCCTGGTGCCGCAACGTGGCGCAGGAGGCGCTGCGGCTCTACCCGCCGGTGTTCTGGCTGGCACGTAAGACCGTGGAGGAGGACGTCATCGATGGCTTCCGCATCCCCGCCGGCACGTCCATGGGCCTGATGCTGCACCACATCCACCGCCACCCGGAGGCATGGGAGGCACCGGAGCGCTTCGACCCGGACCGCTTCACGCCGGAGCGCTCGGCGGGCCGCCACAAACACGCCTGGGTGCCCTTCGGCGCGGGCCAGCGGCAGTGCATCGGCAAGGAGTTCGCGCTGATGGAGGCGCAGCTCATCCTCACCCGCCTCGCGCAGCGCTTCCACGTGGAAGCAGTGCCCGGCCGCGTGGCCGAGCTCCTGCTCAGCACCACCCTGCGCGCGAAGTCAGGCGTCTGGGTGAAGCTCACCCGGCGCTGAGGCCCCTGTCACCGTCAGCGGCGGTAGCGCTCCACTCCCGCGTGCACCCCATCGTAGTCCTGGCCACCTGTCACCAACACCTCTCCGGTGTGGAGCCGCGTCGCGGTATGGAAGGTGTGGGCCCGGCTCACGGAGCCCGCGGGAAGCCAGGCATTGCTCACGGGGTCGTACAGTTCCGCGCGCGACTCATAGTCCAAGTCGCCGACGCCGCCCGTCACCAGGATCTCTCCCGAGTAGAGCTGGGTGGCGAGATGACCCACGCGCGGCACGTTCATGGGGGGCAGCGCGGACCACCTCTTGTTGTACGGGTCGTACAACTCCGCGGAGCCGTCCGCGTAGCCCTCTACCCCGCCAGCGACGAGCACCTTGCCCGAGTACAGCATGGTGGCGGAGTGGCCCATGCGCGGCGCCAACATGGAGCCCAGCCGCGTCCACCTGCCCGTGCGAGGGTCGTACAGCTCCGCCGAGTTGAGCACGGAGCCCTGCGCGTTCCAACCGCCCGTCACCAGCACCTCACCCGTGTAGAGCAGCGTGGCCATGTGCTCCGCGCGCGGCACGTTCATGGCGCCCGTCTTGCTCCACGTGCCCGTGCTCGGATCGTACAGCTCCGCGCTCGCCAGGATGCCACTGCCGCTGAACCCCCCCGTCACCAGCACATGGCCCGACTCGAGCCGCGTCATGGTGTGGAAGAGGCGTGGCTCGTTCATGGAGCCCGTCCAGCTCCACGTGCCCGTCCGTGGATCATACGACTCGGCGGTCGCGGTCCATCCCTGGGGGGAGTAGCCTCCGGCCACGAGCACCTCGCCCGAGCCGAGCTCCACCGCGGTGTGGCCCCAGCGCGCGAGGCCCAGAGAGCCCGTGGGATACCAGGAGTCCGCGTAGGGGTTGTACAGCTCCGCCTCCTGGAGGGCGTACTGGTCGTCGTTGTTGCCACCCGCCACGAGCACCTCGCCCGAGCCCAGCACGGTGGCGGTATGGAGCTGGCGCGCCATCTCCATCGAGGAGTTGATGAACCACGGCGACGCCCCCTCGAGGGCGGCGCCGCGCGGCTCCCGCGGGGAAACTGGCGACTGGCCGGGAGCCTCCTCCCCGCAGCCTGCGGCGACGAATACACTCATCATCAGCAATACGGACAACTTGAACGTCTTCATGTCACTTCTCCGGGTAGGGGGGGCGCCCGTGGAATTTCCACGAGCGCACAGGAGAAGTAGGAATCGCCGTTCATCGGACAAGCTGTAGGACCTGATTATTTTTCGCGTGACGGCGTGTCTGTCTTCCACCGTGACGAGGCTCGTACCCTGGAGCGGAAAGACGACTCACACGGCCCCTTACATTCGCATCCACGTCTACCGGGGCAGGCCCGTCGCCCGGCCGCCCGACCCGGAGGGACTGCTTGCGACGGGCTGCCACGTGGCACACCTCTGACGCACGACGTCGAACCGAAGCGTGAGGCCATCCATCTTGATGGCGCCGCTTCCTGCGAGGTGCCCTGTGTCCAAGGTCTTGATTGCTTCCGCTCAATGGAACCTCCTCCTGTCACGCGTGCGTGCTCTCGCACCCGAGGCCTTCGACAGCCAGGGCCGGGTGCTCAACCTGGTTGCACGCGAATGGGGCTATCCGGGTCACGGAAAGCCCTACCTCTCTCCGGTGGATGGCTCCCAGCTGGCCTCGCTGCCCATGCTCGACCTGGCGACCGCCACGTACGCGGTGACCTCCGCGGCCGCCGAGGCCGAGGAATGGGCCCGGGTGGACCTCGACACGCGCAAGGAGCGGGTCAGCGCCTGCCTGGACCTCCTGCGCGAGAACCACGAGCTGCTCGCATTTCTCCTCACCTGGGAAATTGGTAAGCCCGTGCCGCAATCGCGGCTCAGCGTGGAGCGGTGCATCTCCGGCGTGAAGTGGTACGTGGAGAACATCGACTCCATGCTGGAGGGCCGTGGACCGCTGGGGCTCATCTCCAATATTGCTTCGTGGAACTACCCCATGTCGGTGCTGATGCATGCCGTGCTGGTGCAGGTGCTCGCCGGCAATGCCGTCATCGCCAAGTCTCCCACCGATGGAGGGCTGCTGACGCTCACCCTCTCGATGGCCTTCGCGCGCCGCTGCGGGCTCCCGGTGTCACTGGTGAGCGGCTCTGGAGGAAAGCTCAGCGAGGCCCTGGTGAGGAACCCGCACATCGCGTGCCTGTCCTTCGTTGGCGGCAAGGCCAACGGGCGCGACATCGCCGCGAGCCTCTATGACCGCAAGAAGCGGTACATGCTGGAGATGGAGGGGGTCAACACCTACGGCCTCTGGCGCTTCAGCGATTGGAACGGGCTGGCGAAGCAACTCAAGAAGGGCTTCGAGTATGGAAAGCAGCGCTGCACGGCCTACCCGCGGTTCGTGGTGGAACGCGGCCTGGTGCCCCACTTCCTCGAGATGTACCTGCCCCTGCTCGCGTCGCTGAAGGTGGGCCACCCGTTGCTGGGGGACAAACCGGAGGCGGCGCCCCCCGCGGTCGATTTCGGACCCCTCATCAACAGCCAGAAGGTCGAGGAGTTGCACGGCATGATGAGTGAGGCCGAATCCAAGGGAGCCATCCCCCTGTACAAGTGCCGGCTGGAGTCGGACATGTTCCTGCCGGGCCAGGACGTGTCGGCCTACCTCGGGCCCTGCGCCTTCCTCCACGTGCCGAGGAACTGCCGCCTCTACCACAACGAGCCGTTCGGCCCGGTGGACTCCATCGTGGTCGTGGACACGGAGGAGGAGCTCATCACGGAGATGAACGTCTCCAACGGTGCGCTCGTGGCCTCCATCGCCTGTGATGAGCCCGGGACGGCCCGGCGCATCGCCTCCGAGCTGCGCGCCTTCAAGGTGGGCATCAACGCCGTGCGCTCGCGCGGAGACCGGGAGGAGACCTTTGGTGGCATCGGCCAGTCCTGGCAGGGCTGCTTCGTGGGAGGCACCTACCTGGTGCAGGCCGTGACCCAGGGCCCCCCTGGCGAGCGGCTCTTCGGCAACTTCCCCGACTACACCCTGCTGCCGGAGAAGCGTTAGGAGCCCCCTGGCTCATACCGTGTCTGGAGTGAGGGGAATCTCCAGGGTGGCCGTGGCCCCCCGGTACGGCCCCTCGCTCTCGAGTGTCAGGCTTCCACCCAGCATCTGCGCCGCCAGCGCGCTCGAGTGCAGGCCGAAGCCGTGACCGTCCTTGCGGGTGGTGAAGCCGTGCGAGAAGAGCTTCGCCTGGACCTCCGGCTCGATGCCGATGCCATTGTCCACCACCTGGAGGCACGCATGCCCATTCCCGGCGGTGAGCCGCACGGTCATCCGCCGCTGTCCCTCGGGCATCCCATCCAGGGCGAACCTGGCGTTGCTGATGAGGTTGATGAGGATTTGCAACACCTTGTGTTTGTCCAACCGCACCCGGGGGACGCGATCGATCTGGAGGGTGACGTCGACGCCATGGCGCTTGAGCGCCTCCTGCTGGATGCGCAGGGCATCGTCGACGAGCTGCGCGAGGTCACACTCCTCCAGCAGGAGCGAGGTCTTCGCGTAGGTCTGCTGCACCTGGACGATGGCGCGGATGTGCTCGATGTGCCGGTTCATCGCCTCCAGGTTCTCCTGCAGGTCCGTCTGCTCGGTCAGGAGCTCATCCGCGAGGGCGGAGAGGTATTCGATCAGCCGCTCGCCACGCGGATCCTTCGTGAAGAAGTCCGCCAGCTGCCCGCGGTGCTCCTCCAGCAACGTGGCCACCTGTCTCACCCGGACGATCCGTGAGGCGCCCACGGCCTGACGGGTCATCTCCATGTTGACGACGGCGCTGGTGAGGACGTTGCCCACGTTGTGCAACACGTTGGAGGCGATCTCCGTCATGCCCACCGCGCGCGCCGTCTCCACGAGCCGGACCTGGGTCTGCTTGAGCTCCTGCGTGCGCTCGTCCACCCGCCGCTCGAGCTCGTCCTTGGCATGACGCAGGGCGGTCTCGGCGCGCTGGACCTCGTCATAGAGCCGCGCGTTCTCGATGGAGATGGCGGCCTGGGAGGCGATGTGCCCGAGCAGCGTGAGACGGGACGGAGTGAAGGCCTCGGCGGCCAGGCGGTTCTCCAGGTACAGCACGCCGGCGAGCCCCTCCTTGCGCATCAGGGGCAGGCAGAGCACCGCGCGGGCCAGGCCCCGCTCGAGGTACGCATCGGACGAGAAGGAATGGGGCCGCGAGGCATCGCCGATGAGCACGTGCTCGCACGTGCGCCGCACGTAGGCGAGCAGGGTCAGGGGCAGGCACTCGGGGTGGGCCTCCTCTTCCGGGAACACCTGGACGCCATCCTCCGAGTCGTTGGAGATGGCGGCGATCCGGAGCGAGTTGCCATGCGGCAGCAGGAGGGCACCGCGCTGGGCGCCGGCGTTCTCGATGGCGACCTCCATCAACGTGGTCACCAGCCGCTCCAGGACGATCTCTCCGGAGATGGCCTGCTGGGCCTTCACCACGGAGAGCGCGTCGAGCTGCGTCGAGCTCGTGTCGTGGGAGGTAGAGTCCAAGCCCTCCACCGAGGCCACGAGCAGGGGCCACCGCTCCTCCAGGTGCCGGACCTTTCCTTCGGCACCCCACTTCCGGTACGCATCGCGGGCCTCGCGGGCATACGGCAGGGCGATGGTGGGGACGCGCCGCTCGCGCCAGAACCGCGCCGCGAGCTCGGCGGCGAGGCCCGCGTTCTGGAGGAAGCCATGCTCGCGGGCGGCTTGGAGCGCCGCATCGTAGGCGTACATCGCCTCGTCCTGCATGCCCAGGCAGCGGGCCAGCTCCGCCGAGACCAGCCGTTCGGCCGCGCGGAAGTTCTCGGGGCAGTGGCTCGCCCACTCCTCGAGCTGCGCGTGGTGCCGCCGCAGGGCCTCGAGGTACTCCCGCCGCGTCTCCGGGGTCGCGTCCTCGTAGCAGGCGGCCAGGGTCAGCGCGCTGTAGAGGTGGTAGTCGAACAGTTGGATGTGGCCGACCGAGGACCAGAGGATCTTCCCGGCTCTGACCAAGGCCTGGCGTGCCTCCTCGTACGCGCCGCTCATGAAGCGCGCCTGGAGCTTGAGGATCAAGTACCAGCACATCACGGTGGACACGGGGGCCGAGACCATGAGGGCCTCGAAGGACTCCTCCTGGAAATCCTCACCGCTCAACGAACCGAACGAGGGCGAGAGGCCGCGCAGCTGCTGCACGTAGCGCTGGGAGAAGACGATGACGTCCTGCGAGGCCTGGAGGCCGGCCTTGCGCACGAAGTCGAGGCGTGCGACCGACTCCTGGTAGACCTCTTCCAGCGAGTGCCCCAGGGCCAGCAGGTCGGTGACGGTGTGGTTGCAGCAATAGCAGGCGGTCTGGAAGTCACCGGCCGGGACCGCGTGCTGGAAGGCCTCGCGGATGAGCTCCACCGAAATGGAGAGGGGCCGCGTCCAGTGGTTGACCAGCTCCATGCCGTAGAGCGCCTTGCCCCTGGAGACGGAGAAGTCGTGGCACTCGACGATCGCACAGGCGAGCGATGCGAAAGCATGCCCCTCCCGGTACTTCTTGAAGCAATGTCCCTGCATCAGCCCGTACCAGGCATACCCGTTCACGGCGGACTCGGTGTTGCCGTGACGCAGGCACAGGAGGACCATCCGGGAGAGGTGGAGGATGAGCAGGTTGAGGTCGGTGAAGAGCGCTGGCGCGAACAGGGCGGAGAGGATGTTCATCGCCGCCTTCGTGTCCGGATCCGTCATCAGGGGCAGGTCGACGAGGCTCTCGATGGAGCGCTCCCCCATCAGGGCCCACACCTCCTCGTTGGCCGCCAACACCTCGTCCCATGAGGGATGGGGCGACATGGGCATGCCCAGCGCGGCCAGTCCATCCAACAGACAGGCGACGGCCTCCTCACTCTCGTTGGCGGCGACGTGGATGTCACCGCGCAAACAGGTGACCGCGGCGATCTCCGCGGGGGTACGAGCCCTGGGACGGAGTGTCAACGAGAGCTGGCGTGCCCCGGCCGGGTTGCCACTCATGAACTCGCTGATGGCCCGCTGGAGGTGCAGCTCGAAGGTGAAGGCGTGCTCCCGCTCCCAGGAGTCCCCCGGGAGGAGCTGGAGGGCCGCCGTGAAATAGGAGACGGCCGAGCGGTGCGCGGTCGAGGCCTGGGCCTTCCTGCCCGCCTCGGCGTTCAGACGTGCCACGTCGTGGCGCTCCTCGGGTGCGAGGATCAGCTCCGCTCCGGCGTTGAGCTGGTTCACGACGTCGAAGACCCGCTCCCGCATCTCCTCCGGGGACAGGCTCGCCCGCAGCAGGCGGCCGATGCGCAGGTGGACGGCCTTGCGCTGCTCCTCGGGGATGAGGGCATGGGCGGCCTGCTGGATGCGGTCGTGGAGGAAGCGGTACTGCTCCGAGCCGCTGCGCATCAACTGGCCATCCTGGAGCGCGGACTCGAGCCCCCGCTCCACCTCCCCCACCGGCAGGTCGGAGATGATGGAGAGCGTCTGGAGGGGGAAGACATTGCCCGCGCAGGCCGACAGGCTCAGCAGGTGCTGCGTCACCTCGGGGAGCTGGCGCAGCTTGCCCGCCATGAAGTCGACGACGTTGTCGGAGTAGCCCCGCGCCCGGACGCCTTCGGCATCCCACCGCCAGGAGCCCTCGGGCGTGCGGGTCAGCAGCCCGTCCTGGTTCAGCGTCCGCATCAGCTGGATGAAGAAGAACGGGTTGCCGCCGGTCTTCTCGTGCACCTGGGCGGAGAGGGGCTCGATGAGCTCCTGGCCCGCGCCCGGGAGTGCGTCGGCGATGAGCCGCTGGAGCTGCTCCAGGCTCAACGGTTCGAGCCGGATGTCGGTCACCCGGACACGCTCCTTGAGCATCTCCTGGCGTGCCAGCATCAGCGGGTGGGACGGGGAGACCTCGTTGTCCCGGTAGGCCCCCACCAGCAACAGCGGTGGGGTGTCCGGATGGGAGATGAGGTGCTGGATGAGCCGGAGGCTGGCCGGGTCCGCCCACTGCAGGTCGTCCAGGAACACGACGAGGGGGTGCTCGGACGTGGAGACGGCGCCGAGGAACCGCTGGAAGACGCGGTTGAAGCGGGCCTGCGCCTCGGTGGGTGGAAGCTCCGGGAGCGGGGGCTGCTTGCCCACGACGAGCTCCAACTGCGGAACCAGCTCCACGAGGAGCTGTCCATGTCCCTCCCAGGCCTCCCGCAGGCGCTCGCGCCAGACCTCGAGCTCCGCGTCGGTACCGGCCAGCAGTTGCTGCACCAGACCGCGGATGGCCTGGGCCAGGGTGGCGTAGGGAATGCCCCGCTGGAACTGGTCGAACTTGCCCTGGAGGAAGATGCCGCGCCGCTGCGCGACCGGCCGGTACAGCTCATGGACCACCGCGGACTTCCCGATGCCCGAGTAGCCGCTGATGAGGAGCAGCTCCGGGCTCCCTCCCTGGGAGATCCGCTCGAAGGCGCTCACCAGGGTGGCGACCTGCGTGTCGCGCCCGTAGAGCCGCTGGGGCATCTGGAAGTGGGGGGAGATGTCGTGCGCGCCCAGCGGGAACTCCTCGCGCACGCCCCGGCGCAGGTCGTCCCGGCACCGCTCGAGGTCCGCCTTCAGCCCCTCCGCGCTCTGGTAGCGCTCCTCGGCCACCTTGGCCAGGAGCTTCATCACGATGGCGGACAGGACGGGAGGGAGGCCCGGAACACGCTCGTGCGGAGGCCTCGGGAGCTGGGCCATGTGCGCGTGGAACCACTCGAGCGCGTCGCGGCCGTGGAAGGGCAGCGTGCCCGTGAGGAGCTCGTAGAACGTCACCCCCAGGGAGTAGAGGTCGCTGCGGTGATCCACCGAGCGGTTCATCCGCCCGGTCTGCTCCGGGGACATGTAGGCCGGCGTCCCCTCGATGAGCGTGGTGGACACCGCGTCCACGTGCTCCACCGTCTGGAGGATGGCCGTCCCGAAGTCGATGATGCGCGCCTCGCCCGAGGGCAGGAGGATGAGGTTGGAGGGCTTGAGGTCCTTGTGGATGACGCCGTGACGGTGGATCTCCGCCAGGGTCTCCGACAGGGAGATGGCCAGCTCCAGGAACCGCTCCACCCCCAGCGGACGGCCAACGCCCTCGGACAGGGCCTTGCCACCAGCGCCCTCCAGCAGGAGCACCGGGCGTCCCTGGCTCTGCTCGCACCCCAGGGTCCTGGCGACGCCGCGCACGTCCCGGAGCTTGTGCAGGATGGCGTGTTCCCGCCGGTAGCGCTCGGCCTCCCGAGCACCGGAGTGCTGCGCCACCGGCATCTTGACGATGACAGGCAGGCGATCGGCGTCCCGCCTCGCGTTGTAGAGGATGCTTGCCCCCGTCGACTTGAGCGTGTCGAGGAGGGTGTAGCCAGGAACGTTCACCATGGAGACCGTCGGGAGGCGTGTGTCGTCGGCTCGCTCGTTGATGACCTGGAGCTCAGCCTACCAGAAAATTGTCGGATTCTTAAAATTAGAGGACAGCGTCCCTACCGGGATTCTCCCCACCTCCCCTGCCGAGGCATGCACGGGGGATGGGCCGCGAGGCATGAGGCCTTGCGCATCGCTCTTTCTTGGGTCCACTCGCCCCCCTGACAGGTCCTACCCAGGGGTAACCGCCGACTCTACATTTACGGGAAGGGGGTTGCCTACTCGATGCCGGTCCGGGCAACCATTCATTCGTCTCATGACGACGCCGAGTACAGAGCTCCGAAAGTTCGTCGCGCCCGAGATCGTCTACGGCCCGGGTTCGAGGAGTCTGGTCGGCCGCTATGCGCGTAACCTTGGCGCGACCCGGGTCCTCGTCGTGTCCGATCCCGGCGTGGTCCTGGCGGGCTGGCTTCGGGATGCCTTTGCGTCACTGGAGCGAGAGGGGGTGCTCTATCACCTCTTCGCGGACGTGAGCCCCAACCCCCGGGCCCAGGAGGTACATCGGGGAGTCGAGGTCTACCAGCAAGAGCACTGTGATGCCCTGGTGGCCGTCGGGGGCGGAAGCCCCATGGACTGTGCGAAGGGGATTGGCATCGTCCTGGCCAACAAGGAGAACATCCTCACGTTCGAGGGCGTGGATCGGATCGCCAGGCCCATCCCTCCGCTCGTCTGCGTCCCGACAACCGCGGGGAGCTCGGCGGATGTCTCCCAGTTCGCGATCATCACGGACACCGAGCGCCGTCTGAAGGTCTCCATCATCAGCAAGGCGATCGTCCCCGATATCTCGCTCGTCGACTGCGATACCACGAGGACGCTCACGCCCTTTCTCATCGCCTGCAGCGGCATGGACGCCTTCGTGCACGGAATCGAGGCCTTTGTCTCGAATGCCCACTCGACACTCACGGATGTGTATGCGCTCGCGGCGATCTCGCTCATCTGGAACAACCTGCCAGCGGCCATGGAGAACCCTCTCGATGAGGCCGCTCGCCGTCATTTGATGGAAGGCAGCCTCGAGGCCGGGCTCGCTTTTTCGAACACCTCGCTCGGTGCCGTGCATGCCATGGCCCATGCCATGGGAGGGCTCGTCGACAACCCTCACGGGGAAGCAAACACCCTCCTCGTCGACCACGTCGTGGCCTTCAACTACGAGGCGGCACCCGAGCGCTTCGACCTCATCGCGGAGAAGCTGGGGCTCGAGCCCGCCAGACTCGCGCCGGGCAGGCGCAAGGAGGCGCTTCTCACCGCGATCCGGCAACTCAAGCACAGCTCGGGCCTGGCTCCGAGGCTGCGGGACAAGGGAATCTCACGCTCCGATATTCCCTTCCTCGCCCGGAATGCCCTCGCGGACCCGTGCATGGCAACGAACCCACGTCGCATGACACTCCGCGACGTGGAGGTGCTGTATGAACAAGCCTTTTGATGAAGCGCCTGAAGAGCCCGTGACCTGGGAGGCGCTGCGAGACGCCATCATCGGGCTTGGCGAGCGCTCGATTCGCAAGAGCTACTACGGCGCGCTGCAGGAGCGCATCACGGAGCTTGCTCGCTTCCGGACGCTGCTCGACGAGACCCAGGAGGCCATCATCGTCACGGAGTTGCCCACCCTCCGGGTCGTGGACGCCAACCGGAAGGGGCTGTGGATGCTCGGTGCTTCCAGCACCGCTCAGCTCTGCCAGCCGCTCGAATCCTTCTTCGCTTCGCACGAGTGGCGCATGCTCGAGGCGTGCGTCCACCCGAGCGGGAGGGAGCCCAGACCGGGCCCGGGACTGCTGTCGCTCCAGCGAGAGGGCGAGGAGCGGGTGCTCGAGCTCTCCATCCGCCAGGATACGTTCGGCCAGCGCCAATACCTGGTCATCATCGCCCGCGATGTCACGGAGCGGATGAGAATCGAGCAGGCGCTCCGTGCGGCGAAGGAGGAGGCGGAGGCGGCGGCTCGAGCGAAGGCGCAGTTCCTCGGCATCGCGTCCCATGAGTTGCGTACTCCCCTCACTTCCCTGATGCTCCTGCTGCAGCAGGGGGCCCGGCGGACCGGGCAGGAGGCCCGTGGAGGCGAGCTGTTCAACCGGATGCTCCGCCTGGCCCGCCGGCTCGCCGTCCTGGTCGAGGATCTGCTCGAGGTCTCCCGCCTGGAGCACGATCAGATCGTCATGAGGCCCACGCACATCGATCTGCGAGCGCTCGTGGCCGATGTGGTGGCGGACTTCCGCACCCGTGCGCCCGACCGGCATTTCAGTCTTCGACTGCCTTCGGAACCAGCGTACGTCGAGGCGGACACCACCCGCGTCGTGCAGGTGCTCTCGAATCTCCTGGAGAACGCTGACAAGTACTCACGCGAAGGAGCTCCCGTCGAGGTCCGTCTCGAGAGGATGGAAGGGATGGCTCGCGTGTGGGTGAGCGACCAGGGGCCGGTCATCCCCGAGGATCAACGCGCCCTGCTCTTCACGCCCTTCGGGCGCCTGAGGGAAGTGGGACAGGACTCTCCGGGGCTCGGACTGGGTCTCTACATTTCCCGCCAGCTCGCCGAGCTCCAGGGAGGACAGCTGCGTCTGGAGCCGGCGGATGGCCGAGGCACGACCTTCACCTTCTCCCTGCCACTCGTCTCCAGGCCGGACCGCGGGGATGCTGACCAGGAGCTCGCCCCCGTTCAGCCGACAGCGAGCTGACGATGAGCGCATCAGGCCGTGGGTCGCGGTGATACGGGGAACTCGCCAATCGCCCGGATGCCCTCGTCCGATACCAGGAGAACCTCGTTGGTGAGCGGGTACCCGGAGCCCGTGTACTCGCGCACCACCACGCCTCCGAGCCGCCCCAACAGGCCGGTGTCGCTCGAGCGCAAGGCATAGAAGAAGTCCCGGCACGGAATCACCACGATCACGGGCCAGCCGAGCGTGGCCTTCATCGCCGCCCGGAATCCGGGGCCGAGCAACAGTGAAGCCTTGAAGACCGAGTCCGTGCTCAACATCGCGAGCGGTGTTCCCTCGACCTCCTCGACCTCGATGGCGGTGCGCGCCTGCAGTGCGCTCATGTTTTCCCGCGCGGCCGCATGCAGCTCCGGCTCGCCCACGCCCCACCGGGTCAGGTCCTCACGGGTCAACCAGCGGATGGTGCGCTCGTCCTCGGGCGTGTAGACGAGGAGACGGGACACCTTGCGGGTGACGGGTTCGGCCAGCACCTCCGGGTGACCGGCCACGCTCTCCGATTCCTCGGCGGCGTACCGGATGCCCGCACGCGCCTCCTCCCATCCCGGCAGGGGCCGTCTGGTGGCGAGTAGCCCGTCGATGAAGCAGTCAATGGCTTCGTCGTCGCCGTCGCGCTCGACGTTGCGGCGCAGGTTGTCGAGCGACACGCTGAGCTCGCTCCCATCCACCTCGAGAGCCCAGGTTGCGTCCGACCTCAGCTCTCGCACCACGAGCCCCCTGCTCCGGGCCCGCTCGGCGAAACGTGCTTCCAGGTCACTCCTGCTCATCCGCATCTCCTTCACGCCGCCAGGGACTTGGGGACGGGTGTCCACCAGACTTGGGGTGCCCGATATGAAGCGCGGCTGTACATCGGAAGCAAGCCACACGGAACAGCCCCGCTGGCCGAGAAGCTCCGCCAGGGTGGGGCCCTCCCACCCTCGTCTTCTTCTCGCCAACTTGCGAGACTCCACCCCACCACCTCGCCGAAGTTCGTAGGAGCCGCGACTCTCGACCAACCCCGGATGGCGAAAGCCGGGTTCGACCCCCTGCCGGAGGAGTGAGTTTCGATGGATCTCTCGTTGTGGCCCGTAGTCCTCATGTTGGGATTGCCCCTGTTGGCTCTCCTGGCCGTGCTCATCTGGCTGTTCTCCCGCCTCTTGTCGGTGACAACCCTCTATGCGCACGTGCATGCGAATCCACTCGAGGGGTGGGGCAAGGTCGACGTGGTGGAACGCACCTCCATGCGCTTTGGCGGGCAACGACTCGTGCTCATCCAGTTGACGGTCTTCCCGGCTGGCGAAGCCCCCTATCGCGCGAACACCCGCTGTTTCCTCGACATAGACATTGGCACGGTGCTCGCGATCGCGGACGGTGGTCAGCGCGTGCCCGTGCTCGTGCGAGCCGACGACCCATCCAAGGTCATCCTGGATGCTCGCTTCGAGCGCCTGACACGAGAGGGACTCGTGCAGCCGAGCGCTGTCGAGTATCGCTGAGGCCTGGCCCCCTCCCTCCCCGCCCCTGCTCGAGCAGATCGGCGCGGATGAACCGAGGGTGACGGCAGTGCGTGGTGACGCGCTTGCCGGAGAGCAGCCCCGCCTCGGCGAGGAGGAAGGCGCCGGTGCAGATGGACGCGAGGCGCCGCACATGCGCGGCAGCGCGCCTGTTCGTCCTATGCTCGGGTGGGCTCTCTCCGTGGTAGACCACCACGACAGCACAAGCAGTCGGCGCTACATGCTGCAGCGACGATCAGAGCTCGGATTGACCCACGATGCTGACGGACCCGCAACGCCTCACCCTCATTGATGACCTCGTTCGCCCGGTCTGGAAAAAGATCTGCCCGCGGGGCGACGATCTCGCCTGGCAATACGCCCTGACCGATCCCGTCCCCGAGAGCTGGCCGGCGCGCGGTGGTGTGCTGGTGTTCTATGCGTACGCCCGCGCCCTGAATCTCGCCCAGCCCACGTCGGGTGAGCTCTCCGGCCCGGTCTGGGCCAGGATTCGCCATGTGCTGGATAGCGGCGAGTCGCGCCTGGAGCTGTTGCAACAGGTCATCAATCCCGGTCCCCGGCGCGGCGTTCGGCCACTGACGGGCCGCGAATACGAGATCCTCCAGGCCCAGCCACTGACGCTGCTGGGTGCGCCATTGTCGAAGGAGGGCGAGCACCAGCTGAGGGACTATTTCCGCCTGCAGCTGTCGCTCGGCAACGTGCCACCCGAGGTGGTGGCCGCGCATGCGGCTTTTTTTCAATGGGTGGGTCGCTGACACAGAGAGGGTGATGTCGAGTCAACTCGAGGGCATGAACGGCCGCATCGGCTGGTTCGAGGAGAAGCTGGCGGAAGGCGACGGCATTGTCGATTTCGCCGAGCAGTTGCGTGTCGGCCAGGGGCTGGCCGGCATGGTGGAGGACGAGCAGGATTTCGCCGTGATCCGCCAGTTGTTCGATCAGGCTTCGCCGCACATGCGGCGCCTGGGCAGCCTGGCGCTGGAGGCCATCGCGCATCGCTGGTACGCCGACGCGGCGCCGCTGGCGCTACGGCATCTGGATGACGGCTTCGACTGGGTCGAGTACGACTGCATGCGCTTCTTCCTCAACCAGGCCCCGCTGGACGCGGCGACCCTGCAACGGCTCGACGACAAACTGGCCAGAACCCGGAACGCCTCCATCACCCGGATCGCCGAGCCGGGCTTGCTGGCATTGCGTGCGCTGGCAGCGTCCTACGAGGTGCCGATGCGAGCAGTCGAGGCGAAGGGGTTTCGCTTCCAGCTTCCGGAGACCTGGCAGCTCACTCGCGAAGTGGCCGATGCGGTGACGTTCTCGGCGCCGGCTATCGATTGGCTGGAGCAATCGAAGAATCCCTGTCGCAACCAGTTTCTCCTGCAGGTAGTCCGCGATGTGGACCCGGCGGAGTTGGAGGAGCTGGCCGAGCTCAACCTTGAGGGCTTCGGCGTCGAAACGACCATCGATCACCCAGACATGGCCCGCTACGCCGGGTCGCGGGCCATGCGTTACGGCACCCAGGAAACCTACCCGACCGTGCGCATTCGCGAGGTGCGCACCTACGGCACGACTCTCCTGTGCATGGACACCAGGTCGCCGCTGGCTCATCTCGAGCAGACCCTGGCGCGCAACCTGGCGATCCTCGACTCGATACAGCCGCTGTGAACCACCCGTACGGTCAGGCCGTCCGGCTGGACGCGGCGCCGCGGAGGGCCGGCTGGAGCACGATAGGCGGGATAGAAGCCATGTTGAGGGTGAGGGCTGGAGCGGAGGGGCCGAGGAGGGCCGCTGACAGGGGCCGCCCGAGCAGTGAGCCCGGCCGGTGGAGAGGCCGCGCAGCCCCCTTGGGTACACGCCGGCCCTAGCCACGCTCCCATGAGGTGCGCGGCAGGGGCCTGGCTCTCTTGGCTGTGGTGTCACGGCCAGACCCCTTCCTACGTCCTTATGGGCACAGCGTTCCCAGGCAACCGCGTCATCCGCGCGGCTGCCAGCATGGGTTGTCACTGAAGGGGAGTGCTGGACGAAAGAGGGCATCATCATGATGAAGGAATCCACACCCGGGATGGGGGGCTTCTCGCGCCACCGCATCAACGGTGGCTACAACGGCAAGGCGGACCGGGATTCCCACTACCAGCGCGCCCCGCAGGTGTCTGGGGACGGATCGGCGCTCCGGAGTGTGAAGTGATTACGCTCCTCGTGTACCTGGTGACGAACAGGTGGACGTGGGTCGGGCTGACGGTGCTCGGCCTGTCCGGCGGCGTGGGTGTGCAGACGCAGCGGCTGCGCACCACCCAGGAGCAGGTGAGCACCCTCGAACTGCAACTCGCCCAGGCGCTGGAGGTGAACCGGACGCAGTCCCAGCTCATCGCCGAGCAGAACGAGGCCGTCCAGAAGCTCAAGCAGGACTACGACGCCTCCCAGGTCCGCCTCGCCCAGGCGGAGACCACCGCCAGCACGCTGCTGGACACGGCCCGGCAGAAGGCCGCGGAGATGACGCGGCAGCAGGTGCCGCGCGAGTGCGACAAGGCCTTCAAGTGGGCGGTGCAGCAGGAGATCCAGGCACGCCGGGGGAAGCTCCAATGAAAAGACTTTGGCTGCTGGCCCTGCTCCCGCTCGCCGGGTGCCTGCCCGTGCGCACGGTGACGCTCGTCACCGCGGAGAAGGTGGAGGTGCCCGTCTGCCCGGCGCCCCCACCCGCGAGGGAGATTCCTCCCAAGCCGGACCTCCCGGTGGACCACTTGAGCGAGGACATGGAGGCGGCGGACGTGGTGCTCGCCTACCGCCAGTCAGTCGTTCTGCTCGAGGGCTGGGGCGAGGCGCTCCAGGTCCTCCTCCAGGCCTACCAGCCCACCGGGCCCGCTCCCGGGGAGTCCGGACCGCCTTCGGCCGAAGTGCCGCCGCCGCCCGCGCCTCCCTCCCCCTGACGCAATCCCTCTCAACCGCCGTACCCTACCTGGAGTCACCTGCAAGCCCGCGCTTCACCCTCCAGCGGCCCTTCCCTCCCCCTTTGCTCCAGCCCTCCCCCTCCATGGTGGGATTGCGAGCGCGTCAGCTCGTCCTGCCGGCCAGCTCCTTGGCTACCTCGATGAAGAGGCGCAGGGGCTTCGAGCGCTGTGCGCGGCTGGGGTAGTAGAGGAAGAAGCCAGGCACGGTGGGCGCGTAGTCCTCCAGCACCCGCACGAGGCGTCCGGAATGCAGATGCTCCTGGATGGCTGGCTCCAGGGCGTACGCCAACCCCACCCCCTTGGCGGCGAGCGCCACGCCGGTCATCTCGTCGTTGGTGGCGACACCGCCGTGCACCGGGACGCGCCAGGTCCTGCTTCCGCGCTCCAGCTCCCAGGCATAGGGAGTCCCGGTCGTCTGTGAGCGCAGGACAATGCATTCGTGCCGGAGCAGGTCCTCGGGGCGCTCCGGGGGGCCGTGCTTCTCGAAGTAGGCCGGTGCACCCACCACCACGAAGCGGAACGCGTCGGTCAGGCGCACCTGCACCATGTCGCGCTCGATGGTCTCGCTCAGGCGCACGCCGGCGTCGTAGCCCTCCGCGACGATGTCGACGAGGCGCTGTTCGACGACGACGTCCACCTCCACGCGGGGGAATCGCGCCCGGAATGCTGGCAGCACGGGCTCGATGAGGAGGGGCACCGCCGCTCGTGGCACGGACAGCTTCAGCCGTCCGACGGCTTCCCCGGGCTGGGCCGAGGCCCCGTGGAGGGCGGCAGCCGCTTGGGCAAGGCCCGGACCGGCCTCCTCCACCAGCCGCCGTCCCGCGTCCGTCAGGGCCACGCTGCGCGAGGTGCGGTTGAGCAGGACCACGCGCAGTTGCTCCTCCAGCTGCCGCACCGACTGGCTCACGGCGGCCGTGGAGACGCCGAGCTCGCGCGCCGCGCCACGAAAGCTCTGGAGACGCGCGACGGCAAGGAACACGTGGAGCTGCTGGAAGAGGACAGTCTTCATTGCAGTGGTTCCTCTGAAGTGCCGGTGTGGAGTGCCGTGACGGCCCTGCGAACGAGTATGGCCACTTTCGGCAAATAGCCGGGCCACCATCAACCCCTGCTTAACGGCCCGTTCGCTCCTCGCCGTCTAGTCCCCGGAGGGCGCGCCGCGTAGTCCTTTCACCGGGCCCTGCTGCTCCAGCGAGCACGACGCGCAGGGCACTTGCCCAACCACGAAAGGTTCTCGACGCATGTGCACCCACTGCGATGACTCCTCCCACATCGAGAGGGCTTCTGCCCACGCCCGGAGGACCATCCTCAAGGCGGGCGCCGTGCCGAAGGGGGGGCGAGCCCCCGAGGGGCCCCTCCCTACCAAGGCCCTTGGCATCAAGGCGGACGTCGAGCTGGTGCGTGCCCAGGCGCCGGCCCCGCGCTCCGCGTCATGGGGCGCCGTGTTCGCGCTCACCCTGTGCGTCTCGACGCTCGTCGCGTCCGAGTTCATGCCGGTGAGCCTCCTGACGCCCATCGCGTCGGACCTCCACCTGAGCGAAGGCCGCGCCGGCCAGGCGATTGCCGTGTCCGGCCTCTTCGCCGTGCTGACGAGCCTCTTCATCGCGTCCGCGGCCAGGTCCGTCGACCGCCGGAAGCTGCTCCTCAGCCTCACCGGCGTGATGCTGGCTTCGGGCCTCGTGACCGCCCTGGCGCCGAGCTTCACCGTGCTCATGCTGGGCCGTGCGCTCATCGGCATCGTCATCGGCGGCTTCTGGTCGTTGTCGGCGGCCACCGTCATGCGGCTGGTCCCCGAGGGCGACGTGCCGCGTGCGCTCGCCGTGCTGAACGGTGGCAACGCGCTGGCCACCACCATCGCGGCGCCGCTCGGCAGCTTCCTGGGCCAGTACATCGGGTGGCGTGGTGCGTTCTTCGCGGTCGTTCCTCTCGCGGCCATCACCCTCGTGTGGCAGTTCTTCACCTTGCCCCCAATGCCCACGGAGCGCGCCGCTCCGCCTCCGAGCACGTTCGCCGTCCTTCGACGCCCCAAGGCGCTGTGGGGCATTCTGGCGGTCACGCTCTTCTTCATGGGCCAGTTCGCTCTCTTCACGTACCTGCGTCCCTTCCTGGAGACGGTCACGCGGGTCGGGGTGTCCACCCTCTCGCTGGTCCTGTTGGGGATGGGCACCGCTGGGCTCCTGGGCACGTATCTCATCGGGTTCCTCGTGGCCAGGCGGCTGTCCGCGGTGCTCATCGCCGCGCCGGTGGCGATGGCCGTCATCGCCGTTGCGCTCGTCGTCTTCGGCCGGTCCCTCGCGGCAACGGCCGTCCTCCTTGTGGGGTGGGGGCTCATCGGCACGGCGGCGCCGGTCGCATGGTGGACGTGGCTCAGCCGCACGCTGCCGCGCGACGCGGAGGCTGGAGGCGGCCTCATGGTCGCAGCCATTCAGCTCGCCATCACGGTTGGCGCCTCGCTCGGAGGGCTGCTGTTCGACCGTAGCGGCTACCAGAGCACGTACGTGGTGAGCGCCGCACTGCTCGGGGGAGCGGCCCTCTTGGCCATCCGGGCGTCGAGGGATGCCTGCGTTGGCGATGCCGAGGTCCGCATGGCATCGCTGAAGAGCGCCGCCTGGAAGAAGGCGTGAAGGCCCACCGTCAATGAGCGCTGAACGGCCCGTTCACGTTCAACGCATAGCCCCCGGCGGAGCCGGGCGGTACCACTTGGACACGGACGCAGCCGGGCCCGTGAGCCGCCCGGCTGCCGCCACCCGCTCGGCCCCTGCCGAACCTCACACCCACGAGGATGAAGACGATGAAGAAAATGAAACCGCCCCTCGCGACCCACCGACGTTCCTTGCTCGGTGCACTTCTGCTCAGTTCATTCTCCGCACTGGTGGCCTGCGCATCGCCCTCGGCATCGGTGGCGCGTCCAACGCCGGGCCTCCCGTCTGGGGATACGACCAACGGTGCGGCCAACTTCTACACGAGCGACAGGGTCACCGTTCAGAAGGTCGTCTTCAAGAACCAATACAAGATGAATGTCGTAGGGAACCTGTTCGTTCCCAAGGACCTGAATCGCGGCGCGAAGAATCCGGCGATCGTCGTCGGACATCCCATGGGTGCGGTCAAGGAGCAGAGCGCGAACCTGTACGCCACGAAGATGGCAGAGCGGGGATTCGTCACCCTGTCCTTGGACCTGTCTTTTTGGGGCGAGAGTGACGGCCAACCCCGCAATGCTGTTGCGCCGGACATCTATGCCGAGGACTTCAGCGCCGCTGTGGACTTCCTGCGCACCCAGCCGTTTGTCAACAGGGAGCGGATTGGCGCCCTCGGAATTTGCGGCAGCGGGAGCTTCGTCATCAGTGCGGCCAAGATCGATCCGCGCATCAAGGCCATCGCAACAGTCAGCATGTACGACATGGGCGCTGCCAACCGCAACGGGCTCAGGCATTCGGTGACCCTCGAGCAGAGAAAGAAGTTCCTCGAGGAGGCAGCGCTTCAGCGCGATGTGGAGTTCGCGGGTGGTGAAACCAGATATACGAGCGGGACGCCCGAAGAGCTGAGTGACAAGTCAACTGCGATTGATCGCGAGTTCTACGACTTCTACCGGACTTCGCGGGGTCATCGCCCGAACACCACGACGCATCCGACGCTCAGCAGCAACACCAGGTTCATGAACTTCTACCCGTTCACGGACATCGAGACGATCTCTCCTCGTCCGATGCTCTTCATCACGGGCGAGAACGCTCATTCCAGAGAGTTCAGCGACGAGGCCTACCGGCTTGCCGGTGACCCCAAGGAACTGGTCATTGTGCCTGGTGCTGGTCACGTGGATCTTTACGATCGTGTCAACCTCATTCCTTTCGACAAGTTGACCACGTTCTTCCAGAACAATCTGAAGTGACCCAGGCGTCGCCGGGGAAAGCATACGAAACAAGGAGACGCCGCCCATGCGTGGAGTTGTGATGGCAGCCCCCGGCGACGTTCGCGTCGAGGAGCGCGAGGACCCGAAGATCATCAAGCCGACCGACGCGATCATCCGGCTCACGGCGACCTGCATCTTCGGGCTGGTTCGCCGCTGTCGCCGCTGAGGCCGGCCCCGGCAAGACGGTCGCGGTCGTCGGTGACGGCGCGGTCGGGCTGATGGGCGTCCTGGCCGCCAGGCAGCTCGGCGCCGAGCGGATAATCGTTGATTAAGCGGGGTTTTCCGGTGTCACCAGCGAACGACGCTCAGCCCTGCCGCACCGCTGCCATCATCACCCCGGCGACCACCAGCAGGCTGCCGGCGGCGCGGTTGGTGACCTTCACGAAGCGCGGGCTGGACAGGAAGCGCTGGGTGCGCGAGCCCAGCCAAGCGTAGACGCTGTAAGCGGACAGATCGAGCAGGATGGTGGTGAGGCCGTAGAGCAGCATCTGCGGCACGATCGGCCGCTGCACGTCCACGAACTGCGGCAGCAGGGCCACGAAGTACAGCAACGCCTTGGGATTGCCCAGCTCCACGATCAGCGCCTGGCGGAAGGCGGCCAGCCCACTGCCTGCCGGCGGGCGCTCGCTGCTGAGAGTGACCGCGCCGGCCCGGCTGCTCAGCGCCAACAGGCCCAGGTAGAACAGATAGGCGACGCCCCCCCACTTGATCAGGTTGAACAGGGTAGCGCTGGCGACCACCAGGGTGGCGAGGCCGGTGGCCGACAAGGCGAAGTAGACGGCGTTGGCCAGCGCGATGCCGACGATCGCCCAGTAAGCGCCGCGCAGCCCGCGCCCCGCCGCCTGCACGGTGACCAGCAGCGCGGCCGGGCCGGGGACCAGACAGACCACCCAGGTGGTGGTCACGAACAACAGATACGTTTTCCAACCCATCGCGACGTCCTCGTGCGGTAGTTGGATGAACTATATCGTCGGCACCTGGCGGTTTTGAGGGCAAGCCATTGGCGTTTTCGCCATTCTTCCCATGGGACCCTTTCGTCCCTTGCAGTCCGCTGGCCGCGTTGAGCCTCATGGCTGCCTGGCCATCGAGTTTCCCGACTAGCGCATGCCCGTACTCACAAACGCGTCGAGCGCAGTCTGTCTCAATGGGACGAGGACGATGAGGGAATCCGATGAGGAGGAAATCCGATGCCGTCCACTCATGAAGTTCTGAGCGTCATGAAGTTCTGAGCGCCCAACTTCTTCCCCGCGGCCCCCGGGGGCGACAACAAGGTGAAGCCGTAGCTCGCGTTCGACCCGCTGCGCGGCGCGCAGGGGCAGACCATCATCGGAGACCCACACAATGATACCACTGCACTTTGAAGAGGAGGCGGATGGAGATGGACGATTGGTATTGCTCCGCGCCATCCGTTTGATTCTATGAATGATACATCACCGAAGATGCTCGAGCAGGCGCTCCACTGCGTTGAGCGAGGTCCAAGCGTCCATACCGTTGAACAAGTCTCCGCTCTAGTCGAGCAGATTCTAGGTAAAGACAAGAGCGATGGTGGTGCGAACACGAGCTTCAAAGGCGATCTGCGGCAATGGCTGGATATGTGGAGAAAGTGGACGAGGCGACCTCTCCCCGCTCCAGAACTCGCTCGAGCCGAGTTCGTCCGGACGCTTGTCGCTGAAGGAGACCTCTCTGATTCGCAGGTTTGCGAGCTTGTTGACCGGATCGTACCGGCCAGATCATTCATGGATATGTCGGAGTGGCTCCGATTGGCGGTGCTGCGCTTTCTGCATCGCGTCCGGCCATGGTTCCCCATGTGGAAGGCGTATGTCTCCTGGGCGATGCACTGGTGCGCCTCACATGGGTATTCCGAGATTGGATTCCTGTGCCGAGACGCGCTTCCGTTGTACGGGATGGCACGCAGGATGCTCGACACCGGAAGAGTCTCCGGAGGAAACGTGTCGACATCGCTCCGGTTGCTACATGCGTCGAGAGCGATGGTCCGGAGCCCCCACTTCTCCACGCATTTCTCGCGGAGCTTCCCCTCAGGGCGAGCCATGGCCCTCATTGATACCGGATGTTACGGCTCCCTTGTTCCGAAACTCGTGGACCTGGCAAAGGAGCGAGGGACGGGTCATCACCCAGCGGTCTTCTTCTTCTATAGTAGAAATCCAAATATTTTTGGATACATGAACTACCTGATGGCATGGGAGAGCCTTCGGACGCAAGCGCTGCATCGCCACGCGGGAATGACCAGATCGCTCTTTGATTTCGTCATCTACGCAGGAGATATGCTGGAGGCGCTTCCAAAGGCGTATCGTGTCGATGGGCTCGGAGAGGACGGCGAGCCGAGTATTCTCCCGCAGGACCTGCTTTCATTCGTCCTTGCTTGTGTTTTGCTGACCGAGCTCGATGCATTCGTCTCCGCGTCTTCTGGACTTCCTGGCGAGCGAGACGAGGTGCAACGAACGGCGATTCAACTCTGGGAAATCGTCTCGCTCGCCGAGTCTGATCCGAGGAAGAGGGACGGTCTCCTTTTCACATCGCCCACGCCGAAGGCCATTCCCAAGAACACTGATTATCTGCGGCTGAATGGCATTCCCCCCCAAGACGAAATTTTCGGCACCATTTCAGGATGAGGTGTGAAATGAATCATGACGAGAAGGTGCTTTCGTTCCTCGAGAAGAGGCTGACGCGGAACGGCCTGTTTGTAGAAGTTGGCGAGAGCGCTCCCACTGTAGAGTCCATTCGATTTGGCCTTGACACGATGGCGAGCATCGACAAGGAGGTTGACGAAAGTGTGCGCCGGAGCTCCGCTGCCTATCTGTTGGAATGCCTGCTCCCGGATGGGGGCTTCGCCATCAGTGCCCGTAGCACACAGTCGAAGCTGTCATCTACCTATTACGCAGTGAGGTTGTTCGAGCTCAAGCGAGTCGACGGTGGGTTGCCCGATCGCCACCGGACCAGTGAATGGATTATCGGGCAGCTGTTTGATGGGGCCGGGATTGCGGAGTCGGTCAATGTGGATGAGCTTTATTACGCGGCGAGGGCATTGCAGTTGATGGCCGCTCCGGAGCTCGACCATTCGAGGATCGACACCGTAGTGCGCTACATCAAGCGCTGCTGCTCTCCTGCTGGTGGCTTTGGCTTGTCTCCCGGAGCTCCAGCGGACATCGAGAGAACCTACTGTTGCCTGCACATGCTCCAGACGCTCGGTCACCTCCACGATCCGGAGAAGCACGCGAAGTGGGTTTCGTCATGCATCATCGGTGGTCAAGTGTATTGGGATCCATCTGGTGCGAAGGTCTCGCCAGCCACGTTTTACTGGGGGCTCCGCGCTGCATCGATTGCTGGAGCTGAGGTTGCCTGGTCGGATGTAGCGAGCGCCATTCGTAACTTCGAGAAGGAGGATGGTGGATACGGCGATGAGGCCGGCTCGCAGCTCTGACATACATACTGTTGCGTGAATGCAGACAGGATCACCGCCGAGAAAGGATTCAAGGATGTCGAGCTTGCTTGACGAGAAGTTCACCCGGGCGAAGAATGTTGGTCGTCTGGCGCTCGGCATCTATTTGATCCCCGGTTTTCCCACGTGGGAGGCGAGCCGGGAAGCGGTCGAGCTGGCCGAGGCAATGGGGGTCGACTTCATTGAGTTCCCCATCCTTGGAGCGGGTCAATGGTCCGCGCGTACGGGAGATACAATCGCGAAGGTGCTCGCGCGGAATCACGGGAGGTTGATCCGGTTGGATGACCCGATGCGGAGGTGGCTCGAGCCTATTTCCGTTGGGGTCGGCGTCGTCTATGACGGCGCGTGGCCTGAGCCGATGCGGTGGAGCGCGGATGCCCACTTCCTTGAACGTGCCAGCGCACTCCTGCTCGAACCGGATGTCGGTGAGTTGCATGAGCGCGCCGAGCAGGCAATTGCATGGGGCAAGCCGTTGATCACCACGGTGGATGGCCGGCAACCGGAGTGCAGTCCCACCGAGCGCAGAATGCTTACAATCGCCCAGGGATTCGTCTACATGAGTCTCGGAGCGAGGACAGGTGAGCGGAGCAGTAGCACCGAAATGATGCGGACGAAGGTGTCGGCGATCCGCGCAATGGGTTGCACACTTCCGGTATGTGCGGCCTTTGGGATCAGCAACGCGGGGGACGTTGCCGAGATTCGCGCCGCGATGTGCGACGGCGTGATCATTGGCAGCGCCGCAATCAGGACCCTCGAACGTGGAGGGCGCGCGTTCGAGCGATGGCTTGGAACAATTATTGACGCATGCGCCTGGAACTAGAGGAGGGTGGATATGAAACTGGCCGTGTTGACGACTGCAACCGATGAGGCCGCCAGGACGGAGCCTCAACAGTGCTGGCAAGTCGAAACCTTCGAAGAAAGCGAAGTTGAGTTCAAGGTAGGGGCGGCTGTTACCAGCGGCCCATGATGCGGTGGAGGAAATCGTACGGGTAGCCGAGCTCCGTGGCGCTCGCCTCGTCCAGGCGCTTGAGCTGGGCGTCATCCAGCTTCAGCTCGGCGGCCTTCAGGTTGTCCTCGAGCTGCTGCACGCTGCGCGCTCCGAAGATGACGGAGGTGATGGCGCGCTTGCGCAGTACCCATGCCAGGGACACCTGGGCCGGGGTGGACTTCAGCTCGGCGGCCACCGCGTCCACGGCCTCCAGCACCCGCCAATGGCGCGGCGTGTCGAACTGCGAGAGCCGGTCCTTCCACTTCGCCAGCCGCGAGGCCTCCGGCGGCGGCTGCCCCTTGCGGTACTTGCCGGACAGGAACCCGCTGGCCAGCGGCGAGTACGGCAGGATGCCCAGGCCGAACTGTTCGCACAGCGGCACGTGCTCGCGCTCCAACTCGCGCGACACCAGGCTGTACTGGGCCTGCAGCGTCACGAAGCGCGAGAGGTGCTGCGAGCGGCTCATCCAGAGGCTGTCCACCAGCCGGTACGCCGCGTAGTTGCTCGCGCCCAGGTAGAGCACCTTGCCCTGGTGCACCAGGTCATCCAGCGCCCGGAGCGTCTCCTCCTCTGGCGTGTCGTTGTCCTGCATGTGCACCTGGTAGAGATCAATCCGGTCCGTCTTCAGCCGGCGCAGGCTCTCCTCCACGGTGGTGCGGATGCGGTAGCGCGAGGCCCCTGCGCCATTGGGCCCCTTGGCCATGCGGAAGCGGAACTTGGTGGCCAGCACCACCTGATTTCGCTTCTGGGATTGGGCGAACCAGTTGCCGATGACGCGCTCGGTGAGCCCGTCGTTGCCGTACACATCGGCCGTGTCCCAGAAGTTGATGCCCGCCTCCAGGGCGCGGTCCATGATGGCGAAGGACGTCTTCTCGTCGGACCCCACCTGATGCAGGAACGAGTTCTCGTCCGCCTCACCGAACGTCATGGTGCCCAGACACAGGCTCGATACCTTCAGGCCGCTGTGGCCCAGCTTGCGGTACTCCATCGTGCCCCTCCGTGTGGCGGCCTTGACCGCGAGGGGCTCGGCCTAACGCGAGTCGGCACCGAGCGCCACAAGGAAAGGCCCGGAAGAAGACTCACTCCGAGTCAATGAGAGCCACTCAGGGCCTCCATGCATCCTGCACGCTGGATGATGCCCAGAGTGCGAACGGGTTCACATCCAGTGAAGATGGGGCTAGAAGGGACCTGCCACCCGCCACCCCATCAGGGAGCCGTCCATGAGCCTGTTCACCCCGCCCATCCTGCCGCAGAACGATACCCCGGAGAACCGCGCGAGCCGGGCGCAGACGCTGGCCCAGAAGCAGACCCAGTACGTGTATGACTATCCAGCCATCGTCGCCGGGCTGCCCATGGCGGCGGCGCCCATCCCCGTGGACATCTCGCTCGACTGGGCCCTCAAGCTCGCCGAGACGGTCATCCTGCTGGGAGAGAACTTCGTGGATGCGCTGTTGCCCAACCTCTTCAGCTTCGACGTGCAGATCCCCATCAAGCTCGGCCAGGGGAACTCGGGCGCGACCACGACCGCCGTCTACACCGAGGCCGCTCCCCCGGAGGCGAGCGTGTTCGACGCCTCGCTGAAGCACCCGGAGCTCGAAAAGCGCGACGTCCTGGCCTTCCAGTCCCTGCTGAGCAATGCGCGCAAGGATCTGGCGGGGCTCGCCCAGAACGCGCATGCACGCAAGGTCACGCGTCCGCCGACAGGCTCTCCGGGCGGCCACGGGGGGCTCGACACGCTCGCGCAAGAGGGGAAGTCGATGATTGACAAGGCCATCGGGCAGGATGCCAAGAGCATCGAGTCCTGGCTGTCCCAGCTGGCCAGGTCCGTGCTCGACTTCGTGCTGACGAAGGCGGGCCTCTACGGGCGCGCCACGGATCTCCAGGACTACGACGCGCAGTTTCGCAAGGTGGCGCTGCCGTGGACCGCGGGCGTGTACCTCACGGACGAGGCGTTCGCCGCGCTGCGTGTCGCCGGCCCCAACGCGGGCATCCTTCAGCGGGCGACCCTCGAGGATCTCTCGCGCCTGCTGCCCTCGGATGAGCAGTTCCAGCGCATCACGGGCGAGACGGGGTGGACGCGCCAGCAGGCCGTGGAAGCCGGGCACCTGTACCTCGTGGACTACAAGGCGCTCGCGGAGCTGGTGCCGGGCACCACGCCCCAGCAGAAGTACGTGTTCGCCCCCAAGGCCCTCTTCTATGTGCCGCGCCTGGGTGAGGGCCGGGGCTCGCTGCGCCCCGTGTCCATCCAGATCGGGCAGGACGCGAGCAGCCCCATCTTCTACCCGGACGGAGGGCTCGCGTGGATGCTCGCCAAGACGTGCGTCAACATCGCGGATGGCAACTACCACGAGCTCATCAGCCACCTGGGACTCACACACCTGCTCACCGAGCCGTTCGTGCTCGCCACCGAGCGGCAGCTCGACCCTCAGCATCCGCTCTACGTGCTGCTCACCCCGCACTTCGCGGGCACGCTGTTCATCAACTACAGCGCGCAGACCTCGCTCATCACCCAAGGGGGGCCGGTGGACATGCTCCTGGCGGGCACCATCGACTCGTCCAACCAGGTGGCGGCCAACGCCGTGAAGGCGGTACGCTACAACGAGTCGTTCTTCCCCGAGAAGCTCGCACGCCAGGGCATCGACTCGCTGGAGGCGCTGCCCGACTACCCCTACCGCGATGACGCGCTGGCCCTCTGGAAGGCCATCCACGGTTGGGTATCCGATTACACCGCGCTCTACTACTCCGGGGACATGGACGTGGTGGGCGACTACGAGTTGCAGGCCTGGGTGCAGGAGCTGGTGAGCGCCGGGCATCTGCAGGACATCGGCGAGGCTGCTCCCGGCCAGACGCCGTGCATCTCCACGCTCGACTACCTGTGCAAGCTGCTCACCCAGGTCATCTTCACCGCGAGCGTGGAGCACGCGGCGGTGAACTTCCCGCAGCGCACCGCGATGAGCTATACGCCGGCCATTCCGCTCGCCGGCTTCGCGGCCTTCCCGGGTCCGACCACCTCGGGGGCCGAGGCGACGCAGTTGTTGGATCTGCTGCCCCCGCTCAACCAGTCCATCCTCCAGCAGGCGGTGTTGGCGGGCCTGGGCAATGTCTACTACACGGTGCTGGGCCAGTACGGGGGCCAGCTGTCCGACCCCCGGGCGCTCCTGGTGCTGGGCAAGTTCCAGCGCACGCTGCAGTCCATCGAGAAGCACATCCAGGCGGCCAACACCGTGGGGGGGCGCACGCTCTACACGACGCTCCTGCCCTCGGCCATTCCCCAGAGCATCAACATCTGAGCCCACGGGGAGCCGGGTGCCTCAGATTTGAACCTGCGACCCCTTGGTCCCGAACCAAGGGGCGCCGTCCCCCCTACTCTCCCCGGCGCAGCCGCTCGATGTACTCCGCCGGCAGTCCCGCGCTCTGTGCGCCTCGCACCAGCGCCTCGATGAACCGCTGGCTCACGGGACCCTCGGTGGCCGCCCGCCTCGGCGACGTCACGAATGCCGTCGCCTGCAGTTCCTGACCCTCCACGCGGACACGGACGATGCGCTCCACGCACATCCCCGTCACCGCACCCTCCTTGTGCTGGATGATCGGCCAGTCCTTCCCGCCAATCTCGAAGAGCCTCCCGTACACGCTCTTCCCCGGCTCGTCCTTCAGCCCCGCCACACGCCCTCCCCACCACCTCGAGGGAAAGTCGTAGACCAGGTCCACGTCCAGCGCCTCGGCCAGCTTGCCCTCGGGTAGCTCGAAGAACTCGTAGCTGTGCTGCGCCCGCCACTCCTCGAACGCCGCACGGTCCAGGATCGTCGAGTACGCGAAGTACAGCTTCGACGCAGCCGTATCCGCCTGGTTCCGCGCCTTCATCACCTGATCGTAATGCGAGTCCATCCGTGCCTCCCTCGGTCCGACGGCCGACTCACCGCCGGCCCGGCTCCTCGTCGCGCAGCACTCCCAGAATTCCACCCACGTCCAGGCGCGCCGTCTTGATGAACAGCCGTAACGCGCGCTCCACGTGCTCGGCAAGCGTGGCCATCTTCTCCAGGCGCGACAGGTGCTCCCGGGGAACATTCCCCGCCTCACCCGCCAGCCGTCGGGCCTCGGACAGGTCCGCCCGGATGCGCTCGATGAAGCCCGCCTCCCGCTCTTCAATCACGTGCGACACCATGCGGATGAGGTCCGTCTCCGCCCCGTAGCGCCAGGCGCTGTCCTGCGGCGAACGCACGCGCCGGATGACGCCCCAGCGCTCCAGGTCCCTCAACAGCATGGACACCCCGCCCTTGGACAGCTCCAGCTCGCGCTCGAGCTCTCCGGCGGTGAGGGGCTCGCCGCGCAGGTACAGCAGGGCCCAGACCCGGCCCTGGTTGCGCTTGAAGCCCCAGAACTCAATGACATTGCCTACCGCGTCAATCGCGATGGCTTCCCAGGGAGCGAGACGACCGTTGCTGGAGCCCTCCCCCCGGGCCGCTTCGAGACCGCCCGTCCACAGGTAGCCCTTCATGCAGCGCGGCTCCGCTCTTGCGCCTGGGTGGACATGCCCACCGACAGCTTGCGCGCCCAGTCCACCAGTTCCGTCCCCGTCCCCTGGTGCGCGTACGGCCCCAGCGCATCCACCGCCGCGTCCAGTTCCCGGTTCATCCGCTCCAGGGCCAGCTCGACGGCGCCCGTGGCCTCGATGGCATCACCGATGGCGCGGGTGCGCTCGGGGTTCACCGTGGTGAAGGCCCAGGCGTCCTTCAGCTTGCTCTTCAGGGTGCCATCCCGCGCCACCGCCAGGAGGATGGGCAGCGAGGGCGTCCCCGACAGCACGTCCGCGTAGCGCGGCTTGCCCGGATCCGTGCCGAGCACGTCCCGGATGTCGTCGGCGATCTGGAAGGCCACGCCGAAGCGGCGGCCGAACAGGTCGAAGCGCTGGGCGGCCTCGGGCATGCCGGCGAGCGTGGCGGCGGCGCTGCCACACCAGCCGAAGAGCGAGCCCGTCTTTCCCTCGGCGATGTAGCGCAGGCGCTCCAGGGGCAGGTCCAGGTTGCCGCGGGCCTCCACCTCGGTGATGGCGGCGCGCGACATCTCCATCACCACGGCCAGGGCGCTCTGCGTCAGGCGCGCGTCCAGGTTGGCCAGGCGGTGCAGCGCGGTGGAGAGGATGAGGTCTCCACTCATCACCGCGACGATGTTGCCCCAGCGGGCGTTCACCGTGGGCTTGGCGCGGCGGTACATGCCGGCGTCCACCACGTCGTCGTGCAGGAGGCTGGAGGAGTGGATCATCTCCGCGGCCACCGCCACGTCCACCAGCTTCTCGGGAGCGATGCCCACTGCGCCGCCGAACAGGCGTACCAGCATGGGACGGGCGCGCTTGCCGCCGGTGCCGATGCACAGGTGGCGCGCGGCCTCCATCAGCGTGTCGCCCTTCACTCCCGGGCCCGCATTCCCGTCCGCCAGCATGGTGCCCAGCCGCTGCTCCACGCTCCCCAGAAAGTCCGCCAGTTCACGCGCGAGTTCCATGTACCCCTCTTCTCCCTCTGCGGCCGTTCATATAGTTCAAGACCGCGTGAACTGCACCTGCTTCCTGCATGGCCGGGCGAGCGGAGGGGCCTGGAAGGGGGGCAGGCGGGCGCGGGGGGTCGGTTTGAGTAGGCGCGGTGCGTCGTGAGACAGAGACCGGGCTCCATCGCCCCCGGGGTCGTGTGTCACTCGCTGTCCTGCGCCGCAACGTCCTCCGCAGCTTCGCTGCCCTGGCTTCCGCCGTCCCGCTGTTCCGTCCGGGAAACTCGCTACCGGGCTCCGCCGCCCCGCTCATGGGAGCGCCCCCCGCGAGCACCACCCCGACGGCCGCTCCCGGCAACGAGGCACGGCGGGCCCTGCGCCGCTCCCTGAAGGCCTCGGTGTCCGAGGGCATCGTCGCGGAGGTGTTCACCGCGTGTGCGGGTGCCACGGTGCTCACCGCCTGGGCGCTGGCGCTGAAGCTGGGGCCCTTCCTGGTGGGGGTGATGACGGCCCTGCCCTTCTTCGCCCAGTTCATCCAGTTCCCGGCCGCGTGGCTGACGTCCACCTTTGGCTACCGGCGGGTGGCGCTGGCGGCCGTCTTCCTGTCCCGGCAGGTGATGTTGCCGCTGTGCGTGTTGCCCTGGCTGCCGCTGACGCTCGCCGGCCAGCAGCGGTTGCTGGTGGCGGTGGCGGCGCTCTCGGCGGTACTGGGCGTCATCGGCAACAACGCCTGGGTGGCGTGGATGGGCGAGCTCGTCCCCGAGTCCATCCGGGGGCGCTTCTTCGGCCGGCGCACGGCGCTGTGCACGCTGGGGGGCACGTTGGCCTCGCTGGTGGCGGGCGTGATGATGGACAAGCTGCGCCCACCCGAGGGCATCGGCCTGGGCCTGCCGCTGCTGGCCGGACTGGCCTGCGTGGCCGGCGCTGTGACCACGGCGCTGATGATGCGCCAGCACGACCCGGCTCCGCACAGGGAGAAGGCGAAGCTGGACTTCCAGGTCGCGCTGTTACCGCTCCGTGACGAGCGGGCGCGCCGGGTGCTCGTGTACCAGATGGCCTGGAACGCGGCGGTGGGCCTGTCGGCGCCCTTCTACTCGTTCCACATGCTGAAGAACCTGAAGATGAGCTTCCTCACCATGGCCCTGTACCTGGCGGCCGTGGCCGGGATGCGCATGCTCGCCGCGCCCCTGTGGGGGAAGATCCTCGATCGGGTGGGGGCACAGCCGGTGCTGCTCGGGTGCTCGCTGGGGATCGGCGTCATCCCCCTCTTCTGGCTCTTCCCGACGGCCACGTTCCTCTGGCCGCTGTTGCTGGACGTGCTGGTGGCCGGCGTGCTCTGGGGCGGACATGGACTGGCCATCTTCGCGCTGCCGCTGTCGGTGGCGCCGCGCAAGGGGCGGCCCTTCTATCTCGCGGCGTTCTCCACGGCGGGCGGGCTGGCCTATGCGGGGGCCTCGGCGCTGGGCGGAGGACTCGCGAGCCTGCTGCCCACCGAGTTCACCCTCGGAGGCCACCTCTGGGTGAACCTGCACGTGCTCTTCCTGCTGTCCGCGGTGACGCGGGTGGCCGCGGCCTTCCTGGCCACGCGCATCATCGAGCCGGACGCGAGGCCGGTATGCTCCCTGGGCGCGCTGGTGTCCCTGATGAGCCAGCGGCTCCAGGCCCGCTCGAGGCCCGTGCCCGCCACGGCCCCGGTGCTCGCCGATCCCCGATCCGCCAACGCGGAGCCCTGACCCCCCGGCTGGACGCGTGGTCCGTGCATGGGCGAGGCTGAGGCTCCCGATTTCGAGGAGCCCCATGCCGTCTCCCACCCTGCGAGCCCTGGCCCGGAGGCTCGTGCCATTCTCCATCCGCGCGGGCCTGCGCCGGCTGCCCGCTGTCGCGACGGCACTCCTCCGTCCCCCGCCGCCACCCGAGCGCGGAGACACCACCCGTTTCCCGCACGCGCACTGCGAACGCTCCAGCCCGCTGCGCCGGGAGACCACGATCTACGAAGAGGCCCTCCAGCGAGCCAAGGAGCACAACGTGCGGCTGGGGGCCTCGCGCATCCACGGCCTGGTGCTCGCGCCCGGGGAGACCTTCTCGTGGCACACGGTGGTGGGGCCGCCCATCCGGCTGCGCGGCTTCCGCCCGGGGCCCGAGCTGCATGACGGCAGCCTCTCCGAGGGCCCCGGAGGCGGGCTGTGCCAGGTGGCCAACCTGCTCTACTGGCTGGCCATCCACGCGGGATTGGATGTCGTAGAGCGCCACCGGCACGACCTGGATCTCTTCCCCGACCACGAGCGCACCGCGCCCTTCGGCTGCGGGGCCACCGTCTTCTTCCCCTTCAAGGATCTGCGCTTCCGCAACCCGCACCCGTGGCCCGTGATGCTGGAGGTGCGCGTGGACGCCACGCACGTGCACGGCGCGGTGCGGATGCCCGAGGCTCCCGGCTTCCGCTGCGAGGTGCTCGAGGTGGCGCACCGCTTCGTGCGCCGCGATGGCTCCGTCTGGAGGGAGAACCACCTCGTGCGCCGCACGCATGCCGGGGGTTCCTTCCGTGACGAGCCGCTGAGCGAGAACCACGCCCGCGTCGCCTACGTCGTCCCCGAGCACCAGCTCGAGCTCCCGGAATCCGCTGTCGATGGAGGTATCGCATGAGCCGCCGTCTCGCCTTCCTCACGATGCTGGGCCTGGGCAGCGCCGCCCTCGCCGCCAATCCCATCACCCTTCAGACGCTGACCCCCACCTCGGGGACCGGCGCCGAGTCGCTGCTCGACGGCCACCCTGCCACCGGATGGACTCCCGAGGGAGATCCCTCCGAGGAAGGCGTGCTGCTGCGCTTCGAGAAACCCGTACCGCTGGACGGCGTGGTGCTGCGCACCTGCACGGGCGCCCCGGAGCTCCAGGCGGCGCTGTACCTGAATGGCTCCGAGGCGATGTCCAATCAGAAGGTCGGCGCCGAGGAGACGACGCTGAAGTTCGCCAGGAAGGAGCTGCGCTCTCTCTTCGTGCGCCTGCAATCGACCGGGAGCGCGAAGGCGTGCCTGGGCGAGGTGACGCTGCTCCAGGGCGGCAAGCCGCTGGCGGTGAACGCGCCGCGCACGGTGGCGGGGCGCATCGAGGCTTCGTCGGTGCTGAGCCCCGCGGACGCGTACCACCCGGGCTTCCTCTTCGACGGGCGCCTGGACTTCGGCTGGGCGGAGGGCTCCAAGGGCCCCGGCACGGGTGAGTCCTTCACGCTCACGCTGGAGTCGCCGATGGAGGTGGTGGCCCTGGAGCTCTGGAACGGCTACCAGCGCTCGGCGGACCACTTCCAGAAGAACGCGCGGGCGAAGAAGGTGACGCTCTCGGTGGACGGCGGCGAGCCGGTGCCGCTGAACGTGAAGGACGCGAACGGCGTGCAGACGCTGAAGCTGCCGGCCCCGATGAAGGGCCGCGAGTGGAAGCTGGCGGTGGTGGAGGTGTACCCCGGCAAGCGCTACCCGGACATGGTGCTCAGCGAGCTGCGGCTGGTGGACGCCCAGGGGCCGCTGGGAGTGCGCACCTCGGACGCGGCCGAGCGCCAGCGCGCGTTGGAGGCTGGACTGGCGGGCTCGCCGCTGGAGAAGGTGGCCAATCACCGCTGGCGCGGACGCTGCATCACCAACAACGACATCTACGATCCCCGGCGATTCAAGCTGCGCACCAACAACACCTTCGTCTACTACGACAACAACGCATCCGAAGAGACGACCGTGTCCGAGGTGCTCGATGGGGCCTGGGTGGTGAAGAACGCGAGCGGCCCATGGGCGGCGGTGGAGCTGTTCGGCCGGCGGCACCGGAGCGAAACGAACTGGGATCCGTACGCGGACACCACGACGAAGGACAGCGTGCGCATCGCTGGCGGCAAGCTGGAGGTGGCGCGGGTGGTGGACCTGGGCAAGCAGGAGTTCGAGAAGCTCGTGGCCCAGTGGAGCAAGGGCCCCCAGGCCGACAAGGTGCTTTGCCTGGGTGAGCAGGGAAACACCTACGACGACCTGGTGAAGGCGGACGCCTTCGTCGTGCGCGGCACGGCGGTGACGGACATCTTCTCCGCCGAGTAGGCGTGTACCGGAGTGTCTCGTGCGGCACCGCTTGTGTCACGGTTGCGTGTCGGATACTCCCTGCTTCCCCCATATTTCAAGGAGGCAGGAATGTTCAGGTCATACCCGGGATACCGGAATCTCTTCATCGCGACGTGTTTCGCCGGAGTCGGGCTCTCGGGGTGTGGCCCCGAGCAGGAGCCGGTCCTGGCGGACGAGTCCCCCGTCACCGGGGCACAGGCACTGACGGAAGGGGCGCCGCTGACGACGCACGACGCGAGCTGCCTCCAGTTGCAGGACCAGAACACGTGGAGCACGTACGCCTCGTACATGACGCCCGTGGGCCCGGCGCTCGGGCTGTCGAGCATCGTGCAGGACCTGAACCGCGCGGGCCCCATGCTCACCTCCACCACCCACCCGCCGGCCGTGGGCTACAAGGGCGGCTTCCGGTGGAACGACGGCGACATGAGCACCACGGACTGGATTCCCCAGGCGCTGACCGCGGGCGTGTCCGGTAGCACCAACGTCGCCATCGTCTCCTGGCACTACGCGCCCAGCACCGCCCCGGAGAAGGGCGTGCGCATCTCGGTGGCGGACATCTCGGACATGTCCCTGAGCGCGGTGAACTACCGGCACATCCTCCTGGTGCGGCCCACCAGCTCCGGCAACTTCACCGTGGTGCCCGAGCACGGCGGCGGCCTCGCCTGGTTCGGCAACTACCTCTACATGGCCGACACCTCCGACGGCATGCGCGTGTTCGACCTCACGCAGATCCGCCAGGTGGACACCAGCACCACCTGTGACACCGCCATCGGCAAGGTCGGCTCGGTGTGGTGCGCCTACGGCTACAAGTACGTGCTGCCGCAGGTGAGCGCCTACGTTCAGCCCTCGACCATCACCAGCCCGTGCCGGACCAAGTTCTCCTTCCTCGGCAAGGACACGCGCGGCACCACCGACGTGGTGCTCTCCGGCGAGTACTGCAACAACGGCGACACGCCCTGCCCCTATGACGGCTCCACCCCGGGGCTCGGCGGGCGGCTCTACCGCTGGCCGGTGGACTCCACCACCTACCGCCTGAAGACGGTGAGCGGCGTGGTGAAGCCCGAGCGCGCCTACATCATGAACGAGCCCAACGTGCAGGGCGTGGCCCCCATCATGACCACGACCTCGACCACGTCGTACTGGCTGAGCTCCACGCGCTACTCCGGGGCCCTCTTCAAGGTGTCCACGAGCGCCTCGCGCACGGCGTACCTGTCGGGGAGCGGCCAGTGGGCGCGGATGCCCGAGGGCATGCACGCCACCGGCAGCGGCACCAACCTGTGGACGGTCACCGAGGGCTACAACGGCTCCACCAACCCGGCGACCGGTGGACGCGTGGTCTTCCTCGCGGCTCAGGCCTCGTTGGACTGAGTCCGCATGGGGCCGGTCCCGCTCAGGCGGGGCCGCTCCCCGCCCGGCGGCTCCGCTCGACGTAGGCGGCCGTGGCCTTGGAGAGCTCCTTCACCGTGGCCATGAAGCGCTCCCGCCGCGCCAGGAGCTCCGGACCGGGCGGGCCGAGCGGCGTGGAGTCGTCGTAGAACAGGATGCTGCGCAGGCTCGTGATGAGGCCCGCCAGGGGGAACTCCCGCACCGCTCGCACGGGGTCGATGAGCTCCGCGTCCCCCACGGTGGTCAGGGTGTCGTAGTGGGAGAGCCCCATCCTCCACACCCAGGTCCCCACCACCTCGATGAGCCCCAACCGGCCATCCTCGAGCAGGACCAGGCAGCGCCCCTGGATCATCCCGGACTCGCCCGGCCGTGCGTTCTCCGCGCCCCGGACGGCGTAGTCCCTCCCGATGATGTAGCCGCTCGCCTCCAGCCACTTCATCCTGCGGACTCGCGCCGGGTGCGTCCCGAGCCGTGCCTCCAGCTCCCTCAGCATCTCCTCGGGCAGCCCATTCGAGTTGCGGATGATCTCTCGGATGGAGGTCCGCTGGAAGCGCCTCAGCTCCGGGAGCGCCAGATGGATGAGCCGGGTGAGGATCTGCCCCTGCATCCCCTGGAGCCCCTCGAGCATGGGCTCCATCACGGTCCAGAACTCGTTCTTGGAGGAAGCCTCCGCGGACGGTGGCCCGTCGGGCACGAAGACGGGAACCTCCTTCGGGGTCGGCCGGCGATCGGACAACTCGATGACGGCGGCCATCTTCTCCTCGGGGTCCTTCATGGAGCCCAGGCTAATACGTCTCAGTCCCGGTTGCGCAGGAGTGAAGCGGGACGAACGGCGGAAGGATTGTGCCAATCGACGAGCCGCTCCAGCAGCTCCTCGTCCCCCTCCTCCCGGACGCGGGCGAGGAAGGCCTCGAAGAAGTCCTCGCGCACATAGACGTAGTCATGATCCAGCCGCACGGGCGGGGGGAATTCCTCCCGGGTGGGCGCGTAGGCCATCCACTCCCCATCGAGCACGCCCCAGACGAGCCGTCCGATGCGGGTGCGATCCAATCCGGGCTCGGGAGCCCAGGCCATGGCCTCGTGGCCGGTGACGTGGTCGTAGAGGAAGTTCACGCCCTGGTGCGCGATGAGCAGCTCGGGCAGGGGCTGGGGAATGCGGGAGATGAGCGCCCGGTAGCGGCCATAGGGCGGAGTCGCATGGGGGTCGAAGCCGAATCGCGCCAGGGGGACCAGGGCCAGCGCCACGAGGGCGGCGGCCCAGGGCAGCGGGCGGAGACCCGGACGCACCGAGGGGACGGCGAGCAGCACGAGGGGGACGGCGAGCAGCGGCGCGAGGAGCGAGGTGCGGTAGCCCATGTCGAGCACATCGCCGCGCCAGAGGGGGAACAGGCACACCGCGAGCGGGAGGACGAGCCCCATGACGAGCGGGCGCAGCTCCCGGCGCCGCCAGAGGAGCACGGCCCCCCAGGCGAGTCCGAGCCAGGCCGAGCCCAGCTCCACCTGTTGAAGCCAATGGGTCCGTCGGAGCGCGAAGTACGGAAAAGGAGGAGGCCAGCCGGGGGACAGGTCGAGCTGGGAGGAGACGCGCTCCAGGTCCTTGGGGTGGAGCAGATTGGGGAGGACGGAGGTGAGGAGCGCGAAGGAAGCCAGGCCCACCAGGCCGACGAGGACGAGGGGCCACTTGCGCTCGGGCGAATCCGTGCGCCCGCGAAGCACGAGGCCGAGCACGGCCCCCAACGCACCCAATCCGAGCAGAGAAGCGCCGAGCCGGTGGGCGGTGGCGGCGAGCAGGGCCGCCCCAACCGCCCCCAGGAGCATGCCCCAGGAGCGCCGGCCAGAAACAGCCCATCCGAGCACGAAGAAGAGCGGAGCGACGATCCCGAGGGTCTTCGGAAAGTCCCCGGCGAGGTGAGTCAGCGTCGGAGAAAAAGCGGCCCATGAGGCCAATCCGAGAGCCCTGAGGGTATGTCGACCCCCGACCTCCCCATCCAGGACCCAACCCGCGAACCAGGCGGCGGGAACACACAGCGAGGCCAGAAGGGCACTGCCGACCTTCACGCCGACCACGGGTCCACCGAACAAGGCGGAGCCCAGTCCAAGAGCGCGCAGCACCCAGCTGGCGTCGCGGACATGAAAGCGGCCCTCGGCGAGCCAGTGCTGCATCTGGACGACGTAGTAATACCCGTCGGTCCCGGGAGGCTCGGGGCTCTCGAGGAGCCGCGCGAGCCGGACGAGGAACGCGCCGAGGGTGAGCGCCGCCACGAGGGTGGCGGCGCGCCACCTCCGAGACTCAGGAGGTGGGGAGATCAACCTTGAAGCCCGAGCGCTCGAGCATCTGTTTGAACTCGGCCTTGGCGATGGCCTTGATGTAGGCGTCGTTGGGCTCGCAGAGCTTCTTCTTCACGAGATCGAGCAGGGCGTCGTTGAGCGTCTGCATGCCGATGCCGCGAGAGGTCTGCATGATGGAGGGGATCTGGAACGTCTTGCCCTCGCGGATGAGGTTGGCGACGGAGCTGGTGCACAGGAGGACTTCCTGAGCGGGCACGCGGCCGCCACCGATCTTCTTCACGAGCATCTGCGAGATGACGCCCTTGAGGGACTCGGAGAGCATCATGCGGATCTGCTCCTGCCGGTCGGCGGGGAACTGGTCGATGATGCGGTCGACGGTCGAGGGAGCGGTGTTGGTGTGGAGCGTCCCGAAGACGAGGTGGCCCGTTTCGGCCGTTTCGATGGCGATGGCGATCGTCTCGAGGTCTCGCATTTCGCCGACGAGCACGATGTCGGGGTCTTCGCGGAGTGCGGCGCGCAGGGCGTTCTTGAAGCCCTGGGTGTGGACGTGGACCTCGCGCTGGTTGACCAGACACTTCTTGTTCGGGTGGACGAACTCGATCGGGTCCTCGATCGTGATGATGTGGTCCTCGCGGTTGCGATTGATGAAGTCGATCATCGCGGCGAGCGTCGTGGACTTGCCCGAGCCGGTGGGGCCGGTGACGAGGACCAGACCCTTGCTGAGGAAGCACAGGTCGAGGATGTGCTTGGACAGCCCCATGTCCTCGGCGGTCATGATCTTGTTGGGGATCTGCCGCATGACCGAGCCGATGCCCTTGCGATCCTCGAAGACGTTGACGCGGAAGCGGGCGCGATCGGTCTCGTGGGCGAAGTCGGTGTCCTTGGTCTCCTCCCACTGCTTCTTGTTCTTCTCCGGAGCCATGGTCCAGAGCATGGCCTTGAGGCGCTCGGGAGACAGGGGGCGGTAGTCCTCCTGGGGCACCATGTCACCGTCGATGCGCAGCATGGGCACCACGGTGCTCGACAGGTGGAGGTCCGAGGCCTTCTTGTCGAGCATGCGATCCAGCAGCGCGGCCATGGCCTTGGCGGCGTCCGGATCCGGTCCGTCCTGGGGCGGCAGCACCTGGATGCTCGACCTGGCCTCGACGGCGGAGGGAGCGGCGGCGCCCGGCACCGCGCGGGCCTGGGCCGCCGGAGCCGCGGGGGAAGGCGTGCGCGCCGCCGGGGCGGGAGCGGCCGTGAAGGCCCCACCGGCGCCACGGGCCGCCAGGTCCATCATGTCGGCCGGCGAGGCCAGCTCGAGCTTGTCCTCCTCGGACGCGGGCGGCAGGTCCAGGGCGGCCGGGGCCGGAGCCAGGGTGGGCGGCGGCAGCGGGACGGCGGCCACGGCGTTGGCGGGGGGCTTGTAGGGGACCAGCGCCACCTTCAGGTGTCCCGCGACGTTCTGCACCTTCACCTGCACGGAGCCGGCGGGGGCGCTGTACGGGAAGGAGGAGACCCCCTCGGTGGGGAAGTTGGCCCGCAGATCCGCGGGGACGATCTCCGACAGGGCGCCGATGATCTGCTGCGAGCTCAACCCGGCTTTCACCATGGGCACGTTGCCCGAGGCGGTCCGCAGGGTGATACCGCTGCCGGTCTCCAGCATCACAGCGACACCAGATTCCTTGTAGAGCTTCTCGATGAAGGCGTCGAACCGGGCCATGGCTTCTCAGCGACGAAGGGTTTCCACGTACGCGACGTGGCGCTTGTTGACGAGTGCGACGCGCTCCCCCTCCAACACGGGGAAGAACGCGGGCGCGTTGTTGAGGTAGTCCGTGAGGCGCGAGTGCGCGTCGGGCAGCACGTAGGTGATGAGCCCGCGCAGCTTCTGCCCATCCACCATCGTCACCTCCACCTCGTGCTCGGTGGGGATGGTGAACTGGTCGATGATGTTGGGCTCGTGCTCGGCGGCCACGCGTGCCAGGGCGAGGTTCTCGCAGTGCACGAACGTCATGACGTTCGTCTCCGCGTCGAGCGCGGGGATGAACTGGGGGCCACTGGCGTTGAGGAGATCCGAGAGCCGCTCACCCCCGGTGTATCCGGGAGCGGCCTCGGAGAGGAACACGGCCACGTTGCGCGAGGCACCACCCGGCAGGATCAACTGGGCCGCCACGCGTCGCTTGGGTACGGAGAGTGATTCCAGCATGGGGGGGAGTGTAGAGCCGTACGTTGTTTAGCACACTCATTGACTCCCCCTGGAATCGGGACGGGGGGTGAGCATCGCTCCCACACCCCGTGTCACATCACAGCCGCAGGCCGACCTGGAAGCGGTACGCCACCCCGGACAAAGGGAGCGAGCCGGCCTGGAGGGCGGTCGAGGGGATGGGTTCCTGGTCGCTCCTGGCCGGAGGCTCCGGAGTGAGCGCGTCGAAGCGGGCCCTGGGCCGGAAGCCGTACCCCGCCCCCACGTCGAAGAGGAAGGCGGGGGTGCCCGCGCGGCCCCGGTGGAGGGGGAGGACGAACGAGACGCCCAGCAGGCCCGTGGCGGAGACCTGCCCCACGTCCTGGCGCAGCTGGCCTACCCGCAGACCCAGCCAGTCGTAGCCGATCAGCGCCTGGGCATAGGGCTCGACGAAGGAACCCAGGGACGCGCGGTACGCGGCCCCGAGCTCCACGCCCGTGAGCCCCAGCTTCGCCTCGGTGGCATGGTGGAGCGACGCGGAGGTGCCCCCAGTGAGGAAGCCGCCCTCCACTTCCAGCCGGCCGCCCGTCAGGGGCAGCGCGTAGGCGGCCCCCACGCGGAACAGCGGCAGGTGATCGTTCTCGTCCACGAGATCATACGCGCGCGGAGTGCTGACCTGGCCGGCATAGCCCAGACGGAAGCTCAACGGCGCCCGGGCGGAGGCCTCCGGGGAAGAGAGGACGGCGGCCAGCAGGAGGACGGCGCAGGTGACGGGAAGGTGTCTCATGGTCAGGGGCCCTCCGGGGCGCGGTCGAGCTCATCCGCGAGGGTGAAGTACCGCACGCGCTCCGCGGCGCCGCGCTCGAAGCGGTCCGCGGGAATCAGGGTGACGTCACCCAGCAACGGCTCCGCGTGCTGCGCGGCCAGCACGTCCTGCGCTGGCAGGTAGTGCAGCACGGTGATGGGGGCATCCAGGGTGACCTGGTCGATGGCGAGCGTCTCCACGTCCAGGCGGGCCAGGGTGGGCTGCCCTTGGGGCGCGAAGTAGAACCGGCCCCGAGCCGCGTCCATGACGTCGGCGCCCACCGTGCGCGACACGGGGATGGGGTTGATGCGCACGCGCAGGCGGGTGTCCTCCTCGCGCACCGTCACCACGGAGAGCGCCGCGCCGCCATTGCCCACGCTGGGGTGACGGAACACGGCCGCGCCGAGCGCGTCGCTGAAGCGGACCGCGTCGAAGCCGGCGCTCAACAGCACCGTGCCGCTCTTCCCGGTGACCACGTCCCACGCCACCACCGTGCGCAGCTTCCCGTCGTAGAAGAGCGCGCGTCCATCCGCGAGCACATGGGTGCTCGTCAGGGGCGCGCCCAGGGGGAGCCGGGGCACGTCCTGAAGTCCCCGCGCGTCGAGCACCAGGGCCTCCTGGCTGCCCGCGTAGACGGCCAGCACCGAGCGCTCCGCGGCCGGTGCCGAGGCCGGCGGGAGCTCGATGTCGCTGAGCCCCGTGCCCCCGGCGAGGAAGTTCACGGACGCCGTCAGCTCGTCCCCTTCCCTGCCCAGCTCCACCGCGAAGACGTCGTCCATGCCGGTGAGCCGCAGGAAGAGCACGTCCCCGCTCGGGGAGAAGAGCGCCTCCTGCACGGCCACCTCGGGCTGCGTCTCCGACAGGCGCGTGGGGATGCGCCGCGGCGCCCGCCGGGGGGCCTTCGCATCGAGGACCACCACGCCCCGGTCCAGGGTGATGGCCACGTACTGCCGATCCTCCTTCGGCGGGGCGAAGACGACCGAGCGCGGCGCGAGGCTCTCCGTCCCCAGCGCCAGGCGCGTCACCTCGCGGGTCTCCACGTCCACCACCGACACCTCGTTGAGGTTGCGCGCCACCACGTCCGGGCCCAGGCTCGCGGTGCTGTAGGTGAGGACGCCGAAGCGGTTGTCGGCGCTGAACGCGAGGGTGTCGTACGCGCCCGGCAGCTCCAGCGTCCGCACGTCCCCGCTGTCCACCGACACGAGCTGCAACAGCGGACGGCGTTGATCTCCTGCCAGCACGGCCACCAGGTCCTCCTGGAGCCTCGCCGCCTTGCGCGCCCCCTGGGCGATGGGGAAGCCCTGGGGCTTCTCGCCCTTGCGCACCCGCACCACCCGCTGCGTCTGCGGCACCACCGACACGAGCGCATCCCCCGTGGTGAGCAACGGCAGGGGCGCGAGCCTCTGGGTGTAGAGATCTCCGCGGCCACCACAGGCCCCCGCGAGCAACAACACCGCGGGCAGCAGTCGTCGAACGATTCTCATGGGTTCACTCGATCCGCGAGTTGAGGGTGAAGCCGGTGACGGTCCGGATCTGACTGTCGTCCAGGTTGACGAAGCTGATGCGGCCGGCCGGATGGAGCTGGGACACGAAGACACGGTGGCGGGTCTCCTCGGTCGCCCCGGCGAACCCACCGGCGTAGGCCGGGGGAGAAGCCAGCGAGACGGAGTGGGATACGAGCGTCGAGAGGTCCACCGCGTCCACGGCGTAGCGGCGCTCCGTGTCACTGCGCAGCGTCACCCCGACGAAGCCTCCGCCGGAGGAGAAGGCCAGCTGCGCCGGCTCCAGCTTCCCGGTGCGGCGCAGTTGCAGGTAGCCCGAGGGGAGATCGAGCACCGAGTACCCCCGGTCCGCGTCCACGGCACGCTCGTACGGGTCGGTCGCGGTGGAGGCGGGCTCGGGCTTGTGGATGATGACCGCCGCGCGGCCGTCCGCCGAGAGGGCTACGCGGTCCACGCGCTTCTCCAGCGGGTAGCGGGTGACGGTGCCCGAGGGGAGCTCCACCCGGGTGAGCGACTCGTCATTGAGGACGGTGGTGTAGACGAGCGCGAAGTGGCCCCCGCCGTCCGGCGGCAGCACCACCTGGCCCACCGAGGTCTCCGGCACGTCGATGAGCTGGATGCCCGAGGGGTCCACGAGATCGCCCGGCAGCTCGATGAAGGCGAGCTGGCCCGCGGTGCGCAGCGCCGCCACGGCCCCCGATCCATCCGGGAGCAGATCCACGTCCGTGGCCACCTCGGGGAGCGTCACGGTGCGGAAGGCAGCCCCGTCGAAGGACGCCAGCATCGCCGCGCTGGTGGCGCGCAGCAGGACGCGCTGCCCATCGGGCGTGGCCACCACCTCGCGCGAGTTGATGTCCGCCGCCATGGCCGCCGGCAGCGAGATGCGCACCGGCAGCGGCTGCTGGCGCGGGGCGGACAGGTCGAGCACCGTCACCGTGCTCTTGGCGAAGACGTAGGCGTGCGTGGCCACGCCTTCCTCCTGACGGAAGAGGACGTCCGTCACGCGGAACCCGGCGGAGCGCTCGAGGACCGTGCGCTCGGCGGGCTCACCCCGTCGCGCCGCGCGCAGATCCACCAGCGACACCACGCCCTCGGCACCAGAGCCGGGCGGAGAGGACGGATCCGGCCACGCCAGCGCATACGCCCCATCCGGAGAGACGGACACGCGCCCGTAGCGGCGGCCGAGCGGGACGCGCAACACGTGCGAGGGCAGCGTGGCGGAATCCACCACGGACAACGAGGCCTCCAGGGAGGACAGCGTCACCGCCGCGTCCTCGCCGGGCACCACGGCCACGTCCACCGGCGAGGCCCCCACCGGGATGGCCTCCAGCGTGAGCGTGCGCGGATCGATGCGCGTGAGGCTGTTGGCGCTCGGGGAGAGGACGTAGACGAAGCTCTTGCTGGCCAGCGGAGGGGGCGCGTCCGAGGCGTCCTTCTCGTCCTCCGGAGGGACGCAGGCGGACCGGGTGCAGGTGTAGCCGGCCGGGCAGTCCGCCGCCGTGTTGCAGACCGGCGCTCCACCGGGCTCGTTGGGGGCGCCTCCACTCCCGTCGCCCGGGGAGGGACTCTCCCCGTAATCGGCGGAAGAGGCGCAGCCGGCGGCTCCGAGCGCCAGCAGGGTCAGTGTCATCCAGCAGAGTGCACGTGGCATCGCGGCTTCCCTTGGGAGAGGATCAGCGGACAGGGCAGTAGCACTTCGGGTGCCATTTGCACACCCAGTGATATCGCGGACTTACGCCGCATCAGGGCCTGGAAATCCTGACACCCGGGCCACGGCTGGCAGGACATCGGTGTCAGGGGCCACTCCCATGCGCGCATCTCGCACTCCGGGCGGGCCTCCGATCGCTCGGCTCCGTGCACATCTTTCCCCGGCCGCACCGCTCCGCTGGAGGTGCCCCATGGCTGGCGAGGATCAGAAAGTCCGCCGTTCGACCCGATCCGCCGCCGCTCGCGAGCGCACTCTGCGGCTGCTGTGGACGTTGCTCGGGCTCGTTGCAGTGGGAGTAGTGCTCGTCGTGCCCCAGGTGCGCGACAAGCTCGTGCGGGGGCTGCGCTACTCCTGGGAGCACTTCTTCTTCTTCACGTGGCTGGGGATCTGCGCGCTCCTGCCGAGCGTGCTGGCCTTCGCCCACCGGGTGCGCAGCAACAGGCGCTATGTGGGAGCCCGGATGGAGGTGCTGCGCTGCTACCTCGTCGCGGCGCGTCATTACGCGAGCACCCGGGGCCGAGCCGAGACGGCCCGGATCTTCACCGCGGGGTTGGGCAAGGAGGCGATGGAACAGAACCGGCCCGGCGTCCTCATGCTGCTGGGGGGCGCGGCGGCACTCTCCATCCCCTTCTTGCTGGTGGCCACCCTCTCGGCGGCCTACATGTTCCCGGACCTCATCGACGACCTGACCCAGTATGCGGCCGTCACCGGCGACTTCGAGGAGGGACTGCGCGGGCTGATGTTCGCCGGGTTCGGCGTCTACGTGTACACGCTGCTGCTCATCATCCACCGCATGCAGTCGGCGGCGCTCTCCTCCGAGTTCCTCCTGGGCGCCACCCTGCGCGCCCTCATCACCCTGGTGCTGGGATTCGTCGCCGGGCAGACGCAGCTCATCCAGGCGGCCGGCACGGACAACCAGAGCCGCTTCCTCTATTTCACCCTGGGAGCCTTCCCGACCTGGGCGCTTCAGGCGCTGCGGCGGCGCGTGGTGTCGATCTTCCAGCCCACCGTGCCCAGCCAGGAGGCCCTGTCCCTGGAGTACGTGGACGGCGTCAATGATCGCATCACCGAGCGGCTGGAGGAGCTGGGCATCTCGGACATCCAGCACCTGGCCTCGTCGGATCCAGGGGAGCTGACGCTGCGAACGCTCTACCCGCTCGCGCGCGCGGTCGACTGGGTGGATCAGGCGATCCTCATCACCTACCTGCGGGACAAGATCGGCGTGGCGCGGCAGCTGGGCGTGCGCGGGGCCGTCGACATGCGAGAGCTCTTCCTGGAGGCGCGGCAGCGCACGGACCCGGAGGATCGAACCCGGACGGATCTGCTGGACGCGACCGAGCGGGCGAGGACCCTGCTGCAGGACCTGGCCACCCGGAGCGGCCTGCCGCCGCAGGCGATCTACAATATCGGGGCGAGGCTGGCGGAGGACTACCAGGTGGACTTCCTGGCGTACCTGCGCAACCGCCGCAGCCAGTCCTGGCCGCTGAGGACGCTGGTCGAGGCCATCGGCCGCGCGCTCGAGGACGCGGGGATGACGCCGCAGGGCGAGCCCGACATGGATGGAATTCCAGGAGGCTCCTTCGATGCCCGGCAGTTGGACGATCCCGAGGTCCAGAAGCGATTCAAGGACCGGCTCGCGCAGGAACTGCACGCGATGTCCCTGGAGTGGACGGGGACCCTCGAGGAGCTGCGCCAGGCCGACAGCTACCAGGAGCTCTACGACATCCTCCTGGCGCGGATCCGCCTGAGGCCGAACGAACCCTCGCAGGCCCTGGCGCAGCCGCCCGGTGGCCGTTTCCGGCTGCCTCGCTGGCTGCAACGGACACACTGAGCGGCCGTCAGGAGCGTGCCAGACAGGCCTCTTCGTAGTCCCACCGGTCCTGCTCGCGGCCTGAATCCAGTACCCGTCTCAGCTCATCCCATGAAACGGATGGAGGCACATCGATCGCAATCAGGCCTCGCAGGTGGCTCTGTTCCGTCGAGCAGCCCAGCCGTTTGAAGATTCCATGCACCTCGGGAGCTTCGTCAGGTTCGTACACGACGACACGGAACGTGCTGTGTCCCGAGGGATGGACGACGTCCTTGTAGAGGAGCATGCCCTCCTCCGGCTCCGCCGAGACGACGTCATCCAAGGCAATGCCCGTGGCGAAGAAAGGGATGTTATCGATCTTGTAGAGCCCCTCACCCACTTCGATAGCCCAAAGCGTTTCCGCGCTGGCGGGAGGATACCCATCCTCATCCTGCTCGAGGTGGAACAGTATCTTGACGTATTGATCAGAGGATGTCCCTGTCATGACGAATGAGGCTCACGGAGCCTTGTCGCTCTTCTTGAGATTACAATCCCTGCAGAGAACCTGGCCGTTGTCTGGATCGCCTTCGCCGCCCTTTGCGCGTGGGATGACGTGGTCGACAAGGTGTGAAGCCATTTCATGCCCGCATCTTGAGCGGAGGTGACGAGCACGGACAAGTAAGGTCCGCTTCCTGGGGGCCGTCACGGGAGGAGGCCATCATCCGAGAAACCAGTGCAGGCCCTTTTCCGCTGCCGTAATCTGCGCGCCCTCCACAGGCCGAGCGACGGCCGCGTACCCCAGGCGAACCCGACGATGAAGACGTTCCGTTCCATCAACCCCGAGCTCCTCCCCAAGCACTTCGAAGCCGAGAGCGTCGAGAAGCGCCTCGATGCCCGCTGGGAGTCGGAGGGGCTCCACCGCTACGACCCCTCGCGCCCGCGGGAGGAGACGTTCGTCGTCGACACGCCGCCCCCCACGGTGTCGGGCTCGCTGCACGTGGGACACATCTTCAGCTACACGCACGCGGACGTCATCGTCCGGCAGCAGCGGATGCTCGGGCGCAACATCTTCTACCCCATGGGCTGGGACGACAACGGTCTGCCCACCGAGCGCCGGGTGCAGAACTACTTCAACGTCCGCGCCGACGTGCGCACCCCGTACGAGCCCGGCCTGCGCATGGAGCAGGCCACGGCCGAGTCCTCGAAGCAGCCGCCGCGCACGGTGTCCCGCCCCAACTTCATCGAGCTGTGCCACCAGGTGACCAAGCAGGACGAGCAGGTCTTCAAGGCGCTGTGGCGGCGCATCGGCCTGTCGGTGGACTGGGAGGAGGAGTACGCCACCATCGACGACCACAGCCGCGAGCTGGCGCAGTTCTCCTTCCTGGACCTGTACGAGAAGGGCCATGCCTACTCGGTGACTGCGCCCACGATGTGGGACGTGGACTTCCAGACGGCGGTGGCCCAGGCGGAGGTGGAGGATCGGCCCCAGGCGGGCGCGTTCCACGACATCGCGTTCGCGGTGGAGGGCTCGGACGCGCACTTCACCATCGCCACCACGCGGCCGGAGCTGCTGGCCGCCTGCGTCGGCGTCACCGCGCACCCCGACGACGAGCGCTACAAGGGCCTCTTCGGCAAGCGCGCCATCACCCCGCTGTTCCGCGTCCCGGTGCCCATCTTCCCCAGCGAGCTGGCGGATCCCACCAAGGGCACCGGCATCCTCATGGTGTGCACCTTCGGTGATGCCACGGACGTGCTCTGGTGGCGCCAGCAGAAGCTGCCGCTGCGGCAGATCATCGGACGCAACGGGCGGCTGCTCCCCCTCACCTTCGGGGCGCCGGGCTGGGAGAGCCTCGACGCCACGGCCGCGCAGGGCTTCTACGCGGGCCTGCAGGGCAAGTCGGTGAAGCAGGCGCGCACGGCCATCGTGGAGCTGCTGCGGCGCGAGGACGGCGCGGCGAAGCCGGGCATGGGTGCCCCGCTCATCGGCGAGCCGAAGCCCATCCAGCGCGACGTGAAGTTCTTCGAGAAGGGCGACCAGCCGCTCGAGTTCATCTCCACGCGCCAGTGGTTCGTGCGGCTGATGGACAAGAAGGAGCAGTTGCTGCGCTTCGGCGAGCGGGTGCAGTGGCACCCCGAGCACATGGGCTCGCGCTACCGCAACTGGACGGAGAACCTTCAGCTCGATTGGTGCATCAGCCGCCAGCGCTACTTCGGCGTGCAGTTCCCCGTGTGGTACCCGCTGGACGCGGAGGGCAACCCGCTGCACGACAAGCCCATCCTGGCGCCTCGCGAGCGGCTGCCAGTGGATCCGACGGTGGACGTGCCGCCGGGCTACGAGGCCGCGCAGCGGGACCAGCCCAACGGCTTCACGGCCGAGTCGGACGTGTTCGACACCTGGTTCACCAGCTCGCTGACGCCGCAGATCGCCTCGGGCTGGGTGAAGGATCCGGAACGGCACCGGAGGGTGTTCCCCTCGGACATCCGGCCGCAGAGCCATGAGATCATCCGGACGTGGGCCTTCTACACCATCGCCAAGGCGATGCTGCACGAGGACACCATCCCCTGGAAGCACGTGCTCATCTCCGGGTGGATCCTCGATCCGGACCGCAAGAAGATGTCCAAGAGCAAGGGCAACGTCATCACGCCCATGCACCTCATCGAGAACTACGGGGCGGACGCGGTGCGCTACTGGGCGGCCTCGGCGCGCCTGGGTACGGATACGGCCTTCGACGAGAAGGTCTTCAAGGTGGGCAAGCGGCTGGTCACGAAGATCTTCAACGCGGGCAAGTACGTGCTCGCCCAGACGGCCCAGGAGCACCCCATCACCCACGAGCTGGACCGGGCCTTCGTGTGGAAGCTCGCGAGCCTCGTCGAGACAGCGACGGCGTCCTACAAGGATTTCGAGTTCGCGCCGGCGCTGGCGAACACGGAGAGCTTCTTCTGGTCGAGCTTCACGGACACGTACCTGGAGCTGGTGAAGGCGCGGGCGCGCGGTGAGTCCTCGGGTGGCGAGGAGGCGCGCGGCTCGGCGGTGGCGGCGCTGCGGCTGGGGCTGAACGTGCTGCTGCGGCTGTTCGCCCCCGTGCTGCCCTACATCACCGAGGAGGTGTGGGGCTGGGCCTTCGCGGAGGACACGGGACACAAGAGCATCCACCGTGCCCCCTGGCCCGACGCCCGCACCTTCGAGGGCATCGCGAAGCCGGCCCACGCGGCCTCCTTCCAGCTCGCGGAGGGTGCGCAGCAGGCGATCAACAAGCGCAAGAGCGAGTCGGGCGCGGGCGTGGGTCGGGGCATCACGCGCATGAAGCTCGCGGCCAATGCCGCCACGCTCGCGGGCTTCGAGCGGGTGCGGGAGGACGTGCTGTCCGCGACCCGTTGCCAGAGCGCGGAGCTGGTGGAGAAGGCGGACCTCGCCGACAACACCTTCGAGATCGTGGACTTCGAGCTGGCACCGGCCGCGGAAAAGGAGAAGGCCCCGGAGCCCACCGAGGCCTGAGGTCAGTCGAGGAAACGCCTCCACCAACGACGTAGCTCCTCCTCGTCGTTGGCCCGGCCCTGGCTGCGGAGAAACCCCCAAGGGAATGGCTCCAGCCAGGGCTCCAGTACCTTCGCGAGCTCGCGATACGCGGGAAGGAGCTGGCCGTGCGTCAGGTCTCCCGCCTCGGGCTCTGGTCCCAGGGTCACCAGAACGCGCTCGCCATCCAGTTCCCGCACTTCAGTGGACGGGAACTGGAGCCTCGCGCGAAGGCCCGCTGCGCCCCCCAGAGCGCTGAGCACCGGCAGGCCGAAGAAATTCATCCAGTGGACGCCATCCACCTGGGTGCCCAGCTCGTCGCGAATGCCGGCGTCGCGAATATCGAAGCCGGGATGACGGACCAGTAGCGGGCGCAGGATGTCGAGCCGGTCCAGACTGGGGTACGCGACATCGAGGGCAAGCCCCGCATGGCCGGAGGCGAAAGGGAGCCGGGAGGCCATGTCGAGAGCGAGCGTATGCACGACCCCGGCCCCCTTCTCCTCGAGGTACTCCGTTGGCAGGGTGGCGCGTAGGACGCTTGCGCTGCTGGCAGGGGCTTCGCGCCAGGGAATTCGAGCGTGGTAGGTGAACGAGAAGCCACTGTCCTGTTCACCGTAGATGCCAAAGTAGGGCTCCGCCCCGGCCTTCTCTGGCTGAGAAGCCTCATCCTCGTCGTAGTCGTCGAAGTACCTGCGCTCTTTCGGGTTCAGGGTGTCCCGAATGAGCTCCCACCCCCTGTCACCGAGCTTGGACGGCTCCCAGTCGCAGCAGGTGTATTCAACCAAGGCGCTCGGGCCACCCTTCACGGCGCGCAAGTAACTGTCGAGGGCATGAGACACCCCCGCCGCGATGTCGAAGTGGTCGTGTGGCACGAAAAAGACGATGCGCACGATGTCTCGTGCCACGAGACGTGCCCAGAGATGCTCGACGTCCCCTGACTCCGGTGTCCAGGACGTGTATCTGACAGGCCCTGGGATTCGCACTCGTGGATGGGTCGAAGTCATCTGCTTTCCTACTGGCGAACGACGCCCCGTTGCGGGGTGACGAGGGCCGGGAGGCACTTACCGCCGAGGTTGCCATAGGACTTCATCTGCTCGACAACCTCATTCGACCACGGATTGCTACCCACCGCGTAGCCGCAGGGGAACTTGAGGTCATAGATGCACTGAATCCGGGTGATGTTGCGAGTGAAGTGGACGACGATGTCCGGCTGCAGTGAACCAGCTCGCCTGTCGGTGAGTAGCACCTCCCCGGTGAGCTTCGAGAGAGTGAGCTGCGACAACTCGCCGCAGGTGCCCGCGTGCCCCGTCCCGTTAACGTGGCACCCACCATGTGGAAGTCCCTCTCCCTCGCCCTCCCGCTCGTGGCCGGCCTCCTCGTTCCCACCGCGGGGCTCGCCTGCGCCACCTGCTCCTGTGGCGATCCGACCCTCACCTCCATGGGCACCGAGCAGCCCTTCGCCGGCCGCCTTCGGCTCGCCACCCAGCTGCGCGCCTGGAGCCAGACGACCGGCCAGCAGGCCATTGACGCCGTCTCCTTGCGCGAGCTGCGCATGGACGTCTCCGTGGCCTACGCCCCCGTCCCCTGGCTCTTCCTGTCCGCCACCCTGCCCCTCCAGGCCCGGACCGTGCAGGACGTCAGCCTCGCGCGCGAGACGGCCTGGGGGCTCGGGGACGTGGAGGTCGGCGCCAAGGTCTTCGTCTTCCGCGATCGCGATTTCTCGCCGGACAACCTCTTCGGAATCCTCGTGGGCACCCGCCTCCCTACCTCGCCCACGCAGCGCGATGCGGCGGGGCGCCCCCTATCGCTCGATGCGCAGCTCGGCACGGCCTCCGTGGACCCGTTCCTCGGGCTGGCCTGGTCCGGCTTCCGCTCCGACTGGTCCTTCCTCGCCAGTGCCACTGGCTATCTCCCCACCCGAGGACGCGAGGGCTTCCGCGCCGGAGCCTCCCTCCGCACCACACTGGCCACCCAATTCCAGCCGAGCCCACGCTGGGCCCTGCGTCTCGCCGTGGACAGCCGACTCGAGGGCCCCAGTGACACCCTCGGCGTGAAGGATCCCGTGGGCAGCGGCTTCGTCGCCTTCCTCTCCCCGGACGTACTGCTCAGCCCGACCACCGACGTGGTGGTGCAGCTCGGCGTGCGCGTTCCCTTCTTCAACCGCCTGCGCGGCAACGTCCACCAGACGCCCATCCTCCAGGCCTCCATCGCCTACGACCTATGAAGCTCCACCTCTCCCCCACCCTGCTCCTCCTGGCCCTCTGCGCGTGCGGCTCGCGCGAGGAAGGCATCCAGCTCCACCTCAACCTCGCCCTCCGTCCCGCCGGGAACGCGCTCTCCGAGAACGCCACCCGCTCGTTCACCAACGCCCAGGGCGATCGCATCACCCTGAGCCGCGCCTACGTCACCCTCAGCAGCGTGGAGATCTTCCCCTGCCCGACCACCAGTGCGTGGCGGTGGCTGCGTCTGCTCTCTCCCATCGGGACGGCCGAGGCGCACGAGACCAGCAGCCCCCGCAAGCTGGGTGTCCCGCACGTGAGAGGCCTGGAGCGCCCGGACGGAGAAGCGCTGGTGCTCGGCACCCTGCAACCGCCCCCGGGCAGCTACTGCCGCGCGCGCCTCGTCTTCTCTCCGGCGGACGCGGACGCCGAGGGCCTGCCCACCGGGGCGAGCATGGAAGGCAAGACCCTGCTGCTGGAAGGCCAGGTCCTCCCCACCGGCGGAGGAGCCGCGCGCCCCTTCCGCCTGGAGACCCATGGTCTCGCCAGCGCCGAGGTCTCGTTGGAGGGGCTCTCCCTCACCCCGAACGCACCGGAGGCGAGCCGCACCATCCACCTGGCCTATGACCAGTGGCTGGATGGCGTGGACCCCACCTCGGCCGGAGCCCCGGAGCAGGTGCTGAAGAACCTCGCCCGCTCCACCACGCTCAGCCCCTGAACCTCCCGGATGGCCGCGTGCTCAGCGCAGCTCCGTGCGCTCGAACACGCGGGCACCGAGCACGAGCGCGCCCCACGAGGCCACGAGCGCCACCCCCACCGAGATCAGCCCGAGGCGGGGCATCGCCGCGTCGAACCAGAGGAGGTTCGGCCCCAGGGTGATCAGGTCCCGCAGCCGCTCGTGGCCCTCGAACAGATCGGGGCGGTAGAGCAGCACCGCGGTCGGGATCATCGGCACCATCCAAAGCATGAACGCGATGAGGAGCCCCTGGAACGCGTCGCGCACCACGAGCAGCGGGATGACGAGCACGGCGAGCAGCAGCACCGCCAGGGACGTGAGGACCAGCCCGGCCCCGATCGTCCCCGCCACGCTCACGGAGGAGCCCTCGCCGGTGTAGGGCCGCACGACGAGCGCCGTGGTCAGGGTCATCACGAGCCCCACGAGCGCGGAGGCAATCAGGATCGGTCCCACCCGTGCCTCCAGGAAGGCGCGGCGGGAGATGGGCTTGCTGAGCAGCATCTCGAGCGCCCGGTTCTCCCGAGGCTCGACGAGGGCCCGCATCAGCGCCGAGGCCCCGGCGAAGAAGGTCAGGAGGTAGATGCCGACGTACTCGTTCACCAGGATGACGGCACCGAGGCCGCGGATCAGGAACGCGCGCTCCATGAACGCATTGACCGGAGCGGGCAGGAGCGGAATGAGCACGCCCGTCAGCACGACCACGCCGACGCCCACGACCAGGGACACGAAGAGCGCCCACCCGATGGCGTGGCGGGCCTCGAGGGCACGGTAGCGAAGGAGGGAGGCCTGCATGGGAGTCACACCTCCAGGTGGCGCACGCGCAGGGCGCCGAGAGCGAGCAAGGCCACGTTCATGCCGAGCAGGATGGCGATGGGTCCCAGCACGTGCCCGGGGCTCAGGTCATCCACGTGACCGAGCACGGAGATGCCCTGGGTGATGGGGTTGAAGAGGGAGGCCTCGCGCCAGGCGGGGTTGTAGAAGCCGATGAACGCCAGGCCCACGAGCAGGAAGAGCACCAGCAGGCTCACCAGGGCCGCCAGCGAGCGCCTCTGGACGAGCACGGCCACGAGGGCGCTGAGGCAGACGGCGAAGAACGCGGCGAAGAGGTGCACCGCCATCGAGGCGAAGAACAGCCCCGGACGAAAGCCCGGCAGGGTGCGGGCGACGATGGGCGCGGCCAGCAGGTGGCCACCGACGTAGAGCAGCGCCATGACGCCGCAGGCGGAGAGCGTGCGCACCAGGAAGTACGCGACGGGTGACACGGGCTTGGACAGCAGCACCTGGAGCACGCCCGTCTCGCGCTCGCGGATGACCAGGCCTCCCGCGAGCACCACGCCCAGTATGACGATGGTCTTGTTCATCGCCAGGTCGGTCCACACGAAGAGGAAGATCATGAAGGGGTCGGACGTCCCGAACCACCCATTCAAGGCCGACAGCACGTGAGCGGGCGGCTTCGCGGCGATGAAGGGTATGGAGAACGCCGCATAGACCATCATGGCCGCCGCCAGCAGCGTCTTCCGCTCGCGGAGCGAGGCACACATGTCGAGCCAGAGCAGGCGCGCCTTCATGCCGCCCTCCGCGCGAGCGACAGGTAGAGCTCGTCCATGTTCGTGGAGCGGTGCTCGCTCTTGAGCGCCTCGATGGGTCCGAAGGCGACGAGCTGACCCCGGTGCAGCACCGCCACGCGCCGGCACAGCGTCTCGATGTCCGACAGGATGTGGCTGGAGAAGAGCACGGTGACGCCGCGCTCACCGGAGAGCCGGCGCAGGTGCTCCAGCAGCTCGTAGCGGCCGAGCGGATCCAACCCCGAGGTCGGCTCGTCCAGCAGCAGCAGGCGGGGCTCGTTGATGAGCGCCTGGGCGAGCCCCACCTTCTGCGTCATGCCGGTGGAGAAGCCCCCGAGCTTCCGGTCCGCCGCCGCCTCCAACCCGAAGAGCTGGAGCAGCGACTGGATGCGCGGCTCGGAGACCTCGGGCTCGAGGCCGAACATGGCGGCCACGTAGGCGAGGAACTGGCGCGGCGTCATGTGGGCCGGGAGCGCGTAGCTGGCGGGGAGGAAGCCACATTGGCGGCGCACCTCGAGGCTCTCGCGCACCACGTCATGGCCGAGCACCCGCGCGCTGCCCGAGGTGGGGCGCGTCAACCCGAGCAGCATCCGGAGCGTGGTCGTCTTCCCCGCGCCGTTGTGCCCCATGAAGCCGAAGATCTCCCCGGGCTCCACGTGGAAGCTCACCCCGTCCACGGCTCGCACGGAGCCGTAGACGCGGGTCAGCCGATCAATCTCGATGGCATGCATGGCATCACCCCTTGTTGGAAACACCCGGCGCGGAGAGACCCGCGATGAAGATGTCGATGACGGCGTCGAGCAGCCGCTCGCGGGAGATGCGGTCTCCCATCGTGGCGAGCGCGGTGTGGTAGTGCAGGAAGCGCAGCACGCCGAAGACGAAGGGCACCGCCTCGATGTCCAGGTCGGCGCGCAGCTCGCCCCGCTCGATGCCCTCGCGCACCCAGCCGCGCAGCATCTCCAGCTGGGCATCCGCCTTGCGCGGATTGTCTCCGCTCTCCGCCAGGGAGCGCAGCACCGCCACGTCGGAATCCTCGCGCAAGAGCCGCTCGAACAAGGCGTCACGGGCGAGCTCGCGGTAGGAGAAGCGCAGCGTGGCGCGCAGCCGCTCGCGGGGCGACTCCAGCGGCATCACCTCCGCGACGTACCGGCGCCCTATCTCCTCGAACAGGGACTCGATGACCGCGTGGAGCAGGACCTCCTTGCTCTCGAACTCCAGGTACACGGCGCCCTTGGCGATACCGGCCTCGCGGGCGATGTCCTCGATGCGGGTGCGCCGGAAGCCGAACCGCTCGAAGTGGCTCTTGGCCACCTGGAGGATGCGCTGGCGCCGGGCCTCGGCGGACGAGCGGCCAGCGGGCTCGGACGGTTTGGTGGAAACGGCCATACGAACAACATGACCAGATTCGTATTTTCAGTCAAATGGTCACGAAAAGAAGCCCGCTCGCCCGTGGAGCCGGGGAGCGGGCACCTTGGAAGAAACCCGAGTCCTATCGCTGGGTTACTTCGCCTCGGGGGCGGGTGACGTCTCGGCGGGTGGCTTCAGCGAGAAGGGGCTCGGGGGCGGGTGGCGCGCGTACGGGTCGGCCCGCGTGAGCATCCGGGTGGAGGAGCTCTCCGCCCAGGACGCCAGCGCACCCGTCTCCACCACCGAGGCGCTCCGGCCGATGACCTTCCAGGTTCGGACCTCGATGAGGCGCAGATCGGCGGCGACCCGCCCGGTGGAGAGCGGGCGCAGACGCAGGTGCAACAGGCGCGAGGTACCGGAGAGCCCGGGGGCCGCCACCAGGCAGCGCACATCCGCCTGACAGCCTTCACCCCGGGACTTGAGGTAGCCACCGAGGTCCACGAAGGGCGCCTCGAGCCGGGTGCCGAGCGTGCGCCCCGCGTCGGAGGCCAGCTTCTCCAGACCGGGCGCCGAGGTGGACACCACGGCCAGGGAGGAATCAGCGGAGGACGGAGCGGGCTGGGACGGACCCGGCTCCGCGGAGAGCAGGAGCAGCGTGAGCGCGGTGAGCATCATCGGAGCACCCTCTCCTACCAACCATAGCTCGCGGAGAGTCCCAGCGTCGGCCCACCGCCCACGGAGGCGCGAGCCTGGTAACCGGCCTGGGCGCCGATGAGGATGGCCTCGGTGAGCTGGTAGTCCACGCCGTAGAGCAGCCGCACGCCCGTGGGTCCCGAGGGGACATTCGTCACCTGCACCGCGGCGTTCATGGGGAAGCGCGGCACGGTGTCCCAGACGAGCCGGACGGTTCCCGTACCGCCGAGACCCGCCGTGTACTCGCCGCCGATCTCCGCATGCGAGCCGTGGGGCCGGCCGATGCGGATCTTCCCGCCGAACCCCGCCGAGAAGCCGGTCACGTTGCCTCCCAGCGTCAGGCGCAGTCCGAGGCCGAAGAAGGGGTTGAAGCCCACGTCCACCTCGGAGAAGCCATAGTCGAGGCCCGGTCGCTGCTCCGGCCGGGGGGGCTCCCCCGGGGCCGTCAGTCCGAAGGCCGGCGTGTGCGCGCGCAGGTGGCCCACGCCGATGCGGATGGAGTCGATCCGCAGGCCGCCCACCTGGGTGAGCAACCTGTAGAGGTAGTCCGCCTCCAGGCGGTAGTACTGGTCCTGGTAGCGCATGCCGTTGATCGTCTGCGAGCCATAGTCGACGTACTCGGCGGAGGCGCGCACGCGCGAGCGCCGCTGCCCGTACACGGCCAGCAGGGCCTCGCGCTCCAGCGAGGACTGGGGCACGTCGACGAGCACCGGATAGGGCGCTCCGGCACTGGCGAAGCGCACCGACTCCACCCCCTCGGTGTCCCGGGCGGTGAGGTAGTACTCCACGGACACGCGCTGCTCGGCGGTGATGGGGATGACGGCCGCGTAGGTGCCGTCGGAGCTGAGCTCGAAGGCCGTCTCGCGGAAGTCCTTCTCCTCGGCGGAGCGGTGGTGGGCGACGAGCGCCCCGAGCCGCCAGGCGGGAGCCACCTCGGCGCGGAGCACGAGCGAGGTACCGGCGGTCACCTGGGCGGCCGGGACGTGCCGCACCTCGAGGGGCTCCGGAGGTGGAGGCGGGGTGGCAGCCGCCGGCGTCTGGGCGGCGAGCAGCAGGAGAAGACAGGTGGCGGTGGAAAGGGTCATCATGGAAGGCGTTCTCCCGGAGTCCGCTACCAGTGGAAGGTGGAGCCCACCCCGAGGGTGAGGCCGGAGTGGTTGATGTCGCGCAGCTGGTAGCCCACGCGGCCGGTCACATCGAGCCAGGGCGTCACGGAGCGGCCCACCGTGTAGATGAGGCGCACGCCGAGGTCCTCGCCGATGGGCTCGTTGGTGACGACGACCTCGGCGCTCATGGGCCAGCCGCGCACGGCGTCCCAGGCGAGCGCGAGGCTGGCGCGCTGGCCGATGCCCGCGATGGTGGCGCCGCGGACGAGCAGGGACGTGCCCATCTCGCTGCCGATGCGCAGGCCGAGATCCAACCCGCCCTTGAGGCCCTCGCGGTTCACACCGGCGCTGCCCTTCACCAGCATGGAGAGCGAGGGATGGAGACGCAGCTCCAGCTCGGTGAAGCCATAGGTGTAGCCCACCAGCTGGCTGGGGCCGCCCGTGTCGAGCAGCTCGCGGCGAGTGCCGGTGCCCCGGTAGCTGCCGAAGCCCACGCGCACCGCGTGCAGCGCCGTCTGGACGCGGTAGAGGAAGTCCGCCTCGAAGAGGTTGTAGACGTCGTTGCCCTTGAAGCGGTTGAAGTCGACGTACTCGTCGCTGACGCGCACCCGGCTGCGGCCGCGGAGCACGATGCGCTCGTCGCGCGGCGGGCGGCGGATGTCGATGTGCTGCGGGCGGGTGGCGCTGCCGGCGGCGGCGAGCGTGGTGCCCTCGGGGTCCACGGCCTCGACGTAGTACTCGACGGCCGGCATCACCGCCGCGCCCTCGGGCAGCGTGGCGCGGAAGTGTCCATGGGGCTCCGCGGTCATGTGGACGGTGCGGAAGGTGGGCGAGCCCTGCTCGCGCCAGTGCACCATCGCCGCGCGAGGCGTGGGCCCGGCGAGGCTCGAGAGGCCGATGGTGAGGCTCTCATCGGTGAGCGCGCTGGTGGGGGCGCTCACCTTGAGGACGGGCGCCACCGCGGCGGCGGGCACTCCGGCGGCCGAGGCCGACGCGGGGGCCTCATGCAGGAGCGCGATCTCCGAGCGGATGGGGCCGGCCAGGTCCGTCTGGGGCCAGGCGGCGAGGAAGTCCTCCCAGACCTTCGCACGCTCGGCGGGCGGGAGCTTCAGGGCGGCGTTCCACGCGGTGCGCAGGGCGGTGCGCTCGGCGTCGGAGGGGCCCGCGGTGGAGGGCGCGGAGGCCAGGGGCGCCTGCGTGGGAGCGGGCGCGGCGGGACGCTCGCGCGGCGCGGGTGGATTCACCGGCTCCACCTCGTCCCCCACCTCCAGGCGGGAGAGGAGCTCCTCCGGGGCGGAGATGCGCGAGAGTGTCTCGCCGGCCTCCAGCACCTCCACCTCGCCCAGGAGGAACCGGTCGCGCATCACCTTACCCGTGGCCGGGTGGCGCGCCTCGACGACGCGGTAGACGCGCAGCCGCTCACCGGAGCGCGTGGCATCCGCGCGCCCGAGGTCGACGAATGCGTCCGCGCCCTCGATGCGCAGGACGTAGGCCGGACGCGTCGCCGCGAGCGCGGGAGCGGACAGCAGCAACAGGAGGAGGAACGGGAGCCTCATCATGACCTCTGGGTGACCCGACGTGCCGGGGCCAGGCGCCCCAGGCGTGGGGCACCCGGCTCCCCCTGCGTGCTTCGTGCCAACTTTCGAGCAAAGAGGGAAATCTCCGCTGGGAAGCGACGGCGCGAGCCCGGCCCTGGCCAAGGGCTTCGCGTTCCCTGTGCACCGGGGTTCACATCTGCGCAGGGGCGGGCAGGAGGGTTTCCCGTACATGGGGGTTGGCCGCCCGGAAGCGGGCGGTTAGAAACCCATTCCCCACATGGCTTCTCCCGGCCCGTCCCCTTCCACACCTCCCCCGATCGATGACGGCAAGGGAGGCGTGCACGTGCGGATCGCCAACCTGCGGCGCACCTTCCCGGGAGGCATCCCGGTTCTGGACGGGATGACGCTGGACATCGCCGCGGGCTCCTTCGTGGCCCTGGTGGGCCCTTCCGGCTGCGGCAAGTCCACCCTGCTGCGCCTGGTGGCCGGGCTGGACAGGCCGGACGCGGGCACCCTCTCCTTCTCCCCCGCCCTCGAGCGCACCCGGGATACGCGCGCGCCCATCGCCTACGTCTTCCAGGACGCGCACCTGCTGCCCTGGCGCTCCGTGCTGGACAACGCGGCCCTGCCGCTGGAGCTGACCGGGGTAGCGGCCATGGAGCGCCGGGAGGCGGCGCGAGCGATGCTGGAGCACGTGGGGCTCGGTGATGCCACCTCGCGCTACCCGGCCGAGCTCTCCGGCGGCATGCGCATGCGCGTCTCCCTGGCCCGCGCGCTCGTCACCCGGCCCCGGCTACTGCTGCTGGACGAGCCCTTCGCGGCGCTCGACGAGCTGACGCGCAACCGGCTGGACGACCAGCTCCGCGTGCTGTGGCGGGAGCTGGGGATGACCGTCCTCTTCGTCACCCACTCGCTCTCCGAGGCGGCCTATCTGGCCGAGCGCGCCGTGGTGCTGTCCCGGCGGCCAGCGCGGGTGATGCTGGATCATCGGCTCGCCCTCCCCGCGGAGCGCAACGCCGCCCTGCGCGCCACGCCCGAGTTCGCCCGGGAGATGGGCCTGCTGCACCAGGCCCTGGAGCGAGGAGAGTCCCTATGAAGACCGAGGCCCTCCGCTCGGCCCTGGCGCCGCTGGCCGCGCTCGCCATCCTCCTGGTGCTGTGGGAGTCCCTGACGCGCCTGCTCGCCATCCCTCTCTGGCTGCTGCCACCCCCCTCGGCCATCGCCGCCGCGGGAGCCCGCGATGCGTCCACCCTGCTGGGCGCGGCGATCACCACGGGCCGCTCGGCGCTGGTGGGCTTCGGGCTGAGCACGGTGGTGGGCGTGCTGGCCGCCATCATCCTCGCCTCCTCGCGGCTGCTGGAGCGGGCGCTCTACCCATACACCCTCTTCCTGCAGACGGTGCCCATCGTCGCCGTCGCCCCGCTGCTGGTGCTGTGGTTCGGCCCGGGGGCGCGCGCGGTGGCCATCTCGTCCTTCATCGTCTCGCTCTTCCCCGTCATCGCCAACACGCTCAGCGGGCTGCGCTCGGTGGAGCCGCCGCTGAGGGATCTGTTCCGCCTCTATGGCGCGCGCCGGGTGGCCAGACTGTGGAAGCTGGAGCTGCCCGCGTCGCTGCCGCACCTGTTCACCGGCCTGCGCATCGCCTCGGGGCTGGCCGTCATCGGCGCCATCGTGGGCGAGTTCGTCGCCGGCTTCTCCGAGGACGCCGCCGGGCTGGGCATCCTGGTGCTGTCGGCCTACCGGCAGCTGCGCACGGATCTGCTCTTCGCCGCCGTGCTGGCGGCCTCGGTGCTGGGCCTGGTGCTGTTCGGCGCGGTGAGCCTGACGGGCTCCCGGCTGCTGAGGCGCTGGCACCCGTCGGCCTCGGGCTCGTGAGGGCCATACCCGTTTCGCGTGGAGGGAACCGCAAGTGAGAAGACAGCTCGTTGGATTGCTGGGATGTGTGGCGCTGCTCGCGGTGGTGGGGGCGTGCTCGCGCTCGAAGGAAGGCACGAAGCAGGCGGAGGGCAAGGACGCGGGAGGGAACGCACAGGCAGCGGCCACCGCGCCCGCCGCGCCCGTCAAGGTGAAGCTGGCGCTCAACTGGGTGCCCGAGCCCGAGTTCGGTGGCTTCTACGCCGCGCGCGAGAAGGGCGAGTTCACCCGGCACGGCATGGAGGTGGAGATCCTCGGGGGCGGGGCCGGCGTGCCCGTGATGCAGATGGTGGCCTCGGGGCAGGTGGAGTTCGGCATCGCCGGCGCGGATGAGATCCTCACCGCCCGGACGCGGGGCGTGGATGTGCTTCCGCTGTTCGCGGTGTACCAGACGTCGCCTCTGGCCATCATGACCCACGCCTCGCGCGGGGCGAAGGGCATCAAGGACGTGCTCTCCTCGGGCACGGTGGCCCTGGAGCCCGGCCTGCCCTACGCCGCCTACCTGAAGAAGAAGTACGGCTTCGACAAGGTGAAGGTGGTGCCCTACGACGGTGGTGTGGCGCGCTTCGTGGCGGACAAGGACTTCGCCCAGCAGTGCTTCATCACCTCGGAGCCCATCGCCGCGAAGAGGCAGGGCGCGGAGCCCTCGGTGTTCCTGGTGGCCGACGAGGGCTTCAACCCCTACGTGGCCGTGGTCATCACCCGCCGGGAGCTGTGGAAGCAGCAGCCGGAGCGGGTGAAGTCCTTCGTGGCGGCGGTGCGCGAGGGCTGGCGCGCCTACCTGGAGGACCCGGCGCCGGCCAACGCGGTGATGGGGAAGCTGAACACCACCCTGGACGCGGAGACCTTCGCGGCGGCGGCGCAGGCGCAGAAGCCTCTCATCGAGACGGAGGAGACGAAGGCCCGGGGACTGGGGACGATGAGCCGCGAGCGCTGGGAGACGCTGGGGCAGCAGTTGGTGGACCTGGGCCTCATCGAGAAGGCGCCGGCCGTGGACGAGTTCCTGCTGCCGGAGTTCACGGGGCCGAGCCCCAAGACCTCTCCGTGACGCGAAGGGCGGAGGGACGTGCACGCGTGTCTCGTGTCCCCTCCGCCCAAAACCTATCTTCCCCAACAACAAACAACAAAACCACAAAACAAAGACAAACAAAAACATAAACCAAAACAAAAAAACAAAGACAATCAACACACAAGCACAACCAAGACACGCAAAGACAAACAAAAAACACAATCAAAAAACAAATAAACAAACAGACAATCAAACAGACAATGCAATCAAATACAAAAAAACAAATCAAACCCAGCGCACATTCACCTCAGATCCAACCAAACGTAGGCACAACACCCACCCGCCGCCAGGGTCGTGAAATGTAGGCATGATACCGAAATGTAGGCGCAATACACCCACGCCTCGCATCTGCAAAGGTCGTGAAATGTAGGCATTATATCCGAGGCAGCAGCTCTCGAATCAAGTGATGAGCGCGCGACACTCTCGACAGTCAGCCTCGCACACGGTGTGAGCACAGTGGCACACCAAGGCCACACGCGCCCACACCAAACGCCGACCACACACACGCACCTCGGAGGTGTCCAAACATCCAGAAATGTAGGCACGATATACCTACATAGGCCTACCTGAAATCATCATGGCCGACCTGGATGGAGCATGATGGCAGGCAAGCGGGAGGGCGCTTTTCAGCTCAACGCCCTCATGACCGCCTGGTGGCCTGCCCTCCCCCTGAGCAAAGCCGTCTACTTGCCGTCCTTGGGAGCGTTGGCGTTCTCCTTGTCCTGCTTCTTCGGCTTGTCCTTGAGCGTGCCCAGGCTCGAGCTCCACCACTCCGGGGCCAGAAGCAAGAAGACGCCGCCAAACACCAGAATGCCCAACAGCGACACCACCAGCACGTCCATGGACTCCTCCGAGCCGTCCTGGAGCGAGGACGGCGGCAAGCATCTCAACGTTTGGGACTCATCGCACGATCGCCTACAGGCAAGCGTCCACCAACCGGCGCCATGGACCTTGATGTCGATGTGCTCGATGGTGTCCCGAAGCAGCTCTGCTTTCAGGGGAGGCATGCCGTTCACGGCCAAAGCGACCGGTGGAGTTGCCGGGAGGCCTGGGCCGCGAACAAAAGCCACCCGGAGCGTCCTACGGCCAGCGGGAAGCGCGGGCCGCCATCGAGACGCCGAGTGGCTGAAACGGGTGTGACTCTAGAAACGGACCGCGCGGGACGCAAGCACGCCGTGCGCGGAGGCAGCGCTCAACGCCCGTCCTTGCGCAGGCGGATGAGGCCCTCCTGGGCCACGGACGCCACCAGCCGGCCGTCACGGGAGAAGATCTGCCCGCGCGCCAGGCCTCGAGCGCTGCCCGCCCAGGGGCTGTCCATGACGTACAGCAGCCAGTCGTTCACGCGCACGTTGCCGTGGAACCACAGGGCGTGATCCAGGCTCGCCATCTGCATGTTGCGCCGCATGAAGCTGGCGCCGTGCGGATGGAGCGCGGTGGTGATGAGGTTGAAGTCCGAGGCGTAGGCGAGCACGTACTTGTGCACCTGCGTATCGTCCGGGAGCGGTCCGTCGGCGCGGAACCACACGTACTTGAGAGGCTCGCCCGGCTTGGGATCGAACGGATCGTACTGCGTCACCGGGCGGATCTCGATGGGCTTGGGGCACAGCAACTTGTCGCGCACCCGCTCGGGGATGAGGTCGGCCTTGCGGCGCAGCAGCTCGAGATCGCTGGGGAAGCCCTCGGGTCCGGGCACCTCGGGCATCTTCGTCTGGTGTTCGAAGCCGGGCTCGTCCCCCTGGAAGGAGGCCATCATCGTGAAGATGGGCTGGCCCCTCTGGATGGCCGTCACGCTGCGGGTGGTGAAGCTGCCGCCATCGCGCACGCGCGTCACCGTGTAGACCACGGGGAGGCTGGCATCACCGGGGCGCAGGAAGTAGCCGTGCATCGAGTGCACGTGGCGCTCGGCGTGCGTCACCGTCTGGCTGGCCGCCGACAGGGACTGGCCCAGCACCTGTCCTCCGAAGAGCTGGTGGTAACCGAGGTCCTGACTCCTTCCGCGGAACAGGTTCTCCTCGATGGGCTCCAGCTTCAGGAGCTCCAGCAGATCCTCCAGGACACGACTCATGCCTTCTCCTTCCGTACGGCGGAAACGATGGGCTCGAGGCCGTGGAGGCCGGGAGCCGGCCCGCTTTATGGAGGAAACGGCGGGGCTCCGCCAGCGGGACGCGCTCGCCCTCGGGTGGACCAGGGGGGCACGAGCGGCTCCGATCGGCCGATCGCCCCTCGTCGCGGGAACCGCTCCGGAGGGCGGGCGGCCGAGCCGGAGGGAGTCACAGCCGGGAGGATGACGGGCAGAGGCGGCGGAGCGCGGCTGTTCGGCGGGGACCGTCAGGGACGGACCGTACACTGCGGAACGTCCCCATTGCCCGGAGAGGAGACCTTGTCCATGCGAATCCTGGTGGTACTCACCTGCTTGATGGGGCTGTTGGGAGCCCTCCCCGCCCAGGCCTCCGCGGCCGCGGACGTGTTCGGCCGGGAGATCCCCCTGGGCCAGGGCCGGCCGGCGGTGGTCCTGTACGCCAACCGGGACACGCGCGACGTGCTCCGCGAGAACGCCCTGCGCTTCGCCTACGAGCTGCGCCGGGAGAACCCCATCGTGGTGGTGCACGTGGACCTGCGCGGCATCCCCGGCTTCTTCATGGGCGCCGCGAGCAGGGAGATCCGGAAGATCCACCACGACTCGCTCGAGCGGATCCGCCAGCTCTTCCGCGACCAGGGCCAGCAGCCGCCGGCCGACCTGGAGGACTCGCTCTACATGGTGGCCGACTCCAACGGCGCGCCGCACCGCGCGCTCGGACTGGAGAAGGGCTTCCGCCAGGTGCTCGTCCAGGCGGTGAGCCCCTCGGGCCGGGAGCTCGCCCGGGGACCCTTCCCCCAGGCGGCCAAGGCCATCGGCCAGGCCATCGAGGCGCTCCCTCCCCGACGGCTCGTCAGCTCGCTCTCCCGGTAGCGCGCGCCGCGCTCAGGGGGCGGTGATCGTCGTCTCGACCGCCGGGCACTGCACGGGCATGGGCCGGAACTGGTCCATCGTGCGCGGCACGTCCGCCTGCTTGTCGATCACGTCGAACAACTCGTTGCGGAAGGCGATCCGGTAGCGCCCTGGCTGCGTCAGCTCGTAGGCCAGCGACAGCTCGACCTTCGCATCCACCGACGCGCCGGGCGCGATGGCCACGTAGCTGTCCGCACCCGGATTGGCGCGCTTGACCATGGGCCCCTGGTAGGGAATCTCGGTGCCGTCGCGGGTGATCTCGAAGTCATTGCCGAGCAGCCGCCCCTCGAGCGGCGTCCGCCACTTGAGCACGTACAGCGGCTGGGACGTACGGTTGGTGAGCTGGAAGTGCGCCTCCACCGGCTGACCCGACTTCAGGGTGGACGGCACGCTCAGCGAGCACTCCAGGCTCGTCGTCATGGCCGGGTTCTCCTTCTGCTCGGGAGCCGGCGTCTGCTCCGGCGGAGTCGTGCTCCGAGGCGTCGTCGTACACGCGCTCCCACCGAGCGCCAGACAGCACAGCGCGACCCAACCAACGTGTCCACGAATCATAGACGGATGCCCTCGCCTCCAGGCGGTGCCCGGAAGGGGCACACGCGGAAAAGAAAAACGGGAGCGTCTCCGCTCCCGTTTCCCTTCAACCCACCTTAGCCGAGCTTACGGCAGCGAGGGGGTGTTCTCCGCGAAGTACTCGTGGTTGTCCGCGTTGTCCAGGGCGCGGGTGGCGCTGGACTTGGCCAGGCTCTTGGCCGCGCTCTGGCCGTAGGCGTGGTCATCCGTGCCGGCCACCACGTTGAAGTGGCTCATCTCGTGGACCAGGGTGCCCGCCTTGGAGTCCGTGCCCGTGGTGGGGGCGCTCCAGAAGGCGTTGCACACGTAGATCTTGTACGGCTGGGCCGGGTACACGTAGGCGTAGTAGCTGTCGCTGCAGCTGCAATCGACCACGATCGCCGCGTTGGCCAGGGCGTTCTTGATGTTGGTGAAGTGGTTGCGAGCCGTGGTCAGGTTGGTGGACGAGTAGGCGCCGAACCAGGTGGTGTAGCGCGTGGTGCCCGAGGAGATGCCGTTGAGGTAGGTGGACGCGTTGTTCGCGTACGTCCGGGCGGAGGTCAGCGCGGAGCTGATCGACGACTGCTCCGAGGTGGTGCAGGCGCCCGAGTACGACAGGCCCTGGGCCGACACGGTGCCCTGCGCCTGGAGGTCGGGCAGGCCGCTGTCACGGCCCTCGATCCACAGGTTCACGAGGTTGGAGTCGAGCTGGGCGGCCTTGGTGAGCACCGCGCTGTGCTGATCCAGCGCGCGCGCGGCGTAGCGGATGGTGTAGCTGCCGGACTCGGACAGATCATACATGCCCGACACGGGCGCCGAGCCCGTCAGGCTCTCGCCGGGAGCCAGGGTGATGTAGTCCTGGGCGGTGGGCGCCGCGCGCTTGATCTCGGGACCGATGTACTCCACCGGCTCGCCGTTGCGGGTGACCTCGAACAGGCCCTCCTTGAGGTGCCCGTCCGGGACGTAGAACTTAAGCAGCTGAACCGGCTGGGACGAGGTGTTGGTGAAGGTGACCGACACCGCCACGTCCTCGCGAGCGCTCAGCGCGGACTTCGCCACGGAGAGGCTCACCGACACCTCGCCAGCGGCCTGGTCCTGGATCACCGAACCGTCCTCGCCCTCCGCCGGAGCGCCGCACGCGCCCAGCAGGGACACACCGACGATTCCGCCAACCAGCCACTTGAAGTTACCGCGAAGGTTCTTGCTCACGCAGGACTCCCTTTCTGGATCAGGACCGGCGGCCACGAGGCCACCCCGGTAAAACTGGCTTATAGCACAATGAATGGCTTCATTCATATACCCGTTTAGATTGAGAAATATGACTTGAGTGCAAACGGATCAATTCGAGTTGGCTGAAAAAGACGACGGGCCCGGAACCGGCTCGCGGCTCCGGGCCCGCTACAGGCACGTCGCTACTTGTGGACCTCGACGGAATCGAGCTCCGCGTAATCGATGCCCTTGGTGAAGCGGAGCGTGTTGGCGCCAGCGTTCAGGTTGACGTCGAGGGACGTCACCGTCCACGTGTCCCAGCCTGTCTTCGCATACGAGAGCGAAGTGCCCGCCCCGCCATTGACGGACACGTAGTGGGAGCTCGTCCCGTTGCTGCCATTGGCGAAGCGCACCCGGAGCTTGTAGGTGCCCGCCGAGGGCACGGTCACGTTGCGGAACTCGACCCAGGAGTCCGAGTAGTCGATGTAGCCCACGACACGCTCGCTCGAAGCACCGCCCGCGGCGAAGCGCACGGAGGCGCGGTTGAGGATGGCGTTCTCGGCCTCGTACCGGTTGAGCTCCACGTAATCGAGCTCGGCGTAGTTGGTGCCCTTGGAGAACCGGACGGTGTTGTCACCGGCCCGCAGGGTGACGAACACGGTGGCGCTGGTCCAGTTGTCCCAGCCCGTATGGGGATAGGAGATGGCCGTGGAGGCGCCCCCGTTGACCGAGACGTTGTGGGTGCTGGTGGTGCCCATGCCGTTGGCGAACCGGACGGTCAGCGCATACGAGCCGGCGGACGGTGCCCAGAGCTGGCGGAACTCCACCCAGGAGTCCGAGTAATCGATGTAGCCGACGACCTGACCATTGGAGGCGCCCCCCACGGCGGCGCGGGCCGTGGCGTGGTTGATGGCGGCCAGCTCGGCCTCGTACCGGCTCGAGCCGAGCTTCTCCCCCGAGGGCGGAGCCAGCGCCGTGCTGCTGGAGGCGGGGGAGCCGAAGTTCGGGCTGCCATCGGCGTTCCAGGTGAAGCGCTGCGCGCGGAGGCTCCGGCCGCCCCAGCTGCTGCCCGACACCAGGTTGGCGTGGTAGACGAGCCAGTCCTGCGTCCCGTCCGGCGACTTGACGAAGGTGTTGTGACCGGGGCCATACGCCGTGGCGGCCTTCGAGAAGACGCAGCCGTTCGACTTCGTCCACGAGGAGGGCTGCAGGAGGTTGGCGGTGCTGGAGGCCGTCAACATCCCGAGGCAGTAATCATCCGTCCAGCTCCCGCTCGCCGAGTAGATGACGAAGATCTTCCCGTTGCGCTGGAGGATCTCGGGGCCCTCGTTGATGTAGGGCGGGCCACCGAGGCGCTCCCAGGTTCCCAGGGGCGAGGAGATCTGCACGCGCTCGCCGCTGATGGTGTACGGGTTGCTCATCGGCGCGATGTAGAGGTTCTGCTGGATGTTCGTCGTGCCCTCCCAGCCGGACCAGAGGAAGTACAGCGAGGAGCCCTGCTGCAGGACGGTGCCGTCGATGGCCCAGCGGTCCGTGGGCGCGGCGATCTTGCCCTTGAAGGTATAGCCGCCCTGGGGATCGGCGCCGTTGCTCTCCAGCACGTACATGCGATGGTTGTCGTTGTTGCCGTCGTCCGCCGCGAAGTAGATGTAGAAGCGGCCGTTGATGAACTGGATTTCCGAAGCCCAGACCTCGCAGCAGAGCGGGCCGGTGGTGGAGGGCCGGGTCCAGACGGTGACCTTCGAGCCCGAGGCGAGCCCCGTCAGCGTGCGGGACCTGGTGACCGCGATGGCGGTGTCACCATTGATGCTCTGCACCAGGTAGTAATAGCCGTTGTACTGGACGATGGACGGGTCCTGCCCCGCCGCGACGATGGGGTTGTAGAACGTCTGCGCGGAGGACGAGCCCGCCAGCAGCAGCATGGCGGTGAGGAGCGGGACCCGCAGGGTCCCGAGGACGGTTTGGAGGGGGGTATGCATCGATGCCTCTTCGTTGAGGAATGAGCCGCGACGGAGCTCATTCGAAGCATACCCCTTAGTCCTGGATTACGCGGTAATCGTCTAGAGCAACTTGTCCAGTGTGATGGGCAGGTCGCGGACGCGCCTTCCGGTCGCGTGGAAGATGGCGTTGGCGATGGCCGCCGCGACGCCGACGATGCCGATCTCCCCCAACCCCTTGGCGCCCAAAGGGTTGACGACGTCATCGTGCTCTTCGACGAAGAGCACATCGATGTCCCGCACGTCGGCGTTCACGGGCACGTGGTACTCGGCCAGGTTGTGGTTCATGAAGCGGCCGAGCTTCAGGTCCATGGCCGACTCCTCCTGAAGCGCCATGCCCAGGCCCCAGACGACTCCACCGAGGATCTGGCTTCGAGCCGTCTTCGGGTTGAGGACGCGCCCGCCCGCGATGGCACTGACGACGCGGGTCACCTTCACGGTGCCAAGCTCCTCGTCGACCTTCACCTCCACGAACACGGCGGAGTGCGCGCAGCGCGTGTACTGGTTCTGCTTCGCCAGATTGGGAATGGCCAGCGCCTCCTCGTCGATGCTGAGGACTCCACCGTGCCGCATGGCATCGGTGAAGGACACGGACCGCGATGGCTCAGCGGACAAGTGGATCCGCCCTCCGGCGAACGTCACCTCCTCCAGGCTCGCCTTCGCGAGCGGCGAGCCCTCCACCTTCCGGGCGAGCTCGAACACCCGCGCGCGCACCTTCTCACAGGCCTGCTTCACCGCCGAGCCGACGGAGGACACGGTCCACGAGCCCCCCTCGACGGGCGCGGTGGGCAGGTGGGAGTCCCCGAGGGAGAACGTCACGTCCTCGACGGGCACGCCGAGCGAGTCCGCGGCGATCTGCGTCATGACCGTGTAGGTGCCGGTGCCGATGTCCGCGGTGGCGCTGCCGACGGTGAGCCGGCCGTCGATGCTCAACGACGCCCTGGCGCTCGCCTGCTGCTGCATCGCCTCCCAGATGCCGGTGGCCAGACCCCAACCGATGAGCTGCTTGCCGTCGCGCATGGAGCGTGGGGTGGAATTCCGCCCGGCCCAGCCGAACCGCTCGGCGCCCTGCCGGTAACAGGCACGCAGCTCCTTGCTCGAGAAAGGCTTGTCCTCGTTCTGGTCCCGCTCGGCGTAGTTCTTGAGGCGCAGCTCGAGCGGATCGATGCCCGCCTTGTGCGCCAGCTCGTCCATGGCGCACTCCAGCGCGTAGACACCGACGGCGGCCCCGGGCGCGCGCATGTCCAGGGGCGTGTAGTTGTCCAACGCCACGAGCTTGTAATCGAGCCTGACGTTGTCGCACTGGTAGAGCAGACCCGACCAGTTGACGATGATCTCGACGTAGTCCTCGAAGCGGGAGGTTTCGGAAACGGTCTCATGGATGATGGCCTGGAGGGTGCCGTCGGACGACGCGCCGAGCGCGACCCGCTGCACCGTCTCGGGCCGGTGGCCGAAGGTGAACATCTGCTGGCGTGTCAGCGTCACCCGGACCGAGCGCTTCAACTCACGCGCCGCCATGACCGCCAGGAACAACTGATACTGCGGCCGCAACCCCGAGCCGAACGCCCCGCCGACGAAGGGCGACAGCACGCGCAGCTTGTCCTTGGAGAGGTTGAACACCCGGGAGAGGTACTTCTGGCAGTTCTGGACGCCCTGGGTCTTGTCATGGACGATGAGCGTCCCATCGCTCCCGTAGAGGACCGTCGACGCATGCATCTCCATGGGATTGTGGTGCTCGACGGGCGTCGAGTACTCCGCGTCGACCTTCACGGCGGCGCGCTCGAAGGCCTTGTCCGGATGGCCTCGCGGCTTCGGAGGCGGTTCGAAGCCACCCTTGTCCTTGCCGGGCGGGTAGGCCTCGTGACGCCGCGAGCGCAGATCCGTCTCGTGGGGCTGGGTCTTGTACTCGACCCGGACGAGTGACGCCGCGTGGAGGGCGAGCTCGAGCGTCTGGGCGACGACGAGGGCGATGGGCTGCCCGCTGAACTGGATCTCGTCATCGTAGAGGGGCCGGAACGGCGAGCCGGAGGGCGAGTCCTCGTCACGGTAGCTGCGGTCGAACCAGGCCACGTGTGGCCGGTTCTCGTGCGTGAAGACGTGCAGCACACCCGGGAGCGCGAGGGCCTCGCTCGCGTCGATCTTCTTGATCCGTCCCCGGGCGACCGTGCCCGACACCACGACGCCATGCAGGAGACCGGGCTCGCTGAACTCCGCGGCATACTTCGCCTGACCCGTCACCTTGGCGCGCCCGTCGACGCGGCTGAGGGGCACTCCGAGTGGAGTGGATGGCTTCGTCATGACGGCTGCTCCATGCCGGCGGCCTGGGCCAGGGCGCGGACCACGGCCCGCTTCGCCAGCTCGATCTTGAAGGTGTTGTGACCGAAACCTCTGGCTTCGTGGACGATCGCCTCCCCCACGGAGCGGAAGAGCTCCACCGAGGCACGCTGGCCGTTCAGCATCGATTCAGCGGCCGTGTCACGCCAGGGCTTGTGGGCCACCCCACCGAGCGCGAGCCGGGCCTCCAGGATCCGCTCGCCATCCAGCTCCAGTGCGGCGGCCACGGACACGAGCGCGAAGGCATACGATGCCCGGTCCCGAAGCTTCAGATAGGTATGGTGGCTGGCGAAGCCCTTGGCGGGCAGGTCCACGGCGGTGATGAGCTCGCCTTGCCGCAGGTTCGTGTCCAGGTGCGGCGTGGCGCCCGGCAACCGGTGGAACTCGGAGAACGGAATCGTGCGCTCACCATCCGGCCCGGTCACCCGAACGGTGGCGTCGAGTGCCGCGAGTGCCACGCACATGTCGGACGGATGGGTGGCGATGCACGCGTCGCTGGTGCCCAGGATGGCGTGGATGCGATTGAAGCCATGGAGCGCGCCACAGCCGGTGCCGGGCTCACGTTTGTTGCAGGGCGCGCCCGTATCATAGAAGTAATAGCAGCGCGTGCGCTGGAGCAGGTTTCCGCCCGTGGTGGCCATATTGCGCAGCTGAGACGTAGCGCCAGCGAGGATGGCCTTCGAGAGCAGCGGGTAACGCCGCTCGACGTGCTCGTTGTAGGCGGTGTCCGCGTTCGTGACGAGCGCGCCGATCCGCAGGCCGCCGTCTCCGGTCTCCTCGATCTTGTTCAGCGGCAGCCGCGTGATGTCGATCAGGTGGCTGGGGCGAAAGACGTTCTCCTTCATCAAATCGAGGAGATTGGTGCCACCCGCGATGAACCGGGCCGAGTCATTCCCCGCGCCCGCCCGCACGGCACTGGCGACGTCCGGGGCGCGTTCGTAGGAGAACCTGTTCATCGCGCCGGGCCCTTTCCGCTCGCACGCATCGCCTGCTCGATGGCCGCGAGGATGTTGGTGTAGGCGCCGCAGCGGCAGAGATTGCCGCTCATCAGCTCGCGGATGTCGTCCAGGGTCCGGGCCTTGCCTTCGTTGATCAATCCCTGGGCGGAGCAGATCTGCCCTGGCGTGCAGTAGCCACACTGGAAGGCGTCGTGCTCGAGGAAGGCCTGTTGCAGCGGGTGAAGTGTCTCACCCGAGGCGAGCCCTTCGATCGTGGTCACCTTCGCACCGTCCTTCATGACCGCCAGGGTCAGACAGGAATTGATGCGCGTGCCATTGACGAGGACAGTGCACGCCCCGCATTGGCCATGATCACAGCCCTTCTTCGTACCGGTCAGCGCGAGGTACTCGCGCAGCAGGTCGAGCAAGGTGGTCCACGGCGCGACCTGCATCCGCTTTTCCACGCCGTTGACCTCGAGCGTGATCTCCACGCCCGAGGGAGATCCAGCCGGCACCGGTCCGGCGCCCAGGTCTCTCGAGGAAGGATTCATGAAACCACCCTCCCCGCTCCATCCAGATTCTTCTCAAATCGGGTTCGCATGAGCACGCGACAAGGTAGCTGCGAGGAACGCGAACGGTCGTCGTAGTGGAAGGGGCGGGGCCCCAAATGCCGGATACCGCACCGAGGACGGGCGGCGGACGTCCCCCTGTGAACGGACGCCAGCTCGACGAGCGGGGGCTCATGGAGGAGCGAGCATTCATGCGAGTGAGCGAGAGGAATCGGGTCATTGGCACCCCGCGTGATAGAGCGTGTCTCACCGCGAAGCGATCGCGGTGGACAACTGAAGACACACACACGAGAGGAGACCTATGTGGTTCCATGAACGCTGGCGTTTGGTGCTCGGGATTCTGGGAGTGATGCTCACGGGCATGATGCCCGGGCTCTCGGCGGCTCAGAGCGGGAGCACCGGTCCGCGATACTTTGGCTACTACGCCAGTGCCGCGAGCTGGGTGGGCACCGGCAATTACACGGCGGCCACCAGCGACCATGCCAACGTCACCTGGATCGCGTACCCTGGCCTGGGCGACAACACCGTGGCCGTGAACTGGCACCTCGAACGCCTGCGGGAAGCCCAGGGCTTCGGCATGGGCGGTGTGCTCGACGTCACCGGCCTCTTCTTCGACCTGGGCAACACGACCAGAGCCCCCCGCTATCTCCGCTCCGACCACCTGACGCGCTGGCAGAACTACGCCAACCAGATCGCCCCCTACCTCGGGTCCGTGACGGCTTTCTACCTGCTCGACGAGCCCTATCTGCATGTCCGCGGTGACAAGGCCGGTATCCGCGACGCCATCAACACGGTGGCCCGGGCCATCAAGGACCGGTTCCCCGGCAAGCCCGTCGCTACCATCTTCGACTACGCCTCCATCCAGGACGATGGCACCACGTATCCGTCCTTCGAGGCCGCGGGCCTTCCCTCGGAGATCGATTGGCTCGGCGTGGACTGCTACTACACCGGCTCCTCATTCGAGTCGTGCGGTGGCCGCTCACTCGTCTGGTACACGAATCGGCTCAAGCAGAAGATGACGGCCTCGCAGCGGCTCATCCTCGTGCCCCAGGCCGCGTACTTCGGGACCCAGAACCAGCAGCCCACCGCCCTCGCCGCCCAGGCGACCCTGCTGTGCCGCATCGAGAAGGAAGTCGCCATGGCCCTGGGGGATCCCCGCTTCATCGGCATCTTTCCGTTCACCTACCAGTCGCAGCACCTCGACTACGGTGGCGGCATCCGCGAGGACTGGATTGGCCCGGAGCACCTTCCGCTCGTCCGTCGCCAGTATGCCCGCATTGGCAATCACGTCCGTTCCGGCACGCCCCTGCGCGCCCATCCCTGCGCGGTGTCCGCATCCCAGACATACGCGGGCTCGGTGCCCGAGAACGTCGTCGATGGGGACTCCAATACCGTCTGGAACGCGGGGGCGGGCGCCAACTCCGGGGCAGGACAGCGGCAGTGGATCGAACTGGACCTCGGGGATCGCACGACGGTGACCCGGCTGCGGCTTCAGGTCGAGCAGGCTCCCGCCGGACCCACCCACCACATCATCTATGGCGGTCCCACGCCCAATCCCCAGGCGGAGATCGGGCGCTTCCAACAGTCCACCCAGGCACTGCAATGGCTGGAGCTGACGGGAACACTGCATGACATCCGCTACGTGCGAATCGTGACGGTGGACAGTCCGTCGTGGGTGTCCTGGCGGGAGATCGAGGTCTACCGCGCGGTGCCGCCGTCCCGGGTGTATGCCCTGCCCGTAACGGCCTCCCACAATGACAACCTGACCCTGCTCGATCTGGCGGACGCGAACCTCCAGACCCTCTGGCAGGGTGGAGGCTTCCCCGCGCGATGGGTGGAGTTGGACCTGGGCCAGGTCATCACCGCCCGGAAGATCCGCCTGCTCCCCGATCAGACGCCGAGCGGATACACCGTGCATGAGATTCGCGGAGGCGCCTCGCCCAACCCCACTACCCTGCTTGGCACCCTGAGTGGGACGACCTCAACGGGCCAGTGGATCGAGCTGAACAGCGGCGTCGGAGGCATCCGCTACCTGCGCGTGCTCACCACCATGAGCCCCTCCTGGGTGTCCTGGTGGGAGATCGAGGTGTATCGCTAAATCGCGATGTTGAGCCATGAGGGCGCGTCGCGCCGGGTAATCCCCGGCGCGGTCAGGGGCAGTCTCCGCCGTCGCCGCACCTCCAAGTTTTCAATCTTAAACCATATATTCTTCACTTCCATACAATCCAGGTTCATGCCACCCTCACCGCTTCACCTACGTCCCCCCAGGAGGTTGCATGAGGTCAGGTAGACACCGTCCGCACGCGGGATACGCGTCGCTGCTCGCATTGCTGTCCCTGGTGCTGCTCCCGCTGTCGGCCGCTGCTCAGCAGACGTCCACCGTGCTGCAGCTCGGAACGCCGAGCCTGTCCGCCTCGCCCGGGCAGAACGTGACGCTGGCGATGCGGTTCAACGCCGTGCCAATGGCCGAGGACTACTCCGTCTTCGTCCACTTCGTGGATTCGAACGGGACGAACCACTCCGGGCCTGACGCCGACCACCTGCCGCCGGTGGGCACCTCGAGGTGGAGTGGCGCCGTTGCGTACAACCACACCGTGACGCTCCCGGCCTCCATGCCGCATGGCACCTACTCCATCCGGGTCGGGCTCTTCCAGAACCACTCGCCGTGGGGCCGCGCCGCGCTGACGAGGGGAACCGGCGTCACCGTGGACGATCAGCTCCGCTATACCGTGGGGACGCTCACCGTGGGCAGCCAGCCTTCCACCACCTCCACGGTGCTGCGCTTGGGCAGCCCGAGCCTGTCCTCGCGGCCCGGACAGGCCGTGACGCTGGCCATGCGGTTCAACGCCGTGCCGATGGCCGAGGACTACTATGTCTTCGTCCACTTCGTGGATCAGAACGGCGTGCAGCACTCCACGCTCAATGCCGACCACCTGCCGCCCGTGGGCACCTCCCAGTGGAGCGGTGCCATTGCCTACAACATCAGCAAGACCCTCCCCATCCAGCTCACGTCAGGGACGTACACCCTCCGCGTGGGGCTCTATTCCATGGCCGCCCCCAACAACCGCATCCCGCTGACACCCGGGAGCGGTGTCACGGCGGATGGCGAGGGCCGCTACATCGTCGGGACGCTCACCGTCACGTCCACGTCGGAGGTCGTCGATTACTACGGGGATTCGACGGTATGGGGCTACAAGACCGGCGTGGGAACCCGCGTCTCGAAGCCGGCCCCCGCGGCGTTCGCGGAAGCCCTGCCCCAGGTACAGGTGCGCAACGAAGGGGTCAGTGGCACGACCGCCTGTGGATTGCTCAATGGCACCGATGGCGTCCATCCCGCCTGGAGCACACAGATGTCCAACAGCAATGCCACGACCGTCATCATCAACCACGCCATCAATGACCAGTGGACCTACAGCCTCGCCACCTACAAGTCGTGCCTGACGAGCCTGGCTCAGGGAGCGAAGAGCCGCGGGAAGAGGGTGATCTTCGAGACGCCTAATCCCACGCGTGACAGTGGCGGCGGACTGGAGACGTATGTGGCGGCGATGAAGGAGGTCGCGGCACAGCAACAGCTCTCCGTCATCGACCAGTACCAATACCTGCTCGACTACCTGAACGGTCGAAGCCCCTATGACATCTGTCCGGATGGTCTCCATCCCTCGGATGCGGTCTACGAGATGAAGGGAAGGTACGCAGCCGACGTATTCAAGACGCTTCCTTGACGGTTGAGCGAAGCGCGCGGGCTCGAAGAAGTGTCCCCTCTCCGAGTTGCATCTACAATTCATATGCAATGAACGAGGACCGCCCCTATCCTCCCGGCCGGACAGCAACGCCGGGAGTGATGCCATGAGACGAACGCCTCGAGGATGGGTGCCATACGCGGCCCGCTGGTATGGACTGATACTGATGATGATGCTGCCCCTGGCGGGTGCCGCTTCCGCCCAGGCCCCTCGCGGTGATTTCGCCCTCGGGCCCATCGTGGCCAGGCCGGGCACCGCGGCATCCGGCCAGCTGCCCATCCCGGATGGCGTGGACCCGGGAACCTTCATTCCCATCACCCTCCTCCACGGCGCGCGGCCGGGTCCCGTGCTGGCGCTGATCGCGGGTGTGCATGGCTCCGAGTACACGCCCATCCTGGCGCTCCAGCGCGTACGGCCCCGGATCGATCCCAGCCGGCTCGCGGGGACGGTCATCCTGGTGCACGCCGCCAATGTCCCGGCGTTCTTCGGGCGGACCGTCTACATCGGCCCGGTGGACGGGAAGAACCTGAACCGGAGCTTCCCGGGGAAGCCGGAGGGCACCATCACCGAACGCATCGCGCATGCGCTGACGGAGCAGATCCTCCGCCGCGCCGACTTCGTGGTGGACCTGCACGCCGGAGACGCGAACGAGGCGCTCCACCCCTGGACCGGCTACTACGCGAAACACGGGACACCCGAGGTGATCGCCCGCTCGCGGCAGATGGCGATCGCCTTCGGAGTGGAGCACATCGTGATGTTTCCGATGGAGAACCTGAACATCGACCAGGCCCTCTACACGGGCGCGGCGGCGGTGGCGCTCGGCAAGCCCTCATTCGACGTGGAGGTGGGCGGGCTCGGACGGACGACCCCGGAGCAGCTCGCCCTCGTCGAGCGTGGCGTCCTCGGTCTGCTGAGGCACCTGAGAATGCTCGACGGCCCACCAGCCCCGGCGAAGAATCCGATCTTCATTGAGCGACGCGCGAACCTGAAGAGCGAGGTGGAAGGACTCTTCTACCCCACCGTCGAAGCCGGGCAACGGGTGAAAGCAGGCACACTCCTGGGCTACGTGACCGACTTCTTCGGCAACCGCATCGCCGAGCACCGGGCACCACACGGGGGTGTCGTCCTCGTCCTCTTCGGGACGCCGCCCGTCCGCCCGGGTGAGACAGTCGCTGTCGTGGGCGAGGTGTCACCCGGAGCGCGGATGTCGACACCGTCGAAATCCACAACCGAATGAAGTGTCAGCCTCGGGCCAGGGAATCAGCCCCTGACCCGAGGCCGTCGCCATCACGGCGCCACGGTGAAGACGAGCGGAAGCTGGCGCGAGGTAGTCGCCCGATCCCCAGGCGATTACCGCATCGTGCTCGCCTCGCCCACCGGACCGCTGTTGGAGACCTCGACGCTCACCCCAGGCGTCGTACTGCTGAGCCTTGCGTCCCAGGCCCGGGCCATGACGGAGTGCGTTCCATTCGCGACGCTCGCGGAGTTCCAATTGATCGAATAGGGGCTCGAGGTGTCGCTTCCGACGACGACTCCATCCACGAGGAACTCGACCCGGGAGACCCTGAAATTGTCGGTGGCGGTCGCGCTCAGGGAGACAATCCCAGAGAGGGACGCACCTGCCGCCGGCCCGGTCAGCGAGACCTCCGGCGGAGTCGAGTCGTTCCGGACGGTCACCACCACCGACGCCCACGCAATGTACCCGGCCGCGTCGTAGGCCCGCGCCTCCAGCAGTTTCGTCCCCTCCTCGAACAAGGTGGTATCCCAGGCGAATCCGTACGGCCCCGAGGTCTGGGTCAGGATCGGCACGCTATTGACGAAGAACTCGACCCGGGTCACCGCGCGATTGTCCGTGGCTGTCGCGGTGACCTGGATCGTCCCACTGACGATCGCGTTCGCGGCCGGGGCGGTCAGGGAGAGCACCGGCGCCGACCAGTCGTTGTCGACGGTGACGTTCGTCAGCGCGGAGGTGGTGACGTTCCCTGCCGCGTCATGGGCCCGCGCGCTCAGGCTCATCGGACCGTTGGAACCCGACGAGCGCGTGTTCCAGGCGATGCTCCACGGCTCGGTCGTGTCCGTCCCGAGAGGCTTCCCGTTCAACAGGAACTCGACCTTCGTGACTGCGCGGTTGTCGGAAGCGTTGGCGGTCACGGTGACGGTCCCCTCGACGAGGGAGCCCGCGGCGGGAGCGCTGATCTCGACGACCGGAGGGCTCACATCGTTGTCCACCACGATCTGAATGCTGTGGGTGGCGGTGTTGCCCTGGCTGTCGGTCGCGGTCGCGGTCAACGTATGCACGCCATTGGCGATCGAACGCGAATTCCAGCTGGCCCCGTACGGAGCAAAAGAGTCGAGCGCGATGGCCGAGCCATCCACCGAGAACTGGACTGACTGCAGTTTCATGTCGTCGAAAGCGGTGGCCGAGATTGCCACCGACTCCGCGACCACCTGCCCCTCCACCGGTGCGGTCAGACTCACCGTGGGCGGGGTGTTGTCGTTGAGAACGCTGACGGAAAGGGCCGAGTCGGCGAACCGGCCGGCGAGATCATACACACGTGCCCTCAACTTGACCGTCCGCGCATGGGGGCCACTCTGCAGCGGCCGCGTATCCCACGTGAGACTGTACGGGGCGGTCGAATCCGTCCCAAGAGGCACCTCGTCGGCGAAGAACTCCACCCGCTGCGTCTCCACGTCGTCGATCGCGTTCACGGTGATGTTCACGGTCTTGGAAACGAGCTGCGAGGAGACCGGGTGGGTGATGGCCACCTGCGGCGCCGCCGTGTCGTTGCGGATGGTGATGTTCGCATCCGAGGTGTTGCCGACGGCGTCGAACGCGCGCGCGGTGACGGTGTGGACACCATTGGTGGACAGGTCCGCTTCGTACGGTGCGGTCGTATCCGTGGCGCGAACCACCCCGCCAACGAGGAACTGCACCTGGGTCACCGCCGCGTCATCGCTGGCGCCGGCGACCACGTGGAAGGTGTCGACGAAGAACGCGTTGGGTTCGGGCGAGATGAACCAGACGGAAGGCGCGATGTTCGACTGGATGGAGACCGACGCCGAGGTGCTGACGTTTTCCGCCGTGTCGTACGCCTTGGCGTACAAGGTGTGCGGTCCGGGGCTCGTGTTCCAGACGAACGAGTACGGCGCCGTCGCGTCCGTTCCGACCCACACGCCGTCTCCGAAGAACTCGACCCGGGCCACGCCCATGTCGTCGGTGGCGTTCGCGGTCATCGAGATGGCCTGCGGCACGGTGGCACCCGCCACTGGAGACGTGAGCGAGACCGAAGGGGGGGTGGTATCGGAAGGTGCGGAGCTCACCGCGAACACGAGGTCATCGTGGTCGGTATATGAGCTCGAACCGCCCGAACAGGGTGACGGGTCACTGGAACGGTAGGAGAACCGGCCACGAATGGCCTGAAGCGAGCCCTCGGGCAGCGTGTAGATCGTGCTCACGCTCTGGTAGCCCGTGCGCGAACCGTAGAGCGTGGTGAGATAGGTCCAGGTCGGGCTGTTCGCGTTGGTGGCGTAGTACAGGTCGAGGCTGTCCCAGTAGGCGCTCGACACGTAGAATTCCGCGATGATCTGGACCGGTTTGTTCGTGGCCATTGGGGTCCCGTCGAGGGTGCCGACCGACAGGGATTCCAACGACTCGCTGGTCGTGTAGGTGCCTGCGTTGCCGTCGATGCAGGAGCCGTTGATCGTGTTCGGCGCGTTGCGCTCCGGGCCAATCGAACCCCGGCCGTTGAGGAGCGAGCCAGAGGAACAGGAGCTCGAGATCGAGCCGCACCACGGGACTCGCAGCGTCGAGTTGTAGGTTGCTGTCAGCGCCGAATGGGCAGTCCCCATGGGGGGCTCGATGGGCGTTTCGGGCGTCTCTTCGGCGCACCCGGCAAGCACGGTCAGGCCGAACATCAAGAACAGGCGGCGGATCACTTTGGGTTCCCCTCTTGGATGGGTAGGGGCCTATAGACCCTGACCAACAAAATTACTGACATTTTTTCCGCTGTGGGAAACACCGCATCAGCCGCCCCCTGTCCCGATGCTCAGGTGATGTCAGGGCGTGTAGAGCATGATCGTGGCCACCGAGGAGGCGAGGCTCCCCGCCACCAGCACCTCTCCGGTGGGAAGCAGCGTCGCGGTGTGCTGCGAGTGGATGAACCCCGCATTCGCAGCGGGAGTCCACGTGCCCGTCTCCGGGTCATACAACTCCACGCTATGGGCGAGGGATGAACCGCCTCCCACCAGCAGCACCTTGCCCGAGGGCAGCACCGTCGTCGTGTATGCGCCGCCGTGGGATGCGACCATGGAGCCTGTCGGAGCCCACGTATCCGTCTCTGGATCGTACAGCTCCGCATGCTGTGAGCCGGTGGCCAGGACCTTGCCCGAGGGCAGCACCGTCGCCTCGTAGATGAAGAACGACTCGAGCGTGTTGGCTGTCGGGGTCCATGTCCCCGTCTCCGGGTCGTACAACTCCGGCGTGTTCTGCCCATCTCCGGTGACCAGCACCTTGCCCGTGGGAAGCAGCGTCGCCGAGTGACTGGAGCGGGCCAGGGCCATGGAGCCCGTGGGGGTCCACGTGTTCGTCTCCGGGTCGTACAGCTCCGCCGTGTTCGTCACCTGCCCGAAATAGTCCCCGGTGAGACCTCCGGCCACCAACACCTTGCCCGAGGGCAGCAGCGTCGCTGTATGCCTGGAACGAACCATGGTCATCCCGGCCAGGTAGGTCCACCGTCCCGTTACCGGATCGAACAGCTGCTGCGGGGGGGTGTAGAAATAGGATTCACCCCCCGCCACCAGCACCTTGCCCGAGGACAACAGCGTCGACGTATGCCCCTGGCGCTCGACCGTGTAACCCGCGGACATCCAGGTCCTCGTCACGGGGTCGTACAGCATCCCCCTGGCATCGAGGCCTCCGACCAGCAGGACCTGGCCCGAAGACAGTCGCGTCGCCGTATAGGTGTAGCGGCTGCTGGTCCAGGCGACGGTGGAGCTGCTCCATTCCCCCGTCGCCAGGTCATACATCCGCACGCCGAAGCTGTCGGCCTCGCCTCCGGCGACCAGCACCTTGTTCGAGGGCAGCAGCGTCGCCGTGCCTCGGCTAGCGGCCGAGCCATTGAGCATCCAGGTTCCCGTCGCCGGGTCGTACAGCTCTCCCCTTTCGGAACCCGTGTACCGGTAATCGCGTCCTCCGGCGACCATCACCAGCCCCGAGGGCAGCACCAGCGTCGTGGCCGAGATGTGAGCGCGAGGACTGGCCATGGCCCCCGTCGAGGTCCACGTGCCCGCCGCCGGGTCATACACCCGCGCCGTCGCCAGTGCCTCACCGGCGACCTCCCCTCCCACCACCAGCACCGAGCCCGAAGGCAATAGCACCGACGCGTGCCAGGAGCGGGCGACGTCCAGGGCCGAGGTGGAGGTCCACGCTCCCGTCTGGGGCTCGTACAGCTCCACCGCCGTCGTCGCGCCCCCCGCCACCAGCACCTTGCCCGAGGGCAGCAGCGTCGCCGTGTGGGCCCGGTGCGGGGCGGCCAGGGTGCCCGCCGGGCTCCACGTGCCCGTCACCGGGTCGTACAGCTCCGCCGTCGCCGAACCCGCGCCTCCGAGTCCGTAACCGCCCACCACCAGCACCTTGCCCGAGGGCAGCAGCGTCGCCGTATGCGCGGAACGGACCTCGGCCATGGAGCCCGTCCGGGTCGACGTTCTCGTCTCCGGGTCATACAGCTCCGCCGAGGCCGTTGCGCCCCCCGCCACCAACACCTTGCCCGAGGGCAGCAGCGTGGCGGTGTGGAACGCGCGATCCCCCACCATCTCCACCAGCGGACCGCCGAGGAGGGAGAGCTTCGTCTCCGGGTCGAAGATCTCCGTTGCACTGCCCTCGCCAGGCCGGGGCGTCCCGCCAATCAGGAGCACCTTGCCCGAGGGCAGCAGCGTCGCCGTATGGGACTCCCGGGCCCAGCTCAACCCGCCGATGACGCTCCACGAGTTGGAGGGCGCGGAGATGGATTGGAGGGAAGAACCCACCACCTCGCCGCGCCCGTCGCCCGACTGAATCGAACCACCCGGGTCGGCGGAATGCCGCGGCCCACAACCCGAGACAATCACCATCCACGCCGCCGCCAGCCAGGGTAGCGGTATGAACCCCCTTTGATACATGAATTTCCCCTTTCGATAAGTCACACGCGAAGCGCGCGCGACGTGTACGCAATGTAATCGAAGAAGAAGAAGCGGATGCTGTTGAGGGTTTCAATTGCAGAATCTTGGAATCGAGGAGACGAGAGCCTCTGCAAGGGATTCTCGTTTATTCGCACCACGGGAATGACTGTTCAGGGGAGGCGGTGCAGCAAGCTGCCCTGTCCTCCCACGGCCCAGGCCTCTCCATCCGGCAGGACCCAGAGATCCATCGGCGTGGGTCCTGCATCCAGACGCACCAGCTGCCTCGTCTTTCCCTCCCAGTACAGCAGGGTGCGCGCGGAACCGCTGACTCCCCCGATGGCCCACATCTGCCCGGCCCCCGTCCCCGCGATGGCGCGAAGGGGCCCCACGTCCGCGTCATCGAGAACAACCTCCCACTGGACTCCATCCCAGTGGGCAACCTCTCCCGCGAAGTTCACGCCCCACACGTCATTGGCGGCAGGACCCCACATGCGGCCAGGCACGGAGGAGCTCCATGTGCCGGTGGAATGCTCGCGCCATGCCGCACCATCCCAGTGCAGAAGCTTGCCAAGGGAGCTGGCCCACACATCCTTCGCGCTGCTTCCCCAGACATTCTCGAACCTGCTCACGTCCTCGAGCACCGTGTGGCTCCACCGCGTCCCGTCCCAGTGCGACACCACGCCCTTGGCGTTGTCGGACCTGCCCACCGCCCACACATCGGTGGCGCTCGAGCCCCACAACGCGCTCAGGTTGCCCATACATCTCTGGTCACCCGGATGCATCGGGTCTGGGGAACAGAACGGCGCCTCTGGAATCTCGGCGTACTGCCAGGCCTGACCGTCGAAGTGGAGGATGACGCCCGCCGTTCCCACCGCCCACACATCTCGAGCACCGCTGCCCCAGATGTCATGGAGCGTGAAGGCGAAGCCGGGGGGCACGCGCGTCTCCTTCTCCCACCGCTCGCCGTCCCAGTGGACGATGGAGCCTGACTCTCCCACCGCCCAGACATCCCTGGGCCCACTCCCCCACACGGCGTTCAGCGTCCCCACCCCCGCCATGGACAGGGCGCGCCAGTGGTCTGCCTCCCCCTCATGCTGTCCCCCATCCCCGGAACCCGCGTCGGGCTCTCCAGGCTTCGTTCCAGCATCCGGAACACCCGCGCCGCCATCCGGCGAGCCGCCTCCCGGCTCGCACGCCGCCAACACCAACATCGCCATCAAGCACCAGGCCTTCTTCATGACGTCCCTCGCGCCTCGCGTCACCATGGCGATTCCGAGGGTTGTCCGGCCCGATCACATCCCCCCTCACCCGTGACGGCGCGGAACCTGACACCATCCGGTGAAGGTGTTCAAGAACATACGGTCCACCCAGGAAGCCACCTCATTTCCTGGGTTGGAGTGAAGGCACCTCGGTGGCAACTGTGACGGCGTTGTTCATCCCCATCACCCACCGCCCACCGATGAAGGCGATGGAGCGTACGGTGGAGGGCGTCTCGTGGCGCGCGAGCATGGACAGGTCGTCGGCACTCAAGGCGGCGACTCCGACCGGGGGCGAGTCGAGGGCCAACCAGGCCACGCTCCCGTCGAAGGCGAGGATGTGCGAGACGTCGAACGGGTCCGCGCTCCGCGACAGGTCCTTGTGCGCGAGGATGACGATGCGCTCCCCCTCGCGTCCCAGCACGTAGACCTGCCGGCCGTTCTCGATGACCAGGGCCCTGTCCCGGGCGAGCGCCATCGCGGTGAACTGGTCGGTGGTGCCGGGTAGCTCGCCCCGGGCAACGGAGTCGATGGACTCGCCGGAGAACCACGAGAGCATGAACCGGGCGCCGCCCGCCGAGAGGTCATAGAAGGCCTCGCCCAGCAGCAGGTCGCCCCGGTCGGCATCCGCCGCGAGCGTCCAGCCCGAGGGCGTCACGCCGTCCGGATGTCCACCCCGGACGAGGTCCTCGCGCTCCGGGGACAGCAGTGCCCCGTCACACTCGCGGGGCAGTTCGAAGCGCCGCACGCGGTACGAGCCCGAGGGCAGCAGGGCCACCTGGAAGAGCCGACCCCGCGCGGTGGCCAGCGCCGCCGGCCCATCCTCCACGCGCACGCTCCCGCGTTCCTCCAGGAAGCCGGTGAGGCCCGGCCGCAGGCAGCTCAGCCGCGCGGTGCCCGGCTCCTGCGACACACCTGGCTCTCCCACGGTCACCGTCGCCAGTTCCCACGTGTCGTCCTCTCCGGACCTGGGGAGCAACCGGAGCCGCTGCGCCCCAGGCGCGAGCGCCATGCCCCCGCTGACGACCACCGGCCCATCCGAGGGCTCGATGGCAAGGCGGTGCACGGAAAAGGGGCCCAGCGCGGTGACACCCCCGCCCGCTCCCACCCACAGGCAATCCAGGGAGCCATGCCCCACGCCCGTGAGGAAGTGCATCGCCCCGGATGGCTCCACCCCCAGCACGCGGCGCCACGGCTGCACGACGGCGTGGCGCCCGCGCCCCGTCATTGCCAGCGGCGAGACGTGGAGTCCCACCTCATCGCTCTCCCGGAGCAGCCGCGTGCTCCGCACCGGCGAGACGCCCGCATCCATCAGCTCATGGAAATCGAGCTCGTAGGCACGCGTGGAGCCTCGCACGCGGAACCACTCCACCAGCAACCCGGCGTCGTTCACCACGAACCCCACAGGGCTCTCCCAGACCTCCAGCGTGCTCCGCGGCGCGAAGGTCGCCACGGGCACGGGGTCCGCCGCGCCGTTCAGCTCCGCCGCACGGAAGACGTGGATGCGGCCCATGCCGCCATAGGGGACCAACTCCTGGGCCAGCACGAGCGTGCCGTAGGCCCGCACCTGGAAGAACGGCTGCCGCGGGAAGTGCTGGCGGCCCATGACGGGCGGGGACTGGGACACGTCCACCGACACGAAGCCCCGCTGGGTGCCGACGAGCAGCCGGGTGCCGTCCGGCGAGAGGGCCAGCGAGCGACACACCGCCGGCAGCGCGAAGCTCCGCGAGGTGTCCGTGCTCAGCTCGTTGCCGGGCCCCACGCGCCAGGCCGTCACCCAGTAGCTGGAGCACGTCCAGAAGAGGTCCCCCCGGCCAGTACCGGAAAGGATGCTGTCGCTGACGGGGGACAGCGCGTACCGCGATAGCGTCGTGAGGCGGTCCGCCCCCAGCCCCAGCAACTCCAGCCGCTGCCGGCTTCCGACGATGACGGCGCGCTCCTCCCCCAGGGGAATGAAGAAGGTGGTGAACCGGTCCGACCAGTCCCAACTCCCGAAGAAGCGTTCCACGTACAGGTCCAGCACCCGCTGGTCCAGCGTGCGCAGCCCGTCCGGGCCCGCGCGGACCAGGGAGACGGACATGCCGGCCCCCTCCAGCCGCTCGCCAAAGAGGATGCGGTCGTCCGAGACGAGCTCCGCCAATCCTTCCAGCGGGGGGCGTCCTCCCTCGGCGGGGTCCGCCCCATAGCTGAGGACGGTGCCGGATGCCCAGGACGCCGGGACGGGCACGTCGGCCGCTCCCGCGTGCCGGGCGATGCCCCGCGCCCGTGGAGCTTCGTTGGTGGAAGGAGGCGCGCCCGCCAAGCACACGCAGGACAACATGCCCAGGAGGAGCACTCGGCGCCATGACCCCCCGGGCGTCACCACGTCGGACATGTTCATGGATCCAATCGCCCTTCAGGCGAGCACACCCGCGGCCCAGGCAAGGGCAGCCATGCCCGGGCCGCGGTGCAACACTTCAGCCTACTTCGTGGTCGTCGTGCAGCCGCGGCCGAAGTTCTGGAGCACCGTGTTGTGGTCGTAGATGTTCACAATGAGGTCGCGGTTGAAGTCCGTCGGCGTCCCCGCGGGCACCTGCTGGCCATACTGCGCGAGCACGGCCGTGCGGTCCGTGACGTTGACACAGCCGTCGCCGGTGGCATCACCCGGCACCGGGGTGGCCTGGGCCGGCGGCGTCGCCGGGGTGATGCTCGCGTAGCGGCCATTCGTCTCGCCGCTCAGCCCGCCGAAGAACGCGGCGTCGTTGTTCGCTGCCATGGCCGCGGCGAAGCCACTCCGGGCGCGGGGATCCTCCAGTTCCTCGGTGAACGCGTTGGCCTGGAACGGGACGAAATCATAGAGGTGGTCGATGTCCACGATGAGCGTCAGGCCCATGGGAGGGATGCCACCGGAGCAGGGGCCCGGGGCGGTCGCGCTGCCCGTGCACGCCTTGTTGCGCACCTTCCACTGCCAGCTGTTCGTCGCCAGTGTCGGGTAGGCCGTCGGGCTACTGAGACCATAGCACTGGTCCGTGGTCGGCGTGGCGTTCTCCTCACCGTCCGTCGCCATGTAGATGCGCTTGGCGTGGAACTCGTTGGGCAGATAGTTGATGAGCTCGTCCACCGCGGCGCACACGGAGTAGGCCAGCGGGGTGTTACCACCCAGGGTGGCCGCGTTCACCGCCGCCTTGACCTCCGCCGCCGTCTTGTTCTGGCTGAAATTGAAAACCTTGACGTAGCCCGTGCCCTCGAAGGTCCAGAAGGCATACTTCGTCGGCTGGGGCGGAACGATGTCCAGGAAGGCGTTGATGCGCTCCTTGGCGACCTGGAAGCGCGTCTTCCCGGGCACGGACTGGAGCGACATGCTACCGGTCCGGTCGAGCAGGACGAGCACGTGCTCGTCCGCGCTCGCCACACCGGAGGTCAATGCCGCCGCGCAGGCCACACCCATCGTGACCCGGGAAAATACTCGCTGAAACACAGTCTTCATGTGGAACCCCCCATGCGTTGGATGTTCATTCACTGCTTCGACTTCGCTTCGTTCACTGCCCACCGATTCTCTCCACAAACCGGCGTGGCCACGGTGAGTGCGTCGTTCATGCCCAGCACGAGCCACTCGCCGGAGAACACGAGTGAGCGCACGTCGCTGGGGGTGGGATAGCGCGCGAGCACGGAGAGGTCGCCCGTACCCAGGGCGATGACTCCGAAAGGAGGTGCCGCGAGGGCGAGGTAGGCCACCGCGCCGTCGAAGGCAAGGATGCTCCGCACGTCCAGCGGGACCGGAAGCTGGGACAGGTCCACGTGCTTCCGGGTGACGATGCGCGTGCCCTGGCGCTCCAGCAGGTGGACCTGGCGACCGTTCTCGATGATCAGGGCGAGCCCCTTCGCGAGCGCGAGGGCAGTGAATCGGTCCGTCGTCCCGGACAGCACTCCGGTGGCCACATCCCCTCCCGTCCAGGAGGACCAGTGCAGGGCCAGCCGCGAGGGCTTCGCGGGCTCTTCGAAGCGGACCTCGCCCATCAGCACCTCCGAGCGCTTCCCATCCACCGCGAAGGCCCAGTCCGTGCGCGTGCCCGCGCCGCCGTCCAACGTGAAGGTACGCTCGGCCGCGGGTACCAGCACGGCTCCCGTGCAGGTCGCGGGCAGCGTGAAGCGCCGCAGCCAGTAGCCGCCCTGCGACGTGGGCGACATCTGGAAGAGCTGCCCCTCCGCGGAGGCCAGGGCCGCCGGGCCTCCCACGACGCTCACGTGACCGGCCGTCTCCAGCAGCGCTCCAGCACCGGAGCGCAGGCAGCTCAGCACCGCGGTTCCCTCTTCCTGGTGCACGTTGGAGCCGCTCGTGGGCACCGTCACCAGCTCCAGGGGGCCCGGCCCCGAAACGGGCGGCGCGAGCCGCAGCCGCCGAGTGTCCGCGGGCAGTAGCATGCCACCCGCGGCGAGCAGGGGTTGCTCGGGGTTCGAGAGGTCTACGCGGTGGGATTCAAAGGGCCCCACGGCTTGGACGGTGCCATCCGCGGCGGCGCGCACGCGCACCAGGGCGCCATGGTGGACGCCGGTCTGGAAGTGCATCGCGCCGGAGTCCCCCAGCGTGAGCACGCGGCGCCAGGGCTGCAGCACGGCGTGCCGTCCCGCGCCGGTGAGCACCAGCGGGGACAGGTGCAGCCCCACCTCCTCGCCCTCCCGCAGGAGGATGCTGCCCACCACCGGGGAGACGCCCTCCGCCGTCAGGGTGTGCCGCTCCACCGTGTACGAGCGCAGGGAGCCCCCCAGACGAAACCACTCGATCAGCAGCTCGCCGTCCAGCAGCACGAAGCCCAGGGGACGCTCCCAGCGCCCGACGCCCTCCATGGGCGCGAAGGTCTTCACGGGTGAGGGCGTCCCCGTTCTGGCCAGGTCCGCCGCGCGGTACACGAAGATGCGGCCCAGTTCCCCATAGCGGAGCAATTCGTGCGCCACGACGAACGCGCCCCGGGCCTGCACGTGGAAGAAGGCCTGGGTCGTGAAGAGGGCGGTCCCGACGACCGGGCCCGACGGCGAGGACACATCCACCGGCACGAGTCCCAGCGAGGTCGCGGCCCACAGCGTATTGCCGTCCGGGGAGAGGGCCAGCGAGCGGCAGGTACCCCCGGGAAGCTGGAAGTTGTGGACGGCGTCCTGGCTCAGGGAGTGATCCGCTCCGACGCGCCAGGCCGTCACCACGTAACCGGCACATGTCCAGAAGCGGTCTCCCCGCCCGGCACCGGAGAGGATGCTGTCGCTGTTGGAGGGGAGCGCGTACCGCGACAGCGTCGTGAGGCGGTCCCCCTCCAGCCCCAGCAACTCCAGGCGTTGCCGCGTCCCCACGACGACGACGCGGTCCGGTCCCAGGGGGACGAAGAAGGTAGTGAAGCGATCCGACCAGTCCCAGCTTCCGAGGAAGCGCTCGACGTACAGGTCCAGGGTGCGCTGGTCCAGCCGCACCAGCCCTTCTGGGCTCACGCGCACCAGGGACACCGACAATCCGCTTCCACCCAGACGCTCGCCGAACAGGATGCGGTCATCCGACACGGACTCCGCCAGGCCCGCCAGCGGTGGACCGCCCTGCTCCACCGGAGCCGCTCCGTGGCTCCACAGGGTGCCGAACGTCGCCGCGGGACGAGAGAGAGGCTCGCCCCGGCACGCTCCGCCCACGCAGCGATCCCCCGACGTGCACTGCTCGCCGTCATCACAGCCGGTGCCGTCTGGTGCGGCGGGGTAGACGCAGTGGCCCGACTCGTCGAGCTGCTCCACCGTACACGGGTCGTCGTCATGGCACGCTCCGGCATCGGGTTGCGAGGGACCGCCGTCCGGCTCCCCGGCATCGGGCTGTCCGGCGTCCACCGCTCCCGCATCCTGGGTGGACGCGTCACTGGGCGGAACGCCCGGCGCATCCCCGGCACACGCGACGAGCATCGCGACCAGGAGACAACCCGGTACTCGCGACCAGCCTGGGGGCAACATGACACGAACCTTTCCGGACTCCGGTGCCGGCACCACAGGAGCCCGTCTGGGCGGTGGGAGCAGTGGGGGCTACTTCAGCGGGGTGGTGCAGCCCTTGCCGTAGTTCTGCAGGGCAATGTTGCGGTCGAAAACGTTGATGACGGCGTCGCCGTTGAGGTCGAGCGCGGGGGCGGCGGGGGGCACCGTCTGGCCCATGGCCGCGGTGATGAGGTTGATGTCGTCGGTATTCACGCAGCCGTTACCGTCGACATCGCCCACCACGATGACGCCGCCGCTGACCACCAGGCCGTAGTCCGCATCCAGCGCGGCCGTCTCCACATGGGCGTCCTGGACGATTTCGTCGCCCAGCACCTCCACCTTCCACTTACCGGCCACGGGGTTCTGGATGAACACGTTCTCCACCGTGTCGATGGTGTTGGACGTTCCCCCCTGGGTGGAGAAGTTGCCCGCCGTCAGGCCGTGGTTGCCCCAGTAGACGGTGCCGTTGGGAGCCGTCACGCGGAGCGACAGATCGTTGATGCGCGCCTGGGCCGCGCCGACGGTGCCCATCGGGTCGGTGAAGACGAGCGTGACGTTCAGTTCCGTCTCACCGGACAGGACGGTGACGTCGTACGTCTTGACACCCAGCGGAGTGAGGAGGTCCGTCTCGTCGATGACGCTCGTCTTCGGGGCGCGATCGTAGAGGCGCCGGATGTCGGCGGTGCCCCAACCCTGTTTATAACGGTCGATGTCCGAGTTGGAGCCGCCGGCCAGCCAGTTGTAGCGCCAGGCGTTGTTGATCATCAGCGCCTTGGCGGTGGCCATCTGCGGGCGGCTGGCGAACACGTCCGCCTTGCCGCCGAAGCCACTCCAGACGCTCTCGTGCCACATCTGGAAGAGCAGGCCGAAGTGGCCCGCCGTTTGCGGTGTAGCGGAGCTGGTACCGCCGAACTGGGTGTAGTTGGTGTTGCCGCTGCCAGTCGCCGACTCGATGGAGTCGTAGAAGTAGGACAGGTCCGGCTTGATGCGGCCGTCCGCCGCGGGGCCGATGCTGCCGGTGTAGCCCCAGCGGTCATCCGCGCGGTTGGAGGTGTTCTGGTGCTGGAACGCGCCCACGGAGACGATGTTCTTCGCCCACGCCTGCGGGCGTGAGTTCCGGCTGCCCAGATTGCTCTGCGACTGCGTGCTGAGGATGGGATGCTTGAAGAGGTAGTCGTCCACCTCGGCGGAGAGGGTGGTGTAGGCGGTGCCCTGGGCGCTCCCCACGCTGGAGGTCTGGAACACGGCACGGTAGGGCCCGGCCGGATCGATGAGCTCCTTGTTGATGTCGTAGCGGGACCTGGTGCCACCGAACTGAGTGGACTCGCTGTAGCGGAAGAAGATGCCCTGACCGCTGGGAAGCATGCCACGCGCAGCCTGGTTCACGCCCCGGGCGAAGTTGTTACTGTAGCAACTGGTGCCGTGATAGCTGCTGCTCGTGGTGCCAGCGCTGTGGATGATGGGTGCGGTGGCCCACTCCTGGTGGGTGGTGAGTAGCTCGGTGTCGAAGATTTCCCCGCGCACGCCCTGCCCCGTCCAGCCCTTGAGCCCCTCCAGGTAGTTGGCGCCGCCCAGGTTGCGGACGATGTCCATGTCCACGCCACCGGGGCCACCCCACCGGTCGATGAACTGCACCGCGTTGGAGCGAGCCACCTGGCGTAGCTGGTCCGCGTTGAGCGTGGCCTCCACGCGCAGGCCGCCCGGCTCGACGAGGTCCACCGTGCCACCGAGCCGCCGAACCAGGGCGGCCACCTGCCCCTGCCGCCCGGTGCCGCCCTCACCCAGCATGATGGAGTAGCGCTGCGGTGCCAATTCCGGCGCCAGCCCCATCAGGGAGTCCCGCAGCTCGCGCTCCAGCCGGTACTCGGGGTGGTAGGGCCCTACCCAGCGCACGTAGGGTAGTTCCGCCACGCGCTTCCGCGCGTCCGCGTCCATGTCCACCACGAAGGTGTGGTCCGTGAGAAAGCGCAGCACCTTGCCGCCCTGGCGCTGGATGGCCTCACGAAACTCCGGCAGCGGCGTCCCGAGAAACTGCACCAGGTGCAACGTGTTATCTGGATCCGCGGCGAGGAGACCGGTGGCCAGCGGCTGCGAGCCCTGGAGCGGATCGAACTGCGCCGCGTCCAGACGTACCAGGTAGCTTGTATCCCTGACACGGCCGAGCGTCTCCGTCCCGCCACGCGTATAGGCCGTGTAGGCCTGGTGTGTCCCGTTCGTTTGCAATTCCTGCCACGTATGCAGTTGGATGGCTGTGTCGGGAACCTGGCGGGAGCGCAGCGCCAAGACAGGCCTGTCGGTGTGGTGGAACACGAGCCCGGCCGGTGTAACGAGCGAGTAACCCCTGGCGCCACCCGCGGCGACATCCCGCGAACCCGTGACGAGCACCGCCGGAGGCAGCGAGACGCCGCGCACGGAGGCGGGCGGCTTCTTCGCGTCGGACGGGCCCGCGACGGCGGACAGAGGGGCAACAAGGGCACAGCCCACCACCAGCGCCCCCATTGGGCGCACTCTGCCTGCAGGCCACGTGGACGACTTTCGCATGTGTCGGTGCTCCTGATGTTGAGTGCCAGTGCGCGTCCGTCGACGATGCGCCGCCCTACCGCACTCGTGACACTGGCAACCACTACCGTCGAGCCAGCGCTCGCGAGCAACCCGTTGCGCTCTTCGTGCTACCGCACACTTTGATCTCGGAAGAGTCCAACAATCCGGTGCTAAGCGAGAAGGATTTCTAAAGCAGCTATTATATGCCTGTCAACTGATGCAACCATGTTCCATTCGTAGCGTGATTTTCTTCCCAGCCACCCCATATCCTCGCAACTCTTCTCGCAGGCACGGAGCTGTTCTTTCTCACCGGATTGGAACTTCAGGTACAGCACTTGTGTCGCGCCTGCTCCGTCTTTTTTGACGAACAGTTGCATGGCTTTGACATTGCCATTCACGCCAAAATCATTCCGTATGCCACTCGATCCGCAGGCCCGGAACTTCCTCGCCACGGTCGCCGACATGCCCCGCTCGATACCCGCACCGTCGAGGAGAACCGGGCGCAGTTGGCAATGGTCGCGCCGTTGACCGGGACGGGACATTGCCCGCCATTCGGGGGCGGTGGTGGTGTCGGTCGACTACCGCCGTTCCCCAGAACACCCCTTCCTGGCGGCCTACGAGGACTGACTGGCCGTCACGCGTGCCCTGCTGGACGGCGGCGCGAGGCTCGGCACGGACCGGACGCGGGTCGCCGTCGCGGGTGACAGTGCGGGCGGCAACCTCGCGGCGACCGTGGCCCAGGGCCTGCGGGGCACGTCCCCGGGACTCGTCCATCAGGTGCTCATCTATCCCCTCACCGATGCGCGCGTGGGCCGGACGCCCAGCTACGCGGAGTTCAGCGAGGGTCACCTCATGACCCGCCGCCACATCGAGTATTTCCTGAAGGCCTACGCGGTGGCGCTGCGCGCAGCGGGCGTCCCGGCCGAGTACCGGTGCTTCGCGGGCCAGGTCCATCCGTTCGTCCTGCTGGCCGGTCTCATCGACGCCGCGCACGACGCCCGACGGCTGATGGGCGAGCGGCTGCGCGAGGCGTTCGGCGGCTGAGAATCAGAAGTCGAGGGTCGCGGTCTGTGCGCGCGAACAGTCCGTGACCTTCATCTTGACCGTCTTGACCACCCCCTGCTCGGGCGTGGTGCCCGAGGCCGGCACATTGTTGAGCTCAACCTGGCTCATCTGGCTCCCCTGCCCCGGACATGCGCGCTGCGCGGGGCAAGGGAGCCGGTGCAATCAGGGAACGAACTTCCACGTCTGGGTCACCGCGGGCTTGAAGCAGTGGACGTGGACGGTGGTGGTGCTGGGCACCTCCTGGAGGACTCCCGCCCCGTAGCCACGCGACTGGCACCACTTGCTGACCTCCAGCCGCGACTCCGCGGAGGTGAGGTTGCCCGCGTTGGAGGCGGGCCCGAGCACCGACCGGGGAACGTCCTGCATGAGCCCCGAGTTGAAGCAGCCCACCCAGGGCCGGGAGGTCATCTCGAAGATCTGCCCGGTCGTCCAACCCAGGCCCTGGCACCACCGGTGGGCGGCGGCGGAGCAGTCGGTGGACTGTGAGAACCGCTCATCCGTGCATCCCGAGTGACGGCGCGCCAGCTCCTCGAAGGTCACCCCCAGGCTCTGGTGCTGGATGGGAGCGCAGGCCACGTTGACCTCCGTGCTGGTGGCGGAGGCGGGAACGCCCAGCAGGGAGATGGGCGGGCGGTTGCCGATGACCTGCTGGAGGGTCTCGTAGAAGTTCGAGGCGCTGCTCAGCGCGTCATCGGCTCCGCGCTGGGCGCAGACGCGGTGCATGGACACGGCGCATGCCTGCGAGCCCAGCGCCGAGACACTGTTGCACGCGGGGTGCTGCTGATTCATGACGAACTGGCCTCCGGTGGGCTCCTCCTGGATGGCGGCCTCCTTGCAGTCCGCACCCATCGTCGTCAGGCAGATGCTGCGGTTGGAGCGCGCGTTGGTGAAGAAGCGCACCTCGTCGATGGCGCCCTTGAACGAGCCCTCCCCTGTCGCCGGGCAGCTCTGGGTGTCCAGGTTCGAGCCCGCGCCGATGAAGAGGGAGCCCGTGCCCAGCCGGAAGGAGCCGGGAGCGGTGGGCAGCGCGCGCCCCGTGGCCTTGCCGTTGATGTACTCGCCGAACTGTCCGGTGACGCCATCCCAGGTATAGGCCAGGTGCGTCCACACGCCCTTGGGAAGAGGCTGACTGAACCCCAGGCGGACGCGCTGCCCGTTGATCACGAACGACATGTGCACCGCGCCGTTCGCCTCGTAGATGAGGTCCAGACCGCCGGGCTTCGCCAGGAGGTAGCGGTAGGGATTGCCCGTGCAACCCTGGTTGATGGCGGCGTCCGGGCGGATGGCGAGTTGCACGGTGAAGCCCCGCACGAGCGCCCCGACACCGGGAACGGTGCTGGAGGGGTCGGTCAGGTTCACGGTGGCGGCGCCTCCGCCGGCGAGCACCAGGGCCTTGCCCTTGCCGTGCGGCTCCCACAAGGAGCCCGAGGGCGGCTGCGTCACGTCGTTCTTCTCGGAGATCTGCGCCGCGCCCACGAGCGAGCCCGTGTAGAAGCGGCCCGAGCCATCGGGCGTGCGCGTCAGGTCATACGTTCCTCCCCGGGTGACCATCTCATTCATGGGCAGGAAGAGCAGCTGGTAGGGATTGAGCAGCTCGCCCAGGTCGACCTCGTTGTAGTCCGCCGTGTTGCTGCCGAAGAGCGCGAGCACGTCGTGCGTCTTGGTGACGGGGAGGAAGCGGGTCTCGTTGCTCGAGCCCGGCGGGAAGTTCTGGGCGGGAGCGCGCTCCTGCTCGAAGTTCCACATGGGGCCCGAGTAGAAGAGGTGCGCGATGTCCTGCCGGTCGGTGTTGATGCTCCCGTCGATGTGATGGGCGATCCACCCCGTGTCCGCGCCAATCAGGCTCATCGCCTCGCGACGCCCGCCCGCGGCCCCGGTGAAGCCGACGGCGGCATAGAGGACGTTGCGGCCCTCGTGGTCCACCCAGGGATAGGCGGCACGGATCAGGTTGCCGCCCGCCACGGTGTCACCGAAGTCCTCGCCCGTGGCCGCCTTCATCCGCTGCCAGGCCATCGGGTAGCGCTTGAGGCCCGGGTTGGGGTCGTTGAACATCATGGACAGGGGCCGGGGATCGCTCCAACCCGTGGCGGCGCAGGGGGTGGGGTTGTAGCTGTACATCAGGTGATCGATGGCGCCGTCGTTGCGGGGGCCGCCCTGGAAGAGGAACAGCCGCCCGTCGGAGGTCATCGTCGGCTCGATGCCCATGATGGGGGCACCCGAGACGGTCTTCAGCTCTTCCAGCGTCCCCGTGGAGAACGAGGCGATCTCCGCCTGGGCGGTGAAGGGCTGGCTGACCCGGACATCCGCGGTGCGGCGGCGGAAGCGGTTCGGGCCGTTGAACATCATCGAGTCGAAGATGAAGGGCTGGTAGACGGCGACGCCGCTGCTGAGCGTGTAGGGCTGCGCCGGGTTCGTGAAGCAGAAGGTCAGCGCGTTCTCCCCGTTCTTCACCTGGAGGGTCTTTCCGGGGGAGAAGGCGCTCGAGAAGCCCGGCTTCCCCTCGGCGTCGTAGGTCACCGCCTCGGGCCGGAACACCCGGGCCCTCCAGGTGGTGGTCGTCGTCGCGTGATCCTCCCCCACGTTGCCGATGAAGATCCGGCCATCAATGGTCGAGGCGTGGCCGTTGGAGCCGAAGGGCGTCGAGATGCGCGTATTCACCAGCGAGGGCCGCGTCGCCGCGGCGGCCTCCGTCGCGGACAGGACGAGCCCGAGCAGGGGCACGAGGAAGCGCGACAGCGAGCGCGGAGGGGGCCAGGTACGGACGGGTGGGACCATGCGGGGCTCCTTGTCTTTGGAAAAGCCGCTATAGCAGTTTTCCAAGACTAAAAGGAGTCACCTCCGCGAGGCGGGACGCCTCGCCGCGGACCACCCATGATCCGTCAGAGGCGGGTGCCGCAGTACTTGCAGTGCACCGCGTCCACGTCATGGCCCTCGGCGCCACAACCGGGACAGGCCTCGGGGTTGAGGCCCTTCCGGCTGGCCGCCGCGAGCTCCACCGACACGATGCCCGTGGGGACCGCGAGGACTCCGTAGCCCAGGATCATCAGCACCGACGCGATGAATTGCCCGGGGACGGTCTTGGGAGTGATGTCGCCGAAACCCACCGTCGTCATGGTGACGATGGCCCAGTACATCCCGCGCGGGATGCTGTCGAAGCCGTTCTTCTCGCCCTCCACCATGTACATCACCGAGCCCATGATGACGACCGTGCTCAGCACCGCGCCGAGGAAGACGGTGATCTTCGGACGGCTCGCGCGCAGGGCGGTGAGGAGCACCTCCGCCTGCCCGAGGAAGCTCACCAGCTTGAGCACGCGGAAGACGCGCAACAGGCGGAGCACGCGGACCACCAGCAGCGACTGGGCCCCGGGCAGCAGCAGGCTCAGGTAGGTGGGCAGGATGGCCAGCAGATCCACCAGACCGAAGAAGCTGGACACGTAGAGCAGCGGGCGCCTCACGGACAGGAGCCGCAGCCCGTACTCCACGGTGAAGAGGATGGTGAAGACCCACTCCACGAAGCGGATGGCCTCCCCGTACCGCTCGCGGATGGGCGCCACGCTCTCCAACATCACCGCCAGGACGCTGAGGAGGATGGCACACAGCAGGGCCACGTCGAACGCCTTCCCCGCCGGGGTGTGCGACTCGAAGATGACCTCATGTAGCCGGGCGCGGGCTCCAGCGGGAGGACTCTGTTCGGAGGGGTGCGTCACGCGCTCACTGTAGACGAGTTGCCCGAGGCGCGGACGGCGTAGAGGAAGCGTGCGTAGCCGATCTCGGCGGCGTTCTTCGTGAGCTCGATATTGACCCACGCGACGACATCGCCGAACGGACGGTCCTGCAAGGGCCATCGCGTCCGCTGTGCCGATCGCAGGTCATCGTCGGTGACCTGCTCGAGCACGGCTCGCCACTGAGTCTGGAGCTGGCCGATCCACTCGCGTACGCCGTCGGCGGTGCCAGGCCACGGAACGCTCTCGCGGGAGAGCGTCCCGTCGCCGGATGAGTGATCGAGCACCATGGACCACCAGAAGCCGAGGTGCCACGTCAGCCACGCGATACTCGACGGGCCGATGTCGTAGTCCTCGCGATCCGGCCAATCGGCGCGCCACCGCCCATCGGGGATTCGATGCACGTGCAATCCCTTCTGGGCGGGACGCCACAAACACTCCTCGGTGGTGAGTCCGTTGAAGTGGTAGCTGGTGAGCGCCCACGCCGTTTCGAACTGCCGGCTCAAGTAGTCACGAAGTTCGTTGGCCATGGGCGGAGTGTAGCCGGGTCAGGCCGGGATGAGCTCCACCGGCAGCACCCGCGGCCCGTGAATGGCGTAGCCGGGGAGCCATTCAACCTCTGGCGAGCGGAGCTTCAGCTCGCGGATCCTCGAAACGAGCGCCTCCAGCGCGAGCCGCGCCTCCATCCGGGCCAGCTGCGCGCCCAGGCAGAAGTGGCCGCCCTGCCCGAAGGTGAGGTGCTGGGTGCCCTTCTCGCGGCCGGGGAGGAACTGCTCCGGCTGCTCGAACACCCGCTCGTCGCGGTTGGCGGATACGATGAGGCCCAGCACCAGGTTCCCCGCCGGTATCTTCGTGCCAGCCAGCTCCACGTCCGACAGGTTCATGCGGAAGGTGAGCTGGACGGGAGACTCGTACCGCAGCACCTCCTCGAGGAAACGAGGGATGTGCGCCTTGTCCGCCCGCGCCCGCTCGAGCTGCTCCGGGAAGCGGGCGAGGAGGATGGCCGCGTTGCCGATGAGCTGCGTCGTCGTCTCCATTCCCGCGGGCAGCAGCAGGAAGAGGAAGGACAGGATCTCGTCATCGGTGAGCTTCCGTCCCTCCACCTCCGCGCGGACGAGATCGCTCACCATGTCCTCCCCTGGCTTGCGCCGGCGCTCGGCGATGACGGCCCCCAGGTACTCCTTCATCTCCCTCACCGTGGAGCGGATGCCCTCGTAATGCTCGGGGGCCGCGGAGGAGATGAGGCCCATGGAGACCGACCACCGCTTGAACTCCGAGAAGGTGCTCGGCTCCAGACCGAGCATGTAGCCGATGACGTTGCGGGGCAGGAGGAAGGAGAAGGCGTCCACGAGATCCACCTCGCGCTGGCGGACGGCGGCCTCGGCGAGCGACTCGGCCTCCCGGCGAACCACCGCCTCCAGCCGGGCCAGCCCCGTGGGGCCGAAGGCGCGGCTCACCAACGCGCGCAGCTGGGTATGGCGGGGTGGATCCTGCGACAGCAGCGAGTGGGCAACCGGGTTGCTCCCGAGCCAGGACGGCTCGGAGGTCACCGCGAGGGCCTCGGAGGAGAAGCGCTGTGCGTCCTTCTGGACGGCGAGGACGTCCTCGTAGCGAGACGCCGCATAGGCGCCAAAGGGCTCGACGCGGCAGAGCCCAGGCTCGCTCCGCATCTTGGCGAACATGGCATTGCGCTCGGAAGTCGTGGTAGGGGCGAACAGGTCGTACGTCTGCAGATCATCCTCCTTGTAGGGAGGAGCGACGCTAGACCACCACTCCGACAGTCTCCATGGACCCCCGGCGAAGGGGGGCCGGTGGTGAAGATGAGAAGGGCCTGACCCGCTTCAAGAATTCAGGAAGGTATTGTTCTCGCTGAACCGCTGATGGTGCCAGTAGGGGTAGGCGGGGGGCGTGGTGCTCGCCGCGTCGAGCTTCGCCACCTGCTTCGGGGTGAGATTCCAGCCGATCGCGCCCAGGTTCTGGCGCAGTTGCTCCTCGTTGCGTGCGCCGATGATGACGTTGGCGACCGTCGGCCGCTGCAGCAGCCAGTTGATGGCCACCTGCGGCACCGTCTTGCCGGTCTCCGCCGCCACCTCGTCGAGCGCATCCACGACCCGGTAGAGGTACTCCTCGGGGATCTGGGGGCCGCCCGCGGCCGTCTGGGAGTTCTGGAGCCGGGTGCCCTCGGGTAGGGGCTGGCCGCGGCGGATCCTGCCCGTCAACCGGCCCCAACCCAGCGGGCTCCAGGCGATCGCGCTGACCTTCTGGTCGAGCCCCAGAGGCATCAGCTCCCACTCGTAGTCGCGCCCGACGAGCGAGTAGTACGCCTGGTGGGCCACGTAGCGCGCGAGGTTGTGGTGCTCCGACACGGCCAGCGACTTCATGAGGTGCCAGCCCGGGAAGTTCGAGCAGCCGATGTAGCGGATCTTCCCGGCGCGCACGAGGTCGTCGAGCGTGTTGAGTGTCTCCTCGACGGGGGTGATGGGATCGAAGCCGTGGAGTTGGAAGAGATCGATGTAGTCGGTGCCCAGGCGGCGCAGGCTTCCCTCGACCGCGCGGTTCAGGTGGTAGCGCGACGAGCCCACGTCGTTGGGACCGGGGCCCGCGCGGAGGGTGGCCTTGGTGGAGATGATCACCCGCTCACGGCGGCCCTTGATCGCCTGGCCGAGGATCTCCTCGGCCATTCCGCCCGAGTACACGTCGGCCGAGTCGAACATGTTCAGCCCGGAGTCGAGGGAGATGTCGACGAGCCGGGTGGCCTCCTTCACGTCGCTGCTGCCAAAGCCCTTGAAGAACTCGTTGCTGCCTCCGAATGTCCCCGTGCCGAGACTGAGGACGGGAACCTTGAAGCCCGAAGCGCCGAGTAGTCTGAATTCCATGGAGTAGACCTGTTTGTTGGGGGCCCGCGTTGGTGCGGAGCGGCACCCAAGCTACCCAAGCGAATGGGGAAGACTCCAGGGCACGGCGGCAGTCGCCCGTAAATCAGGAAGAATATCCAGGCAGACCTTTCGATACACCCATCCGTTCTCAAGCACCTATTCTCTGTCCCAGGGAATTTCATGCTCGAACACGTCGTCCCGCGCGTCCTCCTCGCGCTCGCCACCGTTGGCCTCGTCCTTCCCCTGCCCCTCCATCAGCAGGTACTGGCTGCCCGGGCGGACACGGCCTCACTCGGCGGGCCCGGCCGCTCTCTGACCTTCATCAGCACCGACAAGCCCCTCTACCGGCCCGGTGAGCAGGTGATGGCAAGAGGCCTCTTGCTCGACGCCCGCGGCCATACCCCCCTGGCGAACGCGGTGGGGGCCACCGTGGAGATCCGGGGTCCCAAGGGAGACGTCGTCACCTCCGCGAGCGTGGTGAGCCAGCACTCGGTCTGGGGCTACTCGTGGACCATTCCGCAGGACATGCCCGGGGGCGAGTACACGCTCCGCGTCTCCTCGTCCTGGACGGGTGATGCCCCCGCCGAGCGCAAGTTCGACGTGCGTGCCTACCGCGCTCCCCGGCTCAAGTCGCAGATCGAGTTCCTCCGCGATGGTTACGGACCGGGGGACACGGTCACCGCCACGCTCGACGTGAAGCGTGCCGAGGGCGGTGTTCCCTCGGGCGCCCGGGTCACCGCCACCGCGCTCGTGGATGGTGTCACCGCGGCGCAGGTGACGGGCGTGGTCGACGCGCGGGGGTTGTGCACCGTCAGCTTCAAGCTGCCCACCCGGATCGAGCGGGGCGAGGGCTCTCTCGCCTTCGCCATCGAGGACGGTGGGGTGGTCGAGACGGCGGCCAAGACGATCCCCATCCTGCTGCAGACCCTCGATCTCACCCTGTATCCGGAGGGCGGCGACCTGGTGGCGGGACTGCCCTCGCGCGTCTATTTCCAGGCGCTGACGCCCGAGCAGAAGCCCGCGGACCTGTCCGGCGCGGTGATCGATCTGTCCACGGGCCAGGTGGTGGCACCGGTGCGCTCGGAGCACGAGGGCCGGGGCCGCTTCGAGCTGACCCCGAAGGCCGGTGTGAAGTACGCGCTGCGCATCGACGAGCCCTCGGGCATCCGCAAGCCCTTCCCACTGCCCGAGGTGAAGGCCCGGGGCGCGGTCCTCCGCGCGAGCGAGGACGTCATCCCCGCCGGACAGCCCGTGGTGCTCACCGTGGGGCTGTCGGGGGTGAAGCAGGCGAAGCTGACCCTGAGCCAACGTGAGGTGGAGCTCGACTCGTCGCGGGTGGACCCGAACGAGAAGGTCATCCTCGACCCGAAGGACGCGGACGGAGTGCTCATCGCCACCGTGTGGGACGCCGACGGCCGTCCGCTCGCGGAGCGGCTGGTGTTCCGCCAGCCCGCGAAGACTCTGTCCATCGAGCTGAAGGCGAACAAGCCGCGCTATGTGCCGGGCGACCAGGTGGAGCTCACCGCCCGGACGACGCGCGGAGGCAAACCGGTCTCGGCGCTGGTGATGCTCACCGTGACGGACGACGCGGTGCTGGAGCTCATCGAGAAGCGGGATCAGGCGCCCCAGTTGCCGGTGATGGTGCTGCTCGAGCCCGAGGTGAAGGAGCTGGCCGACGCCCAGGTCTACTTCGACGAGAAGAACCCCAAGGCGAAGCTGGCGGTGGACCTGTTGCTGGGCACCCAGGGCTGGCGGCGGTTCGCATTGGCGGACACCGAGCGGTTCGTGGCCCAGCATGGCGATCCCGCCCGGCGCGCGCTCGCCGTGCGGATCCAGCTCCTGGACGAGCGGTTCGACGGGGTCCCCGCCTCCGCGGGGGCGCTGGTTCCCCAGGCCGCGCATGTCCCCCAGGAGGTGCCGGTCCCCCAGGCCGCGCCGCCCGCCGCCCCCCCAGTCCCATCCGCCAAGAAGCCCGTGGCGCCCAGGGGCATGGCGGAGGCGGAGCGCAGGGCCAAGAAGGAGGCCCCACGGCAACCGGGCATCGCCGCGCGGAGGCCACTGGCGGACAAGATGATGGCGGGGGTGGAGGTGGAGCCCGTGGTCTATTTCCGCGAGTACGCCCACACGGTGCGGCCCGGGCGCAAGCCGGGGGACCGCGTGGACTTCACGGAGACGCTCTTCTGGAACGTGGGCGTGCGCACCGACCCGAAGACGGGGGAGGTCCGCGTCTCGTTTGGCCTGAACGACTCGGTCACCAGCTTCAAGGCGTTCGCGGGGGCCGTGGGGGATGACGGCGCGCTCGGCTCGGCGGTGGCCACGCTCGAGTCGGTGCAGCCCTTCTATGTCGAGCCCAAGCTGCCGCTCGAGGTGACGTCCGGGGATGTGATCCAACTGCCGCTGGCGCTGGTGAATGGCACGTCCACGACGCTCCAGGGAGCGGCGGTGAAGGTGGGCCTGAGCGGTGACGTGAAGGCGTCCTCCCTCAGCGGGATGAACCTGGCCGCGAACGAGCGGGCCCGGCGCATCCTGGAGCTGAAGGTCGGTTCCCAGTCCAGACCCGTGGACGTGACGCTCACGGCGACCGCGGGCAGCTACGTGGATACGGTGAAGCGCACGCTGAGCATCAAGCCCAATGGCTTCCCCCTCCGTGCCTCGTTCGGCGGGCTGCTGTCGTCACGGCAGCCGGTGGTGCACCCGGTGACGCTGCCCGCCAACCATGTGCGCGGCAGCGTGAAGACCTCCATCGCGGTGTACCCCTCGCCCCTGGCCAACATGACCGAGTCGCTGGCCCGGCTCATCCAGGAGCCCTCCGGCTGCTTCGAACAGACGAGCTCGACCACCTACCCGATGACGATGGCGCAGCAGTACTTCCAGACGCACAGCGGAGTGAGCCCCGAGCTGGTGGCGTCGGCGCGCGAGAAGCTGGAGACGGGCTACAAGCGGCTGGTGGGCTTCGAGTGCCCGGAGAAGGGCTACGAGTGGTTCGGTGAGAATCCGGGCCACGAAGCCCTCACGGCGTTCGGGTTGATGCACTTCAGCGACATGAAGCAGGTGCGGGACGTGGACGCCGCCATGCTCGAGCGCACGCGGGCCTGGCTGCTCAAGCAGCGCGATGGAAAGGGAGGCTTCGAGCGGAAGCGGCGCGCGCTCCACACCTGGGTCGAGGACTCCGACACGTCCAATGCCTACATTCTCTGGGCCCTGCTGGAGAGCACGGACAAGCCGGCGGAGCAGGCCCGTGAGCTGTCCAAGGAGGTGGGCGCGCTGAAGGCGGCCGCCCTCGAGAGCCAGAACAGCTACGTGCTCGCACTCGCCGCGAACGTGATGGCGCTCGCGGGGGACGGGGCCGAGGCCCGCAAGCTCATGGAGCGGCTCGCCGCGAAGCAGGGGAAGACAGGGGTGGTGGAGGGAGGCACGCAGTCGATCGTCGGCAGCTCGGGCGGGACGCTCCAGATCGAGACCACCGCGCTGGCGGTGCTGGCCTGGCTGAGGGAGCCCTCCCACCTGGTGAACGTGGAGCGCTCGATGCGGTTCCTGGCGGACTCGTGCGAGGGAGGCCGCTACGGCTCGACCCAGAGCACGGTGCTCGCGCTGCGAGCCATCGTCGCCTACGATCAGGCGCGCTCGGCGAAGCGGGCTCCAGGCTCGGTCCGCGTCTACGTCGACGGCCGGCCCGTGGGCGGCGCCGTGAAGTTCGATGGCGGGGCGCAGGAGGCGCTCAAGCTTCCGGACGTGTCCGAGCTGCTCACGGTGGGCGAGCGGAAGATCGAGCTGCGGATGGAAGGCGGCTCGGAGCTGCCCTACTCGATCGAGGTCACCTACAACGCCCTCGTGCCGGCCAGCTCGCCAGACACCCGGGTGGACCTGGAAGTGGCGCTGGCGAAGACGGCCCTGACCGAGGGCGAGCCGACCGAGGCACGCGTCCGGGTGACGAACCGGAGCGACCAGAAGCTGTCCACCACGGTGGCGATCTTCGGTGTGCCGGGCGGTCTCGAGGTCCGGCATGACCAGCTCAAGGAGCTGGTGAAGAAGCACACGGTGGATGCCTACGAGGTGATCGGCCGCGACGTCGTCCTCTACTGGCGGGGCATGGAGCCGCGCAAGAAGCTGGAGGTGCCCTTGTCGCTGATCGCGGCGGTGCCGGGCACCTACACGGGTCCGGCGAGCCGCGCGTACCTGTACTACGCGGACAATCACAAGGTCTGGCGCGACGGCCTCGAGGTGTCCATCGCTCCGAAGCAGTGAGCGGCGGCGAGAGAAGGGGTCCGTTCACCACTCGAGGCAGATCTTGCCGAAGTGGCGACCCGACTCCTGGCGGCGGAAGGCGTCGGCGATGCCTTCGAGCGGGAAGCTCGAGTCAATCACCGGTTTGATGCCGTTCGCCTCGATGGCGCGGATCATCGCGAGCTGATGCTCGCGAGAGCCAACGGTCAGTCCGCTGATCCGCACGTTGCCCGACATGATGGCGGCCGTCGGCACCTCGCCGACAAAGCCCGCCAACACGCCGATGAGCCCGATGTGGCCCCGCAGGCGGCAGGCCGCGATCGACTGCGTGAGCGTACCGGCGCCGCCAATCTCGACGACATGATCGACTCCGCGCCCGCCGGTCAGCCGCCTCGCGGTGGCACCCCAGGCTTCGTCTCGCTTGTAGTTGATGACATGGTCCGCACCCAGTGCGGTCAGCCGCTCGAGCTTCTCGTCGGAGGACGAGGTGGCGATGACGCGCGCGCCAGCGGCCTTGGCGAACTGCAGCGCGAAGATCGACACACCGCCCGTGCCTTGGACGAGCACTGTCTCACCGGGCATGAGCGTTGCTTCCACGAACAGTGCGCGCCAGGCGGTGAGCCCGGCGCAGGTGAGCGTCGCGGCCTCGGCGTGGCTGTAGCCGGCTGGCGCGCGGGTGAAGGCGGTCGCGGGCGCCACCACCTCCTCGCGCGCATAGCCGTCGTCCGCGTCGCCAGGCACCGAGGACAGACTTTCGAGCGTCGGCTCACCGCCCAGCCAGCGCGGGAAGAAGGTGCTGACGACGCGGTCGCCGGGCGCGAACCCGGTGACCCCCTCCCCCACCTCGACTACCTCGCCGGCACCGTCTGACATCGGAATGCGGCCGTCGGGCGTCGGACCCCTGCCAGTCACGACGAAGTAGTCGTGGTAGTTGAGTGAGCTGGCGTGCAGCCGCACCCTGATCTCGCCTTTGCCCACTGGCGGTAGCTCCGCCGTTCCGAGCTCCAACCGCTCGAGCCCGCCAGGTTTCCTCAGCCTGATCGCACGCATCCTGTCCTCCCTCGTTGGATTTAAAACACATCTCAACTCAATTTATCAATCGTTGCGATTCGACTTCACACTCCCGAGACATTGAAACCGATACACATTACAGCGCAGCCACCCGAATACCGTATATTCAAGCATGTTTGCGTTTGAGCCGTTTCCTGCTTATTAGCGTCCAGCCGTCCAACCCCAAGAGGAGACACCCTCATGATGAACGTGCGGATGCTTTGTGGTGCGGTGGGAATGTCGATGCTGCTCACCACGGGATGTGGCGGGCCCGAGCAGGTGGGTGGCGAGGAGTCCGCGGAGCAGCTCGGCGTCAGCAAGGCGGCGGTTGTCCGTTCGGTGTGCTGGCCCGCGCTCGGCGTTTACGCGGGGCCGGGGACCCACTACACGCTCCTGACCACGCTGCACAGCGGCAGCGGCAACAACTTCGATACGACCAGCGACCCCTTCCCGGCCAATGGTTATTACTGGGTAAGCGGGTACACGACCCAGGGCGGAACCTTCGGCTACGTGCGCTGGGACGGGCTCTGCCACTAGGCAGACGTCTGTCCAAGTAATACATACCGCCGGCTCCACGCACGGAGCCGGCGGCGCGGTTCGAGCCCCTCGTCAGAACTCGATGACGATGCTGACCCGGCCAGGCAGGTCCTGCTTCTGCTCGGGCTTCAGCCGGTAGCCCGGGCTGGAGAGGACGCCCAGGACGCAGTCGCGTTGCTTCCCGCTCAGATCGCCGCCCGTTCCCACGAGCTCGAGCGCATGGTCGGAGACGGAGCCGCTCGCGGCGTTCACCGCGGCCGTCCAGCGCAAGGCGCCGGGTCGATCGGTCCCACTGAAGCACTGGGCCAGGCGCGGGCTGCGCGCCGCGACCTGAAGGCGGAAGTCGTCCAGCCAGCTCGGCGAGATCTGCGCCTCGTTCTGGTAGCTCCCCCGCCGCTGACGCTCCATCCGATCGCTGAAGGCCTTCGGCTTGCTCGCGGGCGGCGCGGGCTTCTTCGGCTTCACCTCCGGCGCGGGGTTCACCACCGGCTCCGGTGGCGGCGCGGACGGCGACGGCGCGCACTCACAGCGCACCAACATCGCCAGGAGCAGCAGCGCGGCGATCGTCACCGCTCGACGAATACGTCTCCGCCTCTTCTCGCGTCGAACGGATGGGACCTGCTCCACCCGCTCGCGTGCCGCCCGCCTCATGAGCTCCGCCGAGCGGCGCAGTTCCTTCTTGCGCCGGCGCAGCTCTTGCCGAAGCTCCCTGGGGGTCATTCGGTGAGCCTCCACCCGAAAACGAGTGCGCCCTTCGCGTCCCGCCACTCCACCGGCTCGAGCACGATCGGCGTGAATACGGATGGCGCCTCGGGCTCGGGCGGCCTGAAGGGCCATGGCAGCGGATCGGCCGGCGCGAGGCGGATGCTCCCGGCAAAGGTCGAGCGCGTGGGTGACAGCGCCCGCGCGTTCCCGCTCACCGAGTCATCGAGGTGGCTCAGGCCGTCGAGGATCGACTGGGTCCGCTCCATGAGCTCTTCGGCCGTCCGGCTCTGCGACTTCACCGTTGTGGATTCGACGGTCAGGGGCCGGAGCACCACGAGCACGTGCTTGAGCGTCGGAACGTTGGCCCGGCGGACGTCCGCATCCTCCGCTTCGATGTTCTCGAGGAGCTGTCGCACGAACCTCAGCACCGACGAGGGCTCCTCGGGGAGCGCGTCGCGCAGCCGCGTCGCCATCTCTCCCGGCTTTCCCTGCGACAGCGGCCGGAGCCGCTCGAGCGTCGCATCGAAGGAGCCACCGCGCCGGGCGGTCCGGGTAATCCGCTCGAAGGAACGCTCGTCGGCGCGCAGCGCGGCGCGCCAGACCAGATCCTCGATGACCTGGTTGTACTCCTGCCGCGGAACCAGCGCCTTCAGCGTGGCGACGACCTCGTCGTTGGTCTCGTAGCGGGAGAGCACGTATGACAGCCATCGCCGTGCGAGCCCCAGGGTGACGGCCGCCTCGCGCGAGGTCTCGGCCTGCTGCATGGCGTACGCGAAGGAGCGCAGGGACTCCTGCAGCTCTCCCACTTCCAGGAAGCCCACGCCCCGGTGCAGCGCGACGACGGATCGCTCGCGGAACCCGGTGCTCTCATCGAGCTCGAGGAGGCGCTTGCCACGTTCGCCCGAGGTCAGCGCGCCGCGCAGCTCCGTCGAGTCGCTCGCTCCCATGAAACCGATCCAGGCCTCGAGCTCCTTCCCGTCCTTGCGGCGGATCAGCTCGTCGATGATCCCGAGCATGAGCTTCTGGAGCGCGTCCGGCTCCTTCGACAGCGGCTGCGCCCGAGCGAACAGGAACAGCCGCCGCTCCCGGTTCAGCGCCAGCCACTCCTGAGGGGTCCAGGTCAGGCTTCGTCGAAGGAACGCCGCCTGCGGCGAGTCCTCGGGGAAGGTCTCCAGCTTGCGCCGGAGCTCCGCCGCGCCGGCCGCGGAGACGCCGACCCCCCGGGCCTGCTGCGCGATATTCCGAGCGTCGCGACGCGCCTTGCGCGCCTCCAGGTCCGCGATCACCAGATCGAGATCGAAGATGCGCGCCTCCACCACCGACAGGTTCCGGACCTTCTCCCGCACCAGGGTGGCGCGCGACTTCACCAGCAGATCGCGCAGGAGCCAGCCCGCGTTCAGTCGATCCTTGAGGTCGAGGAACGGGGTCCGTCCGAACCGCAGCGCCGTGGTGGCCGGCAGCAGGCAGTTGGTACGGAAGAAGGTCACGGAACGCAGCTCCTCCGCCGAGAGCACGTCCTGCAGCGAGATGAACCGCTGCTGGCGCCCGACCTCGAAGACGTCCCACGGAGCGGGCGTCGAGGGCGGCGGGCCTCTGCTGAGCCCGTGGACGATCATGTTGTGCAGCCCCAGCGGCCAAAGGCCCGCGCCCTCCCGCTCGTCATCCTCGAACCCGTCCTGGCACAGCCCGAGGCTCCCGAGCGCGGCCCACACCACGGAGCGGAATTCAGGATCCTCTCGCGGGCGCTCGCCCTGCTGGAGAAGGCTGTTGCGAAGCAGCCACAGCTTGAGCACGTCCTCCGGACGATGGTCCCGGAGCGCGAGGCGCGCGTTGTAGAAGACCACGGTCTGCTTGGACGCCGTCGCCTCCGCGGCCACGGCGCTCGACAAGAGGCCAGCGACGATGGCGACGACCCAGCGCATCAGAGTGTCCAGCCCAAGCCGAGCGAGAGCTCCCACCAGAGCCCCAGGCCCGTTCCGGTGACGCCGCCCAACAGCGGCACCGCCATCATCGCCCGCGGCGAAAGGAAGCCTCCGGACCCGAAGTACACGTCCACGGAGAGCCCCGCGAGGAGGCCATACCGGGCAGGGTCGATCTGCATGCCACCCGGCCGCGAGGACTCGAGCTGCCCCAGCTCATGGTCGGTGAGGCGCGGCGCGAGGATCGAGGTGGCGACCTGCTGGAACTTCATGCCGCCCATCGACCCCGGGTAGAAGAGATAGCGGAAGCCAGCGTTGGCCGAGAACACCAGCTGGGTCGCGGGGAAGAAACCGGGCAGCGCGGTCACCACGCCCTCCGCCAACGGGTACCCGACGTTGATGTCGAGCTCGAAGCGGCTGGGGCGGCCGTGTTGGCGGTACGGCGTGAGCGCCAGCTTCTCGGTGCTGTCGGTTCCCCACGTGAACGCGCGGGTAATGGCCACCTCCCCCACGAAGCTCCCGAACGGCTTGCGCGCCATGAGTCCAAGGCGGGTGCTGCCGAAGTTGTTCCGCTCGAGGAGCTCGCTGCCGATCAGCCCGAACCCGAGGGTGGACTTCCGCCAGTCGAAACGCACCGACTTCGAGGCCGCGCCGATCATCCGCTCGGTGAGCGCGTCGATCGGCGTGCGGAAGCCCTCCAGCGCGTCGTCGACCTTCTCGGGGTCGGCGGGGGGCGGTTCCGGGGCCTGCGCTTCCGCGGCCAGCACGGCGCGCGGCAACGACAGGAGGACGAAGAGGACGAGGAGGCTACGGATCATGCGGGAAGCCTCCGTCACCCGGCCGCGGGAACATCGGGCGATAGCACTGCATGCGGTAGGCGTCCCGGAACAGCGCCTGTACGTTGTAGGTGACGCTCGTATCGAACGTCGGGTGAGCGCAGAAGCGCGTGCATTGCGCCAGGATGTCGCCCACGGGGAACTCGCCCGTCGTCCACGTCTGGCTTGCCCAGGTCTCCTCGCGGGAGCTGACAATTCCGAACGGCACGGAGAACGAGTAGGCCGTCGCGGCTCCGGCGAGATAGCTCTCGTATTTCGCCTTCAACAGGAACGGGAAGTCCCAGAACAGCCCGAGCGCATACGCGGGCTGCGGGGCCGACTGGTGCAGTTCGGGAAGCAGCTCGAGCCCTACCGGCTCCGGCGTGCTCGGAGTGCGGAACACAATCCTCCTCTTGTCCGCCTCCGGGCAATAGGAGAACGCATCGCCCGGCTCCGCCGTGATGAGCTCGTTGTTGTAGAAGGTCGCGGTCCCGAACTCTCCGATCGGTACGTTGTCGGAGAGCGGCGTGTGCTCGGGAGCCCGGAACGACATCGAGGTCATCCTCCCCGCCTGGGCCTCCGAGTACTTCCCGATGAACCGGAGGTACTGCGCACGGGTCGTCAGGATCGGGATCTGATTGAAGCGGAACGGCCCGAGCTGGAGGTCGGGGATCTCCGACACCGCGGGGCAATTGCTCGACGCGTCCGCTGGGACCTCGCCGAGGTCGTCGACCGGGTGGTTGGGTGGGCACCACAACACCAGTCGCCGGAGCTCCGGGCGCCCGACGACGTGCACCACGCTGTCGTAGACGAAGGCACCGGTGACTCGCGGCGAGCTCTTGTCCCGCTCGAAGGGCAGCACTTTCTGGAGCGCCTCCTCGAGCACGGTGCCCAACCGGCCCGTCGTGTCGTCGTGATGGAGACCCAGCACGAGGACCATGTCCCGCCCCTGCATCCGCACCTGATCGATCCGCGTGCGGAACTGGGAGGCGAGCTCGTCGGCGAACCCGCGAACGTTCCAGTCGTCGATGCAGATCTCCGGAGCGTCCTCGAGAAAGAGGCGCTGCTCCTGCATCTTGTAATGCGGCGAGGAGATCGTCCGTCGGCACGGGCTCAACATGAACTTGACCGGGATGTTCTCGGTGATCGGGCTGCGCAGGACCGGGAAGGCCGGGCGGACCTGCGGGTTCTTTCGCGCCAGCGTCACCGCCTCGAAGGTGCCCCCCTGTGCATCGGTGACGGTCGAGCGCGCACAGACGACCGGGGACTCGGACGCCGACAGCGGAAGCGTGCCCACGTCGAACACGGCCCGATCGGTGGTCTCCACCGGTCCGAAGTCCAGCGGCGGCAGCGCTCCCGGACAGCCCGGAACCGAACCGTAGCCGTACGGGTTCTGGCCGAAGTTCGCGGCGATGGCGCCGTGCCGCCGGTCGGAGATGGAGAAGTGGCGCCGCAGTCCGTACTTCTGCACGTCGTGGTTCCGCAGCGTCGGGAACTGGTGCCGGGCGCGCCATTGCACGTGCGTGTTGGTCTCGTCGAACACGCCGTACACCAGCAGGCTCCGGTTCGTGTGCGCCGGCCCCCTGCCGATGACGTTGAGGACCACGCGCGCGTTCAGCGCCATCTCGCCGTCACGGTGGTAGCGCAGCCGCAACCTCACGTCGCGCGGCGGCTCGCCAAGCGCCAGGCTGGTGCTGCCGCACACGCTCTTGGGGCCGCAGTCGACCGGAACGTGGGTGTGAACCGTGCGGAGCTGTGACAGCGGCGTCCAGGGCAGCTCGAAGTGATCGGTGCGGACCGTGAGCTCGATCTGGCTCTCGGGCCCCAGCCCCTGCTCGGCGTTGGCCTGGTAGAAGACGAAGAGCGTGTCCTCCTCCTCGAACCAGGCCACGTCCGCGAGCGCGAAGCCCGCGTTGATGTCGACGATCGGCACCTTCTCGCAGGCGGCGACCGCGATGGCGATGATCCCGATGAGCAGCAGGCGCGCGCGGTCCATCCCGTCCACCTCACCTAGGCGATGATCTCCGCGAAGGAGACCTTCCCTCGCGCGACCTGCTTCTTCACGGCCGAGATCAACTCGTTCTGGCCGCGCCGCGCGGCCCTGAGCTGCTCCTCGCGCGAGACGAACGACATGTTGGCGCGGATGGCGTTCTGCATCGTCGGCGCGAGCCGCGCGATGAAGCTCTCCTGCCACGCTGGCTGCTGCACCGAGGACCAGCCGGCGAGCCCCCGGACGTCGACGTCGAGCAGCAGGTCCCTCTGGAGCTCGTCGGGCAGCTTGAGCAGCATGTCGCCGTAGAGGATGTCCTGGTACCAGAGCGGCAGCGTCCCGCCGGAGCGCCCCAGCGCGCGCGCGAACAGCTCACCGCGCGCGGAGGACTCGATCAGCGGCAACAGCACCGAGAGCGCGCCGGCGGCGTCGAACTGGCGACCCCGGTCCAGGATGCCCTGGGCCGGAGGAGCCGGGGGAAGCGGCTTCCCCGCGCGCGCGGCGTCGAGCACCTCGAACAGGTGGACCGTCTCCTCCTTCGAGATGCGGTTGGACGCGAGCAGCTCGTTGGCGATCCGCACCCGCAGCTCGGGCGACATGATCCGCGCCACGTCCTGCTGGCAATCGGTGGGCACGTGCCCGAACAGCAGCGCCCCATGACGTGGCGACAGGCTGTCGATCAGGTTCGCCACGCCGTTGGAGCCGAACTCCTCGCGGAGGCTGCGGTACACCTCGGCGTCCGCCTGGGCCATCAGCGTGGAGGAGATGGCGTGCTGGTTCAGCAAGCGGAAGAACTCCGCATCCGAGAGCAGCGCCTTCTCGTCCACCGTCTTCAGATACCCGGCGAACTCCACCTTGCGCACGGCGAGCTCACCGTCCGAGGTGAAGGCCAGGGACAGCCGATCGCCGAAGACGAAGATGGCCTTGGCCAGCAGCTCGAACTCGCCGGCCTTCAGCCAGTCGCGCAGCAGCTCCACCACCATGCTGTCGCCCTTGGCCAGCTCGGCCTGGGCGATCCGGTCGTTCCACAACTGCTGCTGGGCCGTGACGAACGCGGTCTCCGCATCCCCTTCTGAAGGCGCCGGGTCCGCCCCGTCTGGAGACGGCTCCTCGGCGTCCGGGGGCGTCTTGGCCTCCGCCGCCTTGTCGAACGAACCCGCCGCGAGCTGCGCCGCCAGCGCCTTCTCCTCGAGCGTCTCTCGCCCAAGGCGACGCAGGGCCCAGATGACGGTCAGCGCCGCCATCGTCAACATGACCAGCGCGATCATCCACGAGAAGTGCGGAAGCAGGCTGACCCAGAGCTCCCGCAGCGCGACGTTCGCTTCCCACGTCGTCGGCGCCGGCGGCTCCACCGGCTTCTCCTCGACCACCGGCGCTGGCGGCTTCGGGGGCTCGGGCGGAGGCGGAGACTCGCGCAGTCCCGGAGAGATCGGCTGGAGGATCTGCCGGCCGACCTTCACCTTGAGCCACCCCTTCGACAGCCGCTGCTCGAGGCGCCGGACCAGGGCCTGGACGTCCTGGGTGGGGACCGACTTCTCGTGGGTGAACTCGCACTGAGCCTGCGTCAGGTACTCCTGCGACGGCACGCTGCCGGGGCCTTCGGTCTGGCCGAGCCCGGGCAGGGAGCTGGTGCGCGGCATGTCGACGGTGACGTGGTCGCGGTAGACACAGCCCTTGGAGAAGCAGCGCTCGGGGGCGCAGTCCTGTGCCAGCGCGAGATCGAACTGACTCTCGAGCGTGCGCAGCTCCAGGAGGACGGGCGCGGGGACATGGCTCTGCGGCACCGGCGCCGGCGCGTCAGGGAGGCTGGTGCCGGTCGGGGGTTGGGTCTGGGCCTCCGCCACGGCGCTCAACGCGACCCAGGCGACGAGGACGGCGAAACGTCTCATCAGTAGATCCTCACGACGACACGGCGGTGCCGGGCCAGGCGCTCGTCTTCGCTCAGGCCCTTCAGCAGTTGCTCGGGGAGCGGCTTCGTCTCGGCGTAGCCCTCGACGCGGATGCGCGAGCGGTCGATCCCGACCTCCTCCAGCCGCTGCCGCACCATGATGGCGCGCGCGCTGGAGAGCTCCCAGTTGCTCGCGAACAGTCCACCACTCACGATCGGTGTCGAGTCGGTGTGCCCCTCGACCGCGAAGTTGTACTTCGACGAGTACGGCGAGAGCTCCTTCAGCATCGACGCCACGGTCTCCTCGAACTCCGGCCGGATCTTCGCCTTCCCCGAGTCGAACACGAGCCCGGAGTTGAGGGACACCTCCAGCCCCGCGTCGGTCACCGTGGTGGTCACGAGATCCTGCAGGTTCTTGGCGGCGATCTGCGCCTCGATCTCCTTGCGGATCGACTCCAGGCTCTCCGGGCTCTGCTTGCCGGAGATGCTCTGGGCGATCTGCTGCATCTTCAGCTTGCTGAAGTTCGCCGCGGTCAACAGCACCACGAAGAACAGCAGCAGGTTGGTGATCAGATCGGCATAGCTGAGTAGCCAGCTCTCCTCATGCCCCGCTTTCCGTCTTTGCATGGCTCACCTTCACCGCTCGCCACGGGAGACGATCTCGTTGACGCTCTTCTCGCACCGCTCGATCAACCCCAGGCGGTCGTCGAGCAACCCGTTGAGGTAGTGCCCGATCGGCCCGGCCACGCCGGCGCCGAACGCCACGCCGTACAGGGTCGCGAGCAGTGCCAGCGACATCGCCGCGCCGATGTTGAGGTTCTCCGAGCTCATGTTGCGGAAGAGCTGGATCATGCCGGTGATGGTGCCGACCATGCCGAACGCCGGCCCCAGCTTGGAGAGCATCTCCCAGTTGTGGATCGCCGGCTGCCACCGGCTGATCTCCTCATGCCGCAGCTCGGTGAAGGTCTTGTTGCTGGAGGCTTCGGTCGCCCGGTTCAGGATCAACTCCAGCATCTGCTTCACCGCGGGGAAGCGGCTGTTCGCGGCCAGATCGACCGCCTGGCTGCGCTTGCCATCGCGCCACAGTGCGGACAGCTGATCGCGCTCGGCCTCCATCGCCCGGGTGGTCCGACTGAACAGCGCCAGGCCGGGGATCAGCTCACGCAGGCACAGGATGGTGCGCCACGCGGTGGTGTGGCTGGAGCTCACCAGCACCGCCGAGCACGACCCGACCAGCACCATCACCAGCGCGTGGGCGTCGAACGCGGAGATGACCGCGTCGCTGCGATCCTTGAACCCGTACCAGATGATGAAGCCCAACAACACAAACCCGATGATCTGCACGAGATGCTTCTCCTGTTACTGCTGGCGCTGGAGCTCTTCGAGCTTCTTGCGGACGCCAGGCTCACTCTCGATGGCTTCGACCTGCTCGTAGATTTCGATGGCCTTCTCGCGCTCCCCCATCATCAGGAGCAGCGAGCCCTTGGCCCGAAGGAACTCGGGGTGCGACTTGTAGCGTGCCAAC